>JAVXVG010000023.1:0-79364 GCA_032229975.1 Acidobacteriota bacterium | reverse complement strand
CCTTCGGTGATGGCCGCGAGTTGACTGTCGATGTCTGCGACCTGTCGATCTATATCTTTAAGCTGTGGATCGACGGCGGCGCGTGCGTCGCGGGCCTGCGTGTCAAGCTGCTGATATTCAGGTCGCTGCTTGATCTCTTTCTCCGTTCCGGCCTCCTGCGTCCGTTGCTTCTCGCGCTTCAGTCGCTTCAAGTAACGGTTGTAGCGCGTGACGAACTCTTGCTGGACGCTCTTCCACGGACGCTGGCCGTAAGCCTCGTCGTAGAGGGCCCAACCGAGCGAGGCCATCAACAGCAGCGCGCAGATCAGTAGCACGTTGCTCGTCGAATGACTGACGATTGGATCGCGCGCCGGCGGTTCGGGTTCGTGCTTGACCAGTTTGTCAGCAGTCTCTGCCACTTGTCTCTATACCTCCGCCACGCGGCGAACTAGATGTTGAACCACGGTGTGACCCAGACGTACTTGATCGTGAAAACTAAACGCAGCAAAAGTTTCACGGGAAAAGCGAGCAGCACGGAGATCGCGAAGAACTGGAACGTCAGATATTGAAGCAAGCTCGTGCGCTGGAAAATCTTCATCTCCAACTCGCCCGGCACGGTGGCCCAACGCCGGAAGCCCGCGAAGGAACGGAAAGTGTCGCGCGTCATCTGCCCCCGTTTCATCAGCCAATGAAAGAAGAGTCCGCCGACGAGGTAGAACGCGCCGACGACCATTCCGCCGAAGACTACTTTCAGCCAGATCAGCAGATCGGGATGATTCGCGAAATTCGCCGTCGTCATGCCGACGATTTCATGTAGATCGCGATTGCGATCAAAGACGACCGCGTTGTGATCCCACGTCTGGCCGGGCCAGAACCAAATCCAGCCGGGCCCCCGCACGAACGTCCCGATGACGATCAGAATGATCCACATGAAGAAGCCCCAGAGGAACATCCCCGTGGCGAAGCGACGCTGCTTCCAAGTGTAGTAACCGTTCCCCAGAGGGTTCGAGTCAACGTAAGGGAAGACCATCAAGCCGATGAGCAAGAGGCTCGGCATGACCACGCCCGCGATCCACGGATCGAAGTAAACGAGCATCTCTTGAAGTCCGAGGAAGTACCACGGAGCCTTCGACGGGTTCATCGTCAAATTCGGGTTGGCCGGTTCTTCCAGAGGCGCGCTCAAAGTGATCGACCAGACGAAGAGAATGATCGTCACGATCAGAGCCGCCATGAATTCGACGCGCACGAGATAGGGCCAGACGTGCAGCTCGCGCGCCCAACCGGGTCGCCACGGCTCGGTCTTGCGATGCGAAGTCTTGGCTGCTTGCGGGTCGGCATCGAGTTGTTCGACTAACTCATCGTTATCGCGCGACTGTTTGAAGCCGAGCCAAGTGAAGAAGACGACGAGCGGCAGGAGCGCGACAATCGGGATGTTATCCGGCGTGGAGCTGATCTTCCAGAGTTGATGCCAGTCTTCGACGAACAGCGACAGCACGCCGACGACGACCACGGCGGCGATCAGGTAAACCCACTTCTTGCTCACGCCACGCGGGCGCGGGATTGCCATTGCCATCTTGAGTCTCTCCGTCTCAACCAAGTTTCAAGTTGTAAGTTACAGGTTGCAAGTCGCCATTGTTCAACTTGAAACTTTCAAACTTTGAACTTGAAACTATTTCTTGATCGGCTTCATCTCGCTCTCAAGCATGACGGGCGCGGGACCCGAAATGCCTCCGTCCTTGCGTATGCGCCAGAAGTGGACGGCCATGAAGATCGAGGCGACGAGCGGGATGCCGATGCAATGCCAGATGTAGGAACGAAGCAAGGCGTTCGCATCGACGATTGAGCCGCCGAGGAGTCCGAAGCGCACGTCGTTGAAAGGCGTCATGCCGAGTTGTGGCCCGAAGGGCCCTTCGCTCCCAAGCCCCGGCGTGGAGCGCGCCATATTCGTGCCGACCGTCACCGCCCAGAATCCGAGTTGATCGTCTGGCAGCAAGTAGCCCGTGAACGAGAGCAGGAGTGTGAGCACGAGCAACACGACGCCGACGCACCAGTTGAACTCGCGTGGTCGCTTGTATGATCCCGTCAACACGACGCGGAACATGTGCAGCCACGTCGTGATGATCATCAAGTGCGCCGCCCAACGGTGCATGTTGCGTAGGAGCTTGCCGAACGGAACGTCGTGCTCTAGGTAAAGAATATCTTTGAAGGCCTGCACCTTCGTCGGGTGATAGTAGAACATCAAGAGCACGCCGGTGAAGGTGAGGACGATGAAGAGATAGAACGTGATGCCGCCCATGCCCCAAGTGTAGTTGTAGCGCACGGCGTCGCGATTGATCTTCGCAGGGTGCAGGTGGAGAAAGACGTTCGAGAGGATCGCTAAGCTACGATTGCGCGGATCGCTGCGGTCGTGCGAGACGCGGAAGATCGACTTCCAGAGTTGCGTCTGCTGCGGGTCTTTGTAAGCCTCGACCTCTTTGCGCGCGCGCTCTGCCACCAATGCGCCCTGCTCGCGCACGCGCACCGCCACGCCGCCGCCGCGCGGCTCAACCGCCTCGATCTTCCCTTCGGGCAAACCCGAAGAGGCGCGCAGCAGCTTGTTGATGTCGGTTGGCTCTTCCGGCTTGCTCCCCGCGCCGTTCCCATTCGCGGGCTTGCCGTTCGGTTCGTCAGGCATCGATTCCCTCTTTCAAGTCTTCGATTGCTTAGACCTGTAAAAACGCGCCCTTGTCGTTGAAATGATTCGTGCCGCCTTTGGGCCAGTCGTAGAGCTTGCCGGTGTTGACGACGATCTGACCTTCGGCGTCCAAGTCAATCGCGGCGCGATCCATCGGGCGCGGCGCGGGCCCCTCGAAGTTAACTCCCTCCGAGTCGTAGCCGCTGCCGTGGCAAGGGCACTTGAACTTGTTCTCGCTCGCCTTCCAATCGGGCGTGCAGCCGAGATGCGTGCAGCGCGCGAAGATGACGAACAGTCGCTCCGTGTTCTTAACGACCCAGATGCGGTGCTGCTGTTGAAACTTCGTATCGACGCCGAGCGAGTAGTCCGACGGGTAGCCGATGCGAAAGACGCTCGACGGCTCTGTCAACGTGCGCGGCAGGAAGAAGCGCAGGAACATCATGAAGAATGTTCCGACCATCCCTATGACGGAGAGCCACACGATGCGTCGGCGCATCTTGTTGATCGGCGGATCGGGCGGAGCTTCAACCAACGTGGTCGGGCTCTGCTTCGCTGCGACAGCTTTCGGGATGCCCTTCGCCACGGATGCGGTCGGCGTCGTCGAAGCCTTCGCCGCGCCGGGTGCGACGCGCGCCGCAGGAGTCGCCCCGCTCGGCGTTTCTGTCTTGACCGGCGGCTGCCCCGCCGTCGTCACGGGTGGACTGCCCGGCACTTCCACGCTGCCCGCAGACGCGCCCGCGTCAACTGCTTCGGTCGCGTTGTTCGGAGTGTCGGCGGGCTGTACTGGATTTTTTTCGCTTTCCAAACACGAACCTCCGGTTGTAGAAATCCGATCCGAATGCGCGAGTTTTACAGTCGTCGGCGACGTAGTCGCGTTCGGGAGCGGTCAGGTAAAACTCGACGCACAAAGAGGCGCGACTCTCGTTTGCGCTTTCGGATTCAACTGTGCTGCGAAACTTAGAATAGCCGCCAAGACATCTGGGTATAATCGAAAAATCTGCTCGGCGTGCGAGCAAATATACTCAACTGCCGCGCGCGTGGCAAGAAAGTTTTTTCACTATCACGCGCACCGCACGACGAACTCAATCGATATAGCATTCGCGGGAGAAGGCCCTTGAACGATCAGACGCCGATAAAAGCGGAAGTCGTCATCTACGCGCGCCCCGGTTGCCATCTCTGCGACGAGGCGAAGGCAGAGATCGCACGCGCGAACTGCACCGGCCTCTACAACCTCGAAGAGATCAACATCGACGACGACCCCGAACTCGCGCGACGCTACGGCTACGACATCCCCGTCGTTACGATCAACGGCGTGCACGTCTTCAAACACTGCCTCAACGCCGCAGACTTCAAACGCGAACTTCGGCGCGCACGCAAGACAACTTGATTCACGATCATCGATCGCGATCAGTTGAAGTGCACAGCCTCAGCCTTCGACGCAATCGAGTCGTAGAGATACTCGCGCTCTTGCGCATCATTCGTCTGCCTGTAAGCGAGCAACAGTTCCTTGAGTGATGCGAGTTCGCGATAGACGCCCGCATCCTCAACCGGCGGCGTCAGGTAAGAGATCAACTCTGCGTATGAACGACGGCGCGCAATCGTCCCTTCGGAAGGATTATTGACGCTGTAGGCGTAGAGGTGCGGCAACTCGCCGATCAACCTGTCAGACCAGCACTCGCCCGACATCCCCGCCTGCTTGCCCGGCATGAACTCCAACGCGCCGTGCGTGCCGACGTGCACCACCGCATCGGCTTTGAAAACTTTTTCGATGAACGCATAGAAGGCCGCGAAGCCGTGATGCGGTGCGCCGCCGCGCGCCATCAACATCTTCATCGGATCGCCCTCGTAGCCAAAGGTCGGCTGCACACCGATGAAGACGTTGCCGAGTCGCAAGCCTTGCACGAGCAGCGTCCCGCCGAAAGAGTTGATCGCTCCCGGAGCACGTCCCCAATCTTTTTCGATCTCATCGACATTAGGGCACAGCGCGCGATACTCGTCCAGCGTCATTCTATATTCGACGCGCGCCGCCCCGCCGAACCCTTCATCATCGCGCAAAACTCTCTCGCGCAGATCGTCCGCATCGCGCGGCAACTCAACTTCGTAGCCTTCCGCCTTCAGTCGTCGCAGCACGTCCCACAGGCTCGCGAACACATCCAGCTCCGCCGCCGTGCCGACGTTCCCTTTGTCTGGCGGGAAGCAAAAGACGACGAGCGCGAGCTTTAATTCGGAGCGCGACGCGGTCTGCAAACGCTGCCAACGCTTGATGCGCCGAGCCAGACGAACGCAGCGATCTTCGAGCGGCACGGGCTCCGAAGTCTCCGCAGACATCCCGCCGAAGACGAACGACTCGGTCGCGCCGTCGATCTCCGGAATCGCTACCTGCATCCCCAACTGCACGGGGTTGAGTCCTGTCCAAGATTCGCGCCACGACTCGACCGTCTGCACGTCGAGACTCACGGCGGATCGATAAGGCACGTTCAAACCTTTGAAGAACTCGACCGCCGCCTCGCTATCATTCATCGCAGGGCCACCCACGAAGCTGAAGCCCGTCAGCGAGACGATCTGCGAGACGCGCGCGCCATGCGATTCATCGACGAAGAATCTTTCGCACGCCTCGCGATTGTCCATGAAGGTCGAGATCGCCGGAAGCGCCGCGAGCCCTTCCCTCTCAAGCGCGCGTATGAGCCCGTCATAGTGCTTCGTCGTGCGACTCACGATCTGCGGTCGCATGAGGAGCAATCCAACGGTGCGCGACCTGTCGAGCGTCGCGAGTTTCAACTTGCGCGCGCGCGCATCGTGCCACGCGCGATACTTGTCGAACGACTCGAAGAGAGCGGGCGCATCCGGGTGATAGACGGCGACCGCAGGCATCGACTCCGGCGCGGGCACGCGCACGCGCGCGAGACGTTCATCATGCGCGTAATGCTTGAGCGCGTAGAGCAGCATCGCGCGCACGTTTGCGGGCGTGGGCTGTAGGAAGTAGCAGAAGAGTTGCAGGTAGTGTTTGAAGTCGCCGAGCCGGCCCGCACCCGGCACGAGCCGCAGCAACTTTGGAAGACGCTCGATGTAGCGCAGATGCTGCGTGTGACTCGACCTCGCGCCGCCGCGCCGGCCCTTCGCCTGCTCCGCCATCCACCCACCGACGCGACTCACGAGTCTCTTCGCACGCCCGCCACCCGCGTTCTCTTTATCATCGCGGCTGATCGCATCCACGCCGTCGCCTTCAACGCCACCCTTATGCCCGAAGCTCAACCGGCCCATGCGCGTGCGCCGCATCAGTTCGGGCATGCAGTTGATGACGACAACGGCGCGGCGCGGCGACTCGTGCTTCGCGAGCAGCTTGATGAGCCTCGTCGCGTTCGCTCCGTCCGTCACGTGCAGGACGAAGACGACGGATGACTCGGAGAGATCGTTTTCGACTGACTCCCATTTGTCTTCATTGAGCGACGCGCCGAAATTGTAAGCCGCGACTTTGAGATCGACCTTGTGCGCGCGCGCGATCTCGCGCTCCGCCGCGCGCAACGGCGCGAGTAGGCTTGAGCCGACATAGAAGACTGTGATCTTCAAACTCATCTGAATCTCACGCCACGCCCTCGATGCGATCTTCCAACTCATCGTAAATCTCGTGCAGTCGTTCAAGCACGCCGCCCTCTGCTTTCCAGAAGCCACGTCCGGAGGCTTCGAGGAGTCGCGCGACGAGTGAGCGTGCGGAGTGTGGGTTGAGCGCGCGCAGGCGTTCGAGCATCTGTTCGTCGAGGACGAAAGTTTCCGCTACCTCATCGTAAATCCAATCGTCAACGGCGTCGGCGGTCGCGCTCCAGCCGAAGGTGTTCGTTACGCGCGTCTCGATCTCCGCGACGCCCCGGTAGCCGTGCCTGAGCATTCCTTCGTACCACTTCGGGTTCAACGTCTTCGCACGCGTCTCAAGCCGCACGGTCTCCGCGAGCGAGCGCACCTTCGTCTCGCGCGAGAGCGAATCCGAGAGATAGATGGCCGGACGCGCTGACGACGACTTCTCGACGGCTTTGGAGACGCCGCCGAGATACTCGAAATAATGATCCACGTCCGTGATGCCGATCTCGAACGAGTCGATGTTCTGATACGTCGCTTCGACGCGTGAGAGGGCCCGCTTCATCGACGCGCCCGCTTCGCGACCTTCTAACAGTCGCCCGCGCGCGTCCGTGCCGTAGGCGAACGACTTGCGCGTGACGAAGAGATCGGCGAGCGCATCGTCCGTCTCCCACTGCGAGCACGTCACCATGAAGTTGACGTTCGCGCCGTAGTTGCCCGGCGCGTTTGAGAAGACGCGCAAGGAGGCCTCTTCAAACGAGCAGCCTTCCGTTTCGACTTGCGCGTGTGCGTTGCGCCGCACGTAGTTCAATTCGGCGGGCTCATCGAGTGCGGCGACGCACTTGACGGCGCGGTCGAGCAGCGCGGTCGTCGGCGAGAAGAGATCGCGGAAGATGCCGGAGACGGTCATCACCACGTCGATGCGCGGTCGTCCGAGTTGTGCGAGCGGGATCGGCTCAACGTCTGCAACACGGTTGAGCGAATCGCGAATGGGGCGCACGCCAAGCAGCCACAGTGCCTGCGCCACGCCCTCGCCCTGCGTCTTGATGTTATCGAGTCCCCACAGCACGAGGGCCATCGCCGCAGGGTAGCGACCTTGTTCGCGCACGTGTCTCTCAAGCAATAGATCGACGACGCGGCGCGCGCGCGCGTAAGCGAGATCGGACGGGACGCTGTAAGGATTAATAGCGTGCGTATTCCGGCCCGTCGGCAGAACTTTCGGGTTCTGCACGATGTCCGCGCCCGGCCCCGGCTCGACATACTCGCCACGCAGAGCGCGCGCGAGACTGTCTAACTCATTGTTCGACTGCAACTGTTCGCGGACTTCAAAGAGCAGACGGAAGAGCGGGCGCGATGCCTCGCGCGAAACGTTTGCGCGTGATTCGATCCAGACACTCGCTGCCTCCTGTCCGTCGTTCAGAAGATGCGCGACAGCCTCGCGCACGATCACATCAACGCGCTCGCGCGCTTGCAGTAGTTCTTCGCGCATCGCCTCAGCGCGTCTCGCCTCCGAAGAGTCGGAGTGATCATCGATCTGGATCGAGAGTCCTTCGGCGATGAGTGTGGGCAGAGAGCGAATGCCCGCGTCGGGCCGGTCGAACGATGCGATCATGCGCAGGAGGTCTGCACATTCGCGCTCGTTCGATGTCTGACCGAAGATGTGCAGGCCCGTCGGGATGAGTCGCTGCTCGATCTCAAGCACTAGCTCGTACAACTCGCGCACGCGCCGGTCGCGCGCTTCATCGGTCAACTGCTGTCGAGTGAACTCGGCCATCTTATCTTTCATCACACACCCTGCTCCGTCAAAGGCAGGCGCGTGTAGCTGCCGCCCAGAGCACGCGCGAGTCGCTTCCCTTCCGCGTCGCCCGTGAAGCGCGTGCGCGTGTCGATGACGACCGACTCGACGCCCGTGCGCCGCAGCGAGTCGCCAACAAGTTCGACCTCGCGCTCGATCTTTAGTCGCAGGCTAGCGCGTCCTTCGTCGTTACTTTTCGCAACCGATACATTCGCGCGTCCGTCCGTGAAGACGAGCAGCGCGATGCGATCCGTGCCCTCGCGTCGCGCTCTCTCTGCGATCTCGTGCGCGCATCGGAGGCCGTCGGCGAGCGGTGTTGCGCCGCCGACGAGGAGCGAGTCGAGCAACCTGCGTGCGAGCGCGTGCGAGCGCGTGGGCCGCAAGAGAATCTGGCCCCGACTTTCGCGGAAGGTGACGAGTGCGACGCGGTCGCGTCTGACGTAAGAGCGTCGCAACAGACGCGCGAGCGCACCCTTTGCCTGCCCGATACGATTGAGGGCCATGCTGCCCGAAGCATCGATGGCGAAGATGTAGAGCGTGCCCGCCTTCCGGCTGAAGAGTTTGTAGCGTAAATCTTCAGACGCGACGAGTTCATCGTTACTCATCTGAGATGCGCGCGCATCGCCGGGCCCATGAGCCGCACGAGTCATGTATTGCGTCTGATCGGTGGATGCGTCGCTCCGTGCTTCATTATCTTCAAAGTTCGTTCGCGTCCGCCTCGTCGCTGCGGCGCGCAGCGTTGCATCGAACGCAAGGGCACGCGATGCTCGAACGTCAGACACCGCGCCGAAGAAGCGGCCGCGCTCGACGCTCGACGCGCTCGAACGTGCGCGACCGTGCGCCGCCGGACTCATACGTTTTTGTGCGTTCGACTTCTTCGCTTCCTTCGCTTCACGAATATGCGCGGTCGAGTCTATCGGCGGCAGAGACAGAGTGGCCGCGCTTGCGCCGCCGATGCCTTCGGGCGAAGCGTTGCGCTGTTCTTCGTATGAGTTCTGTTTTGAAGGAGCGCGCGCGTCTCGTTCAGTCGGGACTTGAGAATCGACCTTGCCGCCTCGTTCGCCCGTCTCATCTACTGAAGAAGCGGCCCGCTCCTTACTTTCGCTTCTCGCCCCTCCGCGTTGCTCATCTCGGTTCGACTCGGTATCGTCGAAAATTTCGCCAGAGACCTTTTCGATCTGACCTCCGCCACCCGACTGCTCGAATGGATCGCGATGCATTCGATGGCGCAGCGCGAGTGAGGCGACGCGACGCGCGTCATTCATGGTCGCGATCTTGCGCCCCTCGAACGCGGCGAGTGCACGCGAGGCGCGCGCGATGGTCAACTCGCCGCGATGTCCATCGACGCCGAGGCGCGCGCACAACTCCGCGATTGAGCGCACGAGTTCGCGCGGAACTTCGACGTGCGAAACATTGCGACGCGCACGGACGAGTTTGCGACGCAAGGCAGTTTGCCCTGCGCTTGCGGCTTCGCAGAACGACTCACGGTCGCGGTCGAACGCCTCTCGTCGCATGACAACTTCGGCGCGCTCTTGCGCGTTATCAGGCGTGCGAACTTCGGCGCAGAACCCGAAGCGGTCGAGCAGTTGCGGGCGCAGCTCGCCCTCTTCCGGATTCGACGAGCCGACTAGACAGAAGCGCGCGGCGTGCTCCGCCGAGACGCCTTCACGCTCGACGCGATTGCGCCCCGTCGCCGAAACGTCCAACAGCAGATCGACGAGATGGTCTTCGAGCAAGTTCACTTCGTCGATGTAGAGAAAGCCGCGATGCGCGCGCGCGAGCAAGCCGGGCTCGAAGGCGCGCAGGCCCTCACGCAGAGCGCGTTCAAGATTGATCGCGCCGCAGACGCGATCCTCCGTTGCGTTCAACGGCAGATCGACGACGGGCACGTTCGCGCGTTCACGCTTGAGTTTGCCCGATGCGTCGAGCGCGTCGCGACAAGAGTCGCAGAGTTCGTCCGTTTGATCCGGATCACAGTTGAACGGGCAACGCGCAGAGCGCGTGAGCGGCGGGAGCAGATCGGCCAGCGCGCGCACGGCGGTTGACTTGCCCGTGCCGCGATGGCCCGTGATGAGCACGCCGCCGATTGCGGGTTCGACGACGCACAGGAGCAGCGCGAGCCGCATCTCCTCTTGCCCGACGAGACTCGTGAACGGGTAGGCGCGCGGCGACTGTGTAGATCGCTGCGCGGCGTTCCGCGTGCTTCCTTTAAGGCCTGTCATTAATGTCTGGACGGAGCGGTCGATCGGAGTTGTCGATCAGGATCAGAAACTATTTCTCGTTGTCTCGATTGCACGCGCGCGAAGATCGGCGTGCGCTGTGCGGATGCGTTTAAGGTTCAATCGACATCCGTTGGATGTTAGCGAGCGGCTGTCGCTCGACGCGACCGTTCTTGAAGACGATGACGACGAGCCGGCCCTCGACCGCCACGCGGCGCACCTCGCTCATCTCTCGCTCGATGCGCGTTCCATCGCGTAGCTCAAGCACGATGCGCGAGCCCGGAGCCTCAAGCCCCGTTGCGGTCGTCGCCGTCGGCGCGGCAGAGTTTGCAGGCGATGTAGCCTCACTCGATGACGAAGAAGAACTCTTCGCGGCAGGACGACTTTCCGCGCCCGCCGTGTTCGTGCGTGAGTTGCGCGTGCGATTGGCTCGTGCGCGACTCGCGTTCGCGGCAGTGTGCGCAGGCTCGCCGCTTGTCGGGGCCGGTTCTTTGGTCTCCGTCTTAGCCGGTTCGGTCTTCGCGCTCTCTACGTTTGTTGATGTCGTACCTGCTGCCGAGCCGCCTCGTGTCGCGCCTCTTCGCGCAGTGGTCGTGCGCCGCGCCGTGCTGCTTCGCGTGGCCGGAGTCTTTGCTGGCGCGGGCTTCGGAGTCGTGGTTTCGTTCGGAGTGGGCTTGATCTCCGCGTGTTCGGGTGCGGGCGTTTCCGACTTTGGCTCTTCGATGCGCGCGCCGATGGAGTTGACGCGGCGCGCACCCTTCTCCGCAGGCTTCTCGCTCGACGCGACCGGCCCATGTGCGATCTTGCGCGCGGACTCTTCGGGCTGCGGCAGGGTTGAAGCCGCGAACGTTCCGCCGAGTCGTATGTGATAAGCGCCGTCCGAATCGTTGGGACTGCGCGCTTGCACGCGGAGGATGACCGTCTCGTCACGACGAAAGAAGATCGTGCGCGCGACGTTCGAGCCGAGACCGGAATAGAGCGTCACTTGCGCGAGCGGGCGCATGGCATTAGCTGTGAAGAGATCGATCTCGCCGTCGAGATTGTTTGCCTCAACGGTGAGTTCGAGATCGCCGGGGCGCGCGTTGAAGGTGTAGAAGTGGCGCGTCTGACGCGGATCACCCACGTCGAGCGGCGCGATGCGCCCGCTAATCTCATTATTAAATACCGGCGTCGGCGACGCGAGATCGCCCGATTGCGCCGCGACAAAACTGGCCGCGAAGAGGGCGGACGCCAGCATCGTGAAGATTCGCGCTGTAATGCGCTGAACTGTTTGATGCGTTTGATTCATTGGCCGGAACCTAACAGGTCTCTTGGCGGAGAGAGTCTATCAGTCGCATTAGCTATCAACAAACAGTGGGCGCGTGTGAGCTGCGAAGAGAGTAGGGGCCGATCTAACAACTTACGCGCGACTCAACTCTCTCGCGCCGCGCGTCATCAGTTGCAGCTGCAAGGGCCTTCCGCGCGCGCTCAAGTCTCCTGCAAGCAGAAGGCGACAGGTGCGCGCCAGCGTGCAGTCAACCGCATCGCGGACACTCTGTTCTGGAGAGCCGTGAACTGCTTCCATGAGGGCGAGTATCGAGATGCTTGCGCCAGCAACTTCGGGTCGCCTGACAGTTGAATCCACTCCGTGTCATGCGACTTAAAACTTTTTGCAAATTTGCGATCGGATTTATGAGGAAACGTGCTTTAATTTGACTTCAATAATAGAAGCAATTATGCCCCGTTTACGCGAACATCTTAAACCTCTGCTCCGCACCGTCTTCCGCGTCGCCTCTGAAGATGTGCCCTGTCCCACGCTCCTCGAGCATGAACGCCTCGGCTTCTACCAAAGAGTCGATCAGGGCACGCAAGTCTTGCTCAGACTAAAGTATCAGGAGATGGTGAGGCGCAAAGAGCCGCTTCCCATCTTCGACGATGTGCAGTTTCGCTCCTTTTCGCAGAACGGCGAAGACGGAATACTCCTTTACATCTTCTCGCTCGTCGGGACGACGAACAAACGCGTCGTGGAAATATGCGCGGGTGATGGGGTGGAGTGCAACGCCGCGAACCTCATCATTAACCACGGCTGGCGTGGGCTGCTCTTCGATGGCGATGAAGGGAACATCTCACGAGGGCGAGCTTTCTACGCCCGCCACAAGGACACGTGGATCAGCCCGCCGCAGCTCGTTCAAGCGTGGATCACCAGAGATAATATAGATCGCCTCATCTCGGAGCATGGCTTCGCGGGCGAGATCGATCTGCTCTCTCTAGACATCGATGGCAACGACTATTGGGTGTGGGAGGCCATCGAGTGTGCACGCCCGCGCGTCGTCGTCGTCGAACACAACTCGTTCGCAGGGCCGGAAGTCTCAGCGACGATCCCCTATCGCGAGGACTTCGTTGCCGATGTCTCGCAATCCCCACCTTACTTGGGCGCGACGTTGCCGGCCTTCGTCAAGCTCGCGCGGCGCAAAGGATACAGGCTCGTCGGCGGCGAGCGGTTGGGATTCAACGCCTTCTTCGTGCGTGACGGGCTGGGTGAAGTTGTGCTGCCGGAAGTCGAAGCGGCGGCAGTTGCCGGCGTGGCAGCGAGCGCCGCCGGACTAGAGATGCTGAGGACGAGGGAGTTCGTCGAGGTGTGAACGTGAGACGGGAAGCGCAAGCGGCGTCGAGGCGAGTGTCTGCTACTTGCAGACATCGCTGCCGTGTTGGAACTGCTCGTCGCGCGCAAAGCAGTCTCCGAAGACCTTTACATCTTCTCGCAATGAGCCCGAAAATAACCAGACGGAGCCGGGCTTGGGCTCCGTCTGGACAGGGCACGTTGAAGATTTTCAGTTCAGTTCTTTAGAAGAGCAATCTAGGGGAAGCTAACAGATGCCGAAGGGGGGACTCGAACCCCCACGAGTTACCTCACACGCCCCTCAAACGTGCGCGTCTACCAATTCCGCCACTTCGGCTCGGAGAACGATCTGTGAAAGAGCGAAGACCGCAGGGTGCGTTTTAATTCATTCAAGCGCGGGCCGGTTGGCTCACGCGCGCGGTTACTTCTTGTTCTGATTCGTCTGCTTGTTATCGCTCGCGGGTTGCGTCTTCTGTGCGCTGTTCGCATTTGTAATCGCGGCGTTCGCGTTCGTCGTCGTGGCATTGTTCTCAGTCGTCACAGGCGCGACGGGCACGCTCTGTTGCGCTTGCGCGGGCGTCGTCGCGGGTGTCGGCTGCTCGTCAACGGATTGCAAGACGGAGCGCGAGCCAGCGAAGTATGGGACGGAGATGAAGAGCGCGGAGAGCATGAATGTGATCGCCGCGATGATCGTGATCTTGGCGAGCAGTGTCTGCGTGCCGCGCGGGCCGAACGCCGTGCTCGACACAGAACTCGTAAAGAGCGCGCCCGCGTCGGCCTTCCCCGGTTGCAGCATGATCGAGACGATCATGACGATGCACGAGAGCACAAATAGTGTGTAGAGAACGTAGAGCAAATTGCTTGACCTCGGATAAAAATTTAGGCGTTGTAGTTGACGATCTTGGCGAACGTCTCTGCATCGAGACTTGCGCCGCCGACGAGCGCGCCGTCAACGTCCTGCTTGCGCATCAGACCGGCGATGTTGTCGGGCTTGACCGAGCCGCCATAGAGAATGCGCATGGACTGGGCCAGTTCTTCGGAGAATTTTTCCGTTAAAACACGCCGGGTAAACGCGTGCATTTCCTGCGCTTGATCCGGCGTCGCCGTCTGCCCCGTGCCTATCGCCCAGACGGGCTCGTAGGCGATGATGATACGGGCGAGATCAGACTGTGTCAAACCACGCAAGCCGCCCTCCAACTGCCCGCGCACGACGCTTTCGGCGTGTCCGGCCTCGCGCTGGGCCAGTGTCTCGCCCACGCACAGAATGACTGTCAGGCCCTTCGTGAGCGAGGCGAGAGTCTTCTGGTTCGCCATCGTGTCGGTCTCGAAATAATACTGCCGTCGCTCCGAATGTCCGACGATGACGTGCGAGCAGCCGACATCTTTCAGCATGTCCGCGCAGACCTCGCCCGTGTGCGCGCCGTGCTTCGTCTCGGTCGAACAGTCCTGACCGGCGACGCGCACGTTCGATCCTTCCAGACGATCCGCGACCGACTTCAAAGCCGTGAACGGAGGCGCGATGATGATCTCGCAGTGGTTCGCGTTCGACACAAGCGGACGCAAAGCTATCGCCGTCGCCACCGAATCGGCGACCAGCTTGTACATCTTCCAGTTCCCTGCGATGACAGGCTTTCTCATAATCAGCATTCAGCACTCAGCATTCAGCAAATCCAGCCTCTCTTTGTTTGGCTGACTGCTGACGGCTGATTGCTACTTGTCATTCAACGCGGCGACGCCCGGCAGTTCGTCGCCCGCGAGAAATTCCAACGTCGCGCCGCCGCCCGTGGAGATGTGTGTGATGCGCTCGGCGACTCCGGCTTGCGTGATGGCCGCGACCGAGTCGCCGCCGCCGACGATGACGGTCGCGCCCTTGTCGGCAGCTTCCGCGACAGCGAGTGCGATGCCGACCGTGCCTTCGTCGAAGCCGAGTTGCTTCTCCTCAAAGATGCCCATGGGGCCATTCCAGATGACGGTCTTCGCGCCTTCGAGCGCGCTCGCAAACTGTGCGACGGTCTCCTTGCCGATGTCCACGCCGACGAGCCCGACGTTTGTGAACTCCACGGGAATCGTCCGTTTCGACTTGAGCGGATCGTAGCTATCGACGACGACGTGATCGGTTGGCAACAGCAACTCGACGCCCGATGCCTTGGCCCTTTCGAGAACTTCGAGCGCGGTCGGCATCATGTCGTCCTCGACCAGCGACTTGCCGACGGTGAAGCCTTGCGCCTTGAAGAACGTGTACGCCATTGCGCCGCCGATCAAGAGCTTGTCAACTTTGCGTTTGATGAGCGCGTCGATGACGGGAATCTTGTCCGAGACTTTCGCGCCGCCGAGTATGGCGACGAACGGATGCTCAGGGTTCTTGATGACGCGACCGAGATAGTCAAGCTCCTTCTCCATTAACAGGCCCGCCGCCGCAGGCCTTACGAACTTCGTGATGCCGACGGTCGAAGCGTGCGCGCGGTGCGCCGCGCCGAAGGCATCGTTCACATAAGCGTCGCAGAGCGAAGCGAGTTCTTTCGCGAAGCCCTCGTCGTTCTTCTCTTCTTCCGCGTGGAAGCGCAGGTTTTCGAGTAGCAACACGCCGCCATCCTGCAAAGCATCGACGGCCTTCTTCGCTCTCTCGCCAACGCAGTCGTCCGCGAACGCGACGGGCTGGCCGAGCAAGGCCTGCAAGTGCTCCGCGACTGGACGAAGCGAATACTTATTGACGCGCTCACCCTTCGGTCGCCCCAGATGTGACGCGAGGACGACGCGCGCGCCCTGCTCGATAGCCAGCTTGATCGTGGGCAGCGAGGCACGCACGCGCGTGTCATCTTCGATCTTGCCGCCCTTGATGGGCACGTTGTAATCGACCCGCACGAAGACGCGCTGGCCCTTGAGGTCGATGTCTCTGATCGAGAGCTTGTCCATGACGAGAGAGTTAAAAGTTAAAAGTTACAGGTTGAAAGTTATGGACTGGGGCATCGTTGATTCGTCACTTGTAACTTTCAACTTTCAACCTGTAACTTTTAACTTTTAACTTTTACAGCCCGCGACCGGCGATGAACTTGACGAGATCGCGGACGCGACAGGAGTAGCCCCACTCGTTGTCGTACCAAGAGAGGACTTTGACGAGGTTGCCGCCGATGACTTTGGTGTACTCCGCATCGACGATTGAAGAGTTCGAGTTGCCTTTATAGTCCGACGAGACGAGCGGCTCTTCGGAGAAGCCGAGGATGCCGCGCAACGCTCCGTTCGCAGCGTTCTTCAGGGCCGCATTGACCTCTTCGGTCGTCGTCTGTTTCTCAACCTCCATCACGACATCGACGAGCGAGACGTTCGGCGTCGGCACGCGCACCGAGATTCCGTCGAACTTACCTTTCAGTTCCGGCAGCACGAGCGCGACCGCCTTCGCTGCGCCGGTCGAAGTCGGGATCATCGAGAGCGCGGCGGCTCGCGCGCGTCGCAAATCTTTGTGCGGTAGATCGAGCAACTGCTGATCGTTCGTGTAGGAGTGGATGGTCGTCATCTGTGCCGACTTGATCCCGAATGTTTCGTGGATCACTTTGGCGACGGGCGCGAGACAGTTGGTCGTGCACGATGCGTTCGACAAAATGTTGTGCGCCGCCGGATCATACTTTCCTTCGTTGACGCCGAGCACGATAGTAATGTCCTCGTTCTTCGCGGGCGCGGAGATGATCACCTTCTTGACCGAGCCGCGCAGGTGCTTGCGTGCGTCCTCTGCGTTCGTGAAGCGGCCCGTCGATTCGATGACGACTTCTGCGCCAACCTCGTCCCAAGGGATCAAGGCCGGATCGCGCTCAGAGAAGACGCGAAACTCGTCGTCGCCGACTTTGATGCCTTTGTCGGTCGCCGAGATTTCGTGATGCAGGTTGCCGAGCACGGAGTCGTACTTCAAGAGGTGCGCGAGCGTCTTCGTATCGGTGATGTCGTTGACCGCGACGAAATCGATCTCCGCGTCGCCGAGCGACGTGCGCATGATGTTGCGACCGATGCGACCGAAGCCGTTGATGCCAACCTTGACTGCCATCTTCCCTCTCGCCTCCTCGTCTGTCTTTAACTAAGTCTCCCACGTCGCCGCGATTTCGCGCGCCCGAAGTCGCCTCCGCACACTCCCGCACGGATTCAGCGTCAGCGTGCTCACGCGCATCATTTCGCTTGCTTGACGGAGAGTTTGAAGATAATGCGCGCGCGCGCCGACTGTCAAGAAACGAGCCCGCGCTTGTCTCGCCTCATTGACGATGAAATACGAAGCAGTCGTTAACGAAACGGCGCGGCGGACGTTCCTCTTTTAAGAGAGAGCGCACGCAGCTTGTTCACCTGCGAGGCGTTCGATGAGTCGCGGATGTGGGACGCGTGAAGCGCGTTTACGCGAATCGTGAAACAGTTAGTGCAGGTGCGGCGTCTCTCTCCTTTGAAGTTAGGTTGAATGGGTGGCTCGCGCGCGTGGAGTGGCGCTTGCATTCAGTAGCCTAATTTGAAACCCGGCGCGAAGGCGCGTCGTAGTAGGTGCAGGCTCATCGCCTTAAAGTTTGAAGTATTTTGGTCTCGCGTGTGTCGTTCTAAAAGTTTCCGAAGGAGTCTCCAGCTTTGATGTTCAGCCCCGATCTAAAACGTTCGTTCTTACTCGCCGTCGCGCTCTCGACCGTGCTCTCGACGAGCTTGCCCGCGCAGCAGCCCGCCGCGACTCCGCAGACGCCCGCGCAACGCGACGCAACGCGGCCACCCGGAACCGAGCAGCGCACGACCCTGCCGGAGAATGCGAACCCGCGCCCCGTCGATCCGACCAGACCGCCCGGCGCGGACACGCACACCGCGCCGCAAGCTGCGCCGGGCACGCAACTGCCGCCGTCCAACTTGACGACGCAGCCGCAGATCAATCAGCAGCAACCGGCCATGGCCGCGACGCCCTCGACCGATCCGAATGCCGAGCCACAGGAGCCGAACCTGCCGGCGGTCGAAGCGCGACCCGTCCCGCCGCTACCTTCGCTTGCGCGCCTCGGCGTGCAGAGCGGCAACACGCTCGCGCTCTCGATGAACGAGGCGATCAAGCGCGCTCTCGCCAACAACAACGACATCGAGGTGGCCCGCGACACCGTGCGCTACAACGAGACCGTGCTGCGCTCGCTCGAAGGCGTCTTCGATCCGGTCTTCACCTACACGCCCGAAGTGAACAACTTCGTCCGGCCCATCACGAGCATCTTCGGCGGCGCAACCTCTTCCGGCACGGTCGCCATCACCGATCTAAATAACAACTTCGAGGTCAACAAGCAGTTCGGCACGGGCGGCGGCAACTATCAATACTTCTTCAACAACACGCGCGAGTCTTCAACCGCCACGAGTGCGACGCTCACGCCTTTCTATTCGGCGAATCAGGGCATCACGTTCACACAGCCGCTCCTTCGTAATCGCTCTGTGGATCGCAACCGGCAGTCGATCCGCATCCAACGCAAGCGACTCGAACAGACGGACGCGGACTTTCGCCGCTCGACCATCGACGTGATCTCTCGCGTTCAACGGGCCTACTGGGATTTGGTCTTCTCGTTGCGCGATCAGGAGAATCAGGTGGCCAACGTCAACCTCGCGCGCGAGAATTTCCGTCGCACAGAGGCTTCGGTCGCGGCGGGCGCGTCCGCTCCGCTCCAACGCGCAGAAGTTCAGACGGAGTTGGCGAATCGCGAGCAGGCCCTGCTCAATTCCGTGCGCTCCGTCTCCATCTCCGAGAACAATCTCAAGCAGTTGATCCTGCGCGATCCGCTCGCGCCGGAGTGGACTGCCTCTCTCGTCCCGACCGATCAGCCGAGCTTCGACGAGCGGCCCATCAACCTCGAAGACTCGCTCAACGAAGCCCGCAAGAATCGTCCGGAGTTGCAACGTCTGAAACTTGAGAACGAGGTGACCGACATCAATCTCGACTACTTCAAGAACCAGACGAAGCCGCTCGTCAACGTCAATGCCACGCTCTCGACGACCGGCCTCGCGGGCACGCCCTCGCCGACCTTTGTCGGCGGCACGAGCACTTTCCCGCTCATCAATCCGGCCCTCTCCGACGTGAACGCGAGCGCATTTCTACTCGCGCAGATCAACGCCTTGCGCGCGCAGAGCGGTCTCGCGCCCGTGACCTCGCCGAACATCACTTCGACGAACCCGACCGTGCCTTCACAGTTCGTCGGCGGCTACGGCCAGACTCTGAAAAATCTCTTCGGCTTCAGCACGCGCAACATCGTCGTCGGCGTCACCGTGCAGTTGCCTTTCCGCAATCGCACGGCGCAAGCGAACCTCGCGGGCGAGCGCATCCTCAAGGAGCAGTTGCAGGCTTCGATCCGCTCGCAGGATCAGGAGATCGAGGTCGAGGTGAGAAACGCCGCACAGGCCGTCGAGACGGCCCGACTCGTCGTGCTCGCCGCGCGCGACGCAGAGCGCAACGCCGAGGTGCAGTTGCAAGGCGAGCAGCGACTCTATCAAGTCGGCCGCTCGACCACGTTCCTCCTCTTCCAACGCGAGAACACGCTCGTCAACGCGCGCAACCAAGAGCTTCGGGCCGAGACCGACTACAACAAGGCGCTCGCAGACCTCCAACGGGCCACCTCGACGACGCTTCGCGCCAACAACGTCATCGTCGAATCGCCGCTCGGACAGTAGAACTGAGCGCATGAAATAAGAGACGGGAGGATCGACTGTCGATCCTCCCGTCTCTTATTTCGTTGACGCTCGACGCGCCCCTCTCCTATCCTCGCAAGCGATCTCCCACACTTCGCAATTCAACGCAGAGAGCCGAGACAGTCTTGAAGATCAGCGCGACCATCATCACTTTCAACGAGGCGGATAACATCCGCGCCGCGTGCGAGTCTCTCGCATGGGCCGACGAGATCGTCGTCGTCGATTCCGAATCAACGGACGCGACGCGCGAGATCGCCGCATCGTGTGGCGCACGCGTCATCGTGCGAGCGTGGTCGGGCTTCGCCGCGCAGAAGCAGTTTGCTGCCGAACAGGCCGCGCACGAGTGGGTCTTCAGTCTCGACGCGGACGAGCGCGTCTCAGATCCGCTTCGCGCCTCAATCGAAGACTTGCTCTACACCTCGGACGCACAACTCCCGGACGGCTATCGCGTCGCGCGTCGCTCCTTCTACATGGGACGTTGGATTCGCGGCGGCGGCTGGTATCCCGATCATCAACTTCGACTCTATCGACGCGCGCGTGGTCGTTGGGCCGGTGCATACGTCCATGAGTCCGTGAAGATGGACGAAGGTGCGCGAGTCTCGATGCTCGCAGGCGATCTGCTCCACTACAGCGTCCGCGATGCCGCACATCACCATCGCATGATCGGCGAGCGTTATGCCCCGCTCGCCGCGCGACAGGCGTTCGAGCAGGGCCGCCGCACGACGCCTTTCAAGATCGCCGCCGCGTCTCCCTCGGCGTTCATCCGCAGCTACATTCTCAAAGGCGGCTTCCGCGATGGTCTCGCCGGTCTCTCAATCGCGCGCTTCGCCGCGCATCACGCGTTCTTGAAGAATCTGCTGCTGTGGGAATTACAGAACCCGGCGCGCGAAAAGGATTCAGAGAGATGAACAATGCGAGACAGAGAAAGTTCGTGCACTTGATCGAGATCAACGACGCGCACGACCGGCCTTTTTATGCGTGCTTCTAGTTTTCTCAGCCGCGCGCGTCGCCTTCGGCTCAGCTTTGGCTTTCGACTTCGACTCGCCTTTCGTCTTCGCCTCATTACGTCGCGCTGCCGCGTGATCGGACTTCGACTCCGTATCAGCCGCCTGCTCGTCGCCCTCCTCTTTCATCTCGCGCTCGGTCTTCGCCAGCTCGATCCCGCGCGTGTACATCTGCGGCTCGGCTTGGAGACTCGACGACGGAAGGAGATTGCGGCGCGGTTCGTCGTGATTGAAGATGGGCGCGGCCGGATGATCTCGGACGACTTCGGCGAGGAGTTGATCGGCCATCTGCTTGTGCTCCCAGATGCGGTTGCCCTGCGCGAGAATGGCGAAGAGGACGGGCCCCGCATCCTGCGTGTTGACGACACCGGCGAGGTTCGACATTCCACCGTCGGTCGTCGTGAGCGTGCCAGTTTTGCCGACGACGGCGCACTCGTAACCCGTGCCGTCCATGCGTCGCCTGAGCGTGCCGTGATCGCAATCGGCGACCGCGAGCAAGTCTTCGAGCTTCATTCCATGCCGCGCCGCCTCGTCAGAGAGCGCACGCACGACCGTGATTAGCCCGCGCGGCGTCATGCGATTCGTGTAGAGGCCCGAGTTCGTTTCCAGATAAACTTGCTCGGCGGGCAGCTTCAACTCGTTGACTAAGAAACTAACGACGGCGGGTGGCCCACCCAGACGTGCGCCGATGTGATCGGCGACGAAGTTGTTCGAGTGCGCGTTCATGTAGAGCAGTATCTCGCGCAGAGGGTTCGAGTGGACGACGAATAGCTCCGCGCCCTTTGGTTCGTCAGCCACGCCGGTTTCGCGCTGGCCCAGCTTCAACACGTTGGCGACGTTCTTCGCGGAGTCCTCCGGCTTCTCGTTGAAGTTGAAACTGAACTTCGTCGAGACGTAAACGCCGTCGCGCACGCGTTCGATCCCGCGCGCCTTGAGTTCCTGCGCGACGACGACCGCGCCGTAGTCCGTGAAACTCGGATCGTCGCCGACGAGATAGACGCTGCCTTGTAGCTGTTTCGATTTTTGATCAATCGTGCCGTCGGTATAGACGTGCGTCGTGAATCTAAAATCAGGCCCCAGCTGTCGCAGCGCGTAGAGTGTGGTGGTGAGTTTGACGAGCGAGGCTGGATTGAATCCCGTGTCCGCGTTGTGCGAGGCATAGACGCGTTGCCCATCCCAACTCTGAATGAGCACGCCCTGCTTCTCCGGCTCCTCACCGCGCGAGCTGTACCAGAGGGCCACGTCGAAGCGCGGCAGATCGATTGGCGGCGCGGGAACGTCCGCGAGCCCGGTCGCAGGCTGTGTTACGGATTCGGGCAGACGATCCGCGACTGCGTCTGAGACGCGGCGACTGGCCTGCTCGACGACCGTCAGCGTGTAAGGAAAGAAGGTGAGAGCGGCGGTCAGGAGCGCGCCGACGATGAGTAGTGCGTAGATCGGTTTTCTCGAATGCAAACCTTCCCCCTGCGCGTTGATCAATTTCATCGCTTAATCAAAGTTCACCACGTTCGCATCATCCGTGGTTAAATACTTGTCGCGTCAAACGGGACGCGCCTTTCGCAATCGCGGGAGAAGTTTTAATATCTCAGCCGTCGGCGCGTGCGTCAAGCAGACGAGCACGCGACACCTTTCAGCTCGATTCACACTGGCAGCATGATCCTCTTTCAAACTCCGCCCGCGACGGGCGCAGAGCTTCTGCCCTTCCCCGTCGCGCTCGCCTTTGTCGCGGTTCTCGGCGCGATGATCGGAAGTTTCTTAAACGTCGTCATCCATCGCCTGCCGCGCGAGCAGTCCATTGTCTTTCCCAACTCGCGCTGCCCTTCGTGCGATGCGGCCATCCGGCCCTACGACAACATTCCCGTCATCAGCTATGCCGTCTTGCGCGGTCGCTGCCGCTCGTGCCGCTCGCCGATCTCCGCGCGCTACCCGGCGGTCGAACTTCTCGTCGGCGCACTCTTCGGCGTCGTCTTCTGGCGCGACGGACTAACGCTCGCGCTGCCCTTCGATCTCGTCTTCGTCACGGCTCTGACCGCGCTCGTCTTCATCGACGCAGAGCATATGATCCTGCCCGACGTGATCACTCTGCCCGGCGTTGGCTTCGCTCTCGTCGCGCGCGTGCTCGTCGTGAATCTCTACGGCGCGGGCTTTCTCGCCGAGGGCCTCCTGCGCGCGACGCCCGATTGGACGGTCTCGCTCGCGGGCGCACTCTTCGGCGCGGCTGTGGGCGGCGGCTCACTGTGGCTCGTCGGTTGGCTATGGGAGAAACTGAGAGGCGTCGAAGCGATGGGACTCGGCGACGTGAAGATGATGTTCATGGTCGGCGCATACTTCGGTTGGCGACTGACAGTGTTGACGATCTTCCTCGGCGTCCTCACGGGCTCGCTCGCGGGCATCTCGCTCATGCTCAGACGCGGCGAGCGCGACACGAAGATGATGCTCCCCTTCGGCATCTTCCTCGGCATAGGCGCATTCATCAGTTTGCTTTTCGGTCACGCTATCATCGACTGGTATCTCGGCCGGTTCACACCTTGAGAGCAGAGGTTAGAGAGCAGAGGTTAGAGGTTAGTAAGAATGTTTTTACTAATCTCTAACCTCTAGCCTCTTGTTTCGGTTTCCTTCACTTGCCGCAGATCGGTGCGGACGTGCACGGGGCGGAAGCCGTAGGCGATGAGGCGTGCGGGCAGGTCGCGGATCAATGGAACGCGCAGGAGGAGACGTAGAGGGAGCGGGACATTGATCATCTGTTGCGAGCGCAGAGCATTGGCGACGACCTGTCGTTGCGCGAAGGTTTGGAAGGTCTGGATGATGCGTGTGGGGAGTTCGCGCTGTCGTTGAATGCGTCGGAGTTGATCGTCTGCGACTTCCTCGCCGCGTCGTAGTGGATCGGCGACGATGTTCGCAGTGGCTACCGCGTCTTGAATCGCGTAGTTGATGCCGACGCCGCCGATGGGCGACATGACGTGCGCAGCGTCGCCGACGAGCAGCAGGCCCGGCCTGTGCCACTTCTTCAAGCGACTCGATTCGACCGAGAGCATTGCGATCTGTTTCCAGTCCTTCAAACCTTCGGCGCGATCCGCGAACTCCGGCGCGATCTCCGCGAAGGAGCGGCGCAGCGCAGCGAGACCGGCCGCACGCACCTGCTGATAAGTCCCTTTAAGAATGATGTAGCCAACCTGCCACTCTTCAAGCCGGTCGAGCATGACGAGGGCATGGCCGCCGCCGAAGCGCGCGATGAAACCTTCCGCGTCGTTCGCCGCGCGCGGCACGCGAAACCAGAGCACGTCCATCTGTGGTGATGTTTTGATGGCCTCCTCACCGAGCCCGCTCAGGTGGCGCACGCGCGAGCCGCGGCCATCCGCGCCGACTGTCAGCGCGGCGCGGACTTCGTGCCACGCACCATCATTGTCGCGATAGCGCACGCCGCGCACCACGCCACTCTCTTCGATCAACTCTTCGACGCGCGCGCCAAGTCGCAACTGAAACGCGGGATAACGTTTCGCCTCCGCGACGATGAACTCGATGAACGAGACCTGCGGCATCATCGTGATATACGGAAACTTCGTCTTGAGCCTGCCGAGGTCTGCGATGGTGAAGAGGCCCGACGTGGTCATCAAGTTTGCGGTTTGAATCTTCGTGTGGCGCAGTTCGAGCAAACGATCCGCGAGCCCCAACTCGTCCATGATCTCCATGACCGATGGGTGGAGCGTGTCGCCGCGAAAGTCTCTATCGAAATCTTCGTGCGCTTCCAAGAGCACGACGGGCACACCGTTGCGCGCGAGGACGAGCGCGAGCACCGCACCTGCGGGCCCCGCTCCGACGACGCAGCACCTCGTCTCGAACGACTCGGCGATCTGCTTCTCGCCCTCATCGTGAGTCGCTTTAACGTTGCTCACCGCACGCCTCGATTCACAAAGTTCAACTATCGAACGTTCAGCCCGCTTGGAAAATATTCGTCCCAACGTCGATCAACTAACTCGGCGATGTCTGGACGCACGAAGAGTTCATCCGGGTAGCCGGGCTTCATGCGCGCGTCGATGACGATGGGCGCGCGATAGGCGAGATGATGCCTGCGCACTTCCGTCGCGGCAGCATGAACGTCCGATGCTGGCTCGAAGCGCGTCCACGTCGCCCAGAGGAAATCTGGGACTGAGAGCGCGACCGATGCGTCGTCATGCACGACGACGATCTGCCAGTCAGCGAGCGACGCATCGCGCGCGAGTCGCGTAGCGAGATCGGGATCGTCTTTGAAGCTGGCCCCTTCGACGACGAGACAGCCGCCGCAGAAGACTTCAACGCGCGAGATGCCTTGCGGCAGTGCGCTGTGAAACTCGCGCGGCAGATCGCGCACGGCGTCGCCGAGTCCGAGCATGACGGCTTTGCTGCCCTCGTTCACCTTGCCGCTCGTGTAGTCGAGCGTGTCCATCGAGGTGTTGGTGAAGATGAAGAGATCGCTCTCAGGTCGGAAGCGTGCGAGGACGTGCTCGAACAATTTTTTGAAGTCGCGCAAATCTTGTGGCGTGTCCGTGAGCAGCAGGAACTTCGTGAGCGAGAGCTGGCCTTCGCCGAGGATGCGGAAAGCTGAGACCAGAGCCTCGCGTCGATAACGCTCGCGCACGACTGCGGCGGCGAGCGAGTGGAAGCCCGTCTCGCCGTAGCTCCACAGGTCGCGCACGCTTGGCATCACGAGCGGGAAGACGGGCGCGAGCAGTTGCTGCAAGTAGTCGCCGATGAAGAAGTCTTCCTGACGCGGCTTGCCAACGACGGTCGCCGGATAGATCGCATCTCGACGATGAAAGACTGAATAGACATGGAAGACCGGGTAATCGTGTTGCAGAGAATAGTAGCCGTAGTGATCGCCAAAGGGGCCCTCGGCTCTGCGCTCACGCGGCGGCACACGTCCGGCAAGCGCGAACTCGGCTTCGGCGACGAGCCGATGAGTTGAGCCGTCATTTTTTTTCATTCCGATCTTCTCGCCCGCGAGCAGCGAGGCGAGCATGAGTTCGGGCACGTCTTCCGGTAGCGGCGCGATTGCCGCGAGTATGAGCGCGGGTGGCCCGCCGAGAAAGACCGTGACGGGCAGAGACTCGTTCACGGCTTCCGCTTCGTGATAATGAAAGCCGCCGCCTTTGTGTATCTGCCAATGCATCCCCGTTGTCCCGGCGTCGAAACGCTGCATCCGGTACATTCCGAGATTGTGTTTACCGTTGCGCGGGTGCTCCGTGTAAACGAGCGGCAGCGTAACGAATGGGCCACCGTCCTCCTGCCACGTCGTTAAGATCGGCAACTCGTCGAGCCGCGCGGGTCGATCAACAACTTCAGCGACCCGCGCGCGCCGCACGTTCTTCGTGCCAAGTCGCAGAGCTTCGACTGCGAGATGACGATGCGCCCACAGCTTGCCCGGTCGCGGCGGCAGCAGAGACTCGGCGACGTTGACCATCTCGCGCACCAACGCTTCGGGCTTTGCGCCGAACGCGCGCTCGATGCGTTGAGCCGTGCCGAAAAGATTCGTCACCACGGGATAGCGGCTGCCCTTGACGTTCTTGAAGAGCAACGCGGGGCCACCCTCTCCGATCACGCGGCGATGTACTTCGGCCAGTTCGAGACAGGGATCGACCTCTGCTTCCACTTGGATGAGATCGTTTTCGCGCGCGAGTAGATCGAGAAATGGACGAAGGCTGCGGTGCATGACGGGTGTGAGAATACTCTACCCGCAAAGCTGGCGAAGACAAAATTGCGTGGAGCGTCGAACGGGTTAGTGAGAGGCCACGCGTTGCATGTTGAAAGAGCGTCGATGATCTATGAGACGACTTCGCTGGTTGTCGGCGGCTTGCCGATTGACTGGTAGTTATAATTGGAGTAAAAGCAAGTCGCTTTCGTGCCTCGCCTTCTGTCCCTCGCTTTGAGTTCTCGCCGGTTCACCCAAAGGAGCATCTCATGAAAAGAATTGTGGCCCTCGCTGTGATCGTTCTTGCCGTTGCCACTCTCGTCCTCGCTAAAACGAGATTAAACGTTTCGGGCAGCAGCCCCAACAACAGCGTCGCGGCTGATTGCAGCACGCTGACGTTCCTCACCGAGAGCTTACCCGACTTTCATCTCGATCAACCTGCGCTGTTTCAGATCGAAGCCATCGGTGGCAATCCGCCCTACCACTTCGAGATCACGAGCGGCACAATACCTGCCGGCTTGCACCTCAATGCGAACGGAAAGATAACGGGGAAACCAACGGAGGTGACTGATACCGTCATCTTCGTTCTGTTGACCGATAGCGCAGGCTGTCATCTCACGCAGGCCTTCACCATACGGGTCGTTTAACTTTAACCTGACAGGCGCGCGAGGCTTCAAGCAAACCCCGCGCGCCTGTCTCTCCTCTGCTCTCTTCGATCCCGCGTGACATGACGATCACGCGCCACGCGACCACTCTTAATCCCCGCACCGATCTACATTCAACGAACATCTCGTTTCGCTACTCAGGTTGAGGAGTGGAGAGGCGATGCGCGATCTCGCGCTCAGCGAAGCGCGCGGCTGAGGCCACCTTTGGATCGGCGGAAGACGTGTAAGGCTTGACGAGATCGAGTGTCGTCGCATCGCCTGTGCGCGCGAGCGATTCGATGAGGCGCGCGAGCGTCAAGCCGCTAACGCGCGTGAGGAAGGGATGAAGCGATGCGGGCGTGTCGATCTGCGCGAGATAAGATTGCGCCTGATTGTAGCGGCCCGAATCAAGCGCGCGGACGACGTTGAAGAGAGCTTCCGATTTGCCCGTGCGATACAAGGCCCAGTCGAGCGCGAGGCGCACGCGCTCGTTCTTCTCTTGCAGTCGATAGCCTTCGACGAGCTTGCGCTTGTCTGCGGCGGCGAGGCGCGCGAGTTCCTCCGCCGCGCGCTGGCGCACGAGTGGATCGGGGCTCGTGAGCTGTCGCGCGGCGACATCGGCGTTGCCCTTCGCATGCTCAATCGCGTCGTCCTGCGCAGACTCGCGCGGCGTGGGCTTGCGCTCCTGCGCGAAGTTTGATGTGAGCGCGACGAGAGAGAAGAGGGCGATGCGCGCGAACAGTTTCGCGCTGGTGAATTTGTTCATGGCTGAGACCTCACTCGATTAAATGAGAGACGAGGAGAGGATCGCTTTCGTCTCTGCCGCCGCATTGCGTGCGGAGTAGAATAAGCGCGAGCGTGTTGTCGATTGTTTGAGCGCGCGACGACGATTCGCCTTGAATCGGCGTCGCGCGCTCGTGTCTGCCTCAAGGAGCTTTGCGCAGCGCGCCGCCGTTGTAGTTCAACTCGGAGACGGGAATGACCTCGACGTTCGGGTACTTCGCCTTGAGCGCGGGCAGGAACTTCTTCGCATCGCCGACGACGATGATGCTCGCGCCCTGCGCCGGAAGGCGCGTCGAAGCGAATCGCTTCACGTCCGCCGGGGTGATCGACTGGACGTTGCTCACGTAGCGATTCATCTCGTCGTAACTCAGACCATAGAGCGCGAGGTTCGCGACCTGTGCGACGAGGCCACCCACGGTCTCCATGCTGCGCGCGAAGCCTCCGATGAGATTCGCCTTGCGCGGCGTTAGCTCCGCGTCGGGCAGATCGCCGTTGGCGAGTCGCGAGAGCTCGCCGACCAGCAGTTCCGCTACCTCTGCGCCCGACTCGTTCTTCGTCTGCGCCGAAGCGGCGAAGGGGCCCGCATCGCGTCGCACGTCGAGCGAGCTTCCCGCGCCGTAGCTAAGGCCGCGCTTGATGCGTATCTCCTGATTGAGCCGGCCCGAATATCCGCTCAAGACAGAATTGGCGACGAGACCGCGATAGAAGTCTTGATCCCTGCGGTTGATGCCGAGCCGCGTGACGAGCACGGCGGCTTGCCCCGCGTCCGGCTTGTCGATAACGAGCACGCGCGGCTTCGCATCAATCATCGCCTTCATCGCAGTTGACACGGGAAAGATCGCGGCGGGCCGCTTCCAATCGCCGAATAGTTTCTCGGCGGTGCGGAATGCCTCCGCCGGAGTCACGTCGCCGCCGATGACGAGGACGGCGTTGTCGGGCCGGTAGTAGGTCTGATGAAACTGGATGATGTTGTCACGCTTGATCTGCGCAAGCGATTCGAGTGTGCCCGACAGAGAATGGCCGTAAGGCGCATCGCCGTAAACGACGCGCGCGGCGACGAAGCGCGCAATCGCGCCGGGCTGTCCGAGCGCGACGCGGAGATCGTCTAGATACTGCTGTCGCAGTCGTTCGATCTCCTCGCTCTCGAAGACCGGATTACGAACCACATCGGCGAGTATGGTCATCGCCGCGCCGAGGCGCGACGACTCAACATCGATGCTCGCGCTCGACGAGTCCCAGCGTGCGCCCGCGTTGAGCGAGCCGCCGAGTGCTTCGATGGCTTCGGCGATCTCAGTCGCCTTGCGAGTGGCCGTGCCTTTTGTCAGAAGCGAGGCGGTCACGTCGGCGAGCCCTGCGAGTTGGGCCGGATCAGCCTCGCCGCCCGTCTTGATCATCAAGCGCGCGGCGACGAGCGGCGTGTCGGAGCGCGTGATGACGACGACGCGCAAGCCATTGGCAAGCGTGCGCTCCTGCGGCACGGGGAATTGAACGGAGCGCGGCGCGGCGGGCGGCGGAGGCGTCGCGCGTGGCGCGGCGACCTGGGCCGGTTGTGTTGCTTGCGCGAGGGCCGAGACGGATGAAAGCGCAAGCACGAAGAGATAGAGCGCGAGCGCGTGGAAGGTTTGGTGAAAAATTTTCTCTGTGAGACTCATCTTACTTCCCTCCCTTCGTCGCGCTCGTCCGAGCGTTGTTGTTCGTCTTGTCGGTCGTGGACGAGCCTGCGGGTTTACGCATCGACTCCGGCAGATAGTAGAGCACGAGCCGGTTCTGATCCGTCAGATACTTCTTCATCACGCGCTGCACGTCGGCGGCGGTGATCTTTGAGAGGCGCGCGAGGTCTGTGTTGACGTGATTCGGATCGCCGAGCAGCGTCGCGGCGTCGCCGAGAGCGAGGGCCTTGCCGTTGTTCGTCTCAAGCTCGTGAAGTCGGCCCGTGACGAGCTGGTTCTTCGCTTTCTCAAGCTCCGCCGGTGTGACGGGCGCGTCCTGCATCTTCTTGATCTCTGCGAGCAGGGCCCGCTCTACCTCCTCCGGCTTCTTCTCGCTTGCGAGGATGGTGATGAAGTCGAAGAGGCTCGCGTCTTCGCGCAGGTCTGTCTGCGCGCTGGCCTCCTGCGCGAGTTGCTGCTCATAAACGAGCGAACGATAGAGACGCGACGACTCGCCGCCCGACAGGATCACTTCGGCGACACGCAAAGCGTCGATGTCCGGGTCTGCCTTTGGCGGCAGCAGGTACGTGAAGGCCACCGCAGAGAGCGGCACGTTCTGACCGAACTCGACCGAGCGCAGCTCGCCCGTGCGCGCGGGTTCTTTCGCGGTCACGCGCGGCAGGGGCCGGTCGGGCTTCGCGACCACGTTGAAGTATTTGTCGATCCACGCGTCGAGCTGCGACTGATCGAAGTCGCCGACGACGACGAGCGTCGCGTTGTCGGGCCGGTAGAAGGTCGAGTGAAAGTCCTGCACGTCCTTGAGCGAAGAGGCGTCCAACTCCTCGATGCTGCCGATGCCGGGCCGTTTGTAAGGATGCTTCGCGAACGACTTCTGCTCAAGCAGATAAAAGAGCTTGCCGTAAGGCGGCGCGAGAATGCGCTGGCGAAACTCTTCCTTCACCACGTCGCGCTCCGACTTGAAGTTCGCGTCGTCCACGTTGAGCGAGCCCATGCGCTCGGCTTCGGCCCAGATCAAAGTTTCGAGGTAGTTCGACGGGATGACCTCGTAATAGACCGTCACGTCGTCTTGCGTAAAGGCGTTGTTCTCGCCGCCTACGTCTTCTGTCAGACGATCCATCATCTCCGACTTCATGTTCTTCGTCGATTTGAACATGATGTGCTCGAAGAGATGCGCGAAGCCACTGCGGCCATCCGGGTCGTCCTTCGAGCCGACCTTGTACCAGACCTGTATCGCCACGGTCGGGCTCGATTTGTCAGGCGCGCTCAACACGCGCAGCCCGTTCGCGAGCCTGCGCTCTTTGAACTCAAGTCGCGGCGTCTTGACTTGCGCTTGTAGGGGCGCGGGCGCGATTGCACACAGCAACACGGTGGCCCACAGTGCGGATAAACTTTTATGGAGACGGCTCATAAACTCTCTACTCTACTTTCAAGTGTGTGGATTGACTTCCGGCCGGACCTTCCCCTGCGCGAGCTTTGATGGTGGCGCGCGCCGGTTTGTTGCAGGCGAAGTTTGAGAGCGGCCATGCTGCACCGACTTCTCGCCGCTTCCCGCAGCCTCCTTTTTTGCTCGCACCTAAATCTTAATATACAATCGCCGTCGCAGGCGACTGCGCGACTGCGACAGCGAGAATTTTTCGGCGCGGTCGAGGACGCGGTCGCTTCATTTTTATCGGTGCGAAGTTTTTTGTCGGCGCGGAGTTTCGAGAAGTCGCATGGCGAGTGGTCTGGTTGTCCATTTAGAGGTCGGGCGCGAGCGCCACACCGAACTCCTGACGCAGGAACGCATACGCATCGGCGCGGGCGCGGACTGCGATCTGCGGCTCGTGCGCGAAGCCGTCCCCGCCGCACGCGATCTCCTCCTCCAACTCGAACGCGAAGACGGCCACTATCAAGTCGCCGACTTCGATCCCACACTCGATCTCACACTCAACGGCTCGCCGCTTCGCGCGGGCGTGATCATCTCCGACGGCGACAAAGTCCAGCTCCCCGACGGCGCACTCACGCTGCGCTTCTTCCCCGTCGAAGCTCCGACCGCGCTCGTGCCCGGTAAACGCAGTGGCGTCGGCGACGTGCACGTCGCACCCTTCATCGAGCAGGCCGCGCTCGAAGCTGCGGCGACCGCGCGACGCGACGACGCGAAAGTTTTCCTGCGCGAGTTCACGCGCGAGCTGGTGCGCGAGATCAACACGAGCACGAAGCTGCTCATCTTCCTCTTCGCGCTTGCGCTCGTCGGCGGCACGCTCTATCTAGGCTTCGCTGGCTTCAAGGAGTTGAAGCAGAGTCGCCGCCGGCTCGAAGAGCAGAACGCAGAGATCGCGCGCATGAACGAACAAGTGCGACAGTCGCAGACGCAGTTCAATCAGGTCACGCAAACCAATAACGACATCATCAACAGTCTCTCGCTCGCGCCCACCATTCGCAGCAAGTTCGGTAGCGGCGTCTGTCTCATCTCCGGCGTGTACATCTTCGTCGAACAGGGCACGGGCCGCCCCTTGCGCTATCCCGAACCCGCTTCGCCCGACACGCCCGTCGATCCGGCGGCGACCGACACGCAGACAACTTTTCTGACGCCCGACGGCAAGGGGGCCATCGCGGAGTTCCCTTACGTTGGCACGGGCTTCCACGTCGGCGGCGGATACGTCTTGACGAATCGCCACGTCGCCGCCGAACCGTGGCAAGCTGATGAACGCTCGATGGTCTTCGGCAGCAGCGCGGCTGGTAAGCCGAAGCTCACGCGCTTGCTCGCATACTTCCCCGGTCAGACGCAGCCGCTCACATTGAAGGTCAAACAAGTTTCGCAACGCGACGACTTGGCAGTCTGTATGATCGACGCGGCGCAACTCCCCGCGAACATCCCTGTGCTCCTGTTAGACGAGAACACAGACGCGGCGACTGTCGGTAAGCCCGTCGTGTTGATGGGCTATCCTTCGGGGCCGGATCGTATCCTCGCGTCACTGCCTGACGAGATGTCGGCATCGATCAAGCAACGCTATGGCTCTTCGCTCGACGTGCTCGTCTCGCATCTCGCAGAGCGCAATTTGATCAAGCCGTTCACGACGCAGGGCCACGTCGCCGACGTGGAGACGCATCGCATCGTCTATGACGCGCGCACTGCCGAGGGCGGATCGGGCGCGCCGCTCTTCGGACAGTCGGGTCGCGTCATCGGTATCAACTTCGCTGTCTTCACAGAGATCACCGATGCCAACTTTGCAGTCCCCGTCCGCTTCGCGCTGCCCTTGCTCGAACACGCTGGCTGGACTTCTCCGCAACCGCCCGCCGCCGATGCGGCCAACAACCCGAACGCGAAAGAGACCAAGACTGCGGCGGCCGGCGTTGACCAGCAACATTGAGCGTGCGCGCATTAAAGCGAATTCAGGAGCAACGTTTGTCTGCGTCGGCATCAACAACAGCAACGTCCGTCACGACCGCGCGTCTTTCGCAGGCGTCGCGTGAAGAGGCCCGTTCCGGCGCGCTCGGTCGCACGCTCGTCATCGCGATCATGTCGCTCACAGTCTTGGTCGGCTTCGGCTTTCGCGCGACGCGCTTGAGCGCGGAAGGGTTGAGTGAGGACGAGTTGAACAAGCTGCGCGCCGTCGAAGAGTATCGCGCGAAGGGCCTGAGTTCCGCGAACGGCGAACACCCGATGCTGATGAAGGCGATGCTCACGGCGAGCGTCGTCGCGTGCGAGCGTTGGAACGCGAGCGCGCTCGCACGCGATCAGGCTTCGCTCGAAGTTCCAATCGAGACTGCGTTGCGTCTGCCCGGCGCGATCCTCGGCGCGCTCACGTCGCTGCTCATCTTCTTCGTCGTCGCGGAGCTATTCGGCACGCCGACCGCGCTCGTCGCGGCCGCTTTGTGGGCCTGTGATCCGCAGGCGATAGGTTTCAACCGCATCGCAAAGGAGGACACATTCTTCCTCTTCTTCTTCTTGCTCGCCAACGTCTTCTGGCTGCGCGGCCAGCGTGCGGCGGAGACAGGCGCGCGCAGGCCCGATCTTTTTTATCACGCAACTGCCGTGTGTCTGGGCGCGATGATGGCATCGAAATATCTGCCGCATCTGTTCGCCATTAGCGGAGCATACTACTGGGTCTTTCAAGGCATCCCTTCGACGCGCTGGCGCATGGGCAAGAAAAAGTGGCTCATCTTCTTCGCTGTCGCTACTGCCGCGTTCGTCGTTTTTAATCCGACGATTCTCTTGCCCGGCACTTGGCACGAGATGCGCATCTTCGCGGGCGAGCATCGCATCGGCCACGATAGCTACGAGTTCATGGGCCGGCTCTACGGTAATCAAATGACGCTCTGGCTCAAGGGCTCGCCGTGGTACTTCTACTATGCATTCATAGCGTTCAAGCTGCCGCCCGCAATCATCATCGCATTCCTCGTCGGACTACCCGTGCTCTTCATGCGCCGACTCGGCGACGGTCGCTACTTCATACTCTTCTGGCTCTTCTTCTGGTTCTTTCCCTTCATGCTGCTCGGCGGAAAGTTCACGCGCTATTTCACATTCGCGCTGCCCGCAGTTCTGATCACCGCAGCAATCGGAGCACACTTCATCGCTTCCCGGCTCGCGCGACTCTTCGCGAACGAGAACGCGCGCAACTACGCGCACGCGGCGGCCGCCTTGCTCGTCATCATGCTCTCGGCTTACGCATCAATCGAGGCCGGGCCGCACCCGCGCCTCTACACCAACGCGCTCGGCGGAGGCACGGCGCACGTGGGCCACTACTTCCCGCACGACGAGTTTTACGACGCGAGCACGCCCGACGTGGCGACGACCGTTGCACGACTCGTGCGACCCGGCGCGCAAGTGGCGAGCGAGACGCCGGAGTTGTTTGACTACTATGCGCGCCGCGCCGGACGCGTCGATCTCGCCAACGTCTCGCTCTCTGATCGCGCGGCAACAAGTCAGCTTTCAATCGGCGACGCCATCATCGTCGCGCGCGGTCGTCGCTACTTCTCGAACGACGCGCTCGTACATCGACTCGAAGCTGCGAGCCAACCTGCCGCAACTCTCGCGCTCGGCGGCGTGCCATCTACGAAAGTGTTCGTGCTCGATGAGGCTGCGCTCGCGGCGATCAAGTCTGACGGTGATCGTTGAGACGTGAGAGATTGTTGAGGCGGGAAACAGACGAAAGTCGGCAACGCCGGTCGCGCGTGCACGCATCGGAGACGCAGTTAACATATTCTTCAGGTAACATATCGGCGGCGCGGCGCGTCTCTTTACTAAAGCCGCTTCGGTATCACGAAGAGACTTGCGGGGCATGAGGGTTGCAGACGCGATGCGGTGAGTTGTTCCATCTGTTCTTTCATGCTCGTAAACGTTGCGCGCAAGTACCTCGCGGCGCAGCAAAACCGCTCCACGCGGAGCGTTCATCCTCGAAACAGATCGACGAGAGTATGCCAAGCGTCAAAGTTTTTTCCCGACCAAGACGAATGACACGCACGCTTCTCGCACTCCTCTTCGCGCTGCAAGCCGCAGCGTCGTCTGCATTCGCGCAGACCGTCTCGAACGCGATGAGCCCCACGCCATCGTTCGCGCCTTCAACCGATCAGATCAAGGTTGCGCCTCAAAGCTGCTTCCGGCTCGAACGCGTGTCCATCGCGGGCGGCGCGGAATTGTTGACCATCTTCGGCAGTCTCAACGGCGCTCCGGCCCAGAAGGGCGAAGATGTGGACGTGCCGCTTGTCTCGATCCTGCGCGACACGCTCGGCGACTCCTCGCGCGACAATGATCGTTTGCGCTACGTCTGGATGCACACCTACACGCGCCCTTCCGCGTGGCAGCGCGCGGCGTCCGCCGTGCCTTTCCTCTACACGCGCGTCGGGAATAAAAGACATGCGGAAGGCGTGCCGCCCTCGGTCATCGATCTCTCAGGCACGGAGCGCGAGGTGTGGCAACGCATCTTCTTGTCGTCGCTTCAAGCTCTGCTCGTCGATCCCGTGAGCATCTCCGTCAAAGCCTCTTCACGCACCTACCGGCGCAATCTCGACGACTATCGCAAGGCCCACGTCCTACGCGCGCTCGCCATCCTCTCGCTCTATGAAGGAGCGACGAACAGGCAGGAGGCCCTCTTCACCGAACCGGAGCGGCGCGAGATTCAGGCGCGACTCGTGCTCACGCAAAAAACTTTCGGCGGCGTGCTCGACGATCTCTATTTGCAACGAGTCGAACGACGCGAGACCTCGCAGGGCGAAGATGCGCGCGGCCACAACTGGGAACTCTTGCGCCAGCGCGCCGAAGCCGAAGGGCTCTACTTCGAGCCTCTCGCCATGCCCGACGGCATGACCACGCACGCGATGCTCTGGACGACGCGCGCCGACGTGGCATCAACTAATACGCGCAAGAAGTTCGATAATCGATTCCTCAACATCGCGAGCCCGTGGGACGATGCGCGCCTGCGCGATTGGAAGGGCTATACCGAGACGCGCTACTTCGATGCCGACGGTCGTGCAACGACAGCCGACTCGCCCGGCGCACGCAAGCGCGAGATGATCCCCCTTGCGCTCTACGGTCTCGATCACCCGAAGATTCCGATCCTGCTCGTCGATTTCCGCGACACGCTTAACCCGAAGGGTCGCGAGATGACGCGGCGAGTCCTTAACGATCTCGCGCGCAACGTTCTGGCCCTCTCGCGCTTCGATCTCGCCTACATGCTCGGTCGCACCGGCTACGATTGGGTGACCGACAGGCGCGGCATGGATATTAATCAGCCCACGCGCTTGCGGGCCTACTCGCAGCTCAAGCTCCTGCTCTCGATCGACGCCTCGCTCGATCCGGCCCTGCGCGAAGAGATCAACGCGCGGCTCGAACACGTCTCGCTCAACCCTCTTGAGAATGACCGCCAAGCCGAAGCGCAACTCGCGCGCGAACAGTACGCCGCCTTGCTCGACTACGCGCGCCGCCCCGACGGGCTCGCCGCGAAGATCGACCGCGACCGGCGCGAGGAACTTGTTACCGCCACCCACGGTCGCACAACACGCGCGCTCTTCAAGCTCGCCAACACCGCCAGCTTCGGTCTCTACACGCACCGCGAAGACTCTGCCGAAGCGGACAACCTCGCCACGCTCGACACCGAGCGCACGCTCGCGCGCCACCGGAAGTTTTTGCGCGAGGCGGCCAAGACAAGCTCGCAGATCGAAGTCGAGTGGAAGATCGAAGACGTGCGACGCGCGCTCGAATACGTCGCCGCGCACGGTGAGCGGGCCGATGGCCCGACTGCCGTTGCCGTCGCGCGCATCTTCGCGCGCACTGCGGATGAACAGTTACGCAGCCTCTGTCTCAACTGCCTCTTCCGCATCAACGACGAGACGGCCAAGAACTCACTCGTGAAGATTTATCGCGACGAGTCGCAGGACGCGCGCTGGCGCGCGTTGAGCGCAGACTACCTGCGCGCCGCCGCGCGCACGCAGCAGCGCATCTCCCCCGCCGACGCCAAGATCATCGCCGCCATCGGCGGCAACGAGTGAGCCGATGCGATTGCGGATTGCGGATTGCGGATTGCGGATTATAAGAGGCGAGGCGGCGCGCGGCGAGTCGTTGCTATCGCCACTCGCGCTTACGCTTTGCGATCTTCTCACTTCTTCAATCCGATGTTCGTTATCAACTATTCGCTATCGCTCGGTCTGCAATCTGCAGTTCGCGATTAACAGGTCTGTGATCTGTCACCTGCGATCTGCGATCATGTTGGTCGTGCTCGGCCTTCTCTTTTCCTTCACTCCCGCGCGCGCGCAGGCAAAGCGCGTCGTCGTCATCAAAGTTGACGGGCTCTCGCAAGATCAGATTGATCGCTTCGTGCACGAGCGCGACGAGCGCACGGGCAGAAGTCTGCTCCCGTGGTTCGAGCATGTCTTCTACGAGCGCGGCACGCGGCTGCAAAACTTTTACGTGCGCGGCATGAGTCTGTCAGGCCCCTCTTGGTCAATGCTCGACACGGGCCAGCACTTGCAGGTCAAGGGCAACGTCGAGTTCGACCGGCTCACGCTCCACTCTTATGACTATCTCAACTTCATCCCTTTCTGGCTCGGCTCTGCTGGTCGCGTCCGCGTCGATATGCCCGGCGTCGAGTTGATGGACGAACTGGGCATCCCGCTCCTCGTCGATAACTATCCTTACGACGAGCGACACGTCAGCTTCCAGCTCTACCAGCGCGGCACGCGTTGGACGACGCTCGACCGTGGCCTGCGAAACTACTTCTCGCGTGCCCCACACGATCTCTTCGACGAGTGGGTCATGGGACTCGAAGGGCGCGACATCGTCATGGGCCAGTTGGAGCGCGAGGTGATCGCAAAACTCAACGACCCGCGCGTGCGCTACCTCGACTACTACACGACCGAGTTCGATCATGCCGCGCACCACAATCGCGACCGCGCCACGCACCTCGCCGCATTGCAAGACCTCGACGCGACAATCGGCCGCGTGTGGACGGCGATCCAGAAAACGCCGCAGGCTGACACGACGGCCCTCGTTGTCGTCTCCGATCACGGCACAAACACGGACGAGCATATTTACAGTCAGGGCTATAACCTCGTCCACCTGCTCAGCTCGGCGGAGGGCGGCGGCCACCACGTCGTCACCAAGCGACGTTTGATGAACGATTACGCAGTCAAAGGCTTCTACCCGCTCGTCCCGCTCATCTACACGACGAGCGACGACTCTTACTACTTGAAAGGTCAGAGCAACGACTATCCCACCGCGCTCGTCGATTTCGACGGCAACGAGCGCGCGGCCATCCACCTGCGCGACAGCGATCTCAACGTCCTGCAAATTCTTTTACAGCAGCTACAATCCCAGAAGCTCACGCGTGATCAAACACGCGCCGCACGCGATGCGTTCTTTGCAACCATTGATCGCCGACGCAACGGATGGCAGAAGCTGTGCGATGAATTAACCGAGGAGCTTGGCGCGCTCCAACACTTGATCGAGAAGCAGCAGGCCATCTACGAGGCGCAGCCGAAGAAGTGGACGAAGGCCGATGCCGACGCCGGTCGCGATCAGGCTGCGCGCAGGCTCTTCGCGCAGATCGATTCGTGGACGACCGACGCACGGCAGTACACGGAATATTTGCGCACGCTCTCGAATCTGCTCGCGCTGCGCCGTGAGTCATTCGATCCATCGAAGCTCAAAATTACCGACCTCATCGCCAAAGGCGCGATGGGCGAATCGAACACGATCCGTGCGCTCCAAGATTACGTGGCCGGCCTCTCGCCCACCGGTCTCGTCGTCGGCGCAGACGGCTCGCTCGACTTCGCGCGCAGCTTCGCGCGCATCAACTATCTACAACTTCTGCGAGAGACGAAGGTGCGCAACAACGTTCAGCCCGGACTGGATAGTCGCCCCGTCGATTTCGTCTCGCTCCGCATTCCCGTCGAAGACTTATCGTCGGACGCAGCCGAAGACCTGCGGGCCGACACGGCCGTCTGGCTCTATCGAAGCTCCGACGAGCAGGCCCTCGTCCTCGCGCGCGAGCGCGGCGGCGAGTTATCTTTGCGCTATCTTCCCATCTCGAATCTGATGCAAGGCGCGGACGGACGCGTCCGCTTCGAGCGCGCGCAGTTGCGCGATGGCCTGCCGCTCAAGATTTGGGAAGATCAGAAGCTGCAACTTCCCACAGGCCCTTCGCGCGCCGCGTGGCTCTCCGCGTGGCACACCGAGCTAGAGTGGCTGCACGCGCTCCACTTGACCGACTACTCGAACGGTCTCATCGGGCTGAGCGAACAGTTCGCGCGCCACACAACGCCGATGACTGACACGGACGCGTCCGGCTTGAGCCGCGACGAACAACTGATCCGTCGCTATCGAAGGAGACAACGCCTGCTCGTCGAAACCGATCTGCTCCTCTTCGCTAACAATCATTGGAACTTCGACGTGCGCGGCTTCAATCCCGGCGGCAATCACGGCTCGTTCTTCCGCATCTCCACACATTCGACGCTCATGTTCACGGGCGGCGACGCGACGGGCATCCCACGCGGTCGCATCGTCGAAGAGCCTTATGACAGTTTGAGCTTCGCCCCGACCTTCCTCGCGCTCACGGGCCAGTTCGCGCGGCCCGACGATCCCTTGCGCGCTAACTTCACGCGACGGGCGCGCGAGTTCCCCGGTCGCGTCATCACGGAAGTCTTGGGCTGTCCGGCGCAACACGCACCGGCCGTAGTAGATTCTTCCGCCGCGAAAAATTCATCCGGAGGTAAGCATTGATCTCGGCCGACGAAGAGATGAAGCGTCGCGCTGACGAAGGCGACTCAAACGTTGCCGTCGATGAAGGCGCGGATGAGCGCGAGGGCGGCGGCGCGGGTCGCAAGGTCTTCTGGGGTCAGGCGGTCGCGTTCCTGCTCGGCGTCGCGCTGCTCGTTTACGTGCTGCGCCGCGTCGGCATCCAACCTGTCTTCGACGCGCTCGCGCAGATCGGGCTCGGTCTCTTCCTACTCTTCTCCATCAGTGGCCTGCGCCATCTCATACGCGCCGCCGCCATGCGCATCGCCGTCGCGCCTGAGCATCGGAAATTTAGTCTGTGGCAGGCATTCATCACGCGACTCGGTGGCGAAGCCGTCTCGTTCCTCACGTTCACGGGCCCCATTCTCGGCGAGGCGACGAAAGCCGCGCTCTTGAAGAAGCGCGTGCCTTTGATCGCGGGCGCGCAGGCCCTCGTCGTTGATAATCTGCTCTACAATCTCTCGGTCGCGCTCTTCATCCTGAGCGGCGCGGTCGTGATGCTCATCTCCTACGACCTGCCCGCGCCCGCACACTACACTCTGCTTTTGATCGCAGGCAGCGCGACCTTCGTGCTCGCGCTCGTCGGCTACGCGCTCTCGCGACGCGTGAAGCCGATCAGTTGGCTGCTCGACAAGATGAAGGATCGCAGACTCGAACCACAGTTTCTGCGCAAGCGCGACGAGCACATCCACCGCGTCGAGTCATATGTCTATAAGTTTTACCAGCAGCGAAGCGGCGCGTTCTTCGTCATCGTCGCGCTCGATCTCTTGTCGCACGCGACGAGCGTGTGGGAGGTCTTCGCGACGCTTCGGATGTTGGGCTTGCGACCCGGCGCGAGCGCGCCCTACATCATCGAATCGCTGACGAAGGTGATCAACTTCGTCTTCGGTTTCGTGCCCGCGACCATCGGAGTCTATGAGGGCGGCACGGGCGTCATACTGCACACGCTCGGCTACGCGGCGGCCACCGGCGTCACGCTCGGCTTGGTACGCAAAGCCGGGATGATCTTCTGGACGACGCTCGGTCTCATCGTCCTTTCGTATCGCGCGCTCCCGACGGCGACGCGACGTTTAATTGATCGCCATCCACGCCTGCGAAAAGCCATGGACAATCTCGTACTCTCAAACATCGCACATAGACCGGCCCGCACGTTCGTCACCGTCTTAGGCGTCGGCGTCGGCGTTCTCTTAGTCATCTTCACCGTCGGGCTCGCGCACGGCGTTTTGCGCGAGCGCGGGCGACGCGAGGCGAGCGTCGGCGCGGAGATCATGGTGCGCGCTTCGGGCTCGATGGGCTTCAGTGGTCAACAGCCCTTCGCCGTGCCCGTCGCGCACGCGAATGAACTCGCGCGCATCGCGGGTGTGCGCGCCGCCGTGCCGCTCGGACAAACGACCGCTTCGAGCGAGACGGGCTTTGGCGTTCGACTCGTTGACGGCATCGACTTTGATTCTTACTCGCGACTCGCGGGCACGCGCATCGTCGAGGGTCGCGCGCTGGAGAAGGGCGACGAGGCGATTGTCGATCCATTGTGGATCGAACAGAACAAAAGGGACGCGCAGGCGCGCGTCGGCGGGACTGTGAAACTTTATGAGAGATTGTTCCGCATCGTCGGCGTGTTTGAGCCGCCGGGCGGCGGGCGCATCAAGATTCCGCTCGCGACCATGCAGGATCAGCTCGGCAGCGAAGGGCGCGTCTCTTCCATTCTCGTTGCGTGCATGAACCCTGCGGAGCAGGATGCGGTCGCCGCGCGCATCCATGCAGCGTTCCCCGAAGATCAGATCATCTTCACGCGCGATCTCTCCGAGCTGTATGCGACGGGCGTGCCCGCCTTGAACGTCTTCATCAGCGTCATCGTGGCCATCGCCTCGGCGATCAGCGTGCTCGTCATCCTGCTCGCGATGTACACGACGGTGACGGAACGCACGCGGCAGATCGGAATCTTGAAGTCGCTCGGAATGTCGAACACGAAGATCGCTTGGGTCATCGAACAGGAGGCCATTGCGGTGAGCGTGCTCGGCGTCGCGCTCGGGTTGGCCCTCACGCTGGCCGCGCGCTTTGCGCTGATGCGCGTCTCGACCTTGAGCGTCGAGATCGAGCCGCGCTGGATCATCTTCTCACTTCTGATCGGTCTAGTCGGCGGGACAATCGGCGCGCTCTATCCCGCACTGCGCGCCGCGCGACAGGATGCGGTCGAGGCTTTGAGCTACGAGTAAGGGCCGGTCATAAAAAATTTTAACGCGTGAGCTTCGCCATCGTGCTCTCGACTTCTTGGAGCGAGCGCGGGAGCGCGGCGGTCATCACGCGATTGCCGTCCGAAGTGATCAGCACATCGTCTTCGATCCTCACGCCGATGTTTTTGTACTTCTCAAACGCGGGGCGCACGGCGTCGATGAACTTCTGGTTCTCAGTCGTCTTCGGCAAATTGTCGAGCGCGTCGGCGCGGATGTAGATGCCCGGCTCGATGGTGAAGATCATCCCCGGCTCAAACTTGCGCGCACCTCTCGCGAACACGTCCAAGTCGTGCACGTTCATGCCGAGCCAGTGCGACGTGCCGTGCATGAACCACAGACGATACTGAGTCGAGTTGCGATCAGTGATCAAGCCGAGACGCAGCAAACTATCTTTGATCGATGCGAGCGCGGCGTTATGCACTTCGCTGATCGTCGCGCCCGGTTTGGCGACGCGCATCGCAGCTTCCGACGCAGCATACACGGCGTTATAGATGTCTGCTTGCGCAGGTGAGAACTTGCCGCTCACGGGGAAAGTGCGCGTCACGTCCGCGCTCATGTGCGCGTACTCCGCGCCCACATCCATGAGCAAGAGATCACCGGCCTTGACGCGGCCCTGCGACTCTTCATAGTGCAAGGTCGTTGCGTCCGCGCCGCAACCGACGATTGAAGGGTAGCCCCAGTTGTCGGCGTGCCGCCGCTTGAAGGTGTAATCGACTTCGGCCTCGACCTCATACTCCCAACGCGATTGACTTGCGACGGACATCGCGCGCTCCAACGCCTCGACCGTGATATCGACGGCGTGCTGCGCGAGCAACTGTTCGGCGGGCGACTTCACCCGTCGCATCTGCGCGAAGAGCGGCAGAATGTTTCTCACCGTCAAGCCGCGATCAGAGCGGGCCCACTGCGCCGCGAAATTCTGTTCCTGACGATACTCTCGGCTCTCCGCCTCACCCGGCAGCAACAAGTAGATCGACGCCTCGCCCTGCATCATCGCGCTCGTTAAAGCGTCGCCGCCCGCTTGCGTCTGTGAAGGCTGCGACGAAGATTGAGTGACGGATGTTGATTGAGCGGTCGATGTTATTTGAGCAGTTATTGGTGTAGTCGTCTGCCCGCTCGTCGTGCTCGTCGGTTGTGTTGTCAGCGTGACGATTGTTGACGGCGCGGACGATCTCAAGATTGATTCGTCCTTCGGTCTATACAGTCGCCGCAAACGCAGAGCGCGCACGAAGGGCTCGAATTCGGCGGCGTCCCAGATTTCCGCGATGCCCGAGAGTTTGTACGCCTCTTCCGCGCTGTACATATGGCCCGTCCAGACCTCTTGCGAGGCGACGCGGCGCGGCAAGAAGAGTATCTCGCGAAACTGCGTTGCGCCGGGCAGCAGCACAAGCGTCGCGCCCTGCTGATTGAGGTGCGTCAGGTAGAAGAGATTGTTCTCCTGTCGAAACTCGTAATCAACGTCGCCCGCATAGACGCGCGGCTCGCCACTGAACAACACCAGCACAGACTTCTCGCCGATGTATTCCGCGACCTTCTCGCGTCGCGCCGCCAACTCAGATAGTCGCGCCGCGTCGTCCCACACAGGCTCGGCGGGCGTGACGTGCAACGCGCGCGCGGGCCTATCGTCAACCGCACACGCGTTGCTCGCTTGAGCCGTTGTCAGCGTCAGCGCGCCGACTATAACGAGCAGGGTTGTGACTGTGATTTGAAGTCTGCCCCGACTGACTAATGTTGTCATGATCTTTCTTCGCGTTGATAAACGACGCACCGGCGACGATTCAAGATAAACGATTCACGTCTTTCAGTATCCGACCGGCTGGCCCTCTGCGCGCGAGTCGCTTGCGCCGAGGCGCATTCCCGTCTTCGCCTCGATCATGATGCCCTGCGCGTCGCCCATGTAACGCGGCTTGGCGACGAGTTTGTGGCCGCGCGACTGAAGCGCGCGCTCGGTGTCGGCGGAGAGACCGAAGGGCTCATAGACGATCTCATCGGGCAGCCACTGATGATGGATGCGCGGCGCGTCTATCGCCTCCTGTATGTCCATGTCGTGATCGACGACGTTGACGATCACTTGCAGCACCGTGTTAATGATCGTGGGGCCACCCGGCGAGCCGACGGCGAACCAGAGCGTACCATCTTTACGAAGCACGAAGGTCGGCGTCATCGCCGAGAGCGGACGCTTGCGCGGCGCGACAGCATTCTTCTCGCTCTGGATGAGACCGAACGCGTTGGGCGTGCCGGGCTTGGCGGCGAAGTCGTCCATCTCATTGTTCATCAACACGCCCGTTCCGCTTGCCGTCACGCCCGATCCGTAGCCGAGGTTGAGCGTGTAAGTGTTCGACACGGCGTTGCCGTCCGTATCGACGACAGTGAAGTGCGTCGTCTCAAGCGACTCTGCACCGGCTGGTCTGCCCGCGCGCACTTCCGCGCTCGTCGAGGCGCGTTCGATGTTGATGCTCGCACGTTGCCGCTCGGCGTACTTCTTATCGATTAAACCTGCGATGGGAACTTTGACGAAATCAGTGTCGCCCATGTACTCGGCGCGGTCGGCGAAGGCGCGACGCATCGCTTCGGTCATCAAGTGATACTTCTCGGAAGACGACGCCTGCATCGCGCGCAAGTCGAAACCTTCGAGGATGTTCAGCATCTCGATCAAAACCGCGCCGCCCGAAGAAGGCGGCGGCATCGAGATCACTCTGTAGCCCCGATAGGTCGTCTCCAAAGGCACGCGCTCCTTCGGCTCGTAAGCCTTGAGGTCTGCGAGCGTGATGAGCCCTTCATGTCGCTTCATGTCCGAGGCGATCATGCGCGCCGTCTCGCCTTCGTAGAACTCGCGCGCGCCTCCGCGCTGCATCCGCGCAAACGTCGCGGCGAGATCGGGCTGACGCAGCACGTCGCCCTCGTCGAAAAATTTTCCACCATTGAGGAAGATGCGGCGCGAGTCTTCATAGCGGCCAAGCAACTCTCTATCCGCGCGGAACGAGCGCGCCTGACCATAGCTGATTGCGAAACCGTTCGACGCGAGTTGTCGGGCCGGTTCGATCAGTTGCGACCAAGTGAGACGGCCCGATCCGTATTTCTTGAGGGCCAGCGCCATTCCCGCCGGAGTGCCCGGCACGCCCGCCGCACGATAGCCGACGGTCGAAGAGCCCTCGCCTTTAATCAGGTTGCCGCCCTTGTCGAGATAAACGTCGTGAGACGCGGCGGCGGGGGCCATCTCGCGATAGTCGATTGCGGTGGTTCGACCGTCGCGCAAGCGGATCATCATGAAGCCGCCGCCGCCTAAGTTTCCCGCAGCCGGATGCACGACAGCGAGCGCGAACGCCGTGGCAATCGCCGCGTCAACGGCGTTGCCGCCGCGCTTCAAAATCTCTACGCCCGCCTCGGACGCAAGCCGGTTCGTCGAGGCCACCATGCCGTGACGCGCGCGCACGGGATCGCGCGAAGCGGCTGCGGCGACGCTCAACACGCGCGCTCTCTGCCACAACGGCGCAACGGGCGCGTTGACGAAGATCATGACGGCGAACAGGAGAAGCGCGAGTCGCTTGGCTCTCATGATGTGGACTCCTTATTGATCTCTGATCATTAGCGACGGCCACTTGCTAGATCGTTTGGCGGCGACAGTGTAGAAGTTTCAAAGCGTTGCGATGAGTCCGGCGATGAGCGCGGCACGCGGCGCGAGCGACGCGCGTAGGATGTGCTCGTGCGCGGCGTGCGCGCCATCGCCTTCGACGCCGAGACCATCGAGCACCGACGGGCAGAGAGCTGCGGCGAAGTTTCCATCGGACGCGCCGCCCACCCGTGTCTCGCCGAGTTCAAAGCTAAGCGATGCAGCAATGGCTTGCGCGCGCGCGTAGAGCGCGGCGACCGACGGGGTGCGTTCGAGCGGCGGACGATTGATGCCGCCTTCGACTAAGAGACGCACGCGCTCGTCGAACGCGCGCAGGTTCAAGATCGACTCTTCGAGCCTGAGCGCGTCCGCCATCGTCTCGAAGCGCACGTCGATCTCTGCGCGCGCTTCAGCCGCGACGACGTTCGAGCGCGTGCCTCCGTTGATCGTCCCAACGTTAACGGTCACGCCGCGCGCGGCATCGCACATGGAGTTTAATTTTTCGATCTGGCGCGCGGCTTCAAGAATCGCGCTCGCGCCACGCTCGAAGTCGAGCCCGGCGTGCGCGGCGCGACCTTCAATGTGAAGCTCGAACATTCCCGTCCCCTTGCGCGCCGTCTTCGCGCGGCCACCGGGCGCGGGCGGCTCAAGCACCAAGACCTGCGCCGCGCGCTGCGCCTCCGCTTCGACGAGCGCGCGTCCGCTATGACTGCCGGCCTCCTCGTCGCACGTCAGCAGCAAGACGACCGGCCGTCGCGGCTTCAAACCCAACTCGTCGCACGCGCGCAAGGCTTCGAGTGCGACGATGCAGCCCGACTTCATGTCAAAGATGCCGGGCCCGTAAACGCGCCCTTCCTCTTCGCGCACGGGCCGCGCTCCAATAGTTCCGCGCGGGTGAACCGTATCGGTGTGACCGAGCAGCAGCGTCGTTCGCTCGTGGCCCGTGTCGCGCGCGAATGCTTCGACTCTCAAGTGCTCGCCGTAGTTTTCCACGGTGATGCGCGCGATGCTCTCGACGCAGCGCAAGCCGCGCGCCGTCTCTTCAAGGAGACCGACGACAGCTCGGCTTCCCTGCTCGTCGCCCGAAGGTGATTCGCACGCGACGAGCGAACAAATCTGCGCGAGGATCACACTCTCACGCTGATTGAAGTATGCGAGCAAATCGCGCACACGAGTTTGATCGAGATCGGCTGTCATGGAATCATGAAGCAAAGGATAGCTTTTCTTGTTCTGAACACGCTCGAATGTTGGCCCTGCTGATTTTGATATGTGTTCGGAGTTTGAAATCTGAAATAGGTGTTCTGAAATCTTTGAATGGCCCGAACGCAGCTACCTCGCGGCGTCGAAACTCTCGCGGCGGACTGTCAAAGCATCAACGCGTTTCCCTTGAACTTCAAAGCCGATGCCCGGCTTGTCCGGCGGCGTGATCGTGCCGCGCGCTGAGACGACGATGGCCGGATCGACAATGTCCTCTTCCCAGTAACGCGCGCTCGCGGACACGTCGCCCGGCAAGCTAAAGCCCGCGAGCGTGGACATGGCGATGTTGTGTGCGCGCCCGATGCCGGACTCAAGCATCCCGCCGCACCAGACGGGAATCCCGCGCTCGCGTGCCGCCTGCTCCACGCGACGCCCCTCTGCGTGTCCACCGACTCTACCGAGCTTCACGTTAATAATTCGGCACGCGCCCATCTCGATTGCCTTGCGCGCATCCGCAGACGAGCGCACCGACTCGTCGAGACAGACAGGAGTCTTGATCTGTCTTTGTAGCTCCGCGTGATCGATCATGTCGTCGTGCGCGAGCGGCTGCTCTGCCATCATCAGATTGAATTGATCGAGCGATTGGAAGAGCGGCACGTCTGCAAGCGTGTAAGCCGAGTTGGCGTCAACCATCAGAGGGATGTCGGGGAAATTTTCGCGCACGCGCTCGACGATCTTCTCATCCCAACCCGGCTTGATCTTGATCTTGATGCGTTGATAACCGGCTTCGACTTCGCGCGCGATCTTCTCGATGAGTTGTTCGGGCGAATCCTGTATGCCGATGGAGACGCCGCTTGCGATCTCCGTGCGTGTGCCGCCGAGATGTTTCCACAGAGACAGGCCCGCACGCTTCGCTTCCAAATCCCAGCACGCCGTCTCGATTGACGCCTTCGCCATGCGATGGCCGCGCACGGCTTTCATCAGCTCGCCGATCTGCGCCGCGCCTTCGACCTCGCGCCCGACCGTCATCGGCGCGAGGAATGTTTCGATCACAGTCCACGCGCTCTCCGCCCACTCTTCGCTGTAGAAGGGGCCCTCTCCGGCGGTGCACTCGCCCCAGCCCTCGGCTCCATCTTCGTCGCGCACGCGCACAAGCAGGATGCGTCGCACGGTCGTGCGCCCGAAGCTGGTCTCGAAGAAGTGGACGAGCGGCAGGCGTATTTCGCGGAGTTCAACCTGTGCGATCTTCAATGTGGGCTCCCGTCTTCGCGCGCTATTATGAACAGAAGCGTCGAACTTTGCCAACCGCGCGAAAACGAAAACGACTGCATGACAAAACAAAAAGGACGACGCACACAAGCGTCGTCCTTCGTTTGAACTCTCGCGACGTTTGATCGTCGCCGTCAAGCCGAGGCGTGTTCGGAGTTGATGTCTGCTCCGAGGTCTTCGGTCGTCGCCGCGCCGCCTCCCGCGAGCGCGGAGTGGAGCGTGTGCCACGGCAGACTCGCGCATTTGACGCGCGCCGGAAACTCTCTTACGCCCGCGAAGATTTTCAGACGACCGAGCGCGTTAGGCGCAGCCTCTTCATCCAACTCGCCGATGACCATGCGATGAAACTCGCCGAAGAGTTGTTCCACTTCCTCGCGCGTCTTGCCCTTCACAGCCTGCGTCATCATGCTCGCCGAAGCCTTCGAGATGGCGCAGCCCGAACCTTCAAAGCTCACTTCATCGACGATGCCGTTTGCGGTTCGTAGATAGACCGTGAGTTGATCGCCGCACAGAGGGTTGAAGCCCTCCGCGCTCTCTGTCGCGTCATCCATCCGACGAAAGTTACGCGGCTTCTTGTTGTGGTCGAGGATGACCTGTTGATATAGCTCGCTCAGTTCAGACATAGCTCAAGGAGCGTAAATGGTGAATGGTAAATGGTGAATCGCAAGAAATCTTTTTAACGATTCACCATTTACCATTCACGACTTACGAAAAGACCTCCACGCATTTTTCGACTGCGCTCGCGAGGGCATCAACTTCTTCCTTCGTGTTGTAGAAGGCAAACGACGCGCGCGCGGTCGCGGGAATTTTGAAGCGTTGCATGACGGGCTGCGCGCAGTGGTGGCCGGCGCGGATGGCGATGCCTTCTTGATCGAGGATCGTGCCAACGTCGTGCGGGTGGACGCCTTCGATGATGAAGGAGACGACGCTCACTTTCTCGCGCGCCGTGCCGACGATGCGGACGCCTTCGATCCCCATTAATTTTTCAGTTGCGTAAAGCAGCAACTCCTGCTCGTGCGCGTGTGCGCCCTCGCGGTCGATGGAAGCGAGGTAGTCAATCGCCGCGCCGAGACCGATCTGCGAAGCGATGGCCGGAGTGCCCGCCTCGAACTTATTCGGGAGGCCCGCGTAAGTTGTCTTCTCGAAAGTGACGGTGCGGATCATGTCGCCGCCGCCGAGAAACGGGTTCATGCTTTCAAGCAAGGCAGCTTTGCCATAGACGACGCCGCTGCCTGTCGGCGCGAACATCTTGTGGCCGGAGATGATGTAGAAGTCCGCGTCCAAGTCCTGCACGTCGATCTTCAAATGCGGCGCAGCCTGCGCGCCGTCAATGAGCACGGGCACGCCCTGCTTATGCGCGCTCGCGATGATCTCTTTGATGGGGTTGACTGTGCCGAGCGCGTTTGAGACGTGCATGACCGCGACGAGCTTCGTGCGCTCATTCAGCAGCGACTCGTATTCGTCGAGCAGAAGTTCGCCAGCGTCGTTCATCGGAATGACTTTGAGCTTCGCGCCCTTCTCTTCGCAGAGCATCTGCCACGGGACGATGTTCGCGTGATGCTCCATCGCCGAGATGATGATCTCGTCGCCCGCCGAGACGAACTTGCGACCGTAGCCGTGCATCACGAGGTTGATGCCCTCTGTGCAGCCGCGCACGAAGATGCACTCGCGCGATTCGCGTGCATTGATGAAGCGGCGCACCTTCTCGCGCGCGCCCTCAAACGCCGTCGTCGCACGCTGGCTCAAATAGTGAACACCGCGATGGATGTTCGAGTGCTCTTCTTGCAGGTAACGACTGCCACGGTCGATGACGACTTGCGGGACTTGCGATGAAGCTGAGTTGTCGAGATAGACCAGAGGTTTTCCGTTGACCGTCTGATGCAGGACGGGAAAATCCTGACGCGCGCGCTCAACGTCGAACCCTAGCGGCTCGCCTTGCGCCTTTGTCTCGCTCTGCCGGCCCTTCGCCGTCGTTGATTTCTGTGTCGCAATCATCTCTTCGACCTTCATATTTCGAGACGCGCGTGCAGCCGGTTGAGGATCGCCTCGTCGAGCTGTCGCTTGATGGAATCGATCTTGATCTTCCCGACAAGTTCTTCGGCAAAACCATAAGTCAAAAGGTTGCGCGCGAGATCGTCGTGCAGTCCACGGCTCTTGAGATAAAAAAGCTCTTCCTCCGCGAGTTGCCCGACGGTCGCGCCGTGCGCGCACTTCACGTCGTCAGCGAAAATCTCAAGCTGCGGCTTCGTATCGACACGCGCATCGGGCGAGAGCAAAAGATTTTTGTTCGTCTGCTGCGCGTCCGTCCCTTGCGCGCCGTGGCGGACGAAGACTTTGCCATTGAAGACCGCGCGCGCGTCGCCATCGAGGATGCCCTTGTAGAGTTGATGACTCGTGCAGTGCGGCGCGGCGTGATCGATTGCCGAGTGCGTGTCGGCGTGTTGACCGGAGCCGACGAGATAGAGGCCATCGACCCAACACTCCGCGCCCTCTTGCGTCATGCGAACGTCGATGCCGTGGCGCGACAGGCCCGCGCCGAGCGTGATGGTGGTGAGATCGTAAACGCCCGCGCGCCCGATCTCTGCCGCAGTCGTCGCGACGTGATAGGCCTGCTCCGACTCGCGTTGAACTTTGTAGTGCGTGACGCGCGCTCGGTCGCCGACGAAAATCTCCGCGACTGTGTTCGTGAAATACCGCGACTGGCCCGAAGACTCGTGGCTCTCGATAATGCGCGCCGAGCTTTCAGCTTCGGCGACGACGAGCACGCGTGGGCTGAACATCCGGCCCTCGCGCGAGTCCGATGCAAGAAAGAGCAGATGAATCGGCGCGTCTGCATGGGCCCCCTTCGGCAGATAGACGAACGCGCCTTCGCCGAGGAAAGCCGTGTTGAGCGCGGCGAAGCCGTCTGCATTGAACGCAACTGCGCGACCTAGACGTTCGCGTATGATCGACTCATGCTCGCCGCCAAGCGCATCGCTCAAGTTTGAGACGACGACGCCTGCGGGCAACGCATCGAGCGCGGAAAGTTGCGGCTGGAAGATTCCGTTGACGAAGACGAGCCTGCTCTGTGTCGCTTCGGAATAGAAGAACGACTCGAACGCGCCCGCGTCGTTCTCGCGCGAGTCGTTTGATGCTGGCGGCGTGAAGTTGCCACGCGTGATTGTCGAGACGTTCGTGTACTTCCAATCTTCAACGTCCGTCGTCGGAAAACCCAGACGCTCAAACGCGCCGAACGCATCCTCGCGCAAGCGCGCCGCCCACGCGGGCAGCGCACGCTTCGACTCTGCCCGCGATAGCTCCCAAGCCTCGCGGTATGAACTCTTCTCTTTCGTCGCCTGTGCCATCATCACTTGTTACTAAATCCTCTGCCCTTCAAGACTCGTCACGCGCTTGTCGAGCCTCACAATGTCAGTCTTCACCTCGTAAAATTCCTTGATCAACACGTCAACCTTCGAGTTGAGTCGTTCGAGTTGCGTCTGCATAGCTTCCCAAATGGGTCGTGTCTCTTGCAGGCGGCGATCAACTTGCTCTTCGAGCGAGTCCATGCGCGCGTCGAGAGCGTCGAAACGCGCGAATATGCGCTCCTCGAAAGAGCGTGCGTCCGGGTTTTCATGTGTTGGATTGTCGCTCATTGAACACTCCTTTTACGCCGCGATTGCGGCTCGGACTTGAGGCAATCTTAGACACTCACAGCCGATTGCCGCTCATCCTTAATGTCGTCCCTGATCCAGTCGTAGCCCTTCTCTTCGAGCGCGAGGGCCAGCTCCTTGCTGCCGGAGCGGACGATGCGGCCCTTGTAGAGAACGTGGACGAAGTCGGGGACGATGTAGTTCAGTAGTCGCTGGTAGTGCGTGACCAGAAGGATCGCGTTGTCGGGCCGGCGCAGGCGGTTGACACCTGCGGAGACGACGCGCAGGGCGTCGATGTCGAGACCGGAATCCGTCTCATCGAGCACGGCAAGTCGCGGCTCAAGCACAGCCATCTGCAAAATCTCGTTGCGCTTCTTCTCACCACCCGAAAAACCTTCGTTGACCGAGCGCGACATGAGCGCAGGCTCCATCTCGACGATCTTCGCGCGCTCCGCGAGCAGGTCTTTGAACTCCAACGGATCGAGCTCCTCTTCGCCCAGATGCTTGCGCCGCTCGTTGTAGGCGAGTCGCAAAAACTGCGCGTTCGAGACGCCCGGCACTTCCACCGGATACTGGAACGCGAGGAAGATGCCATCGCGCGCGCGCTCATCGGGCGGAAGCTCCAACAGGTTCTTGCCCTCATAGACGACCTCGCCCGCCGTCACTTCATACGAAGGATGGCCCGCGATCACTTTCGCCAGCGTGGACTTCCCCGATCCATTAGGCCCCATGATCGCGTGCACCTCGCCAGCCTTCACAGACAGGTCGATGCCCCGCAAAATTTCCTTGCCGTCAATCTTCGCGTGTAAATTACGAATCTCTAACACTACTCGCTCCTCGACTAGATTTCGGTCGGCGCGGCGACTCCGAGCGCACGACAAATCGCATTTCCTTCTTGAACCATCTCAATCGCTTCGGCAAGATTCGCCCTTGCTTCCTCACGAGTCTTACCGAGTGAAATTGCGCCCGGCAGCTCAGCCACAGAAGCCTGCACTAACTCTCCGGCAGGCTCATAGATGATGGTCAGCCTCATCTCCATTCGGGAATACCCTCCTCAGCCGACGCTGCCTTCCAACTTCATGCCGAGCAGCTTTTGCGCTTCGACGGCGAACTCCATCGGCAACTCTTTGAACACGTCTTTGCAGAAGCCGTTGATGATGAGCGAGACCGAGTCCTCTTGCGAGATGCCGCGCTGCATGAGATAGAACAACTGCTCCTCGCTGATGCGCGAAGTGGTCGCCTCGTGCTCGACGCGCGCCGTGTTATTCATCACCTCGATATAGGGGAACGTGTTCGCCGAACACTTCGAGCCGATGAGCAGCGAGTCGCATTGCGTGTAGTTGCGCGCGCCTTCCGCACCTTTGAGGACTTTGACGAGGCCGCGATAGCTGTTGTTCGAGTTCCCCGCCGAGATGCCTTTCGAGATGATCGTCGAGCGCGTGTTCTTGCCGATGTGGATCATCTTCGTGCCCGTGTCGGCCTGCTGCGCGTGGTTCGTCAAGGCAACTGAATAAAACTCGCCGATGGAGTTGTCGCCCTGCAAGATGCACGAAGGGTACTTCCAAGTGATGGCCGATCCGGTCTCGACCTGCGTCCAAGAAATTTTCGAGTTGCGACCGCGACACGCGCCGCGCTTGGTGACGAAGTTATAAATGCCGCCCTTGCCCGTCTCGTCGCCCGCATACCAGTTCTGCACGGTCGAGTATTTGATCTGCGCGTCGTCGAGCGCGATGAGTTCGACGACCGCCGCGTGCAACTGGTTCTTATCAAACTTCGGCGCGGTGCAGCCTTCGAGATACGAGACGTGCGAGCCCTCTTCGGCAATGATGAGCGTGCGCTCGAACTGGCCCGACTCCGAGTTGTTGATGCGGAAGTAGGTCGAAAGCTCCATCGGGCAACGGACGCCTTTGGGGATGAAGACGAACGAGCCGTCGGAGAAGACCGCGCTGTTGAGGGCCGCGAAATAGTTGTCGCCCACAGGCACGACCGAGCCGAGATATTTCTTGACGAGATCGGCGTGCTCGCGTATCGCTTCCGTGAACGAACAGAAGATGACTCCGTGCTTCCTCAGCTTCTCTTTATAAGTCGTCGCGACCGACACTGAATCGAAGACCGCATCGACGGCGACGTTCGCGAGTTGCTTCTGCTCAGTCAAAGGGATGCCGAGCTTCTCAAAGGTGCGCAGGAGTTCTGGATCGACTTCGTCCAGACTCTTCTTCATCTCCTTCTGCTTCGGCGCGCTGTAATAGATCACGTCCTGATAGTCGATCTCCGGGTAGGTGACGTTCGCCCAGTGCTTCGGCTCCGACATCTTGAGCCACTGGCGGTAGGCCTTCAGGCGAAACTCCAGCATCCACTCCGGCTCGTTCTTCTTCGCCGAGATGAGCCGGACGGTGTCCTCGCTCAAACCCTTCGGGATCACGTCCGATTCGATGTCGGTCACGAACCCGTACTTGTATTCCTGATTCGCCAGCAGCTCGATTGTGCTCATCTTCTTCTTCTCTTCCGGCTTAAAACTGAAAACTGAAATCTGTTCTTTCGCTCACGCGCGCCTTCCATGAGTCGCCGTGCGCGGCAGCGCGTGAATGCGGTAGAGCGTCGTCTCGACCTTCGACTCCGTGCCGACGAGTTGCGCGAGCGTGATATTAAAGAGGGCCTGCTCGACCACATCATGCAGCCCGACGATGATAGGGCGTATGCCGCAGTTGCCCGTGTGCACACACGCCTCAAGCACACCCGTGTAGCTCTTGCAGTGGCCGGCGAGCACGTCCTCGTCCAAAACTTTGATCACTTCGCTCAAACGAATCTCCGACGCGGGTCGTGCGAGGCGGTAGCCGCCCTTCGTCCCGCGCGTCGAAGCGACAAGGCCAGCCTTGTTCAGAATCCACAGGAGTTTCCCTGCGTTCGCCTGCGAGATGCCCTCGCGCTCGGCTACTTGCGGCAGCGTCAAAGACTCACCCTGACGCAGCCCCGCAAGCTGCAACAGGCAGCGCAACCCATACTCTTCCTGCGCGGAGACCTTCATCTAAAACACTCCTGAACAACTGTTAATCAGTCGGCTGGAGAGATTATACGAATACCTTACTTTTAAGTCAAGATTCGCAGACCTGCATCACTACGCCGGTTTTGAGTTACACTTGCGACGTTTTTACGTCGCCCCCTTCTCTCGTTTCGATCAACTTGAGCCGCATCGCCGAAAGCGTTGCCGATCAAGTTTGAGATCGCAAAGTCAGCTTCCGAACGACATGGCCCTTCTACGTCGCTACTCTTTCACACCACAGTTGCTGCGCCGTTGGTACTGGGCGTTCGCGATCCTTTTAACGACGGTCGTGTGGCTTGCGACCGCCGTCGCCATGCGCCCGCGACGCGACGCCAATGGCGGTTACGCTTCGCATCCTTACGGAGCGATGACCGGCTTGGAAGACGACGCGCTCAACCTGCTCTTTCAACTCCGCGACGTGCGGCGCACAGACCTTCGCACGCGCGGCGAGAGCGAGCCCATCACGCTCGTCGAAGTTGACGAGGAATCGATCCGTGCGTCGAACGTGCGTTTGCAGAAGTGGCCCCGCGAATGGTACGCGCGCCTCATCGACCGCGCGAGCGCGGGCGGCGCGAACACCATCGGCCTGGACGTTTATCTGAGCGAAGCGGGCGGCGTCTCTGAGTACGACAAAGCTGCGGACGCAAAGCTGGTCGAATCGATCACGAACGCGGGCAACGTCGTCCTCGTCGAGAAGCTGCCGGAAGGCGGCACACCCGCGATTGTCCCTCTGCCGGAGTTTGCGGAAGGCGCGTGGGCCGTCGGCTTCGCTGATCTGCCCCACGACGCGGATCGCTTCATACGCTCCGCCGCGCTGACGAGCGTCGCTCATGCGGGCGATGGTTCACAGGATGCCAAAGTCAGTTTCGCCGCGATGCTCGCGCAAGGATTCACGGAGACGCAGTTGGCGAAGACCGGCGAGCTATCGCTGCAACTCGGCACGCGCGCGATCCCGCTTCGCAACGATGGCAACGTGCAGATCGATTTTCGCGGTCGCTCGCCCGCTTTCCGTCGCGTCTCCGCGCAAGACATCCTCTGCGAAGACTTCAAACAAACTTCCGCGCCCGGCATCACGTGCGACAACTCACACCGGCCCTCGGACGATCTCTTCAAGGATCGCGTCGTCATTATCGGCGCGACCAATAACGACGCACCCGATCTCTTCACGACACCTTTCTATCAGCCCGCGACTTTTCCGAACCAGCCGATCCTCCGTCTCTTTGATCGTAATCTTGCGACCGCGCCGAAGCTCACGCCCGGCATAGAGGTTCATGCCAACGTCCTCGCCACACTGCTCGACGGCTCATACCTCACGCGACCTCGCTACGCGTGGCAGATCATCTTCGTGCTCGTGCCGCTTGCGCTCGTCGCGCTTGCAGTCTTCTGGATGCGTGCGCTGCTCGGTCTCGTCACGACGCTCGCCGTCGGCTTCGGCATACTCGCGATCTCTTCGTGGGTTTTTAATTCGCACGGCATCATCCTGCCGCTTGCGAGCGCGGAGTTGAGCGTGCTCGGCCTGCTCGCGCCTTCCAGCTTTTTGCTGCGCTATGCGCACGAGCGCGCGGTGCGCGAGGAGAAAGAGGCAGAGAGGGCCGCCATCATGGACATCTTCTCGCGCTGTGTCTCGCCGGAAGTCGCAGACACATTCTGGCAGCAACGTGGCGCACTCGTGATGGGCGGCGAGCGGCGCACCGTCACGCTCATCTTCACGGACATACGCGGCTTCACCACACTCTCCGAGGGCGTCGATTCCGAAGAGGTCGTGAGTTGGCTCAACGAGTATTTCAGCCGGATGCACAAGATTGTCTGCGCTTATGGTGGACACATCAACAAGTACATCGGCGATGGCTTGATGATCGTCTTCGGCGCACCCATCGCGCGCGGCGACAAACTCGAAGCGCGCGCCGCAGTCGCCTGCGGCTTGGAGATGCTCGCGGAGCTTGAGCGTTTGAACAAGGATTGGGAGGGGACGGGGCGACCGCAACTCGCCATCGGCGTCGGCATTCACACAGGCGAGGCGACGTGTGGTGTGGTCGGCGCAGAGGGCCGACTCGAATACACGATCATCGGCGACACCGTGAATCTCGCCGCGCGTCTGGAATCGACGACCAAAGAGAAGGGCGTGCCGATGGTGATCAGCGCCGCGACCGCCGCGCTGCTCGGCGTCGATTACGAGACGCGCGCGCTCGGCGACGTAACCGTCAAGGGTAAGACCCAGAGCACCGAGGTCTTCACCGTCGAGACTCCCGAACGCAGGCTACCCACGAACGCGACTGTCGAAGTGTGAACGACTGGATGACTAGCCTTGTCGTTCTCCGTCTAGTTTGTCTAGCTTGTCCACGCGCTGCTGATGACGGCCACCCTCGAAGTCGGTCTCAAGAAACGCGCGGATCATTCGTGCGGCGAGATCGGGATCGACGAAGCGCGCGCCGATGCAGATGACGTTGGCGTCGTTGTGCTGGCGCGCGAGCCGGGCCGTCTCCTCGTTCCAGCAGACTGCCGCACGCACGCCTGCAATCTTGTTCGCGGCGATTGAGATGCCGATCCCCGTCCCGCAGATGAGCACGCCACGTTTGACTTCTCCGCTCGCCACCGCGCGCCCGACCGCCGCGCCGAAGTCAGGGTAATCGACGCTCTCGTTCCCGTTCGTTCCCGCGTCCAACACTTCCGCGCCGAGCGACGCGAGCGTTTGCTTCGCGCGCTCCTTCGCCTCAAACCCTGCGTGGTCACTTCCAATCGCGATCTTCTTCGGAATCATAAACAGTTTTCGGTTTTCTGTTGGCAAGCATTAGCCGTTTGTCGTTCGTTGCTCATGGCCCAGCTTCGACGCCGCCGCCTCGTCAATGTACCAGTCGAGCGTACCGCGCGCGGGCCGGATCAGTTGCGCGGGCAGTCTCTGCGGATCGCGCGCGCCCTCGATCACTTCGAGCAGTCGTTCGGCTTTGCCCGCGCCTGTGATAACGAACAAGACGTGCGCGGCGTTGTTGATGACGCGCGATGTCAGCGTCAGACGGTACGCGCCGATCTTCTCCACCCAGTTCGCCAAGACCCACGCGTCGCTCTCTGCAAGCGCGGGCGAGCCGGGGAAGAGCGACGCGGTGTGGCCATCTTTGCCCATACCGAGCATGACGAGATCGAAGCGCGGCAACTCTTCATCGCCGAAGAAGACACGCAACTCGTCCTCGTAGAGACGCGCGTTCGACGCCGCGTCGCCTTCGCCGATCATGCGATGGACGTTCTCCGTCGGAATGGATACGCGCGCGAGCAGCGACTCGTATGCCATATGATAGTTACTCGCTTCATCATTTGGTGGCACACAGCGTTCGTCGCCGAAGAAGACATGAACCTTCGGCCACTCGACGCGCGTCGCAAACTCTTCGCCCGATAACAACTGGTAGATGCGACGCGGCGTCGAGCCGCCGGAGAGCGCAACTGCAAACCGGCCCCGCGTGCTCACACACTCTTCGGCCAACTCCGCAAAGCGCGAGGCTGCGGCGCGCGCGACCGCTTCGGCGTCGTCGTAGATGTGCACGTTCGCTGTCTGTGCTTTGGAAGATATCAAAGGTTCGTCGCTCTTGTGCGGATCGTTCTTCAGTTGCGCAGTTGCGCGTATCGCGCTGCGCCGTAGAGCGCGGTCTTGTCGTCGAGGATAACGCGCACGGGAAATGAGTTAGCGAGCGCGGACATTCGGCCCATCTCAGAGTAGGCGCGCATGAACGTGCCGTTACGTAATCGATCAAGAATCTTCGGCGCGATGCCGCCGCCGATGTAGAGCCCGCCTGCGGGCTTGAGCAGCAATGTGAGATTGCCAGCCGTCGCGCCATAAATCTCGACGAAGATTTCGAGTGTGCGCGTGGCAAGCTGCGACTGGCACGCGAGTGCGGCTGCGCTGATCGTGGCCGCAGCGTCTTCCACGTTTGCGATCTCGCGCGCGAGCCACGCGGGTTCTTCCTCGTGCCCTTCATCGCGCAGGAACTCGTAGATGTTGACGAGTCCTTTACCCGAAAGCGCGCGCTCGATGCTCACGTGCTCGCCGAACTTGCGTCGCAGGTATTCGAGCAACGCAAGTTGCGTCCGGCCGCGCGGCGCAAATTCCGCGTGCCCGCCTTCGGAGGGCATCGGGTGATAGCGCGCGCCGTCCCAGAAGATACCGGCCATGCCGAGTCCCGTCCCTGCCGCGACGAGCGCACGATGGCCCCCAGCCTTGCCCTCGCCTTCATTCAACGCGAAGAGACTCTCGGTGGGCAGCGTCTCGATGCCGTAGGCTGTCGCTTCGAGATCGTTGATCAGAGAGACGCGACTCGCGCCGAGCGCACGCACGAGCGACGCGCGCTCGACCGTCCAAGCGAGATTCGTCGCCCTGACTTCATCGCGCACGACGGGCCCCGCGATGGCGAGACACGCGTCAACGATCTTGTCGGGTCGATGTTCTCGAATAAATTCTGCGAGGATCGATTCGAGTGAATCGTACTTCGCGCTCGCATAGCTTGCGCGCGCGCGCGGAGCATGAAGGCTCTCATCGCCCACGTCGAAGAGTGCGAGATTGGTCTTCGTCCCGCCGATGTCGCCCGCGAGTATCATCTTGAACGTGATCTTAAACTGGTTCGTCGTCGTGTGGGATCAAGCTCGTCGCCGCGCGCACGGCCCGCTCGTAAACTTCGTCGCGCGCGAGAATGCCGAGTTCCCTGCTGAGACGCTGGCCCTCAGTGCGCGCTTCGTAAGCGAGCACGCGTCCCACTTCGAGTGCGCTGCCGATCTTTGCCGAAGTTTCAAGCCGCGCGCCGCTCTCGTCCGCACTCGCGTAAAACTCCGCCGCGCCTTGTGCAGCACGAAACGCGACGCGCTTGATCGCGCCGCACGCCTGTCCCTCAGTCGCGCGCAACTCAAGTTTGATCGTGCGCTCGCCCGATGTGAGCGTCGCACGATAACTCTCACCTTCGCGCGCCAAAGCATCGCGCATCTTCCAACCGAGACATGAGGCGAGCCAGCCCACGACGAGAAGCGTCTGCGCCGCGATCTCTCCGGTCGAGAGATGCGACGGGCCGTAATCAATTGCGACGGTGTCGAGCGCGTCGAGGCACGCGCGATATTCGGGCACGTCCCAGAAGCCCGCGATGAGGTTACGCCACGTGGTCAGCCGGCCCCAGTTGAGATCACTCAAACGCAGTACATCCGCGCGACTCTCGATGAGACGTGCGATGCGTTGCAGGTCTGCGTGAGGATGATCGAAGGCGGCTGAGTCGATGACGACGCGATCAGACATCTCGACGAGACGCGCGAAGAGTTTATCTTCACGGTGCGGGATGTCCTTCCACCAGAGGAACACAGGGATGTCCGGCACGAGCAGAGGCTCGACCGCGCTCGCCACGTTCTCGACAGCAGGGCCACCCGCTTCAATCGTCACCTGCTCGCCGCATACTTGAGTGCGCCCTTTCAAAGCGACGCGACAGCGCGTCGAGACGTGGGCATCGAGCCGCGACTCCGCATCGCGATCCGCAAGGAGAACGATCACGCGGCCCGGCGTCTGCGCGGCCACCTCTTCCAGCAACCCTTCCAACGCGGCACGCTCGTCTGTCTTCGGCACGAAGACGATCAGGTTCGCGACGCACACGCGCATCAAGCCCGTCTCGCCGCCCACGCGCGCTCGCTCGTCCCACGTCGCCGCAAGTTGCCGCTCAAGCCCCGCGACATCAATGCCGTGCACTCTCTGTGCGCTATCGTTCGGCTGTGATGACATCATCTTCGTTAACCGTGAATCGTCAATCGTGAATTGTGATAGAAGGAGGCCGTTTTTCTCGTCGAAGTTTGTTTGAACATCAGCTCCGTAGGAGCGGCATCAGATCATGTCGCCCCTGACGGGGCTCTAAACATGGATGGCCGGCCCAAGCTATGAACATCTAGTCCCTCCGGTACTTTCCTCAAACAGCTTCATACCGTTCGCGGTTTCTCCATTACGGCTCTTCAAGGTCTGCGCCAGCGACGGCCCGTACGCTCAATTAGTTCGTCAGCCTCTACTGGCCCCCATGTGCCCGCTTCGTAATTTGGAAATTCGACGGAGTCTTTCGCGCGCGCCCATTCGTCGATGATGGGCATGACGATCTCCCAGCCACGCTCGGTCATGTCGGTGCGCGCGTAGAGTGTTTGATCGCCGAGCAGACAGTCGAGCAGAAGTCTCTCATAGGCTTCGGCGAGATGGCCGCCGAAGGAAGAGCCGTAGCGGAAATCCATGTTCACGTCGCGCACGCGCGTGATCTGTCCGGGCACTTTCGCGGCGAAGCGCAGAGTGATCCCCTCATCCGGTTGGATGCGAATGATGAGCTGGTTCGCATCGACCTGTTCCATCATCTCGCGTCCGAAGAGATGATGCGGCGCGTCCTTGAACTGAATCGCGATCTCCGTGACGCGCTTCGTCAGATGCTTGCCCGAACGGATAAGGAAGGGCACGCCCGACCAACGCCAGTTGTCGAAGTACATCGTGATGGCCGCGTAGGTCTCGGTCGTCGAATCCTTCGCGACACCCGGCTCTTCGCGATAGCCGACGACCGGCTCTCCATTGATCGAGCCCGCGCCGTACTGGCCGCGCACGCACTCGGCCCGCACGCGCTCCGGTGTGAAGGCGCGCGCGGCTCGCATCGCCTTGAACTTCTCGTCGCGCACAGATTCCGCGTCGAGCGAAGCGGGCGGCTCTATCGCGATGAGCGACAGAACTTGAAAGACGTGATTCTGGATCATGTCGCGCACGACACCGGCCGACTCGTAGTAGCCGCCGCGCCCTTCAACTCCTACAGTCTCCGCGTTCGTGATCTGCACATGATCGATGTACTGCCGATTCCACAGAGGCTCGTAGATGCCGTTGGCGAAGCGGAAGACGAGCAGGTTCTGGACGGTCTCTTTGCCGAGATAATGATCGATGCGATAAATCTGCGACTCTTCGAGATACTGATGAATCTCAGTGTTGAGCGCGCGTGCGCTTTCCAGATCGCGACCGAAAGGCTTCTCGATGATGACGCGCACCCAACCGCGCGATTTCGTCAGGCCCGACTCGCCGAGTTGCTTGACGGCTTCGCCAAAGAGCGCGGGCGCGGTCGAGAGATAAAAGAGACGATTGCCCTGCGTGCCACATTCGCGCTCCGCCTGTTCGAGCAGCGCGCCTAAGTTTTTGAAATCATCGGGCGTGCCGATGTCGAGCGTCTGGTAGTAAATCTTGCGCGCGAAGGACGACCAGACCTCCGCGTCGATCTGGCCCTCGGTGAACTCCGCGACCGCCGCGCGCATCTGCTCGCGAAACTCTTCCGTCTGCATCGACGTGCGCGCTGCGCCGATGATAGCCAACTCCGCAGGGATCAGACGCGCCTGCGCGAGGCGAAACAGCGCGGGCATCAACTTGCGCTTCGTGAGATCGCCCGACGCGCCGAAGATGACAATCGCGCACGGCTCAGCCGTTCGCTCAAGTCGCATCCCTTCGCGCAGTGGATTTTCTACGACAGCAGTCGTCATGAATTATATGACTACCGAGCTATGCCTGAAACGAGACCTTGACCATCAGTATCTAGGAGTCTTATATGCGTGAAGCATTAATGCTATCGGCACTCTTTCAAGTCTATCTATACTTCCTGCTGGAATTGTAGCCGTAACCTTACGTAAGACGTTGTAAGAGTCGGTCACGGTTAAAATCAACTTCTTGCCACTAAATTTGCCCAATTCGTCATCATCAATGATAAAGCCCAAGTGTCCCACTACAGGCTTTCCTTGCATGAGAATGTCGTATTGAATGCTCCGTAAATCTTTTAGTATTGCTTGTGTTTGACGCCATCGGAGTCCATACACAGAAGCATCTTGGCATGAAAGAGTGTGCTTGTCCGTCTTGATGCATAATGCGTATTGCTTGATCGCATTATTAGCAGGGCGTGTGTTGACTAAGTAAAGCTCTAATACCACGAGGGAAGTCATCGGGTCTCGGTTCATCAGGGTGAAAGCATTTAATTGTACAGCTATGTCTCGAATTTCAATCTTTAGATCGGGTCGGTTCTTATACCAAACAGAAAATGAAGTAATTAGGTAGCAAATAGCAGCAGCTATCCAAAGTGCAGGCTTGCCCTTATCTTTTAACTCTGAATAAGCAGCCAAGAAAGAAATGACTATTGATGCAACCCCGCTCATACGGCTGATCCAATCAGCCCACACAGCGAGGAAGTATTCACCTATCGCACGAAGAAGAAACATAGCCGTAGCGTTTCCCTAAGCTCCTCATCCACCACATACCCTCTGCTTCTCCAACAACTCTTCCCATTCCGTATGGATCGCACCCGCACCCGGCTTGTCTTCGCGCTCGTAGGTGTGCGAGCCGAAGAAGTCGCGTTGCGCCTGCGTGAGATTCGCGGGGAGTTCGGCGGTGCGATAGGTGTCGAAGTAGGCGAGGCTCGCGCTCATGGCCGGGACAGGCACGCCCGCCGTGACCGCAGCCGCGACGGTGCGACGCCAGTTCGTTTGCGACTTAGCGATCCACTCGTTGAAGTCTGGATCGAGCAACAGATTTGCGAGATCAGGTTGGCGTGCGTAAGCCTGTTTGATCTTGCCGAGAAACTGCGCGCGGATGATGCAGCCGCCCTTCCAGATGCGCGCCGTCTCGCCGAGATCAATACCCCACTTGTAATTGTCAGAGCCCGCGCGAATGAGGTTCATGCCTTGCGCGTAAGAACAAATTTTCGCGGCGTAGAGCGCATCGCGGATCGCCGCGATGAAATCTTTGCGGCCACCCGCAAACTTCTCAACAGTCGGCGCAGCGATCTGTTGGCTCGCTGCGACGCGCTCAGCTTTGTGCGAAGAGAGATTGCGCGTGTTGACCGCCGCATCAATCGTCGGGATGGGCACGCCGAGTTCGAGCGCGATCTCGCTGGCCCACTTGCCCGTCCCCTTCTGGCCCGCCGTGTCGAGCACGAGATCGACGAGCGGCCGTCCCGTCTTCGGGTCTTTGACACGCAGAATCTTCGCGGTGATCTCGATGAGATACGATTCAAGCTCACCCCTGTTCCATTCATCGAACACGTCAGCCATCTCTCCGGCGGACATCGCAAGCACGCGGCGCATGAGGTCGTAAGCCTCGGCGATGAGCTGCATATCGCCATACTCGATGCCGTTGTGCACCATCTTGACGAAGTGGCCCGCGCCGCCCGCGCCGATGTATGTGACGCACGCGCCGTCGTCAACCTTCGCGGCGATGGCTTCCCAGATCGGTCGAATCTTTTCGTAAGCCTCGCGGTCGCCGCCGGGCATCAGCGAGGGCCCCCAAAGCGCGCCCTTCTCGCCGCCGGAGACGCCGGAGCCGATGAAGTACAAAGCGTCCTTCTTCAGTTCTGCTTCACGACGCGCCGTGTCGAGGAAGTGTGAGTTGCCGCCGTCGATGATGATGTCGCCCGCTTCGAGGTAGGGTTTGAGTTGATTGATCGTCCAATCGACGGGCCCGCCCGCCTTGACGAGTAGAATAATCTTGCGCGGTCGCTCCAGAGACTTGACGAAATCCTCCCACGACTTTGCGCCGACGAACTTCTTCCCCTCGTGCTTGCTCACGAAGTCTGCAACCCATTCGATCTCGCGATTGAAGACAGCGACCGCGTAGCCGTTGCGCTCGATGTTCTGCGCGAGGTTCGCGCCCATCACGCCGAGCCCGATCATGCCCACCTGCGCCGTCTTCGGAGTCTGTTCAGTTGTTGCCATCACCTTTGCCTTTTAACTACTCGCTGACGGGTAACTGTGAGAAACAAAACTTCACCACAGAGACTTGAGCCATCTTCTCTGTGCCCCTCTGTGCTCTCTGTGTCTGCGGTGGTGAGTTCTTCATGCCAACTCACACGCTTGCGCTCGAAGTTTCAGAAAGCGGCAGAGCCGCGCGGATCAGTTCGCGCAAACGATTGAGACCCGCCGCTACATCTGCGCCGAGTTCGATGCGAAGCGCGCGGCGACCGTGGCGTGCGAGCGAGCGGAAGTCGCCGAGGGCCTGCGCCTGCTTCAAGACGCCGAAGGTGTACGACTCGCCGGGGACTTGGAGATCGGTCTTGTCCGCGGCGGTGAGTTGCAGGAAGAGGCCCGCATCCGATCCGCCTTTGTGAAGCTGGCCCGTCGAATGTAGGAAGCGGGGCCCGTAGCCCGTCGTTGTGGCGCAACGCGTCGCGTCGCGCAGGTGCGAGCGAATGGATTGAACTAGTCGTTCGCTCTCTTCCGTCTCCTCGAAGTAGTCGAGCAGCGCAATGTAATCGCCAGCCTTCGCGCGCGCGAGGTGCGCTTTCAATGTTTCAGCGAACGCGCCGCCGTGAAGCGAAGCGCGTGCGTCGTCGTCTGCGTAGAGCGTGAGCGCGCCATCAGTGGCGAGCGCGATCTGCTCCTGTAGTTTGCCGTCGCGCGCGTAGGCTTCGAGCAGTTCCTTCGTTGCGTCCTTCGACTCCTGCACGTTCGGTTGGTCGAAGGGGTCGATGCCGAGTCGCCAACCGGCGAAGGCTGTCGCGATCTCCCAGAGGAAGAACTCTTCGCCGAGATCGTAGAGGTCTGTCAAAGTGCGGCGCACGACGGGGTGGCCCGCCGTTTCGAGCGCGCGAAGTTTCACGTCCATCTCACTGTCGAGTTTTTCTACTGCGATTGAGACGAAGAGTCGATCATCGCCATAGACAGACGGCGGGCCAAGCGACTCGCCCGCGATTGGGACGATGCCCTTACCTTCCTTGCCTGTGCTCTCCGCGATCAACTGCTCGATCCAGAGACCGAGTGACGAGAGGCGCGGGTCGGCGATGATCGTCAACTTGTCGCGACCGGCCCGCGCGCACTCCGCGATGATCGCGCCGAGGCGCGCGCCGGGGTTTTCGGTGACGGGCACCACCTGCGAGCAAGAATGCTCGACGCGCTCGGCGCGATCAAGCAGTCGTTTCACGTCGAGACCTTGCAGCGCGGCGGGGACGAGACCGAAGTAGGAGAGCGCGGAGTAGCGACCGCCGATGTCCGCCGGATTGAGAAAGATTTTGCGGAAGCCGTCGCGCGTCGCCGATTGCTCCATGAGCGTGCCCGGATCGGTGACGGCGATGAAGTTCTGACCCGGCTCTTTGCTTCGTTGTCCGACTTGATCGAACCAATATTTGTAGAACGCAAGCGGCTCGGTCGTCGTGCCGGACTTCGAAGAGATGACGAAGAGCGTGCGCTCAACGTCGATCCTTGAAGCAAACGATGCGATGGTGTCTGGATCGGTCGAGTCGAGCACGAGCAGTTCGGGTGAACCTTGTTGCTGGCCGAAAGTCTGTCGCAAAACTTCGGGGCACAGCGACGAGCCGCCCATGCCACAGACCATCACGTGTTTGAATCCGGCCTCGCGAATTTCAGTAGCGAAGCGAAGTAGTTCATCTGCGCTGCCCGACATCTTGTCGATGACGGTGAGCCAGCCGAGCGCATTGTCGATGATCTTCTGATGTGCTGCGTCCGTCTTCCAAAGCGCGGCATCCTTGCGCCAGATGCGACGCATGGCCTCTGCTTGCTCAGCTTCCTTCAAGGCCGTCTGAACCGCGTCCGCGTACTTGCCGGGCGAGAACGCGAGGCGTTCGTTGATGCCTGAGATGAGCGCGTCGCGCTTCGCTTCGATTGAAGCGAGCAGCGTGTCGAACGACTTGACGAAAGCATCGAGCCCGTCGCGCTGCAACTTCTCGGTGACGGCTTTGAGATCGATGCCGACCTTTGCGAGACGTTCGACGATCTGGCGACTCTCGTCCACGTCTTGATCGAGCGTGACGGCGGCGTGACCGTGATCGCGTATGGCCGTGTAGGTCGCGGGCGGGACGGTGTTGACGGTTTCAGGCCCGATCAAAGTATCGACGTACATCAGATCGTAGTAGCTCGGATTCTTCGTGCTCGTCGAAGCCCAGAGCGGTCGCTGCACCTGTGCGCCCTTCGCGCGCATCGCGGCGAAGCGTTCACCGTGGAAAATCTCTCGATACTTTTCATAGGCGAGCTTCGCGTTTGCGACCGCCGCTTTACCGAGTAACGACTCGATCTCCGTCTTCTCTTCCTTGCTCTTCGCCTCTTTCGCGCGCTTGTCGAGTTCGGCGTCAACGAGTGTGTCCACGCGCGAGACGAAGAAGCTGGCGACTGATGAGATGCCATCGACGGGCTTGCCTTCCGCCGCGCGTCGTTCGAGACCGCGTATGAAACTTTCGGCGACCTGCACGTAGTTCTCTATCGAGAAGATCATCGTGATGTTGATGTTGATGCCTCGATAGATCGACTCTTCAATCGCGGGGAGGCCCTCTTGCGAGGCGGGGATTTTAATCATCACGTTCGGGCGTGCCAGCCTTTGAAAGAGTCGCGTCGCTTCTTCAATCGTCTTCTGCGTGTCGTAGGCGAGGCGCGGATCGACTTCAAGGCTGATGAAGCCGTCGTGCCGGTCGGTCTTATCGTAAACGGGGCGCAGTGTGTCGGCGGCATCGGCGATGTCTTGCACGACCAGCTCTTCGTAGATGTCCGAGACCTCTTTGCCTGCGGCGACGAGCGCGCGCAGTTGCTCGTCGTAGTCGCCCGATCCGGTGATGGCCTTCTCGAAGATGGTGGGGTTTGAGGTGACGCCGCGCAGATCGTCCTCCGCGATCTTTTTCGCGAGGTCGCCGGAGGTGAGCATCGCGCGGCGGATGTTGTCGTACCAGATGGACTGGCCGAGTTTCGCAATCTCGACAAGTGTGTTCGTCATTACCCGACTCCTACGATCTCGAAGGCTCGCGCGGCGCAAAACTTTTTCGCGGCGCGCGCGAGGCGATAGCTAAAATTACTGCGGGGGAATTGTTGTGCCGTCTGGATTCAAGATAGAAGAAAAGGGGCTGAGATTCAACTCAGCCCCTTCAAACTATCGCTTCCCTTTTTGCGCCTCGCGTCAGTTCGACGCCGACTGCGGATTCTGGAAGTAGGTGTCGTCCATCTTGATGCCGTAGGTGATGGTGTTGACTCTCACCTCTTCGAGCTGTCGGTCGCCCGCGTAGAGGACTGAGCGGTAGGGCACGAGCGTGTTCTGCGCGAAGCGATACTCGTGGAACGTGCGTCGATACTTGATCGATTCGCCCGCCGCATCCGGCTCTTCGTATTCGAGCCAGAGCACGCGGCCCGTCAGACGTATGTCCGGGTTCGCGCTGACGTAGTAGCGCGTCTTGCGATTCTCTTTGTCCTTGAGATCGATGATCCAGAGGTCGATGTTCTTCTGCTTGTCGCGCGCGACGTAGGCGAGGGTCGAGCCGTTCTCTTTGTAGCGGAGCAGAGAGTCGAGCCCGTGATAGGACTGCGCGAGGAAGTCGTGCGTCGTCTCTTCGCGGGGCGTAAAGGGCGTGCCGTTGATGATGCCCCAGATTTGTCCCGCGTTATAGACGAGCGCGTACTCCATCGAGGGCGTCTTCTGATCGATGCGAATCTTATCCTTCGAGAAGCTCTCGCCGTGGACGAAGCGTTGCTCGTAGGTGGACTCTTCAGATTGGCCCTCTTTGGTTGTGCGCGTGATGTGGCCGCTCTCCACGCCGTTGCGTCGCACTTGATTGAGCATCGCGCGCCCGTAGTTGTTGCCGTAGATGGCGATGACGATCTCCGCGACCTGCTCGGCGGTAGGGTTCTTCAGGTCTTTGAGCGCGACGGCTTTCGCCTGTTGCCGCTTCTTCTTCGCTTCCTGAATGGGCGGCGCGACGGTCTTCTCCGGCTTCGCGGCTTGCGGGACAGGAGGCACAGGCGTCTGCGTCGTGGTCGTCTGCGCGGGCGACGACAACGGGCCGGTCAAGATAATCAGGGCGCAGGCAAGCGCAAGTAGTCTAGGGGAACGCAACACGAAAACTTTCTCCTCCAACATGATTCTTCGTTGGTTCTTTCGACGACGGACGCACAGGAGAGGCGATCCAGTTCGCGGTGCGTGAAATTGTAACACAGTTGCGCGGCGCAAAGCCTCACGTCCCGTGCCCGCGCAACATCTCTATTGATGCGTCGCGCGCGTCCAACGGATGCCCGCGCGTTGACAAGCTCGGAAGCGCGCGTCTAGAGTTTAGAGTTTTCATATACTCGTAAATCGTCGATGGTAAATGGTGAATCGTGCTCAAGCCATATTTGACCTGAGCCGTTAATTGAAGAAGGAGCAGGACGCGCCTCTTTACGACGATTCACGATTTGCGATTGACGATTTACCGTTTTAAGAAAGGATTGAAAGCTGTGAAAAGAGTAGGCATTCTGGTCGGGCGCGAGAAGACTTTCCCGCTTGCGCTCATCGAGCGGATCAACGAGCGCGGAGGCGGTGAAGTGGTCGCCGAGTTCGTCAAAGTCGGCGGCGTCCGCCTCGACGAAAGCAGACGCTACGACATCATCATCGACCGCATCTCGCACGAAATTCCCTTCTATCGCGGCTACCTGAAACGCTGCGCGCTCGAAGGCACATACATCATCAACAATCCCTTCTGGTGGTCTGCCGACGATAAGTTCTTCAACTACTCGCTCGCCGCGAAACTCGGCGTCGCCATCCCGAAGACCGTGCTGCTGCCGCAGAAGGACTACATCGAAGGCGTCACGAACGAGTCTCTGCGTAACCTCGAATTCCCGCTCGACTGGCAAGGCATCGTCGCTTACACCGGCTTCCCCGCGATCATCAAGCCGTTTGACGGCGGCGGCTGGAAGAACGTCTCGCGCGTCGATTCGCTCGAAGAGTTGTGGCGCATCTACGACACGACCGGCACGCTCTGCATGACCTTGCAGGAGTTCATCAACTTCGATCAGTTCGTGCGCTGCTACTGCATCGGACAGGATGAAGTGATGATCATGCCCTACGATCCGCGCAAGCCTTACCTATCCGGCGAGCAATACATTAACGATCCCAACTACCTCTCGCCCGAACTCAACGCGCGCGTCGTTAAAGACGTGCAGACGCTCTGCCGCGCGCTCGGCTACGACATCAACACGGTCGAGTTCGCGATCAAGGACAACATTCCCTACGCCATCGACTTCATGAATCCCGCGCCCGATGCCGAACTGGCTTCGGTCGGCGAGTTCTATCACAACTGGGTGACGGATGCGGTCGTGCGCCTCGTCTTCAAGCGACTCGAAGAGCCGCGCGAGCAGCGTTATCGTTGGGACGCACTTTTGAACTCCGCCGCAGGCGGCCATCAAACTGAGAGCGGGCAGCACTCTATGTCCGCAGTCGCATCAGCCGCCGATCAGTCGCAACGCACGATCATCCCGCAGCCCGTGCGCGAAGCCACCGCCGACATCGCGGCGGGCGCGAGCGATCTCGTCGAAGAGGCGACGCGCTTCGTCGAGAATCTGATCAGCCCCGACGAGTCGAAGCAGACGCAACCGCTCTCAACGTCGATGCTGCCGCCCTCCGATCCCGATTCGACGGCCATCGAGCCCGCGCAGCCTGTGCGCTCAACGGCAAGCAAGACGCCGCGCTCTAGCACGCCAAGAAAAGGCTCGACCAAGACGACACAGCGACTCAAGAAGCCGACGCCTGATGCGTGAAGCGCGGCGTTCACTCTTCATCAATGAGTTCAGGAAACGGTCGCCCTCCACAGCGACCGTTTCCTGTTTCTTCGCAAGACGAAGAGTTATCCGCGCACTAACCGGCCCATTCACGCAACCGGCCTGACACGAGCAAGGACGAATAAACATGACTGAAATCTACGTGAGCACAGACATCGAGACTGATGGCCCCGTGCCCGCGCTCCACTCGATGCTGAGCCTCGCCTCCGCAGCGTTTCTCGCCGACGGCACGCTCATCGACACTTTCACCGTCAACCTCGAAACGCTCTCCGGCGCAACCGAGCATCCTGAGACGATGAGCTTCTGGGAGAAATTCCCTGAGGCTTGGACGGCTTCGCGCGAGAACCCGCAGCCACCGCAAGAGGCGATGCGCGATTACGTCGCGTGGCTTAAACAGCTATCGGGCGAGCCGGTCTTCGTCGCTTATCCGGTCGTCTTCGACTATATGTTTGTCCAGTGGTACTTGCACCGCTTCGCTGGCTACAGTCCCTTCACCTTCGTCGGACTCGACATCAAGTCATACGCGATGGCTATGCTCAAGATCGATTTCCTCACCGTCACCAAGACAACCATGCCCCGACGCTGGTTCGACGACACGCTTCCACACACGCATCATGCGCTCGACGACGCTATCGAACAGGGCTCGCTCTTCTGCAAGATGCTCGCTGAGAACTTGAAAACGACTGATTGAGTTCGTGCTTGTGAATGATCAGGGGCGTGCGTTGATGGCGTAGCGACCGAGCTTGAGTTGCAAGCCGCGACGTGTGATGCCGAGCGTGCGCGCGGCCCGCGAGATGTTGCCGCCGTGCTTGCGCAAGGTCTCGATGATCATGCGACGTTCGAGTTCTTCGACGGCTTCCGGCAGCGTCAAGTCTGAGGGCACGTTGAAGGATGAGCCGGAGAGCGTCGCCATCGCCATTCCTTCTGTGCGCGTCGGCGCGGAGGTGCGTTGCAGTTCGGGCGAGAGCTGATCGGGCGTGATCGTCGTGCCCGACTCGGCGCGCGCGGCGACACGTTGAATTTCATTGAGCAGTTGGCGCACGTTGCCGGGCCAGTCGTACACCATCATCAAGTCCATCGTCTCCGGCGAGATGCGTATGCCTTCACGACCGAACTTCTCCGCGAAATGATTGATGAAGTGATTCGCGATGACGGGGACTTCCGAACGACGCTCGCGAAGCGGCGGCACTCTCAGGCGTATAACGTTCAAACGATAGTACAAGTCTTCGCGGAAGCGGCCATCCGCCACCATCCCTTCGAGATCGGTATTGGTCGCGGCGCACACGCGCACGTCAACCTTGATGGGCCGCTGCTCGCCGAGCGGCTGAATCTCGCCTTCCTGAAGAAAGCGCAACAGCTTCGGTTGAATGTCGAGCGGCAGATCGCCGATCTCGTCGAGGAAGAGCGTGCCTCCGGCCGCCGCGCGGATGACGCCCGGCGAGTCAGAGACCGCGCCCGTGAAAGAGCCTTTGCGATAGCCGAAGAGATAAGCGTCCGACAACTCTTTCGGCACGGCCGTGCAGTTGAACGGGATGAAAACTTTCTCGCGTCGCGACGACAAGGAATGAATCGCGCGCGCGACGAGTTCTTTGCCCGTGCCCGATTCACCTGTGACGAGCACGGTCACATCGGACGAGCGAATCTTGTGAATCTCTTCGACGAGACTCGTCATGGCCGGACTCGAATGGATGAAGCCGGGCATGAGACTGTCGCGAGCGTGCGAGCTTGCTTCTTCATTCTCCGCGCCGCGCCGCCCGCGCTCGCGCAACGCGCACACGTCCAATCCCAACTCGACGACACGCAACAAAGGCTCGATCGATTCATCGCCGGGCAACACGACCGACTCGCGCGGCGCAACGACGAGCGTCGCTGCTCGTGCCTGCGAGGGATGAAGATCGAAGATGACTGCGCCGAGTGTGCGGGCCACCTTCTCGCGCTCGCTCTCCGATCCTGCGCGCGAGAGCCGTTCCGCCAACTCTTCACACTCGGCGGGAGTCCAGCCGTGGCAGACGACGATGCGCTCGCGCGAGTCTTCGTCGTGCTCCGCGATCAAGACTTGTCGCGCACCCGCTTCTTGCGAAACGACGGCGGCGAGTTCGCGAAGTAACAACTCGCGCGAAGCGACTGCTTCGGTGAGCCGGAGCAGGACGAGCTGCGTGATGCTCGCGATCCCCTGTTGGCGTCGCGGCTCGCTCACGCGGTCGAGCGTGGCGAGCGCGGCATCGGCGCGATCCGCAGCAGTGCGCGCGCCGAGTTCGCGGAAGGTCTGCGCGGCGCGCGTGAGAGATTCGGCGGCCCGTTCGGGCTGCGCGTGAGCACAAGCGCGACCGAGTTCGTAGAGCGCGAGCGCGCTGCGATAGCGGTCGCCGAGCATCTCGTAGATCGAGAGGCTACGGCCGAAGTGCTGCGAGGCGCGCACCGAATCGCCGCGCGCCGAGGCGAGCGCGCCGCAGAGTCTCTGCGTCTCGCCGGTGACGGCGAGGTCTGCTTCGGAATCGGTCGTCTCTCCGGCGACGAGTTGCAGCTCTTCGTCACAGAAGTCCAACTCGCCGCGTCGCAGGTGCGCTTCGGCGAGGAGGAGGCGCGAGTCGCTGATGGCCTGACGGTCGCCGATGCGCGCGGCCAGTTCGAGTGCGCGCTCGCCATCGCGCATGGCGAGCGCGTGGTTACCGAGCGCGAGGTGGCAACGACCGAGCGTGCGCAGGGCCTGACCTGAATACCACTTGTTAGCCTGCTCGCTTGAAAGCTCGACGGCACGCTCAAGCCTCTCGCGCGCTTCTGTGAGATCACCGCGCAGCAGCAACAACTCGCCGAGCGAATCGAGGATCATCGGTACGCGCGCTTTGGCATCTGTTTCGGCGGCGAGCGCGAGCGCGCGTTCCAGAGCATCTTGCGCGCGTCGCCAATCGCCGATGAGCGTGAGATGGACGCCGAGGTTGTTATAACCATCGACCGCGTTGGCCCTGTGCTCCGTGCGCTCGTAGTAGCTGATCGCTTTTTCGAGATAGCTGATGCCGTCGTGCGGTCGTTTAAGAAAGACACACGCGCCCGCCATGTTCGTATAGATTTTGCCGAGCAGGTAAGAGGCGGGCCGGTCGCCGACGAGCTTCAGGGCCTGTTCAAGATGTTCAAGCGCGGGCTCGTAGTTACCTTCAAAAAGTTCCGCGAGCCCGACGGCGAAGTAGGCTTCGGCGAGACCGCGCCAATCGCCCGTGCCGCGATAGTGTTCTAGCGCGCGCTGCGCGTGATCGCGCGCGATGGTGTACTCGTTGATGCTGCGATAGACGCGTGCGAGCGCGAGATAGGTTGCGCCGACGTGCGCGCCGAGTTGCGCGCCGGTGTAAGTCTCCGATGCCTCGCGTAGCGCGCCGTTCAAGAGCCCGATGGCCTTCGGGTGATCGCCCGTGTAGTTGTATGCGAGACCGAGCCGGACGCCGAGTTCGAGCGTTGCCTCCGCCTCTAATCCTTCTCGCTCTTCGGTACTCTCGTAAGTCTTGATGGCTTCGAGCGACTCGCTGTATTGCCCCTGCATTTCGAGCGCGGCGGAGAGCAGGCAGCGTGCGCGGGCCAGTAGCGACGCATCGCCGCGCGCCGCGCGCATCGTCTGATTAACGCGACGCACGACTTCGCTCGACAGTCCTTGATCGAGCAACCCACGCAGCTCTTCAAACTCGACATCAAGCGTGCGGCGCAAAGCATCGGCGCGTGTGCGCGCGCGGGCCTGCGCGAAGGTGAGCCCGCCGCCGCCTTCGCGTCGCGACGTGCGCGTATCATCCGCGCTTGTTGGAGTGTGATCGTTCATCGAGCTTCCGGTCGGCGACGAGGGACGAGTGCGATTCGACGGATCGTCACGGACGTAGTAATGATCCCGTCTCGTGATGTGATCGGCTCGCACGTCAATATAGTTTCCGTCAACACAAATTACAAACGCACGTCGGTCGATCAAGTGAAGCGTGAGAACTCACCATTGTTACTCGTCTTGCGGGTAGAGAATGAGATAGTCGCTGTAGAGCTTGAAACCGGCCCGCTTGTAGAGCGAGACGGCGGGCGTGTTGTCTGTGACGACGAGGACGGCGACGGCGCGCGCGCGTTGCAAGAGTTCTGAGCAGAGGCTTGCGAGGCAGCGCAAGCCGAAGCCCTTGCCGCGCTCGCTCGGCGCGACATAGACGCCTTCGAGATAGATCACTTCGGGCATCTCTGAGATCACGTCCGCTTTGAAGTTCAACTGCTTGCCGTCGGCGCAGACCCACACGCGCCCCTTCGCGATCCGCTCGGCGGTGCGACGCAGAAAACCTTCGCGGTCGATCTCCAGAGGATTGACGCCGCTTGTCTCGATGGCGATCTCGGCGTGCACGAGGGCCACCTGTTCGACCTGCGAGAGATCGGCGGGGCGAAGCTGCGGCGCGGGCGCAGGAACTTCGATGTGGTGTCGCAGCTCATAGAGGAAGAACGGCACGCGGTTGGGCGGCGCGGCGTCGGTGCGCGCGTAAGTTTTCCAGAACAGCTCGACCTCCGACGGCTCGCCCGCGATGAGATGCATCTGCTGAAGCGTCCGCGCGAAGCGTGCGAAGGCGACGATCTGCTCGTCGGTGCGAGCGGCGAAGACCGTCGCGTGTCCGAACATGGCGACGCCCGTCAGATTTCCCTCCGCATCGCGACACGCGTGGAAGTCGCCGCGATTGCGCGGACTCTCAAGTCCGTTGTCGCGGATGAGACCGCTCAAGACGAAGGTGTTGACGGGCCGCGCGGAGAGAAATACGAGCGTCTCTTCTTCACGGCCACTCACGAGACGCTCGACGGTTGTCGCGGAGCGCGACGACGCGACGTTCGTCTCTGAGAAAATGTCTAGGCGAGCATGGGACATGGTAGTGCGCGCGCAGGATCGAGGTGGGTGGAGCTAGTCCTGCCGTGTGCGTTCGCGAAAATGGTGCTGGTTCGTCAGTGGCCTTCGCCTGTGTCCGGAACAATAGTCATGTGCGGCGTGTCCGCGCCGTTCGACATCACGGCGAGGGCGCGCGTGACGGCATCGGAGATGAGCACGCCGTCGGAGATGAGCACGCCGTCGCTGAAGACGACGCCGTCGCTAAAGACAACGCCGTCGCCGTGCAACGCGCCGTCGCTGATGAGCACGCCCGTCGCAGCGAAGTTCGATCCCTGACTGATGTTGCCGCCGCTGCTCGTGATGATGTTGTCGCTGATCAAGACTCCATCGCTGATCAAAACTCCATCGCTGATCAAGACTCCATCGCTGAAGACGACGCCGTCGCTGATGAGCACGCCTGTTCCGTAAACGCGCTGGTAGCGATCCATCAAAGCAGAGCCATAGAGGAACGTGTAGTTGCCGATGAGACCCTGCGACCAGTTGAAAGTGCGACCGGCGATAGTCGATTGCGGCGTCGGAGATGGGCCTGTAAGCAAAGGCGTGCCGAGCGGCGTCTGGTTCGTCAGATCGGTGCGGACAAGTTTCGCCAATCTCACCGCGCCCTCGATGTTCAACTGGCCCGCACCCTGCTCGAATGTGTTCGCGCCCGCGAGCGGCTGCGCCGTGTACATCAAGATGGCCTTGACCATGTTGGGCGTAAGCGTTGGATTGGCTTGCAGCAGCAGGGCCGCCGCGCCCGCGACTACCGGCGCAGCCATCGACGTGCCGCTCATGAACATCTGATCGCGCGTGTCGTCCGCACTGACGTTCGTCTCCATCTGCGGATTGTTTGTGACGAGATAGTTGCGCGCGCCGCAGCCGTCCTGACCCGCAGGACAATCGCCGGGCGACTCGGCGGCGATCAGTTTGTTGCCGGGCGCTACAAGATCGGGCTTGAGCAGATTGTCGTAAGTGACGTGCCCTTGCGCGTCCACCGTCTTGCTGCGTGTGGGGCCTCTTGAGCTATAGCTTGCCACAACATCGTCTGCGCGGTCGTCCGTGCCGAAGGTGTTGGTCGCGCCGACAGTGATCGCGGAGGGCTCGTCGCCGGGCGAATGTATCTCTCCGTAAACCTTGTTGCCGTTCGCGTCCTTCCCGCTATTGCCCGCCGCCGCGACGACGACGACGCCCGCATCGACGAGCTTGCGCACGGCGCGACACACGGGATCGTGGCGATAGGAATCTATCGCGGGCATGCCGAGGCTCATGTTGACGACGCGTATGTTGTACGTCGCGTGATTGGTGAGCACCCAGTCGAGCGCTTGCAGGACGGTCGAGACAGAGCCGCTGCCCTGTGCGCCGAGCACGCGCAGGTTGATGATGTTGGCGTTGGGCGCGATGCCTGTGTAAGCCCCGCTTGAGATACGAGCGTTGCCTGCGGCGAGCGAAGCGACGTGCGTGCCGTGTCCGAACGAATCACGCGCGTCGGTGTAAGGCAGGACGAAATTTTTCTCGAAGACGACGCGCACGTTGCTGCTGGTCGTGCGTCCATCGCGAAAGGCTTTGTGGTTATCGGCGATGCCGGAATCGAGAATGGCAATCCCTATCCCTGTGCCGTCGAGCCCGCCCGTGGCGAGCGAGCGAACGGCGTCTGCGCCGGTCGTCGCCGTGACGTGACCGAGCGTGCGTACTTCGCGGTCGGGCGTGATGAACTCGATCTCTTTCTGCGCGGCCAACTCAAGCACTACGCTCGCGGGCATCGAAGCGACGACATCGGTTGAGTTCTTGAAACTGTAATCGACGCTCACGTTCGGTCGTTGATAAATCTGCTGGATGACACGACCCGCAGGCGCGTTGAACTGGCAGACAACTTTGATGATGCGCGCCTTCGTACCGGCCTTCGCGAGCACGGCGCGCAGGTCTGGAGAAATCTTGTTCGAGTTCGGCGTGAGCTTGGTCAAGGTCGGAAAGAAGAAGTCGGCGGCGAGCGACGAGGTTTGCGCGACAGGTTGCGTCGCGCTTGATTTGATCTTGCCCGCACCCTGCGCGCGCGCCGGTAGGCCGTTGAAGCAGAGCGACCAGAGCAGCAAACCTGTCGCCGTTAGTTTGAAAGCCGAGGAGTAATTTCTATTCATTGCGTTTGATTGAAAATTTAGCAAGTCCGACGTTTGAACTTCAAAGCTTTCTGAAGCAGATAGCTTTGAAGGCGCAGAGGGTTGAAACGTTGTCGCCGCAGCATGTAGATCGCGTGTCGCCGCGAATCCTATTTCGACCGATCCTTTACTGTGCAACCATCATGCCAACCTTGAAACACTCACGCGCTCGACCTATAAATCTCGCAGACACGTTCGAGCAGTTCAAAGTGAATTCGTAAAACCCCTGTAATACTGTGCCTCGAACGAGCCTCAACTGCGCCTCTTCTTCTTTCAAACGTCTGAAGCCTTCGCTTCCGCGTTCAAACCTCATGCTTACCTCTTTCGCATGAGATACCTTGTTCGCGCAGACCACTTTTCGCCTGTATTCATGCGGGTGCAATCAACATCACCGGGCCTGCGAGGGATCGCATGCGAATCAGATATCGAGCCACGCGCACTCCAACACATCTGAATCTTCAATCTCTCATACACACTTTCACAGGCGCGGCGACGAACACTTGAGATTTCTTATCAACTCTTTCGCGTTGGCACGGAGGTTGTTGAAGGAGCAGCGTGGCGGCTCTGTCGAGTCGCACAAGCTGACGAGATTACCCGGACAGATCGCCAGCGCAAACAAACAGGATCGGGAAAGGATTATCGACATGGCTACACGCAACGCTCGTCTCACTTCATACACCTTGCGCGCGCTCGCTGCCTGCGCTTCTCTGCTGCTCTTCGTCTTCGTCCTCGCGCCTAACTCCTTCGCCGAGGATCGCGCGACGCCCACGCCTTCACCCACAGCTTCGCCGAAGCCTTCACCGACGCCGGCCGGTTCTGTCAACATCGAGATCAGGTTGGCGGGCGCGGCCATCAACGGCGTCGTGCCCGAAGGTGAGGCTGAGCTTGAACGCGAGACGGAGGGCACGCACCTGAAGGTGAGCGTCAACCATTTGAATCTCGCCGATGCGACGACGCTCAACGTACTCATCGATAGCGTCAAGGTCGGCACGATCATGCTCAAGGGCCAACAGGGCGAGCTGCTGCTTCGCACCGATCGGGGCCAGCCCGTCCCGCCCGTCGTCAACGGCACGACGATCACTGTGACGAACGCTGCGGGCGCGACGCTGCTCAGCGGCACGTTCACCTCTTCGCTACCTAGAGATGATCGCTCGCCGACACCGACGCCAACTCCAACATCCAGTCCGTCTCCATCACCGACATCGACTCCAACGCCGACTCCCACCCCGCAGCCCGGCGCAGACCTGCGCGTGCGTATCCCGCTTGCGGGCGCGGCCATCGGCGGGATGCTCCCGCAGGGCCATGCGGACTTTCGTTCGCGCGTGGGCGGCGCGCGCACCTTCGAGGTCGAAGTCGAGGACGTGAACTTGCCCGCAGGCACGGCTCTCAGCGTGCTGATCAATGGAACGAACGTCGGTCAGATCGTTCTCAACTCAGTCTTCCGTGGCGAAATCGAATTGGAGACAGAGCATGGTCAGACAGTCCCTGCGATCACGCAGGGCACGACCGTCACCATCATCAACACTGCGACGGGCGCGACTGTGCTGGCGGGTACGTTCGGCGTGATTGCCAACATTGCGAACCCACTCGAAGACCCAAACTTCTTCGTGCGCCAGCAGTACATGGACTTCCTCGGTCGCGCGCCCGATCAGCAGGGCTTCGAGGCTTGGGCCAGCCTGCTTGAGTCATGCCCGGACAACGGCTACGGTCGCGACTACAAACCTTGCGACCGCGTGCAAATCTCTTCGGGCTTCTATCGCTCGCCGGAGTTCAGTGGTCGCGGCTACTTCGTCTATCGTCTCTACGACGCCGCGCTCGGCAGGCTGCCGCGCTACAGCGAGTTCATGGACGACCTCGCGCGACTCGGCGTCCTGCAATCAACGTCGAATCTCGACGCGGCGAAAATTCAACTCGCGCACGAGTTGATGCAGCGACCGGAGTTTGAGCACGCCTTCGGGGATGTTGAGGATGCGGCTCACGCAGAAGACTTCGTCTCTCGCCTCGAACGCTCGGCGGGCGTCCGCATCGCGGGCCACGCGCAACTCGTCGCCGACCGTCGCAACGGTGCGCGAAGCGCGGAGGACACTTTGCGTGCCTTCGTCGAGACTGCGGAAGTTGACGGGCGTTTCCACAATCGCGGCTTCGTCGCCATGCAATACTTCGGCTACCTGCGTCGCGAGCCGGAGTCAGACGGCTTCAACGCGTGGGTCAACTTCATGACCAACGGCGCGCCCGGCGTCGAGCCCGGCGACTATCGCCCGATGATCTTCGGCTTCGTCCATTCGCAGGAGTATCGCAATCGCTTTGGACAGCCGTAGAAGTAACGATGAAGGATGAGCGCGGAACGATGAAGTGAAAGCATCTCGCCTTCACTTCATCG
>JAVXVG010000022.1:0-134180 GCA_032229975.1 Acidobacteriota bacterium | reverse complement strand
CAAACCCGCGAGCATAGGGCCTATTACGATTTACGATTCACGTTCCAGCAACGCGCAGCCGCCCATGCGTCGAAACTTTTCGCGGCGCGAGGGCGGTTGGAGTCGCTCCATGAAACGCCAGAGCCAGCCCATCGGCATCTCGCGCTTGAGCCTGTGCGACTCCTCCATCAGCGAGCGAAACTCGCGCTCGCGCCAGCCGAAGGGCCGGAAGAACTCGGTTGACTCGGCGGGCGCAAACCGGAAGGGCGCGTTCGCTTCCGCCACGCGCCGGCCCCAAGTCTTCTCCATGCGCTTCAAAATCTCCGGCCGGATGATGTCGATAAGCCACCAGCGAAAACTCTCCTGCGCGTGCAAGTCTGCGGCGAGCGTGCCGACCTCTTCGGGCTTGAGATAGATGAGCAGGCCCTCGGAGACGACGAGCGTGCGTTTTGATGTCGCGCCGACGCGCGCGAACAACTCGCGCCGTGCTTCCACGTTCGAGAGATCGAGCTTCACGATCTCTTGCTCGCACACCGCCTTCTCTCCCGCGAGTCGCTCCTGCTTGTAGTCGAGTATGTCCGGCAGATCGACTTCGATCCATTTCAGCGTGGAGGGAAGTTTTAGTCGATAGGGTCGCGCGTCGAGACCGGCGGCGAGATTGAGCACGGTATCAACATCGTCGCTCGTAACGGCGTGCATGATGAACTCGTCCAAGATCACCGTGCGCACGACCATCGGCCAAGAGAACGCCGCGCCCTTCGGCATCCCACGCACGATGCGCTCGCCGCGCTCGCCTGCCAACGTGCGCGCGAGGTGGTCTTGAAAGTGCGCGTCCGGCCGCTCGGATTCGAGCGCGCGATAGAAGGCCACCCAGAGCGCGGTGTCCGAGATGTTGCGCATGAGCGGGGCATTCGTCTCAATCTCTTGAGTCTCTTGAGCGTCCGGCCGGTTCTGCATTTCGTCTCCTTAACTCGCGAACTCGCGGCGTCTGGCGTCGGCGCGTAGGATACACGAAACGTTGTAACGCGCGATGGGAAAGATCATAGTGGCGAGAAAGATCGTGGCGATGATCTCCGCCTGCTTGATCTCTCCGAATCACTTTTTACTTTGCCTCGCGGCTTGCTTATACTCTCGTGCGTTCCCGGACACTTCGGTTGAGTCGCGACTCTTTCGGTCAAGCGCCCGCCTTCCCGAACTCGACGAGCCCGCCGTGTCTCACGTCGAATGAAATCAAAACCGAGGAAGCCCGTCATGCCGTCGAAATTTTTTCGCGCCGCAACTTTTCGCGTCGTCGTCATCTTCGCGTTGATGCTCGCCTCCGCGCCTGTTTCGCTGCCGCAGTCGAAAACGAATCCGAGCGACAAGTTCCGCCAGCTCGAAGAGATTTTGCCGACGCCCAACGAGCAACGCGCGGCTTCGGGCGCGCCCGGCCGCAGCTACTGGCAGCAACGGGCCGATTACAACATCAAGGTCGAACTCGACGACGCGAATCAGCGCATCAACGGCACGGAGACGATCACTTACTTCAACCAGTCGCCAGACACGCTCTCTTATCTCTGGGTGCAGCTCGATCAGAACCTCTTCGCCAAAGACTCCGACACAGCGCTCACCGCCGCCGCGCCGAGCTTCACGAACATTCCATATCGCACCATCGACAGTCTGCTCGCGCGCCGCGACTTCGAGGGCGGCTATCGCATCAGTGCCGTGCGCGACGCGGCGGGCGCACAGATGCGTCACACGATTGTGAAGACGATGATGAGAGTCGATCTCCCGCGCCCGCTCGCGGCGGGACAGACGACGAGCTTCTCGGTCGATTGGAGCTACAACATCAACGATGCGAAGCGCGTCGGCGGTCGCACCGGCTACGAATTTTTTCCGAAGGACGGAAATTACATCTACGAGATCGCGCAGTGGTTTCCGCGCATGGCTGCCTACAACGACGTGTCGGGCTGGCAGCACAAGCAGTTCTTGGGAAGCGGCGAGTTCACTTTGGAGTTTGGCAACTATCGCGTCGCGATCACCGCGCCCGAAGATCACATCGTCTCCGGCACAGGCGTACTACAAAACACGAACGAAGTCTTGACAGCGCAGCAACGAGCACGTTTGAAACAAGCCGAGACAGCGAAGTCGCCCGTGATGATCGTGACGCCCGAAGAAGCGCGCGCCAATGAAACGCACAAGCCTGCGGGCAAGAAGACTTGGGTGTTCGCCGCCGACAACGTGCGCGATTTCGCGTTCGCATCGTCGAGAAAATTCATCTGGGACGCGCAGGGCCACAACGTCGAGGGCAATCGCGTGATGGCGATGTCGTTCTATCCGAAGGAGGGCGAGCCGCTATGGTCGAAGTATTCGACGCACGCGATCATGCATACTTTGAACGTCTATTCGCGTTACTCGTTCCCGTTCCCGTATCCCGTCGCGCAATCGATCAACGGGCCGGTGGGCGGCATGGAGTACCCGATGATCTGCTTCAACGGGCCCCGACCGGAAGAGGACGGGACTTATTCGGCGGCGACGAAGTACGGTTTGATCTCCGTCGTCATACACGAGGTCGGGCACAACTATTTTCCGATGACCGTTAATTCGGACGAAAGACAGTGGACGTGGATGGATGAAGGGCTCAATACGTTTTTGCAATACCTCGCAGAGCAAGAGTGGGAGACTAACTACCCGTCGAAGCGGGGCGAGCCGCGCAACATCACGGAGTACATGGCGAGTCAGGATCAAGTGCCGATCATGACCAACTCCGAATCGATCTTGCAGTTTGGCAACAACGCTTACGGCAAGCCCGCAACTGCTTTGAATATTCTGCGCGAGACTGTGCTCGGTCGCGAGTTGTTCGACTTCGCGTTCAAGCAGTACGCGCAGCGTTGGAAGTTCAAGCGACCGATGCCCGCAGATTTTTTCCGCACAATGGAGGACGCTTCCGGCGTCGATCTCGACTGGTTCTGGCGCGGCTGGTTCTACACGACCGACCACGTTGACATCTCAATCGAGCGCGTGCGGCTCTATCGGACTGACTCGCTCAACCCTGATGTCGAAAAAGCTGCGCGACAACAGGAGCGCGCCGCGCGGCCCTTGACGCTCTCGGATGAGCGCAACAAGGCTCTGCCGAAACGCGTCGATGAGTTCCCCGGCTTACGCGATTTTTATAATCAGTATGACGAGTTCGTCGTCACCGAGCAGGATCGGGCCGAGTATCAGAAGTTCTTGCAGACCTTGACGCCGCGCGAGCGCGAGTTGTTGCAGACGGGCCTGAACTTCTACGTCGTCGATCTCAAGAACATCGGCGGGCTGGTGATGCCCGTTATCTTCGAGATCGAGTATGCCGATGGGACGCAGGAGGCGCTGCGCATCCCTGCGGAGATTTGGCGATACAACAACTTCGACGTTTCAAAATTAATTATGACGCCGAAGGAGATTCGCTCGATCACGCTCGACCCGCGACAGGAGACGGCGGACGTTGATATCTCGAACAACAGCTTCCCGCGTCGTCCCGTCCCAACGCGCTTCCAAATCTTCAAGCAGCAGCAGGCGCAGCCGAGCCCGATGCAGCAATTAGAGCGCAAGCAGACGCCCGCAATGCAACCGCCGCCGAAGCCGAATCAGTGAGGGCGACAAGATGTGAGAAGGCGCGGGGCCTGCCTTGCGTCACATGATTGTTTTCAAACGTTGGAGAATCGGCCATGAAGAAGTATCGCGGAAGGATCATCGTGCTCTCGCTCGTCGTCGCCGCCGCGTTCTCGTGCGTCTCGTCTCCGCGTCGCGCATCAGCGCACAAGTTCCACACGAGTTTCACGGAGGCGGACTACAACGCGGAGACAAAGTCGCTTGAGGTGACGCTGCGCACCTTTCCGGACGATCTCGCAAACGTCATACGCAAACGCGAGGGCCAGACAGTCTCGCTCGACGACAAGAAGGCCTTCGGCGAGCGCGCGCTCGCGTACCTGCAAGACTCTTTCCGGCTGAAGAACGCGAAAGGCGAGGCGGTTAAACTCTCTTGGGTCGGCATGGATGCGGGTGTTGATTCCGCGTGGCTCTACTTCGAGGCTCCGCTTCCCGAAGGCATCGAGGGCACGCGCCTCAGTCAGCAATTCTTGTGCGATCTCTACGATGATCAGCTCAACCTCGTCAACGTCAAGTCCGGCGCGCGCAAGACAGAACTGCGCTTCGAGCGCGGCGGCGACTTCCAGATGATCAACTTCAAGTAGCGACGACTTGATCTCACCATCGTACTCGTTAGCGAATAGCGCAACTGATCAGAGTGCAACCTTCATGCTGTGCACGCGCGCATGCTAAAGCACGAACTCTAATGTCCGGCCGCACCTGATCGCATCTCACCTTAGTCATCGAAAAGTGATCGGGTTGTTGTCGTCTTGATCCTACGCTGCGCCGACGCGTGCGGCGAGGCGAGCGACGACTTTGATCAGCTCGGAAGATTTGACGGGCTTAGGCAGGTGAACTTGGAAGCCCGCGCGCAATACCTTCGCGCGATCTTCTGGGCGCGCGTAAGCCGTGAGCGCGGCGGCGGGCGTGAGACCGCCACCTTCGGGCGGGAGCGCGCGGACTTTGCCGATCAACACGTAGCCGTCTTCTTCGGGCATCGCGATGTCGGCGAGCAGCACATCGGGCCGCTCGCGCACGAGCGCGTCGAAGGCCTCGGCGGACGAAGCGGCGGTGAGCGCGTGCGCGCCGCAGTCCGCAAGCGTGCGAGCGAACAACTCGCGCGCGTCTCCGTCGTCATCAACGACGAGCACGCGCAGGCCCATCAACGTCTCGCCCTCGGACGCATCGCTTGATGGCAAGACTTCCACTACGGATCGCGAGTGCATTGGCTCGTCGGGCTGCGACACGGGCGGGGCCGCAGGAAGTCGCACGGTGAAAGTCGTGCCGCGTTGCGCGCCTTCGCTCGCAACCGAGACCGTGCCGCCGTGTAGCTCGACGAGTTGGCGCACGATTGCCAAGCCTAAGCCCAGACCACCGTAGATGCGCGTTGTTTTAGCGTCCGCTTGTCGGAAGCGGTCGAAGACGTAAGGTAAAAACTCCGGCTCGATCCCTACGCCCGTGTCGGCAATCGCGATCTCGACGCCCGATCCGGCCCGCGCGAGTCGCGCTTCGATGCTACCGCCTTGAGGCGTGAACTTGACGGCGTTGTTCAGGAGATTCCAGATGATCTGTTGCAGTCGGTCGGGATCGCCCGCGACCGTGTGCGACTCTGCATCAAACGTCGCGCGAAGCTCGATGCCTTTCGCCGCAGCCGCAGGGCGCGCGGCATCGAGCGCGGCGTCGATGACCGAAGAGAGATCGACCGGTTGCACGTCGAGCCGTAGCTTCCCGGAAATGATGCGCGACACGTCGAGCAGGTCTTCGACGAGGTGGAGTTGCGCCGCGCCGTTGCGTTCGATCACTTCGAGCGCGTGCGCGCCAATGTCATCCGACACGCCCCTGCGCAGAAGCTGCGTCCATCCGATGATGGCCGTCAGTGGCGTGCGCAACTCGTGCGAGACGGTGGCGAGGAACTCATCCTTGAGTCGGCTGTTAGCTTCTGCACTCAGCCGCGCCGCACGCTCGCTCGCCAGCAATAACTCGCGCTCCTCTTTGGCGCGGGCGAGCGCGTCGAGGTGAGCGCGCACTTCATACTGCCGGCGGCGCGCGCGCAACGACGAGCGCACCACGCTAATGATCGTGACGACGCGGGCCGGTCTCTCGATAAGCGTGACGTTGCCCAGTCCGGCGAGCGACGAGAGGAGGTCTGCGTTGCCGACTGCGCCGCCGCGCGTGAGAACGACGAACGGCAGGTCTGACCACGCGTGCTGCGCGGCCAGAGTCTCGGTGATGGGTTGAGTACCGCCGTTCATCACCGCCTCTTTGGTCAGGAACACCGCGCCCGCACCGCGCGCGATCTCGCGGCACAGTTCTTCGACGCCCGCGCACTCTTCAGCCGCGATGCCGTGCTCACGAAGCGCGGCGCACGCGAGCGCGGCATCGCGCCCGACGGGTGCGAGCACGAGCACGCGCATCTCTTCGTCGCCGCCGATGTTACTTTTAACCATCTCCCTTGCCCGATCTCTGATCCAACTCTCTACGCTCCAGCAGCGACTCCGCGCTGCCGCGATAGACAGGCACGCCCGTTAGCACACCATTAAACTCGTCGAGCACGCGACCGACATCGATGCCGCGCGGCGAGAGTTGCAACTCGCGGATCGTGCGCTCATGGCCGCCCGTGCGTTTCTTGATGACGGAGATCGCATTGTGTATCGCGCCCTCCGCCTCGAAGTAGCGAAACAGCAGCACGGCATCGGCAATGTAGCTCACATCGACAGGCGTCGTCATCGACGTGCCGAGGAAGCCGTGCTGCGCCGTGATGACCAGCGTGACGACGCCCTGCTGGTTGAGGTACGCCAGCAGCTCGTGCATCTGTGCGATCAGGTGGCGCGCCTCCGGCATCGCCATCAAGTAACCGTTGAGACTATCGATGACGACGACGCGCGTCTTGCTCTCGATGACACCGCGACGTGCGATGTGCGCGAACTCGCCGGGCGATAACTCCGCCGGATCGATCTGCTTGATGTTCACGAGCCCCGCATCGACGTGTCGCTTGAGATCGATGCCGAGTCCTTCGGCGCGCGCGAGGTAAGTCGTCAGGCCCTCGTCGAAGAGATAGATGTCGGCGGCCTCGCCACGCTCCGCGACCGCCGCCGCGAATTGCGATGCGACCGACGACTTGCCCGATCCGGCGGGCCCCATCAGCAGCGTGCTCGTGCCACGGTCGAGCCCGCCGCCCATCAACGCATCCAACTCCTGTATCGAACTCGACACGGGCTCGCGCGTCGTGGTCTCACGATGCTCTGCGGCGACAAGGCGCGGGAAGACGACTGTGCCGCCGGTCTCGATCTTGAAGTCGTGATTGCCGCCGCGATAACGCGCGCCGCGCAGTTTCTTGACGCACAGCGTCCTGCGCTCCGCGCCGTAGCCCTGTCCCTTTTGTTCGAGCATCACGACGCCGTGCGCGATGGAGTGAACTTGCAGATCGACATCGAGGGTCGTGCGGTCGTCGAGCAGAAGCACGGTGCAGCCGCGACCCGCGAAGAAACGTTTGAGCGCGAGCACCTGACGACGATAACGCAGAGGCTCGCCCGCAAGCAGGCGCATCTCCGAGAGCGAGTCGATGACGACGCGGCGCGGTTGAATTCTTTCAAATTCCGTGAGCATCGACTTGATCGTCTCGCCCAACTCGATCTCCGCCGGATGAAAGATCGTGTACTGCGATTCGGGCCGCAGAGTATCTTCATGCGGGATCAGCTCGTAGATGTTGATGCCTTCGAGCGTCCAACCGTGCGAGCGCGCGACGGCCCGCATCTCCTCCTCCGTCTCCGAGAGCGTGACGTAGAGCACCGCCTCGCCTTGCCGCGCGCCCTCCAGCAAAAACTGCATGGCGAGCGTCGTCTTGCCCGTGCCCGGATCGCCCTCGATGAGGTAGAGCCGGTTGGCGGGGAAGCCGCCGCCAAGCACGTCGTCGAAGCCTTCGACACCCGTCCCCTTGCGCTCATCAGAGACTGCTTCGCGGGCCGCCTCATCCTTCCTATTCTCGTCCATGACTCTCCTGAACTGTTACTCCGCGATCCTCACGTCGCGTGCATTTCGACTGATTGTGAAAGACTCGGATTTTGTCCGAAGATAACAGACCGCGACGATTAAATGCCAGCTTCACAAGTGCGCCCGCACATACGAAAGTCCCGCCGCACGTTGCCGCGCGGCGGGACTTCGCTCCTGAGTGAAGGGCCGGGCCCCGCTAAGCCCCCGACAAGCCGCAGGGCCCAACCTCACGGGAGACTTTTACCGAATGACCTTCGCGGCGACCGCGCCGGTCAGAGGGTTGACGGTGAAGCGCACGAGATGCACGGGTGCGCTCACGCCGGTCAGCGCGGGCAGGAAGCCCGAACTGCTCGACCCGCTCGATGCCGCGCCGGCCGATGTGGTGCTGCCGGACGCGCTGCCCGCGCCGAGGTTGATGAACTGCTCACTCTTGATCGTGAACTGAGCAGGGCCACTCGCGTAGCCGACAACGCGATAGATGTAAGTCTTGCCGGGCGTGACCGCGCCGCCGAGCGACTCGTTGGGCCCGAGGTTGCCGGAGGTGGCGAGCACGTGCCCTTGATCGTCTCTCAGTTGGAAGTCGAGATCGGGAACCGCGCCGCCGTTGGGCGTCGCATCGAGAGTGCCCTGCACGCCGAATGCGCCAGCCTTCGCGACGAACGGCACGTCAACGTAATCGACGCCGTTGGCGATCTGATTGCCGCCCGATCCGACGACGATGACGCCCGTATAGGTGTCGGTCGTGCTCGTCAGTTGGTTCGTCGAATGCCCGCCGCCGTCTCCGTCATAAGACTGGCTGCCATTTGCCGGAGCGGTCGCGCCGAGCACGCGCGCCGACACTACGGCGTCGAAACTGAAGAGCGCCGCGCCCGGATCGTTGAAGGCGAGATGACGCGCCGCAGAGGTGGCCCCCTGCGCGAGCGACAAGTTATAGACGAACGATGCGGGCTTGCCCTGTCCCGTGCCGCCGTTGTCTGCATTCGCAGCCGTGACGGTCGGGCTGGAGATGCTGACGATCTGGAAGTCGATGGGCGCATAGGCAGTCGTGTCAGCCGCGCCCGCGACGCCCGTGTTCTTGAGCGTCTGATCGAACTCGAAGGTCGAGCCCGCAAACTTCACGTTCGAGATCGCCGTCTGAATAGAGTTCGTCACGTCGGCAAAAGAGTAGCCGAGTGACGCGCCCGCCGAGAGATCGCTGAAGCCAGCTTGACGGTTCGCGTTCAGCGAGACGGCCCTCACGGCATACTCCGTGCCGAACATCTCGTTGAAGCCTGCCGCGTCGTTCGTTGACTTGATCCCTGCGGGCGCGAAGAACTCCGCGATGACGCCCTTGTCTTCGTAAGAACTCTGACCGTTTGCGACATAAGCGACGTGCGACCAGCCCGTCGTCTGATTGTCGCCGTCGAAGTATTCACGACCCGCCGCGCCCTTGAACTGACGCTGGCCCGCCGTGCCCGTGCGACGCTTGAAGACTTCATAAGCGAACGCGCCGCTCACAGGCTGCCACGCGACGTTGATCGACTTGAGCGATGCGCCGGGCGCAACCGTGAGCCCCTGCGGCGCGGAGAGGTGCGTCTGATCGAGCGCGAGTTGCGGCACTGCGGTCGAGATCGTCTGACGACCACCGACGGGAGCTTGCGCGTTCAATCCGATCTCGTGCGAAGCATAGACCTGCCAGATGAGAGCTTCGTGTTGGCCCGGAGCTTCGAGGTCGGTCGGATCAGACGAGTAGAGGATGCGGTCAGCCATGATCATGGCGTCGCGCGCTTTGACGAACGTGTCGGGCGCGGTCAAGCCGAGGATGTAGAGCGAGCCCAAGAAATCGCGCTCCCACATCTCCTGTCCCTGCGAGATGACGCGCGTCGGCTTGCCATCGATGAAGGCGGGCCGGACGAACGTGCCAGACTTTTGCGGGAAGGCGTTGATCATCAAGTTGCGCAAGTCCCACATCGTGCCGACGTAAATCTCGCCGTCGCGATGCACCTCGAAGTCGTTCGCGCTCGTGCGCGTGCCGAGTTGCGAATACTTGAGCGTGGTGTGGACGGAGCGAATCCACGCGAGCGAGTTCGGATCGCGACCGAGGCTCGCGATGTACTTGCGATAGCCCGCGCCGTTAACGCCGTACTCACCGATGGCTTCCGAATCGGTGATCGTATAGGCCCACAGGTCAGCCTGTCCCTCGTTGAGTGCGCCGCCTTCGGGGGCCCCTTCGAGACCCGCAATAGGTGTCGAGATCGAGTGCATCCCTTCGTGATAGCAGACCGCTCCGTCCTTGCCGAGATCGTTTAAGAGATAACCGTGACCATAGACGGTCGGGTTGACGACGACCTTCTGAGGGCCAGCCGGAGTATCGACTGTCTCGATGACGGGCAGCGAGAAGGCGTTGTCGAAGCCGAGCGTCGAATGAAGCAGAGCATCGGGACTCGAAGTGTCGGGCGCGCTCCCCAATGTGCCGGAGTCGTCGTTCGGGAAGTGCGGGAGACCGACGAGGGGCCGGTCGGAGTTCGGATAAGTGTCCGGGAAGCTGCCCGTGCCGATGCGGTTATTGACCGAATCGTCGCGGCGATGAATGTCATCGACGTATTCGAGCAGGTAGTTGATGAAGAAAAAGATGTTCACATCGTCGATATGCTCGGCGGGCTCTGCCAAGTCGTCAGCTTCGTTGGGCTGCGCTTCGAGCGGCGCGTTGTTATCGCGGAAGTGGAACGTGCCACCGGCGGCTTGCGCGAACGGCTGCTGCACGGCGAGCACGTTCTTGATAAGCGCGTGAGGGCCACTCAGGAGGCCGCCCACGGCGGTTGCGTTCGTGCCCGGATTGTAGCCGCGCAGTTGCACGCGCTGCATTCCGGTGGGCACGCCGTTCGCGTCGCGCTGCAATTCGCCAGTGTCCGGGTTCTTCAAGACGGGATGATTCGGGAAGATGTCTGCAGTGTAGGGAAGCGTTGAGTCTGTCTGAAACTTGACGAGGTTCTCGCGCGAGACGACCGCACCTGTTCCGGCGTCAACCTGCGTGACGAACATTCCGAACGGGTTGCGCGAGAACGTGAGCACGTTCCAAGCCATGCGATAGCCGTCCGCCGTCGGCACAACATCGAGTTGCGGCGCATGAAGCGCGGGCGCGATCTGTTTCTCAAGCTCATCGAATGCTGGCTTCGTCAACTGTGTCGAGCCGGAGGTTGACGTGCCCGCGTACTGCGCGAGCGACTGCGCGGCTGCGGCTGTGGCGGCGGCGGCATCGAGCACGTTCGAGTTTGAGACCTGCACGTCGCGGAAGGTCGAGCCGGAGACCATGCGAATCTGCTTCTGCGAGTTCATCAAGAAGCCGAGGCCACCGCCCGCCACGTCAACGCCGTTCACTCTCTGCTGGAAGCGCAACATGTAGCCGCCCATCGCTTCCTTCTGATCGACGAGCGCGAGCGAATCGGCCGAGACGCCGAAGAGGGCGGAGTTCTGATTGACGAAGGCCCTCGCCGTGTTCTCCGGCGTGTCCGAAGATGGCGGCGTATGAAAGTTCATCACGGCATCGGGCGTGCCGCTAAACGCATTCCATCTGATGTTCAACTGCTGGCCATAGGCGCTCTTCATGCTGTCAATCGCGGAGAGCTGCAGGCCCGTGGGCTGGCGCGTGGCGGAAGCGAGCAGGCTCGGATCAACGTCCGGCACAGCCTTGCGATAGAGATCAACTTTAGGTGTGGACGCGCTCGATGCGCCGACGCGCGAGCCGAGTTGTAGTGTCGCCGCGAGCGACGCCGCGATCATTGCGGCGACGAAGACCGTGAGCCGGGTGCGATAGTTTCTCTTCGGTGTCTGATTCATCTCTTTTCTCCGCGAGGGATTCCGTTAACAGCGTGCGAACTTGCGAGGTTGGCGCACATGAGACTCGTGACCTCCGTTTTAATTACCGGCGGCGAACTTGGCTGCGAAAGCGTTGAGCTTCGCGGCGAGGAACGCGCGCGTGACCACGTTCGTCGGCTCGACGCGGGGGCCCGGCAGAGCCTGATATTGACCGGGCCCGATCTGTCGCACTTCAGCCGGATAGACTTCGAGGAAGCCCTTGTCGATGGCGAGTTGCACGTAGCCGCGAAGCGCGGACGGTATCTGCGCGTTGTCGGTGAGCGTCGCCCCGTTGTAAGTAACGACCGTGCCTGCTTTCGCTTTCGCTTCGGTGTCGAGTCCAAGCGCGCGGACGAAGGCCACCGCCACGTCGAGACGCGAGATCGTCGTCGAAGGATTGAAGCTCGTGCCCGCACCACTCATCACACCTGCGGGCGCGAAGTTCCAATCGCGCAAGGTCGAGCCGTTCGTCGTCAACGCCTCTGTGAGCGCGGCGAGATCGCCCGAAACATCCGTGAACTTCTGCGACGTGCCGAGCGACTGGCGCACGGGCGTGTTCAAGAGCAGCGAGCGTGCGAAGTCTTCGCGCGTCGCGGGCACGTCGGGCCGGAACGTGCCGTCGGAGTAGGTGTCGATGCGTCGGTTCTTGAGCGCGGTCTCGATGTCGGTCTGTAACGCGTGTCCTTGAATGTCGCCGACGGGCGAGAGGTCGAAACGCTGCTGCGTGATCGAGCCATCGACGGGCCCCGGAGCCGCCGCGCCTGAAGTTGGCAAACTCGCTTGAGGCGCAGCGACTAACCCACGCGCGCCGCGCACTTCAACTCTCCACTGGCCGGGCACTGGATCGTGGACGACGATCTCGCGGCTCGGCGCATCGAGGATCGGCAGCGCGATGCCGCTCGAATACGACGTGCCGTCGGGAGCAAACGCGATGATGCCGATCACGTTGCCGTCGCCGGTCTGCGCGGCGTTGTCGATGTTGGCGAGCACGTCGAGCACGTTCATGCCGGAGGCGACAGTGAACGACTTGGAGTTGACCGAGCCCGCGCCGGGCGTGGCGGTCGGATCGAAGTCGATGTGGAATTTTTCGGGCGTGGGGCCGGAGACGGTGAACTGCTCGTTGAAGCGGACGTTGTTGAAGGTGTTGTACTGCTTCGCGCGATTGAAAACTTTATCGACGGCGGCGTAGGCGTTGATGTAGCCCGCGCCGACCTCGAAGTCTTGATAGGTGGGCATACGCGTCGCCGTCTCGACGATGATCTGTTTGATCTCGTCGGGCGAGAGTGTCGGATCGGCATCGAGCATCAGCGCGACGACACCCGCGACGTAAGGCGTCGCCATCGACGTGCCACTGATCTGTGTGTAGAAGGGGATCAAGCCGGGCTCGATCTCCGTGTCGTCCGTCTGCCCGTTGGCGACGAGGTTCGAGGCCGAACGCGTGGAGATGATCGCGGCTGTGAACTTCGTGGAGTCGGAAGCGAACTCGCGACCCGTGCCCGGCGCGGTGATCGTCGGCGCGTCGAAGTCGTTGAGCGGATCGTCGTCGTTGAGACGCTGCTCGGCGGGTGTGCCGCGCGAGGAGAAGCTGGCGAGGCCGCCTTCCTTCGTCCCCGCCGCGACCGAGATAACCCACGGCGCTTTCGCGTAGCGATTGAACGTGCCCTTGCCGGGGCCGGAGTTTGCGCCCGCGAAGACGACGACCATGCCGCCATCGTGCGCCGCCTTGCTCGCCACGTTGATCGGATCGTTCGGATCGAAAGCGGCGAAGCTGCCATAAGAGTTTGAGACGACGCGGATGTTGTAGCGATACTCGTTCGCTAGTCCCCACTCCCACGCGCCGAGCGCGTTCAAGACGAAGACGCCCGCGCCGAGACCGGCCCCGATGATGTGCGCGCCCGGCGCGACGCCCGAATACTTGCCGCCCGAACGCTGGCCCGTGCCGCCGATGATTCCGGCGCAGTGCGTGCCGTGACCGACGGACTGATCCGTGTTCGGCACGTTCTCAACGGCGACGACCGGCGTGAAGCCTTCTTGCACGGTGTCCGTACCGGCGAGCACCTGCACGTTCTGGATGACGGTTTGACCGAGCTTAAGATCGTCGTGCGTGGCGTCGATGCCGGAGTCGATGACGAGCACGGCGAAGTCGCCTTTGCCGGAGACGGGGATGCCGCCGTTCTGTTTTGTGAAGCCCGCGTCCTGTCGCGTGCGATCAGTGCCGGTGACGGTGCGCGCCTGATAGTCGTAGTAGTAAAGCTGATCGTTTGACCAGACCGAGCGCACCGACGGAGAGGCTGCGAGCGCGCGCACCTGACCGGCGGTGGCCACGACGGCCACCATGCCGAGATGTTGGAAGGTTAAGCCTTTGATGATGCCGACCGAGCGCAGCACGTCGAGATTCGCGCCTGCCAAGCCGTCCGTCGTGTTGAACGAAACGATGACTGTGCCGACCGGCGCGGAATCAGCGAGTTTCGGCAACTGCGCCGAGAGCGTGGGGCTGAGCCGTGCGCCAAGGGCCGACTGAACCGACAGGCAGATGATTAAAGCGGCAACGAACGTCGTGAGCTTCCTTCTCATTTTTTTCTCTCCAGCTTCGTAAAAAGTTTCGGGCGACATGCCCCTGCTCGAACGTGTGCAAAATTTAGGCGAAGGGCATTGAGGAAAACTTGAGCCGCGCGCAACACGAAAAAGGCGTGGATTTCCCGCGAAATCCACGCCTTTTCGTTCATATGGGAGACTTGAGGCAGACTTGAGAAGATTGCGATTCAGTTGCGCCGCGTGTTCAGTCGCTCACGCGGCGCAGGCCGTCGCTTAAAAGTCTGACGCCGAGGACGAAGAGGAAGATGGCGAAGGCCGGTGCGAGGAGCAGCAACGGTTGCTCGGCAAGCTGCGTCGTGCTGTTAGCATCGGCGAGCATCGTGCCCCAACTCACGTCCGGCTCCTGCACGCCGACGCCGAGGAACGAGAGGGCCGTCTCCGCGAGCAGGAACGCGGGAACCATGAGCGAGAGTTGCACGATGATCGCGCGCGAGGCGTTCGGCAGCACGTGTCGGAAGAGCACGCGCGTCTCTGTCATCCCAAGCGAGCGCGCGGCGGTGACGAACTCGCGACCACGAAGCTCCATAACTAGACCACGCACGAGTCGCGCTGTCTCCGCCCAACCGACGGCGACGAAGACCGCGACGAGGAAAGCGGCGGCGCGCGCAGTGGGAAGTGCGATAGGCAGCGCGGCGCGCGCGGCAAGGATGAGGACGAGCGCGGGCAGCGCGAGCATCGCGTCGGCCGCGCGCATGAGCACGGCATCAATCTTCCGTCCTGCATAACCCGCGACGCATCCGACGAGAACGCCGAGCGCACCCGCGAACAACGCGCCGAGCGGAGCGACCGCGAGCGAGAAGCGTGCCGCGCGCACGAGTCGCGAGAAGCGATCGCGACCGAGCTTGTCCGTGCCGAGCAGGTTGACGCGCGGCATTGACATGAGCGATGAAGTTTGACGATGTGTTTCTTCGTCAGCGACGCCGAAGAGATGTCGATCTGTCTTGAAGATTCCGAGAAAGTCGTAAGAGTAGCCACGCGCGAAGAGAGCGAGCGTGTAGTCGCGCGCATTATCTTCGGCGTAGGAGCGCGCGAGCGGATCGACGAGGCGGCGCGCGCGTATGAAGGAGCGCGCGTGGAAGCGGCCACCATCGTCGAAGAAGTGGATGGCCGTCGCGGGCGCAAGAGTCTCATCACGCGACTGCGAGCCGTAATCGTAAGGCGCGACGAAATCCGCGAGTGCGGCCACGACGTAGAAGGCCGCGACGATAATGAGACCGACGATAAGACGCGCGCGCCCGCGCGTGAGTCCGCGAGCGCGAGAACTGAAGCTGCGCGCGCCTTCGTTAGTCGCGCTCTTGCCGTTCGAGCTTGCTGTCATGTGCAATCTCATCGCGTCCGGTCAGGCGGTGGTCGTCGTCGAGGTTGAACGCGTCGAAGAGTTACCACGTCCACCGTCTTCGAGTCGCAGGCGCGGGTCGTTGAGTCGGAGCAGCACGTCTGCGATGAGGTTGCCGAGGAGCACGGCGGTCGCGGTCGTCATCACGACGCCCATCAAGAGCGGCACGTCGCGGTTCACAACAGCGACGACGCTGAGCGAGCCGATGCCCTGCCAGCCAAGCACGTACTCCGCGACGATTGAGCCGCCGACGACGCTGCCGAGCGAGTAGCCGAAGATCGTGATGAGCGGATTGAGTGCCGCGCGCATCGCATGGCGAAAGATGACGGTGCGCTCCGGCAGGCCCTTCGCGCGCGCGACGCGGACGAAGTCTTCGGCGAGCGCGGCGCGCAAACTCTCGCGTGTCTGCGCGAGGAAGAGCGCGACGAGCGGCGCGGCGAGAACTATCGCGGGCGCAAGCGCGCGAGCGAGCGAAAGCGGCGCGCTCGCCTCGAACGCGCCGCCGATAGTGAAGAGGTTCGTGCGTGCGGCTACGGCTAGAGCGATGAGCGCGACGACGATGCGCGGCGTCGAAGCCGAGAGTAGGATCACGACTTCACTCGCGCGATCCCAAATGCTTCCCGGTTTGCGCGCCGCCTGCACGCCGAGTGCGAGCGCGATGGCCCAAGCGAGCAGGAGCGCAAGCGCGGCGACGAAGAGCGTGCGCAGGAGTCGCGGCAGGATGACGAGCGAGACGGGCGCGTGGAAAGAGATCGAATAGCCCATGTGCCCGCGCGCGAACTCCGCGAGCCAGCGCGCATGGCGCACGAGGAGCGGATCATCGAGCCCGTAAATGCGTCGCAGCTCGACGAGCGCGCTCGCCGAGACGTGCGGCTCTGCGGCGAGGGCCGTCAGCGCGTCACCGCCCGCCGCCGCGAGCAGCGCGAAGGTCAGCGCCGAGACGACGACGAGCACGATCAACCCTTGCCCGATCCTTGAGAGGATGAGTTTCAGCACGCGCGCGATCTCCGATTAAGCACGTCGGTTGATCTAACATCTCTTAGCCGCCGCGACAAGAGCAAGATGGAAGTATGAACGATGAACGATGAAGTAAAGAAGGCCTATCTTTTAGTTCATCATTCTTCATCCATCATCCATTGTTCATCGTTCATACTTGTCAGTCGTAGGTATCCGTGATTGAATCATGCCGCCTCGCGCTTGGCGCGCGTTAACTTCACACGCCGCACGCGACTTCGACCTGAGAAGGAAGGGAAGATGAGAATCGAAAGAAAGAACATCGCGCGGCTCGTCGCGCTTATTGCCGCGTTGTGCTTGCTCGGCGCGTGCCAGCCGACGCAGCAGACAGCGAACTCAAACCGGCCCGCGACGCTCGCACGCGAACGGGTCGCGGGCACGCGCGGCGGCCAGTTGAGCTACCGGCTGAGCCAGCCGCCGCAGACTTTCAACTACATCATGGCAGCCGACGAGTCTTCCAACACGGTCGCGCTCTTCCTGCTGTCGAGTCGTCTCGTCGAGTTCGATCACGACGCGCAGGAGTATGCGCCCGCGCTCGCCGAGAGCTGGAAAGCGACGGCGGACGGTCGCGGCGTTGAGGTGACTCTGCGCGACGGGCTCAAGTTCTCCGATGGCTACCCGCTCACCTCGGACGACGTGGCCTTCACGCTACGCGCGCTCTACGATGAGAAAGTTCCTTCGCCCATCTATCGCGATGCGATGAAGATCGGCGACAAGCCCATCGGCATCACTATCGCGGACGCGCGCCACTTCACGCTCGCCTTCGCCGAAGCCGTCAACGTCCCCGAAAACTATATGTCGAACCTCGGCGTGCTCCCGCGCCACGCGCTCGAAGCGGCACTCGGCGACGGGACGTTCAAAGATGCTTACGGCATCACCGCCGATCCGAAGTCGATTGTGACGAGCGGCAAGTTCGCCGTCGAAGCGAGCGCGCCCGGCGCGAGCGTCGTGCTCGCGCGCAATCCGAACTACTGGAAGAAGGACGCGGCGGGGAATCAACTTCCATACATAGATCGTCTCACGCTCGAAGTGATCAGCGATGAGAGCAACGCTGTCGCGCGTTTGGGGCAGGGCACGCTCGACATCTATGACCGCGTGCGCTCATCGGATTTCGCAAGTCTTCGCGCGGGAGTTGGCAGCGTGCACGGTTACGATCTAGGGCCCGGCCTCTACGCCGACGATCTCTGGTTCAACCTGAACGCGGGCAAGCGCGAGGATGGCAGGCCCTATGTCGAGCCCGCGAAGCTCGCGTGGTTTACGGACGTGCGCTTCCGTCGCGCCGTCTCGCACGCCATCGACCGCGAACACATCGCGCAGAACGTGTGGCTCGGCTTGGCAACGCCGCTCTACGGCTTCGTCACGCCCGGCAATCGCGCGTGGGCTGCGACCGATCTGCCGCACGACGATTACGATTTGAACAAGTCGCGTGCGCTATTGCAGGAGGCCGGATTTGTCACGCGTGGCACGCAGGACGCGCCGGAGTTGTACGATGCGAAAGGGAATCGCGTCGAGTTCACGATCATCGCGCCTGCGGCGACGAAGACGCGCGTGGATGCGGCGGCCGTCGTGCAGGAGGACTTGAAGAAGCTGGGGATGAGCGTGACGGTCGCGCCCATTGAGAACGCCCAGCTCTCCGACCGCGTCAACCACACATACGACTACGAGGCAGTGCTCTACGGCACATCGGCCACCGAGCCCGATCCTTCTTCCTACGCCGACCTGTTACGCAGCAGCAGCCCGCAGCACTATTGGAACGCGAAGCAGCCGAAGCCTGCGACCGACTGGGAGGCCCGCATCGATGAGCTGACCGTGCAGCAGGCCCACGAGACCGACCGCGAACGTCGCCGGGCAGCCTTCAACGAGATTCAAAAGATCATGTCGGAGCAGTTGCCGCTCATCCCGCTCGTCTCGCGTCACATTCCCGTTGCTGCGAATGCGCGGATCGGCAACTATCGACCGAGCACGCTCCCGCCCTTCTCGCTCTGGAACGCGGAGGAGTTGTTCGTTAAGCAGTAGAGACGCAAAACTAGAATGTGACGGAAAGAGAAAGGCGGCGAGGAATCAACCTCGCCGCCTTTCTCCTCGTCAGCTCTTGTGCGTTCTATTGTCGCGCGTTACTGGTTGAGCGAGTTTTGCAGCACAGTCATCGCGTGCGCGAGTTCGAGTCGCGTGAGCGCGCTCTGCGGTCGGAAGTTCGATTGCTGATCGGCGTTGAGCAATCCGTGCGCGAGCGCGACGCGGACATAGCCGCGTGCCTGCATCGGAATCTTCAACAGGTCTGTGACGTTCGCGAGCACCGAGCCACCGGAATCAACTTCTGGTTGCAGGCCCGCCGCGCGGACGAGTGCGATGGCCGCCGTCACGCGATCCGCGTTTGCATCAGGGTTGAATGCTCCGCCCGCCGACACGTCCGTGAACAACGGGCCCTGCGGCGCGTGCTGTGCGCTCTCGACGAAGAGCATCGACGAGATATCGCGCACGTCGCGGTAGGTTGGCGACGCGGGCAGGTACTGCGGCACGCGACCGCCGATGACGAGCGCAGCCGCGAGGTCTCCGCGACTTGCCGAAAAATCGGGTCGATAATTTTTGCCTGTCGGTTGCAGCGTGAAGGTGCGCAGGCTGCGGTAAACGTCTTCGCGTTGCGCTGCGTTGAGCGCGGTGATGTCGTTCAATGGCGCGTAAGAAGCGTGCGCGGTTTCGAGGACGCCCGCGAAGTCCTGCGCGGTGCTTGCGACGCCGAGCGTGTTCTTAACGGCCATCTTCCACGCGCCCGAAGCGGGGTTCGCGACGAGCGCGCGCTCCTGATGCCCGCCGAGACCGGGCAGGTTCAAGGTGTTCACGTCCGCCTGCTTCGCGCCCGTCGCATCGTAGAGCGCCATGCCGAGATCGTTCGTCGTCCAGAGGGGCCCCCAACCGATCCGCATCGAAGCGAAGAGCGAATTGGCGGGCACGTTGAACGTGCCGGTGTAGCCGGTCGAGCCGGGATTGACCGTGCCGTTGATGACCTGCATGGGATCGCTGATAACGCGGAAGAACCGGCCGTCGAACGTCGCGCGGAAGCGGCCCATGCGTCGTTGCGGGAACGCGGCTTCGAGCACGGCGGCGTGCGCGTTGAGCATTCCGGCCCCGACTTCCGGTTGATAGTAGGGCGCGAGTGGAGTCGCCGTGCGCTCAAGGATGTCTTTGATCTGCGTCGGCGTAAGTTTCGGGTTCGCTTCGAGCATGAGCGCGATTGCGCCCGCCACCTGCGGCGCGGAGAAACTCGTGCCCGTCGCCGTCGTGTAGTACGGCAACATGGTTGGCGACAGACTCGTGTCGCTGTTGAAGCCGGGCCCTTCGATGCCGGTCTGACTGACGCCGCTCGAACGTAGCGAGACGATGCGTGTGCCGGGCGCGACGAGCGTCGGATGAATGTCGGTGTGCGCGAAGTCGCCGCGTGAAGAATAAGAGGCGAGCTTGCCGCCTTCGGTCGCGCCGACAGAGATGACCCACGGCGCGGCGGCGTAAGGGTTCAGCGTGTGATAGTCGGGGCCCGTGTTGCCTGCGGAGAAGACGACGCTGACATTGCGATCAAAGAGCATCTTCGTCGCGATGTTGACCGGATCGTTCGTGTCGTACACGGTCTCGGCAGAGAAGGAGCAGTTGACGACTCTCACGCCTAAAGACGCGCCACGGTCGAGCAGGTAGTCTAAGCCGTCGAGGACGAAGATGAGGCTCGCGTCGCCCGCGCTCAAGCCGACGAGTCGCGCATTGGGTGCGACGCCGGTGTACTGGCCCGAAGAGCGCGAGCCGTTGCCGCCGATGACGCCCGCGACGAACGTGCCGTGCCCGTAAGCCGTGTCGGTGTCGGGCAGGCCCTCGGTGTTGATGGGATAAGCGAAGCCGGGAGCGGGCGCGCTCTGAAGGTCTGCGAGTTTGACGTTCTGCACGACGCGACCTGCGAGGTCGGAATGCGTCGCGTCGATGCCGGTATCGAGTACAGCGACGGTGACGCCGCGACCTGAGACGGGGAGGCCGCCCGTCGCGCGCGTGATGTCGGAGTCGGAGCGAGCGCGATCAACTCCGGTCGCACCGTTCGCCGGGTCGGCTGTGAATTCGAGCGTGCGGTTGCCGTAGATCGAGCGCACGGCTGGCAGGTGCGAGAGTTGGATGATCTGATCTCGCGTCGCCGTCACGTAGATCATCGGGAGGACGCGGAAGCGCGTGCCGCCGATGACGCCGATGCGCTGCAAGTCCGCGAGGTCTTGATCGGTTGGAAGATGATGATAGACGACGACCGCGTTGACGCTGCTGTCGTCAGTCATCTGATTGAGCTTGATGGCGAGTTCGGGATCGACGCTCTGCAAACCGGCCACTCGCGACGCGCCGCCGCTCGAAGCGATGACACCGTCGGCTGAAGAGATCGTGATGCCATCGGCGGTCGAGATCGTGATGCCGTCTGCGCCCGAAGCCGTGATGCCGTCGGCGTGCGGGATGCTCAAGCCGTTCGGTGAGACGGCGAAGACCTGTCCATCCGCACTGCGCGCGAGCGCGCCATCGGCTGAAGAGATCGTGATGCCATCGGCGGTCGAGATGGTGATGCCGTCGGCCCCACTGATCGTGATGCCGTTGCTCTGTCGGGGCACGACGCCATTCGTGCCCGCAGCTTGCATCGCGTCGGCTGTCGAGATCGTGATGCCGTTTGGCTGGCGCAGGACGATGGAATCGACCTTGCGCGTTGTGCCGTCGGCGGTTGAGATCGTAATGCCATCGGCGGTCGAGATGGTGATGCCGTCGGCCCCACTGATGGTGATACCGCTCGGATGCGAAGAGGTGACGTTGTTCGCGGAGGCGCGCTGCACGCCATCGGCCCCTGAGGCTGTGATGCCATCTGCGCCGGAAGCCGTGATGCCGTCGGCCCCACTGATGGTGATGCCGTTGACGCCGAAGGTCAGTATGCCATCGGCTCCAGAGGCGACGATGCCGTCGGCTCCACTGATGGTGATGCCGTCGGCTCCTGAGACGGTGATGCCGTCCGCGCCGCTCACGGTGATCCCGGCGTAAGCCGGGCCGGACGAGAGCAGCAGGGCCAGCGCGAGGGAGATGGTCAGGCGTAAAGTCTTCAAAGCTTTCTGGGGCATAACGAGGGGAACTAGACGCGTGTCAGACTCGCGAAAATTCAGATTAAGATGGGAACGGTTTGCTCTCCGGCGTGCCCTTCTTGCAGCAACGGGGACGGACGCACGCGCGAGCGCAGAGCTTGAGGTCGGGGATAACGACCATAGCACATCCTTCCGCCAAAGTTCAGCCCTTAGCGCACGGGGATTTATTATTTTTTTGTCACATTCTCCGGTCGCCATAAGTCACCTGAATTTGCTCATTGATTCATCAACTTGTTGATCGGGCAATGACGCGATGAGCCAAGTGGATCAATGAGTCGATGAGCAAATGAGTCAATCAACACCGCCTTAGCCCATCAACTGCTTGAAAATCTTCTGCGTCTCCGCAGCAGGCTCGACGCCCAACTCCTTGCGCAGCAGTTTGCGCAGGCTCTCGTACTGATCCTTGACCGCCGCGCGATTCCCCTCCGCCGCGTGCGCGCGCATGATCATGCAGTGCACGTCCTCGCGAAACTGATCTTCTGAGAGGATGCGTTGTGCCAGCTTCATCGAGCGCGACCAGTCCTCAGCCTTCTGCGCCGTGACGGCGAGCGTCTCCAACATCCTCAGTTGCTGCTCCTTGTAGTAGGCGCGTTGCTCCTCTGCCCAGTCATCATAAGAGCCCTGCATGAAGTCGCCGCGATAAAGTTCGACGGCGCGCTCGAACGCTTCCGTGAAGCGCGTCTGATCGCCCGCGCGCCGCGCCGACTCACCTTCGGCGGCGAGACGGTCGAACTCCTCAGTGTCGATTGAATAAGAGAAGTCCTGACTCAAAAGATAATCGCCGTCGCGATAGACGAGGAAGTTCTGCTTGACGGGCTGGTTGCTGTTCAAGGCCTTGCGTATGTGCGAGACCGTGGGGTGAAAGTTCTTCTCGACCGCCTCGAAGTCCGACTCGCCCCAGAAGGTGTCGATGATCGTATCCTTCGACGCGCGTCGGTGGCGGCGCGAGCCGATGAAGCAGAGGATGTCGCGCGCGCGCTTGGTCGTCCACGCATCGGCGGCGAGCGAGCGTGCCGGGTCGCGAAAAATTTCGACTGGCCCTAGCATACGGATCGTCAGATCGGCTGCGGGCTTCGGCGCGACGGCTTCCGCGCCCGCAGGCATGGCGAGCGCGACGGTCTGCGCTCTCGCCGGTGCGTCCGCCGATGCCGCGATCTGCTCGTTCAACTCCGGCGGGAGCAGCGTGCGCGCCTCTTGCGATGAGAAGAGGCGCGGGTTGGCGGAAACTTCGCGTCGCAGCCAGTATTCATAATCGTAACGTGCGGCGAGATCGAGCGCGCGGCGAAGATGAGCGATCATCTCGCCCTCGCGTCCCGACGCAGAGTCGCAGGCGGCGAGCGCAAGCGCGGCTTGCGCCTCGTAGTAGTAGAGTCCGTGCGCGTGAAAGTAGAGAAGCGCGGGATCGAGTTCGGCGCGCGCCTGATCAAACTCGCCCTGCGCGACGAGGACGCGCGCGCGTGAGAGCTGGGCGGTGTGAAGCGCGCGCGCATCGTTCGTCTCGCGACGCGCTTCGATGAGTCGATCAAGGAGCGTGCGCGCGGCGGAGAGTTCGCCGAGTTGAAGATGAAGAAGGGCCTTCTCTTCTAGTAGCTCGCTGCGGGTGATCTGGATGCCCGCCTCTTCGTATGACTGCTCGGCGTGCTTGTAGAACTCTGTGGCGCGCGCTGCATCCATGCGCTCGCGATAGAGGTTGCCGTAGGTCTCGAACGCTTCGGCGCGTTGCGCGATCAAGTTGAAGAGGTGACAGAGTTCGAGCGCGCGATCCAAGTGTCGCTCGCACTCTTCGGCGTTGCCGCGATAGAGATGACAGCGCGCGAGATTCAGATATGCCCAAGCCTCTTGCGGAATGGGACGCGCGTTCGACTGTCCATTGCTTGTCGTCTGACCGTCGCCAGCTTTGCCATTATTGCCCGCGCCGTCGCGCAGCATCCGGCGCAGCCAGCGCATCGCCTCGGAGAAGTCGCCGCGAATCATCGCGGGGAGGCCCAAGTTATGCGCGACGAGATGCGCGTAGTGCGTGTCGCCCAACTCTTCAGCGAGTTGGAGCGCATCGCGAAACTCGCGCTCGGCAGTCGTCCATTCGCCAAGCGCGACGTAACACAAGCCCCGCGTGTTGCCGACCTTGACGCGCACTTGAGAACGCGCCTGCACGAGTTCGAGCGCGCGATCGAGATGCGTGAACGCCGATGAGCAGTCGCCGCGTCGGCGCGCAACCGTGGCGAGCGAGTGCAAGGCTTCCGCCTCGCCCTCCGCGTCGCCCTGTGCGTGCAGGAGACTCGCGGCGCGGCGCAGATGTTTCTCTGCCGACTCGAACCGGCCGCGCAGTCGGGCCACCTCCGCGCGATAGAACAAGGCACGCGGGTGCGACTCGATGGCCTCGGCGGGCAAACTATCGACGAAGCGGACGAGCGAAGCGAACGCGCCGCCCGCGAGCCACTCCGCGCCGCGCGCCGCGATGAGCGACGCCGCACGCGCGAACTCGCCCGCTTCGAGCAGATGTTGGATCGCCTGTTCCCATTGCTGCCGCTCCGTGAAGTAGTTGGCGAAGCGCAGATGCTCAGAGGCAACGCCCGCCTGCCCGATCTCCCCACGAAGTCTGCGGCGCAGGAAACCTTTGAAGAGCGGATGCAGTCGATACTCTTCGCCGCGCTCATCGCTCGCCACGGTCATGAAGACGTTACGACGCACGAGCGACGGGAGCAGCGACGAACATTTATCCTTTGGATAGAGAACGGAGCACGCGTCCGTCTCGATGCGTTCGAGCAGAGAGACGCGCAGCAATAGTTGTTGCACATCTGCGGGCTCGTCTGCGAAGACCTCTTCGGCGAAGTAGTCGAAGATATCGCGCTCGGACTGCCTGAGCACTTCGACGAGATCGGGACTCGATGCTTCGCCCTCACGCACGACTCCGCGCGCGAGGGCCTGACGCTGCGCAACCTGCCGGACGAGTTGCAACGCAGTGATCCAACCATGCGTGCGCTCGCGATACTCGTGCAGTTGCGTGGGCGTGAGTTCGAGATCGAAAACTTTGCGAAACAGCTCCTGCGTCTCGTCGTCCGTGAAGAGCAGCTCTTCGCGGTCGATGATCGTCAAGGCGTTGTGCGCGCGCAGGCGCGAGAGCGAGAGCGGCGGCACATCGCGCGAGGTGACGATGATGTGGATCACGTCGGGGAGATATGCGAGCAATCGATCCACGACACGATGAACGAGCGTATCGTTGCCGAGATGATGATAGTCGTCGAGGACGAAGATGATCTGCTGCTCGACCGAGTCGAGGATTTCATTCAGCAGTACATCCGCCGCGCGTTCCGGCTGCTCCGCCAGTTCGGCGGGGGCCTGCTGCAAGTAGGAGAGCGTGGCGTCGCCGAAGCCGGGAACGATCTGCCGTATGCCGTGTGCAACGTAGCCGAGGAAGACCGAAGGGTCTGCGTCGGTGCGGTCGAGTTGATACCAGACGAACTGTCGCGACTCGTTGCGGATGAAATCCGCCACGAGCGTCGTCTTGCCTGATCCGGCCGGCGCGGCGACGAGCGTGACGGGCTGCGAGAGATTAGATCGCAATCGCTCGCTCAGACGTTCGCGATGGAGGAGCGCGGGCGTTGGGCGTGGCGGCAGAAGTTTCGTGCGCAGGAAGAAGGTGGGCGCAGACGTGCCGCCGTCCGCCAGAGGGGGCAGCGGCGTGGTTTGAAGTTTTCCCGTGCGGCGTGGCCTGTTGCTCATCGGCAAAAATTTGGTGGCACGTGCGACGAGCGTTGATGTCGCGAGCGAGAGAAGTGTCCCGACGCTCGCGTGTGGTTTAAGTGTAACGGATCGTTCGCGCGCTCATGAAAAGCGACAAGGCGAGGTTTTCAGAATCTATCAAGCACGAAACTTTCTACTTCAAAACTTCCGCGCGCGCGTCGGCTCTTTCGTCATGCTGCTGACGGCTTGGGCGAATAACCTTTGATGAGTCGCAACTGCGCGTTCGCCTTCTGCGCGTTCGCACCGCGACTCTCGAACACCGAAGCGTCTGACTGCGCCGCGCTCTCTTCAGCGCGCGACTGGCCGCCGCGCGCAACGGCGTCGAGTGCGGCGGCGCGACCCCAAGTCTCTGCGAGGGCCTGCGCAGCTTGTTTGGTCGGCAAGTTGTAGCTCGCGAAAAGTTCTTCCGCCTCCGTCTGCGTGAAGGCGAGCGAGGCCTCGTCGATGACACGCAAGGTCTGCTTCGAGCGCATACGCCAGAGCGGGGCCGGTGGCAGCGTTCTGCCGATCAAAACGACGTGCGTCTCGGTGGGCAGCAGCGGCAGCAATCTTGCGAAGAAGGGAACGACCCACGCGGCATCATACACCAGATGCAGATCGTCTATGACGATCAAGAGCGGCTCGCCCGCTTCGAGCATCGTCATCTCATAGACGAACGACTCGGCGGCGAGCGTCGCGTCTTCCGCTTCCGAACTCGCGGCTAAGAGCGCGAGCGTCTTGCGACCGAAGCCGGGATGCTGGCTGCCGACCGCCGCGATCAAGTATCGCAGGAACGCGCTCATCTCGACTTCGGAGGCATCAACCTTATACCACGCGACGCGGCGACCGCAGCGACCGGCGAAGTCCGCCGTCAAAAGTGTCTTGCCCGCGCCGGTGCGGCCCGCAATGACGGTCGAGTTGCAGCACGTCATGCTCTCGTTGAGGACTTCGAGCAGGCGTGGACGTGAGACGCGCGGTGTCTCCGCAGGCATCGTGATCTTGTCGAGGATTAAGTTCATCGGTCTTCTCTCTACTCCCGCAAGCAGCATCGGCGTCCGCGCGCGGCTCAGAGGGACACAAGCCGTCCGTGAGGGGCTGCCGCCAAAGATGCTCCGTATCAAACTCATCAGACCTCTCCCGCCCGGCACGCCGGACTTGAGTAGGATGATGGACGGAGGCCCTTGAGGAATTCTTGAGGCGACAGAGACGACTCGCGCGATCAGGGTTAACTTCTGATGAAGCGCAATCTGGAAAAGCTGCACGCGGCGCAAAAAAACTAAAAATACACGGCGTTTTTGCGATTTACGTGACACGCAGGCGCGCAACGGATGATGCTGCGCGAGGGCCGATCGTGTCGTTAAAAAACAGGCTGACCGCAACGATTCCACAATCCCACGCTGCGTCTTAAGTCGCGCTTGCGCTCGCGTGTGCTTGGCAAGACGGCGCATCTTCGTCCATCATTGCCGCGATTTCATCACACGAAAAACGTTGGACTGAACGTTGAAGGGAAGAGAAGCGGATGAGTGAGAAACGCATCGCGCCTTACGGCACTTGGAAATCTCCGATCACGTCCGAGTTGATCGTGCGCGGCTCGATCGGTTTGACCAGTCCCGCGCTTGATGGTGCGCAACTGTACTGGACTGAGGTGCGACCGACCGAAGACGGCCGCAGCGTCGTCGTTGGCCGCGAGGGCCACTCGCAGCGCGATCTCATCCCTCAGCCCTTCAACGCGCGCACGCGCGTACACGAGTACGGCGGCGGCGACTACACTGTGCAACGCGGCACGCTCTACTTCTCGAACTTCTCCGATCAGAGACTCTACCGGCTCGCGCCCGGAGACACGCAGCCGCGAGCCATCACGCCAGAATCCGGCTCGCAACTGCGCTACAGCGACATGACTATTGACACCGCGCGCGAACGAATCATCGCCGTGCGCGAAGATCACACGACGAATGAACACGAACCCGCGAACACAATCGTCGCTATCAATCTCGGCGCAGACGCCGAAGCGAACGGCGGCGAAGTTCTTACATCCGGCTACGACTTCTATTCGTCGCCGCGCGTGAGTGCAGACGGAACATATCTCGCGTGGCTCGCGTGGCGTCATCCGAATATGCCATGGGACGGGACGGAATTGTGGATCGGCGAGTTTGATGGCGATGGCAAACTCGCGCGCTCGCGCAGAGTCGCGGGCGGCGAGAGCGAATCGATCTTTCAGCCTCAGTGGTCGCCCGCAGGAGTCCTGCACTTCGTCTCTGATCGCGACGGCTGGTGGAACTTATATCGCGCGCGCGTGGGCGAGAAGTTTTTCGGCGAGTCAGGTGAAAGCAACCAAGAGGGCCATGACGGATCGAAGGAGAGCGACGGATCAAAAGAGAGCAAGAGATCAAACGAGATCGATGTCGAGCCTTTGTGTCCGATGGACGCGGAGTTCGGCTTGCCGCAGTGGGCCTTCGGGATGTCAACCTACGGCTTCGTCGCGGAGGAGCGGATCGTCTGCGCCTACGTCGAGCGCGGCGTTTCGCATCTCGCAGTGCTGGACGCAACGACGAAGATGCTTCGACGAATTGAGACGCCCTTCGAGGAGATCACTTACGTTCGCGCTTCGACGCAGACGGGGCGCGCACTCTTCCGCGCGGGCTCACCGACGCGCGGCGCGCGCATAGTCGAGTTTGATCCCGCGACCGACGAGATCAACGTCCTTCGTCGATCAAGCGATCTCGATATCGACGAAGGCTACATCTCAGCCGCGCGCGCCATCGAGTTTCCAACCGAGAACGGACGAAGCGCGCACGGCTTCTACTACGCACCGCGCAACCGTGACTTCGGCGCACCCACGGGCGAACGCCCGCCGCTTCTGATCAAGAGTCATGGTGGCCCTACCTCCGCTGCCGTGACCACGCTCAGCCTCGGCATTCAATATTGGACGAGCCGCGGCTTCGCAGTCCTCGACGTGAACTACGGCGGCTCGACCGGCTACGGTCGCGCCTACCGCGAGCGACTCAACGGCACGTGGGGCATCACGGACGTTGACGACTGCGTGAACGGCGCGCGCTTTCTCGTCGAGCAAGGACTCGCCGATGCGGATCGCTGCGTCATCGACGGCGGCAGCGCGGGCGGCTACACCACTCTCGCCGCGCTCACCTTTCGCACGCAGTTCAAAGCGGGCGCGAGCCACTACGGCGTCTCGGACTTAGGTGCGCTCGTGCGCGATACGCACAAGTTCGAGTCGCGTTATCTGGATCGACTGATCGCGCCGTATCCTGAGCGTGAAGATGTTTATCGCGCGCGCTCGCCGATCAACTTCACAGACAGGCTCGCTTGCCCCGTCATCTTCTTTCAGGGGCTTGAAGACAAGGTCGTGCCGCCGAATCAGGCGGAGATGATGGTCGATGCTCTCAGGCGCAAGGGCCTGCCCGTCGCTTACGTCGCCTTCGCGGGCGAGCAGCACGGCTTCCGTCGCGCAGAGAACATCCGTCGCGCGCTCGATGGCGAACTCTACTTCTACTCGCGCGTCTTCGGCTTTGAGTTGGCGGAGGAAGTTGAGCCCGTAGCGATTGAGAATCTTTAAGAAGAGACCGCGCGTTTCCACGTTCGCGTTATCGAACCGGCCTTGCCGACAGAGTCATTAGATAGAAAGCGGGGGCCGGATAAAAAAAGAGGCGACGAAGATTTAACCTTCGTCGCCTCGAAAAGTCTCGCGGTCGCCCGCGAGAGGCGGTCAAGTAGTTAGAAGTTGAAGCGCGCCGCGAACTGAATAACTCGCGGGTTGCTGCTGAAGATATTGCCAGCCTTCAGGAAATCTCCCGTGAGCGGCGCAACCTGATTGAAGCGTGTGACGCCCGTCGTCGAGATGGGATCAACCGCATCGACCGAGCCCGCAACGTACTGCGGGTGGTTGAGCGCGTTGAACATGTCGGCGCGTATCTGGAACATCTTCGACTCGCTGACCCGGAAGTTCTTGAAGATCGAGAAGTCGAAGTTGTTGATACGGGGAATCTGGAAGGTGTTGCGACCGATGTTCGACACAGCGCCTGACGCCGCCTGTAGATAGCGCGCGTTCGGGTTGTTGGCAACGTAGCCGACCGTGCGCGAGGCTGCGGACTGCGAGCACGTGCCATCTGTGTTGAATGCCGTGCAGGTGCGAAGCAGCGCGCTCACGGTTGAGCCGACGCCCTCCGTTCCCGAAGGATTAAAGATGGCGCGGTCGCCCGCCGAGTCGCCGTTCAAGTTGGCGTCGGTTCCACTGCGGACAGTTACCTGCTCACCGGACTCGATCGTGTATGTTCCGGCAAGGCTAAAGCCACCGAGGGCCGTGCGCAGGAAGTGGTTCGAGTCGTTACGGAACCACGGCAACTCGTAGATCGCCGAGTTGACGAAGCGGTGACGGTGATCGAGGGCCGAGTTGGCACGCTCGGCGCGCAGGTTCTGGAAGTTCTGAACGCGGCGCGGGCTCAAGACGGTCGAGAAGACCTCGGCGGTCGTATCATCGATCAGGTGGCTCAAGGTGTAGGCGCTGCTCATCTGCAGGCCCTTCGAGAAGCGTCTCTGGAGTTGAACCGAACCGGCGTGGTAGATCGAGTTGCCGTTCGAGAGGAACGCCACGACGTTGCTGGTGAAACCGGCGGCAGCGTAGTTCGGAAGAAGGCGCGGGCGCGCGTTGATGTCCCCCAGCGACAGCCCCATCGCGTCGATCTGCGACTGCGACGGGCGAGTGATGAACGTGGGCAGACCACTTAGACCAAGATCGGGATCGACCTTCGCCTGCACGTTGATGCGGTTCTGCGTGAGCAGGTGGACGCCGCGCGTGCCGAGGTAGCGAAATTCAACTGACCAGTCCTTCATGAACTGGCGTTGGATGCTGCCCGTCCACGTCAGCGAGTAGGGAACCTGCTGATCGGGGATGAACGCGCCGGTATTGGCACGCGCAGTGGCCGCGCTGGTGATATTGACCGGAGTGTTCGGCAGACCACCACGCGCAAGGAAGTTGGTCGTCGGGCAGAGAGCGGCGTCAGGGCAGTCGTTCGTCTGCTGAAGCTGCGGCGGGTTCGACAGGATGTACAGGTTGTCGAAGATGTAATCGTAGCCCATCGAGAAGCCGGCGCGGATCGAGGTCTTGCCGCCTTCGCCGAAGAGTGAGCCGAGCATTCCGCTCTTGTAGTTGGGCGAGTAGGCGAAGCCAACCTTCGGGGCGAAGTTCCTCGTCTGTGACTTCGGCGCACTGAACGTGAGCAGTCCCGGAACCGACGAGATGGAGTTAAGGGCCTGACTCGTGCGCGCGCCCAGAGGCACTTGCTGGTAGGAGTAGTTGACGCCCATGTTTAAGGTCAAATTCGGGCGGAAGCGCCAGTCGTCCTGCACGAAGGCGTAGAGGATGTGCTGGTTGCCGTAGTAGATGTTGTTGCCGGCATTGCGCTCGCCGAACACGTCCGGGCTCTGGTCGCGCAGGAACGTCTGGATGTCGCTGTACTCGTAGTCGCCACGGACGCGCTGCGAGAAGCTCTGCGGCGAGATAAGGTCGCGGAAGTCGCCGCCGAATTTGAGCGAGTGATTGCCCGCGAGGTAGGTGATGTTATCGATCACCTGATAGTTGTTCTCAATGCCGAACTGCGGCGCGTTCGGATCGGGCCCGATGTTGATGCCCAGCTCGTCAATCGAAAGATTCGGGAACTCGGCGAGTCCGGGGAAGGCGATGCTTGGCACTTGGAAGTTCGTCGAGGAGCGACGGAACGCGAGGCGCGTCTCGTTGATCAGCTTCGACGTGAAGTTGTGCAGCATCGTGTAGGAGAACAAACGCTGCTTGCTTGGGATCGCATTAAAGAAGACGGGCAGCGTCGCCGCGTTGTCGATGTCGGCGAGGTTCGTCAGCGTGAAGCGGAACTTGTGCTGCGTGTTGCTGCTCTGGTTGTAGTCGACGTTCTCGACCACGTGGTTCTGCTTGAAGAAGTTCGGCGCGGCGACGAACACTGTGCCGAGCGGGATATTCACGCCGTTGACAGAGGCGAAGCCCGCGTCGTTAGCGCCGGAAACGGGAACGTACTGGCTGAACACGGCGAGGTTCGTCGCGGAGAGCCCGGAGAGGCCCCTCAGAGCAGCGAAGCCTGCCGCAGTCGGCGTGAAGATCGAGCCGGCGGAAGCGCCCGTGCCCTGCTGCAAGCGCTCGTAGGAGCTGAAGAAGAAGAGCTTGTCTTTCCCACTGTGGTACGCCTTGCCGCCCTCGCCGAAGCGCGGCAGATAGATGGGGCCGCTGACGTTTGCGCCGGCGCGCAGGTAGTCGAGGCGCGGATTCTCATTGCGCGTCACGCCAGCGAGCTTCAACTGTGTGTCAAGCGCGTTGAAGTGCTTGTTGCGGTCGAAGGCGTAGAAGGAGCCGTGGAAGTTGTTCGTGCCGCTCTTGGTGACGGTGATGAACTGACCGCCGTTCGAGCGTGCGAACTCCGCCGAGAACTGATTCTGGAGGAGCGAGAACTCCGCCACTTCTTCCGGCGAGATGTAGCTCTGAGGGCCCGTCACTGACTTGTCGTTGTTGTCGATGCCGTCGAGCACGAAGTTGTTGTCGCGCGGGCGTTGACCGCCGACCGAGCCGCCCGTGCCCACACCGACGCCGCCCGAAGAGGAGACGTTCGGAGCGATGAGCGCGAGGTTGTTGACGCCCGCGCCGCCGAGGCTCGTCTGCGCGAGTTCGACCACCTGACGACTATCGAAACTCTTGGAGAGGTTCGCCGTCGTCGTGTCAACGAGTTCCGCGCCGCCCGCCGTGACTTCGACAGTCTCGCCGACCGCGCCGACCTGCAACGCCGCAGGCACGTCGGTCGTCTGGTTCAACTCGACCTTGACGTTCGTCAGCGAGAGGCCCTTGAAGTTGGCAGCCTTGACGGCGATGGTGTAATCGTCGCCGACCGGCAGGTTGTTAAATGCGAATTCGCCCTGATCGCCGGAGCGAGTTGTGCTCGAGACGCCGGTCGATTTCTTGGTGATGGTCAATTCCGCGCCGGCAACGACCGCCCCGTTCGGGTCGGTCACTGTGCCGCGCACATTACCCGTCGTGGCCTGTGCATGCGCCGCCATCGTGCAGGCGATAACGATGAGCGCCGCGCTAAGGATTCGCGCGAGTTTACGAAAACCGTCCATGTAGAACCTCCTGGAGTGAATCGTGAAAAAGTTACTGTTGTAGTTGGCTACCATTGCTGTTGATTGGATTGGCAACTTTTGTACCTCTAAGACGACCGCTCTGCGGAGTGTGCGTCCGTGTGCGACTAAAGTCTGTGATAAGCGCAGTTAAACCTTCGCGCGGGCATGAGGCGGCTGGGGCGGCTTGGATGGTTGTTTACAGGTTTCTATAAGAGTTATTCAAAAAAATGAATAACCCGCCGGAGCACGGGGCTCGGCGGGCTATTTTTTTATCAGTACGCGGCTCGGTCGTGCGCCGCGCCCCAGAGTGATCTTGCTCAAGACTGCTTGTCGATGAACTCTTTGAGTCGCTTAGCGAGATCGACGTTGAGTCCTTGCAGCGCATGGTGCTGTTCGAGCGCGGCCTCCTTCTTACCCGTGGCGGCGTAGATCATACCGAGGTTGAAGTAGGCTTCGGCGAGTTTCGGCTTGACCTCGATGGCCTTTTTGAAAGCCGTCGCAGCGTCATCCGCGCGATTCTGCGCGGCGTAGAGCCTGCCGAGACCGAGGTAGGCGCGCGCCTCCTTCGGGTTGAGCTTGAGTGCCGCTTGATACGACTTCTCTGCATCGCTGTAACGCGGCGGCGTAGCGTTGGTCGCCTCGTTGCCATCGCGTAGTGCGCGCTCAATCTCCTTGCCCTGCACAGCGTTCTGCTGTTCGGTGTTGATCTCGTAGGAATTCGGTCGCTTCGGATCGCGGTTGAGCGGATCGTCCGAGCGTTCCATCCGAGTGGGCAGTCCCTGTGCGTGTAATGGACCACCCGCACAGAAGATGAGCAGGAGCACGCCCGATGCGAGCGCGAGAGGAAGACCGTGCTTGAAAGTTGACATGATACTAAAACTCCTTTCGGGCGCGTCTTGAGAAGACGGAAGGGCGACGGGTAGAAGGTCTTAGGAAGATTTTGCGTTAGACGGCAGAAGAGTTGACTACGTGCCGCTGCGAGAGTTGGGACTTGCCGCCGCTTGGCGCAGGCATGATGCCCCAATGTGACTGCGCAGTCAATCGACATTGCGCGTGATGAGATCATCTTCTGAGAAGCGAGAGGCGCGTGATGACTCTTTGATGATCACCTGCGCGCCTCTCGCTTCTCGTCCGCAATTTCTATATCGCGCTCTCAGGTGGTCGGCTTCAGGTGCTTGTTCAGCCAATCGAGGACGGTCGTGTACCAGAACTGCGAGTTCTGCGGCTTCAAAATCCAGTGGCCCTCGTCGGGGAAGACGACGAGCTTCGATTCGACGCCGCGCTTCTGCAAGGCCGTGTAGAGTTGCAGGCCCTGATCGACGGGCACGCGGAAGTCGATCTCTCCCTGCGTGACAAGCGTCGGCGTGTTGAAGTTCTTGACGAACATATTCGGCGACCACTTCTCGTAAAGCTCCGGGTTGTCGTAGGGCGTGCCCTTGAACTCCCATTCGGCGAACCACAGTTCCTCCGTCACGCCGTACATACTCGTCAGGTTGAAGACGCCCGCGTGCGAGACAAAAGTTTTGAAGTGCGCGCGCGGATCGTTGTTGTGGCCCAAGAGCCAATCGATCATGTAGCCGCCGTAACTCGCGCCCGCCGCGCCGATTCGCTCGCGATCAACGTTGTACTTCGAGAGCACGAAGGCTGTGCCGTTCATGATGTCGTCAACAACCTTGCCGCCCCAGTCGCCCGAAATCTCATTCGTGAACTGCTGGCCGTAGCCGGTCGAGCCGCGAGGATTCGGCATAAACACCGCGTAGCCTTGCGAGACGTAGATCTGCGGATTCCAACGATAGCTCCAAGCATCGCTCCAAGCCCCCTGAGGGCCACCGTGAATCAAGACGACGAGCGGAACTTTCGCGCCGCTCGACGCATAGTTCATCGGCTTGAAGAACCAGCCAGAAACTTTCGCACCCGCGCCGCCCGTCCACGTCAACTCTTCGGGCGCGGGCAAATAGAAGTTCGCGAGGAAGGCGTCGTTCTCCTTCGTCAGACGTGCAACGGCATTCGCGCCGCCCGCGACACTCGTCGGCGAAGAGAGACGCGCGTAGTAAAGCTCCGTCGGCACGCTCGCGCTCGAACGAGAGACGAAGAGCGTCTTGCCATCGGGCGCAACGTGCAACTCATCGTTCTCGCCTTCGAGTATCTTCGTCGCGCGGCCATCTGCGAGCGAGACGACATAGACGGGCGCGCGACCGCGCTCGCCCGAAGTGAAATAGATGAGCTTGCCGTCGGGCGAGAAGGTGAAGCTGTCAACGTATGCGTCGAAGTTGTTCAGCAGTTCGCGCGAGCGATTCGCTTGGCGGTCGTAGAGCATCAGACGCCAGCGATCACTCTCGAAGCCCGCCGTTGCTTGCGAGCGATAGGCGATGTAGCGACCGTCGGGCGAATACTGCGGCGACTGATCCGATCCCCTGTTGTCCGCCGTGATGCGCCGCGCTTCGCCGCCTGCGACGGGCACGACGAAGATGTCGTTGTTCGTCGAGGTCGCGCCGACCTTATCCGTGTTGCGCGCAAACGCGAGTTCCTTCGAGTCGGGCGAGAAGGCGTAGTCCGTGGGGCCACCCAGAGAGAACGGCGGTGCGTCGAAGTCGCCGGGCGTCACGTCGCGGGCCGCGCCGCCGTCCATCGAGACGATGAAGACGTGCGTGCGCTTGCCGCCCTTCCACTCCGTCCAATGCCGGTAGAGCAAGCCGCCCTCGACGACGTGAGCCTTGACCTTGTTCGCTTCCGTCTGCTCATTGCGCTGCTTGTTGCACGCATCGTCGGCGCAGTCCGCGAACACGTCCGAGACGAACGCGATCCACCGGCCATCGGGCGAAATGATCTCGTCGCTTGCGCCCGTCGAGATGTTCGTGATCTGTTTGTCTTGTCCCGTCGCGATCTCCATCGCGTGTAGTTGCCCGCCCATCGCGTAGATGATCCACTTGCCGTCGGGCGACCATCGCGGACTCGTCGCGCTCGCCGCGCCGTTCGTCAACTGCTTCGGCGTGCCGCCGTCCGCAGGGATCAAATAGAGTTGCGTGCGGCTGCGGTTCGCCTCAACGTCCGGCACGGAGACTTGGTAAGCTACCCATCGGCCATCGGGCGAGAGCTGCGAGTCGCCGACGCGTCGGACTTTGAGCAGATCATTGATGGTGAGCGGCTGCTTGCCCGTTTGCGCGGAAGCTACGACCGCCGCGCAGAGCACGAGCGCAAAGGCGAGAGACGAGGCGACGAGACGTTTCATAAAATTCTCCTCGATGAAGATGCCTTGAGTTGTTTGGGAGATGAACAGACGACGGAAATTTACCACAGAACCGCGCGCGAAGGTAAAAGGCGGAAGTGATGCAGCGACTCGGACGGACGCATCGCTTCCTTCAGCCTTTCAACGCGTCATTAATTAGATAGAACCATCACTCTCTTTTAATCGTTCTCTCTGCTGGGATCAAAAGAGACGGCAGTCTTCAAACAATCGGATCGTCAGTCTGAAGGGATCGCAAACTATGAAACTCAAAATTTTCGTCGCGACACTTGCCATCATCGTCGCTTGGTTCGCGGGTCATCACCTCTTCCACGCGGGCCACATTTTCCACGCCAGCAGTGGCGGCGCGCAGTCGTTTACAGTGGGCACTGGAGCGAACGAGCAGATCGTCAACGACTCTTACACGCTCGCGCCCGGCGCGCGTGTCGAGGTCTCAGGCATCAACGGGCCCGTCGAGATCGTGACGACGGATAGTAACGTCGCGGAGATTCACGTCGAGAACTATGTGAGCGACGCGCGCGATCTCGAATATCACAAGATCACGGTCGAGCATGGCGCAGACTTTCTCACCGTGCGCGCGGAGAACCGTGGCAACGGCGGCTGGGGTTTCCTGCGCTGGCTCGTCGGTCATGGTGGCGGCGGCAGAAGCGCGCACCAGCATGTCTTGCTCAAAGTCCCTCGGCAGGTTGAAGTGGCGACGAGTGGCATCAACGGCGAGGTGCGAGTCGGCGAATTAGAAGGGGCGGTGCGCGTCTCCGGCGTTAACGGCGAGGTCACTGTGGCGCGCGCGGCGGGCGACGCACAGTTCTCCGGCGTCAACGGCAACGTTACCTTCGGCGTCGCAAATCCGACGGACGAAGGCGTGCGCGTCTCCGGCATCAACGGCGACATCGTGCTCCGGCTCGCGCAGGATGTAAACGCAGACGTGCGCATGAGTGGCTTTAGCGGCGAAGTGGACTACGATCTCAAGAACGTGACGATCAAGGACGCCGCGCGCTCGAAGTGGATCGCGCGTATCGGCGCGGGTGGCCCACTCATACGCATGAGCGGCATCCACGGCAACGTCCACTTCGCTGGCGTCTGACGCGCGCCCTCACATCGATCTGAAAAACGAATGGCTCGGAGAGTGTGAACTCTCCGAGCCATCTTCCTTTCGTCACTTAGTTAATGAAGATCGCGTTTCTCATCGTTAGACCGTGTCGGTCTTCTTCGGGTCTTGCTCAGTCAACATCTGCTGCCTGAACGCCGCCGCGCCGAGAAGGCCCCCCATGCCCATCGACTCGACCGCAGACGACGGCACGAGCATCAACGCGCCTTTCTCCTTCAGGCCCTCGTAGAGCATGTTCATCGCTCGCAGGTGCAGGGCCGTCGGGTTGCCCTCGTAAGACTTCGCCGCCTGCGCGAACATGTGCGCGATCTCAACTTCAGCTTCGCCGAGGATGATGCGCGCTCGCTTCTCACGTGAAGCCTGCGCCTCTCTCGACATCGCGTCCTGCAAAGAATCTGGGATGATCACGTCGCGCATCTCGACGGATTGCACTGTGACGCCCCACGGGTTTGAGCGTTGATCAATCAACTGCTGCAAGTCCGCTTCGATCTGCTCGCGTCCTCTCAACAACTCCGAGAGCGACGTGCGACCGATGATATCGCGCAGAGCGGTCTGCGCCGCCCAGCTCACAGCCTGCGGGTAGTCCTGCACTTCGAGCGCGGCCTTCTCCGCGTCATAGACCATCCAGAAGAGGACGGCATCGACGTTGACTGGCACGGTGTCGGACGTTAAGGTCTGCTCCGCCGCGAAGCTCGTCGTGATGATGCGCTGATCGACGTAAGTCGAGATCGAATCAAGCAAGGGCACGATCCAGAATAGGCCGGGCCCGCGAAGGCCGACGTACTTGCCAAGCCTGAGCACGACCGCTTTCTCCCACTGCTTCGCCACGCGCGGCGACTGCGCGAGCAGCAGCCCCAGCAGGAAGCCGACAATCGCGCCGATGGGCTTGCGCATCATGACGGTCGCCGCGACGCCGAGCCCCGCCGGGACGATCAGCATCAATGCCGACACCACGTTCATGCGCGGCGCGTTCGCCGCCGTGAGATTCTTCTTCGACTGAATCAACTCTAAACCGGTAGCCATCTCTCTTACACTCCTTCTTCAACGATCCCTCTAAGATGTTCCAACATCTCTTCGGGCGAAAAGCCGAGCGCGTGCGCGTCGGCGAGAAAACGTTCCGCGAGACCGCGCAGCTTGCCTGCGCGTTCAGTGGCCCCCTTGCGACCCGTCGCGCTCGCGCTCATGGGAAGATCGCTCGTCAACACGAACGTGCCCACGCCGCGCCGCGTCTCAACTACTCCCGTGCGTTCCAACTCCGCGTAAACTTTCGCGACCGTGTTCGCGTTGACACGCAGATCGACGGCGAGCTGTCGCACGGTCGGGAGTTGATCGCCGACCGAGAGCCGCCCCGTCACGATGGCGAAGCGGATCGCGCGCTCAAGCTGTGCGTAGATCGGCGTCGGGTGTCGCGAGTCGATGTTGAACTGCTGCGCCATGTTCGCTATTGTACTACGACAATAGTACAACAAAAGTTTTGATGGTCAAGAGAATTTTTGTCGCGGCTGTTTGGCGGAATTCTAGCGATTAAGCGTCAGCGCATCGCGCGCGGAGAGAACTATGCGGAGGGCCTCGTCGGTGGTCGCGGCGAGGGCGGTGAGGTGGCCCATCTTGCGCGCCGGTCGTGCGTCGCGTTTGCCGTAGAGGTGTAGCTTGACGCGCCGGTCGGAGAGGGCCGCGCGCCAGTCGGGCTCGCCCCCTTGCCAGAGGTCGCCGAGAAGATTCGCCATCGCGGCGGGACGGAGTTGTTCGGTCGAGCCGAGCGGGAGATTGCAGAGCGCGCGCGCCTGTTGCTCGAACTGGCCGGTCGCGCAGGCTTCGATTGAGAAGTGGCCGGAGTTGTGCGGGCGCGGCGCGAGTTCGTTGACGAAAAGTTTTTCGTCCGCCGTCAAGAACAACTCGACGCAGAGCACGCCGACGTAGTCGAGTTCGGAGAGCAGCGCGCGTGCGATCTCTTCAGCCTCGCGCGCGATGCGTGGCGAGACGCGGGCCGGAGCGATTGAGTGATCGAGGATGTGGCGCGCGTGCGCGTTCTCGATGACGCCGTAGCTCGTCACCGCGCCATCGCAGCCGCGCGCGGCGACGATGGAGACTTCGCGCTCGAAGGGCACGAAGGCTTCGAGTATGCCCTCACGCGCGTCAAGAGCGTCGAAGGCTGTCGCGGCTTCCGTCTCATCTCTGATCGTCCACTGGCCCTTGCCGTCGTAGCCGAAGCCTGCGGTCTTTAAGACTGCGGGTAAGCCGATCTCCGTGAGCGCGTCGTTGAACTCTTTGACTGTTGAGACGCGACGAAACTTTGTGACGGGGAAGCCGTGGCGTGCAAGGAAAGTTTTTTCGCGGATGCGGTGCTGCGTGATGTGGAGCGCGTCGCCCGAAGGTCGCACGGGCACGATCTCATTGATCGCGGCGGCGGTCGCGGCGGGCACGTTCTCGAACTCGAAGGTGACGGCGGAAACCCCGCGCGCAAACTCGCGCACGGCGTCGAGGTCTTCGTAAGCAGCGACGATCTCTCTGTCGGCAACCTGACCCGTGGGCGTGTCGCGCGCGGGCGAGAAAGTGTGAACGCGATAGCCCATCTGCCGCGCGGCGAGCGCGAACATCCGACCGAGTTGACCGCTGCCGAGCACGCCAAGCGTCGCGCCGGGGAGAATCGGAAGTGTCGGGTGATGAGTGATAAGTGATGAGGATTGACTCATTGGATCATTGGATCATTTGTTCATTGATTCAATGGAGAAATGGATCGATGAATCAATCTCTCATGCTTGCCCTTCAAGTTTCGACTCGCGCACTTGTCGTTCCTGTTCGCGGCGAAAGTCGCGCAGGCGCGCGCGCAAACTTTCATCTTCGTTCGCGAGGATGGCGATGGCGAGGAGCGCAGCGTTGGTTGCGCCCGCTTGTCCAATGGCGAGCGTGCCGACGGGAATGCCTGCGGGCATCTGCACGATGGAGAGCAGCGAGTCGATGCCTTTGAGCGCGCGGCTTTCGACGGGGACGCCGAGCACGGGCACGATTGTCTGCGCCGCGACCATGCCGGGCAGATGTGCCGCGCCGCCCGCGCCCGCGATGATCACTTTCAGACCGCGCGACTCCGCTTGCGACGCGAACTCAGTCATCCAAGCGGGCGTGCGATGCGCCGAGACGATGCGACACTCGTGCGGCACGTCGAACTTTGTGAGCACGTCGTCGGCGTGGCGCATCGTCTCCCAGTCGGACTTGCTGCCCATGATGACAGAGACGAGCGGCGAAGGTTGAGACGCGACGCGGCGACGCGGCGACGCGGCGATGGACGCGCGAGCTTCGTGCGTTCGCGCGTTTGAGGCGGGCGAGTCGTTCGACTTCTCCCCGCGTCTCCGCGTCTGCGTGTCGCCGCGTCTCTTCGTCATCGCAAGTAGCGTTCGCGCAAAATTCCGACGTGGTGCAGTTCGTGTCCGGCGATGATGTGCGCGAGGGCACGGACCGAGACTTCGTTATCGCTCGCCAGCCCGCGTCGCTGCCACGCTTCACTGTCGAGGGAGCGAAAGAGCGAGACGGTCGAGGCGCGGACGCGCTCGAAGTCGTCGGCGAGATCGGCGAGCGTGCGCGCGTTGTAGTTGGCGACGCGCGCGTAGTCGTCCTGTTCATAGCCGGGCAGCGGCGTTTGATCGCCACGCGCGAAGCGCAGCGCGCGGTAAGAGAAGATACGTTCGCCGTCGATGACGTGACCGGCCACTTCCTTGATGCTCCACTTGCCGGGTTCGTAAGAAGAGCCCGCGCGAGCTTCGGGCACGGAGCGCAGGAGCGCGAGCGTGTCGGCCATCTGGCGTTCGAGCGTTTCAACTATGTCGCCTGTGGGGACGAGCGAAACGTACTGTTCATAATAGGGCGCATACTCGCCGGCTTCGGGGCGCGCGGGGGCTGTGGCTGACATGAATGATGTTCTCCTTGGAAAGAGTTGAAAATTAAAAGTTAAAAGTGGAAAGCTCAAAGCACCGATCCAACTCGCAACTTGTAACTTTCAACTTGTAACTCAGTGCCTTCCGTCATTCGGTGTTCAAGTTAACTTCCTTCTTTATGTCGTCGTCCACGGAACTCTGCGCGCCGGGGACGGGCGAGGCGAGGGGCTGATTGTCCGCCAACTTCTCGCCGGGACTCATCTCGACCGGCGGGTATTGTTCGGTCGTCGCGCCGATCTCTTCCTGCTCTCTGTTCTCACCCATGATTCTTCTCCCTTGATTGAAGTAATAGATTGCTCGTTGCTGCGCGTCGCTTCATTCGCGCGCGTGCGAGTAGCCGGGCTTGCCGTCGAAGTTGCAGAGGTTCTCGGTCTTGATGAAGTCGAAATTCGATTGCGAGAAGCGCGTGAGCAAGCTGGCGATCTGCGCGTGTGTCACCACGCCGCCTTCGCCCGCGTCTGCGACGAAGCGACAGCGCCAGTGATCGGAGCAGAAAGTTTCTGGACTGCCGCCGGGATAGACCTTCACGCCCCTGTTGCTGATGGAAGAGAACTTCAATCCTTCGCCGCTCAACTTCTCGACCGCTTCGCCCAACTGTTGTGGGCTACCTTCCGTCCAGTCGAGATAAACGTCAACGCCGACCGTCTCCTTGCGAGAGTCTTCCGAAGTGCGCGCCATGCGACTCGCGAACGTGCCTTCGTCATCAGCCTCCGCCGATTGATAGCTCACGGCTTTCAGAGTCTCCGGCTTCTGGCCCACGCGCGCGACGACCGCTTCGGCAAACTCTCTAGTGCCGACCTTCTGCTTGCTCACACCATCTTTATAAATGTCGTAGGTGTGGACGCCGTCCTCAATCGTTCTGAGCCAAGCGTTGTGCGCGCGCTCTGCAACGTCCGTCTGCCCGACGTGGACGAGCATCATGATCGCGCCGAGGAAGAGACCGGAAGGGTTCGCCAAATTTTGTCCGGCCCGACGCGGAGCAGAGCCGTGGATCGCCTCGAACATCGCGATTGATTCGCCGATGTTCGCCGAGCCAGCGAGACCGACCGAGCCGGCGATCTGCGCCGCGACATCCGAGAGCACGTCGCCGTAGAGATTCGGCAGCACGACGACATCGAAGGCTTCGGGCGTGTCCGCGAGTTTCGCCGCGCCGATATCGACGATCCAGTGCTCGTTCTCGATGTCCGTGTATTCGGTCGCGATCTCGTCGAAGACTTTATGGAAGAGGCCGTCCGTGATCTTCATGATGTTGTCTTTCGTGAAGCACGTCACCTTCTTCCTGTTGTTGCGTCGCGCGTACTCGAAGGCGTAGCGCACGATCTTCTCCGTGCCCGGTCGCGAGATGAGTTTCAGGCACTGCGTCACCTGTCCGGTCTGCTGATACTCGATGCCGCCGTACACGTCTTCCTCGTTTTCGCGGACGATGACCACGTCCATGATGGGATGCTTCGTACTGATGAACGGATGATAGGAGACGCACGGGCGGACGTTGGCGTAGAGCCCGAAAGTTTTTCTGACCGTGACGTTCAAGCTCTTGTAGCCGCCGCCCTGCGGTGTCGTGATCGGAGCTTTCAAAAAAACTTTCGTGCGACGCAGAGATGCGAATGCGCTCGGGTCGATGCCAGCCGCGTTGCCTGCGAGATAGACGCGCTCGCCGATCTCGATCTCTTCGATGTCGATTCGCGCGCCCGCGCCTTTCAGGATCGCGAGCGTCGCGTCCATGATTTCGGGCCCGATGCCGTCGCCGCGCGCGACCGTGATGGGAACGTTCTCTGACATGGCAGTTAAGTGCCTCTCTTTAATGACTGAATTTTAAGAAGACTGCTGTTTGGCGCATAGCTTACTACGTTTGCCGCGCGCTGCGAAAGCGGCGACGCGTTCACGCACGTGAGGCTTCGCGTTTCCACGTCGAGCGAAATCTAGTATCATGTGGCTCGTCCGCATTTCCCCCGTTGCCAGTAAGGTTCTCGATCAAGTCCTCGCCCCCGTTCCGCGCGACGAACGCTTGCGGCGTCTTCGCGTCCGGTGAGGGCGCGGCGCGCAGCACCGTCCGAAGTCTTCGATTGAAGTCGTAAGAAGAGGAAGATGAATCAAGGGGCACGCTCGCAAATCTTGCGCTACGGTCTCGCCGTCCTTTCGGTGGCGGCAGCCGCCGCCATCACACAACTGCTCTACTTCGCCAGCATCCCGCTCCCCTTCGCCTTCTTCTACGCTGCGGTGGTCGTCAGCGCACACTATGGAGGTCGCCGCGCGGGGCTGCTCTCGATCATCATCTCCATCCCAATCACCGACTACCTCTTTTTTGAACCGAGATATTCGTGGAGCCACAACGCCGACGCCTTCCTGCGACTCGGTGTCTTCGTCGCCGTCGCGCTGCTCATCTGGATGCTGACCGAACAGCGCAGGCACGCCGAAGGTGAACTGCGACAGCGCGAGCGCGAGCTGACGGACTTCTTCGAGAACGCGACCGTGGGGCTGCATTGGGTGGGGCCAGACGGCACGATCCTGTGGACGAACCGCGCGGAGCTTGAGATGCTCGGCTACACGCGCGACGAGTACATCGGTCACAAGATCACGGAGTTTCACGCCGACGCGGAAGTGATCTCAGACATCCTCACGCGACTGACACACAACGAGGAACTGCACGGCTACGAGGCGCGTCTGCGTTGCAAGGATGGATCGATCCGTCACGTCGTCATCAACTCGAACGTGCTGTGGGAAGATGGCCGCTTCGTCCACACGCGTTGCTTCACGCGCGACATCACGGAGGTCAAGCGCGCGCAGGATGAGCGCGAGCGCACAGCCGAGGCGTTGCGCTTTCAGGCGCAACTGCTCGACACGGTTGAGCAGTCGGTCATCGCCACCGACACGCAGGGCACGATCACCTACTGGAACAGTTTCGCGGAGAAACTCTACGCCTGGTCTGCTGCGGAGGTCTTGGGTCGCAACATCGTCGAAGTCATGACCTCGGACGCGTCGAAGGAGCAAGCCGCCGAGATCATGGCGCGCGTCGCGGCGGGCCAGAGTTGGACGGGCGAGTTTGAAGTGCGGCGTCGCGACGGCACGGCGTTCCCCGCGCTGGTCACAGACACGCCTGTCTTCGACGAGAGCGGCGCAGTCGTCGGTATCGTCGGCGTCTCGGTTGACATCACGGAGCGCAGGCGCGCGGAGGAGTCGCGCTTGCTCCTCTCAGCTATCGTCGAATCATCGGACGACGCCATCATCAGCTCAACGTTCGACGGCAAGATCGCGAGTTGGAACGACGGCGCGGAGAAGATTTTCGGCTACACCGCCGCCGAAGCCATCGGGCAGGACGTGTCGCTGCTCGCCCCGCCGGATCGCGCCGACGAAGCGAAGAGTCTCTTCGCGAAGTTCAGAGAGGATCGCAGCGCACGTCAGTATGAGACCATCCGCATGAGAAAGGATGGCCGCCCCGTTGACGTGGCCTTCACACTCTCGCCCATCGCGGGCGCGAACGGGCAGATGTTCGGCGTCTCCGCCGTGGCGCGCGATATTACCGGGCGCAAGCGCGACGAGGAAGCGTTGCTCGAACGCACGCGACTGGCCGCGCTCGGCGCAGACATTGGCGCGGCGCTCATCGAGAACAAGCCGTTGCCGCAGATGCTCCAACGCTGCGCCGAAACTCTGGTCGAACACTTGGACGTTGCCTTCGCGCGCATCTGGACGCTCGACGAAGGCGCGGACGTGCTCGTGCTTCAAGCGAGCGCGGGGATGTACACGCACCTCGACGGCGCGCACAGTCGCGTCCGCGTCGGCGAGTTTAAGATCGGGCTCATCGCCGCAGAGCGACGACCTCATCTCACCAACGACGTGGCGGACGATCCGCGCGTCAGCGATAAGGAGTGGGCTGAGCGCGAAGAGATGATCGCCTTCGCGGGCTATCCTCTGATCGTCGAGGATCGACTCGTCGGCGTGATGGCCACCTTCGCGCGTCGCCCACTGACCGAAGCCGTCCTTCAGTCGATGGCGTCAGTCGCGAACGGCATCGCCCTCGGCATCGAGCGCAAGCGCGCGGAGGAGGGCCTGCGCGAACAGTCGGAGATCATCGAGACGGTCAATCGCGTCGGGCAGACGCTCGCGGGCGAACTCGATCTGCAAAAGCTCGTGCAGGCTGTGACCGATGCCGCGACCGATATCTCGAACGCGCACTTCGGCTCGTTCTTCTACAACGTGCTCAACGAGGACGGCGAGTCGTTCATGCTCTACACGCTCTCCGGCGTCCCGCGCTCGGCGTTCGCGCATTTCCCCATGCCGCGCAACACGGACATCTTCGCGCCGACCTTCAAGGGCGAGGGCACTGTCTGCATCAACGACGTGAAGAAAGACCCGCGCTACGGCAAGAACTCGCCTTACTACGGCATGCCCGAGGGCCACCTGCCGGTGACGAGCTATCTCGCCGTGCCGGTCATCTCGCGCTCCGGTGAAGTTTACGGCGGACTCTTCTTCGGCCACCCGGAAGAGAGCGTCTTCACGGAGCGCGCGGCGCGCATCATCGAAGGACTCGCGGCGCAGGCGGCCGTGGCGATGGACAACGCGCGCCTCTTCGACGCCGCGCAGCGCGAGCGCATCAAGGCGCAGGCGAGCGAGGAGCACTATCGCTTCCTCGCCGAGTCGATCCCGCAGATCGTCTGGACGGCGCAGCCCGACGGCCAGTCCGAGTACTTCAATCAACGCTGGTACGACTACACTGGCCTGTCGCGTGAGGAGGAAGACACGAAACTCGCGCAAAGCGTCGTGCATCCCGAAGACATCAAGGGTGTGCTTGAAGGATGGCAACACGCCTTCGAGACGGGCGAGAGCTTCGACGTGGAGCTGCGCCTGCGACGCGGTTCGGACGGCAGCTATCGCTGGCATCTCGCGCGCTCCGTGCCCTTGCGCGATGCGGGGGGCCACGTCGTCAAGTGGTTTGGCACGAGCACGGACATCGACGACCGACGCCGCGCCGAAGACTCGCAACGCTTTCTCGCCGAGGCGAGCGAAGTCCTCGTCAGCTCGCTCGACTACGAGGCGACGCTCAGACGCATTGCGAACCTCGTCGTCCCGCGACTCGCAGATTGGTGTGCGGTCGATATGGTCACGGACGAGCGCGCGATCAAACGGCTTGCGGTCGCGCATCAGGATGCGGCGAAGGTCGAGTTCGCAATAGAACTCGAACAACGCTATCCGCAATCGCTCTCCGACCGCGACGGCGTCGCCAAAGTCATCCGCACGGGCGAGCCGGACTTCTACCCGAACATCCCGGATGAACTGCTGGCCCTCGTCGCGCGCGACGCAGAGCAGTTGAGAATCCTGCGCGAGCTGGGCCTGCGCTCGGCGATGACTGTGCCGCTCAGCGTGCAGGGACGCGTGCTCGGCGCGATCACTTTCGTCTCCGCCGAGTCGGGCCGCCATTACAACGAAACCGATCTCGCCTTCGCCGAAGACCTCGCGCACCGCGCCGCGCTCGCCGTCGAGAACGCGCGCCTCTATCGAGATGCGCAGGAAGTGAATCGACTCAAAGACGAATTCCTCGCCACGCTCTCGCACGAGCTGCGCACTCCTCTGACCGCCGTGCTCGGCTGGACGCGTCTGCTCGGCACGGGCCAACTCGACGAAGCGACGCAGGTGCGCGCGCTCGAAACCATTGAGCGCAACGCGCAGGCGCAGGTGCAACTCATCGACGACATCCTCGACGTGTCGCGCGTCATTCGCGGCAAGCTTCGCCTGAACGTGCGCTCCGTAGAACTCGCGCCCGTCATCGAAGCGGCGGTCGATAGCGTGCGCCCGGCGGCAGAGGCGAAAGGCGTCCGACTGCAAGTCGTGCTTGATCGCGGGGCGGGCCCCATCTCCGGCGATCCAGACAGGTTGCAGCAGGTCGTCTGGAATCTGCTCTCGAACGCGGTGAAGTTCACGCCGCGCGATGGCCGCGTGCAGATCGTCTTGTCGCGTTTGAACTCGCACCTCGAAGTCGCGGTCATGGACACGGGGCAGGGAATCGAGCCGGAATTTTTGCCCTACGTCTTCGACCGCTTCCGTCAAGCCGATCCGACGACGACGCGCGCGCACGGAGGTCTGGGTTTGGGCTTGGCAATCGTGCGCCACCTTGTAGAACTGCACGGCGGGAGCGTGAGGGCCGAGAGCAATGGTGCGGGCGAGGGGGCCACCTTCCGCGTCACGCTGCCTTTGCTCGCGGCGGTGCGCAGCACGGTCGCGGCGACGAGTGCTCTTCTGGAAGTTAAGACACCTGCGGACGGCAACAGCTCGTTCGGAGAGTTAGAGTGCCCGACGGAGTTGGAGGGCCTGCGTGTGCTCGTCGTCGAAGATGACGCGGACTCGCGCGCTCTGCTGGTGACGGTGCTCGAACAATGTCACGCGGATGTCGTCGCCGTGGCGAGCGCCGAAGCGGCCATGCGCACGCTCGAAAGCTGGCGCGCCGACGTGCTCATCTCAGACATCGAGATGCCCGGCGAGGACGGCTTCTCGCTCATGCGTCGCGTGCGCCAACTGCCCGCCGTACAGGGCGGCGACATTCCCGCCGCCGCGCTGACGGCTTACGCGCGCCCGGAAGATCGTATGCGCGCGCTCGTCGCAGGCTTTCAGATTCACTTGCCCAAGCCGGTCGAGCCCGCCGAACTCATCACGGTCGTCGCGAGCCTCGCGGCAAGAGCGATCAAAACGGAAAAGTAGGAAGTAGAGACGCGGAAGGATGAAAGGGGGCCACTCAAGTCGAGTGATCATCCTTTCATCCTTCCGCGTTTCTACTTCTTATTTTGTTTTAGTGTCCGACGGTTGCGCCGACAGCGCGTGCGCGCGTGTTGGCGACGGCGGGGCGACGCGAGTGCTTGGAGCAGGCGCGCTCTAACGCCTGATCGACTCGCGGCTCGACGCTGCATTCGGGCTGGCGGCAGACGGCGGCGAGTTCCGAGACGACGAGGTAGCGCGAGCGCTCAAGCATCCGTTGCTCGCGGAACGAGAGCGGCTTTTGGTGATTAAGGAAGGTCAAGTGCTTGAGCACGTCGGCGACGGCGAAGATGTCGCCCGTCCGCATCTTGTCGGAGAACTCTTTGAAGCGATCCTTCCAGTCGCCGTTCGCGTTTTGGAAGTCGTCGGAGAGCGTTTTGAGGAGCATCTCGCACTCGCCCGAAGTGATGGGCGAGCGCAAGCCCACCTCGCCGGCATTGGCGACGGGCACGAGGACAACGGAGTTAGTAGCGGCGAGACGGAGCGTGTAGAAGGGGAGAGAGTTTGACCCGATCTGCTTCTGCTCGATCTGTTCGATGGTTCCGATCCCGTGGTTGGGGTAAACGACTTTCTGTCCGATCTTGAAGCCCACCGAGACACCTCCTAAAGGGGGGAAACCGACTTACCGACTTGCGCAGGGCGCGCGATTCTTATGCAGATTGAACCCGTTTGATCTACTGAGGACGCAGGGCGCGTCGGGCACTGACCTGATTCGTCACAAAAGTGTAACAACGTCGCGCGCGAGCGTCAAGGCGGAGAATGAAACGATGAACGCGGAACGATGAACGATGAACTGAAAACCGATTGCCATTCGTTCAACGCTCCTACTTCATCTCTCTTGTTTCATAACTTATCACTCAAAGTTATTCGCTCTGACTTTATCATTCATCATTCATCGCGATCACCTCTTCATCCTTGCTTCATCGTTCAACGTTCCTACTTCATCGCTCTCTCCACGCGGCAGTTCCAACGTGAAGACCGTGCCCTCGCCCACGGTTGAATTCACCGTCGCCTCGCCGCCGTGCGCTCGTGCAAGATGCTTGACGATGGCGAGACCCAAGCCTGTGCCGCCCATCGCGCGCGAGCGTGCGCGATCCACGCGGTAGAAACGCTCGAAGATGCGCGCGAGATGTTCGGGCGCGATGCCTTCGCCCGTATCGGAGACGTTGATGCGGTCGCGCTCCGGCCCGCGCGCGTGTGCAACGCGCACCTCACCGTGTTCGCGATTGAACTTGACGGCGTTGTCCGTAAGGTTCGTCAACATCTGTTCGAGACGACGCGCGTCGGCGCGCACCGTCACGTCTTCGGCCACCTCGTTATGAAGCGCGACGCCGCGCTCGGCGGCGCGACCTGCGAGCGAAGTCAAAACGTCCTGCACGAGCGCGCGCAGACGCACGGGTTGTGGCTCGACCGAGACCCGGCCCGCCTCTATCGACGAGAGTTCGAGGATGTCGTCGATGAGACTCTGCATCCGCGCCGCGTTACGGTCGATGATCGAGAGGAAGCGACGGTTGTTCTCCGGCTCATCGACGACACCGGCCGCTAAGGTCTCGACAAAAGCGCGAATGGCTGTGAGCGGCGTGCGCAGCTCGTGCGAGACGTTCAGCAGAAACTCCTGACGCACGCGCTCAAGGCGTTCGAGTCGCGTGATGTCGAAGAAGATGCCGACCGCGCCGCGCCGCGCGCCCCATCCCTCACGTGGCTTGAGCGGCGCGACGCGCAGATCGTATGCGCGTCGCTCGCGCACGTCGGTTTCGATCTTCGCCCCGACCTGTCGCCCGTGCGCCAGAGCCTCTGCGAACGCGCCGAGCACCGCAGGGTTGCGCGTCAACTCGCCGAGCGCGCGCAACTGGCCCTCCTGTAAAGCGTCGCACGCGTCTTCGTGCGTGTGTGTTGATGACGATGCTACGTCCCCCTCACCCGCGCCGAAGATCGCGCGCGCCGATGCGTTCAATGCAATGACGCGCATCCCGCCGTCAACGACGACGAGCCCTTCGCGCACGCTCCCGAGCATCGCTTCGAGCATCTCGCCCGCCGGAATGCCGTCGCCCGCGCTCCCTGCGAGCGCGCCACGCGAGACCAAAGCGGGCCCGATGCCCGCGTGCGCGTCCGTCTTCTTCAAACTTTGATTATGAGTCGCATCGCGACGCAAGAGCGTCGCAGTCAGACATCCCGCGATGGCAAAGACGACTGCGATGGCACAGAGGATCGGCTGCGCGAAGTAGAGCGCGATGAAGGATGCAACTATCGCAAGGCAGAGCGCGGCGGCGAGTGTGTGGCGGAAAGACATGGAAGCATGAATCGTAAATGGTAGATCGTAAATGCTAAGAAGTGGCCTTCACGATTCACGATTCACCATTGATGGCCCTCTGGCAACCGACGAAGCGATAGCCGACGCCGACGACCGTCTCGATGCACGCGCCGCAGTCGCCGAGTTTCTGTCGCAGGCGGCGAATGTGCACGTCGAGCGTGCGCGTGTCGCCGTAGTAGGAGTAGCCCCAGACGTTATCGAGAATCTGTTGTCGCGTGGCGACGCGATTGCCCGCGCGCGCGAGCATTTCGAGAAGCGCGAACTCTTTGCGCGTGAGCTTAATCTGCAAGCCGTCGCACGCGACACGCATATCAGCGAAGTCGATTGTCATGCGGCCATCTTCATAACGCGGCGCGGCACTCTCGTCGGTGCGTCGCAGCACGGCGCGCACGCGTGCCATCAGTTCTTTGACGGAGAAGGGCTTGGTGATGTAGTCGTCCGCGCCGAGATCGAGACCGGCAATGCGATCTGATTCATCGACGCGCGCTGTGAGCATGATGATCGGCGTGCGTCGCGTCTGCGGTTCGCGTCGCAGGCGGCGACAGAGTTCCGTCCCGCTCATGCCGGGCAGCATGAGATCGAGTATGACAAGCGCGGGCGGATTCTTCGCATCGAGCGCGGCGGCGAGACCTTGCTCGCCTGTGAGCGCGACGCGCGCGGTCAATCCCTCGCGCTCAAGATTGAACCGCACGCCCTCGGCAATGTCCGGATCGTCTTCGATGATGAGAACGGGCTTCGCCATAAAGTCTGGAGTCTGGAGTCTGGAGTCAAAAGAGTTTGAGACTCCAGACTTAGTTACTATGCCGGATGAACGCGGCTTCGGTCATGTACACGGTCAACTCACAGATGTCCGTGACGTAGTCGCCGACGCGCTCAAGATGTTTAGCGACGAAGAGCAGGCGAGCGGCGCGCGCGGTCGTCGTAGGGTCGCGCGTCATCAGGTTGATCAACTCGTGGAAGATTTCTTCGTATAGCTCGTCGATCTCATCGTCGCGCGGGATGATGGCGCGCGCGGCTACGGGGTCGCCCGCCGCGAAGGCGTCGAGCGCGGCGCGCAGCATGGCGGAAGCGATCTGAGCCATGCGCAGGAGCGCGGGCGCGGGTGGCCGTAACTCCGGTTCGTCGTTGAGATCGATGGCGGCGCGCGCGATGTTGCACGCATGATCGGCGATGCGCTCGAGGACGGGCGTGATCTTGGCGACGGCGACGACGAAGCGCAGATCGCGCGCGGCGGGCTGGCGGAGCGCGAGCACGTCGATGCAGAGGCGGTCGATCTCGACTTCGAGTTGATCGATCCGGTCGTCGTCGCGCAGCACTCCGCGCGCCGTCTCGGAGTCGCGCTCGGAGAGCGAGTACATCGCGCGCTGCAAGGCGGTCTCCGTCTCGCCGCCGAGGAGCAGCACGCGATTGAGCAGCCCGCCGAGATGTTCGTCTAGTCGCATGAGTAGTTTTCAGTTTTGAGTTTTCAGTCGATCCGGTTTCGAGCTTCAGCACTCCGGCTGAAAACTGAAAACCGGAAACCGGCCCCTCATCCAAATCGTCCGGTGATGTAGTCCTCCGTCAACTTCTCGTCGGGGTTGGTAAACATCTTCCTGGTCGGGTTGACCTCGATGAGCTTGCCGAGCCAGAAGAAGGCCGTGCGGTCGGAGACGCGCGCGGCCTGCTGCATATTGTGCGTGACGATGATGATGGTGTAATGCCGCTTCAACTCGACGATCAGCTCTTCGATCTTCTGCGTCGCAATCGGATCGAGCGCGCTGGCGGGCTCGTCCATCAGCAAGACTTCGGGCCGCACGGCCAGCGCACGCGCGATGCAGAGTCGCTGCTGCTGGCCGCCGGAGAGCGAGAGCGCGGAAGACTTCAGACGATCTTTCACCTCGTCCCACAGCGCGGCATCTCGCAAAGCCTCTTCGACGCAATCGCTCATCTCGGACTTGCTCGCCGTCATGCGGTTGATCCGCAAGCCGTAGGCGACGTTGTCGAAGATCGACTTGGGGAACGGATTCGATTTTTGAAAGACCATGCCGACCTTGCGCCGCAAGCGCACCACGTCCGTCGCGGGCGCGTAGATGTCCTCGCCGTCGATGAGGACTTCGCCTTCGGCGCGCGTCGCGTGGATCGTGTCATTCATACGGTTGAGCGTGCGCAGGAAAGTTGACTTGCCGCAGCCGGAGGGCCCGATGAAGGCCATCACGACGCACTCCTGCACGTCGAGCGAGATGTTGTGCAGAGCCTGCTGCGCGCCGTAGAAAAAGTTGAGCCCGCGCACGCTGACCTTCGTCGCGACGATTGCTGGCCTCTCGTCGTCGCGTGGTTCTTCGATGCGCGGGATCGGCAACACTGTCTGTGCGGCGGTCGATGCTGACATCGTGGATCGGGAGTTCAAAATTTTTTGCGTGTGAAAAACCGGACGGCGACGTTGATGGAAAGAATCATTGCGACGAGAACGAGCGTCGCGGCCCAAGCCTGCGCGTGCCATTCATCGTAGGGTGAGATGGCGTAGTTGTAAATCTGCACGGTCAGCGACGCGATGGGCCGGTCGAGCCTGTGGCTAAAGTCGTTGTAGTTGAGCGCGGTGAACAGGAGCGGCGCGGTCTCGCCACTGATGCGCGCGACGGCCAGCATCGCGCCGGTCGCAATTCCCGATGCCGCCGCAGGCAGCACGACACCCGTCGTCACCCTCCACTGCGGCGCGCCAAGGGCCAGCGCGCCCTCGCATAAAGATGCGGGCACGAGCCGGATCATCTCTTCGGTTGTGCGCGCGACAATCGGGATCATGATGAGCGCGAGCGAGACCGCGCCCGCGAACGCGGAGAACTGCCGGAACGGCAGCACGAGAATCGTATAGACGAAGATGCCGACGACGATTGAAGGCACGCCCGTCAAAGTATCGGCGACGAAGCGCGCGACCGACGCGAATCTGCTGTGCCCGAACTCCGCGAGATAGACGCCCGCGCCGATGCCCACAGGCAGGCCCATCGCAGAGCCGAGCGCAAGCAAGATGAGCGTGCCCGTGATCGCGTTGCCGATGCCGCCGCCCTCGCCGACAGGTCGCGGGATGTCCGTCAGGAACTGCCAACTGATCGCGCCGACACCGCGCAGGGTGATGTAGCCGAGGATGAGCACGAGCATCGCAACGGCGACGAAAGCGCAGGCTGCGGTCGCCGTCGTCATTAAGACGTTGACGGTGCGGCGTCGCGCGTGTGTGGAACGCGCGGCGAGGATCGTCAACGTCTGATTGGTCGTCGCGGCTGTGCTCATCTCTATAAAGGAAGTTTGACGAGTCCCGTAGGGACGGAATGTTTATAGACCATTATTAATCTTTCAGAGCCCGTCAGGGGCGACATCTACATTTCGCTCCTACGGGGCTTGTCCGTATAAAAATCCTCGTTAGCTATAAACCTGTCGCTCCTACGGAGCGAAGACGTTGACCACGCCATGCCTCACGCCCTCGCGACTCCGCTCGTCGAACGCGTGACGCTCCACACCAACAGGCGCGCGGCGGCGTTGATGACGAAGGTGACAAGGAACAGGATCAGCGCGAGCGTGATGAGCGAGCTGACGTGCAGCTCGTCGGTCGCCTCGCGCAACTCGTTTGCGAGCACGGAGGCGATGGTGTACGAGGGCTCGAAAACGGACGCGCTGATCTGGGGCCGGTTGCCGATGAGCATTGTTACCGCCATCGTCTCGCCGACCGCGCGTCCAAGTCCGAGAATGATCGCGCCCGCGATCCCTGCGCCGCCGTTTGCGAGCACAACGCGCGTCGTCTCCCAGCGCGTCGCGCCGAGGGCCAAGGCCGCCTCGCGCTGCGACTGCGGCACGGCGGCCAACACATCGCGCACGACCGCAGAGATGATCGGCGTGATCATGATCGCAAGGATCACGCCGCCCGTCAGCAAGCCCGTTCCGGTAATCGTGCCTTGAAAGAGCGGCAGCCAGCCGAACTGTTTTTGCAACGGCGTCTCGATCCACACGCGCAGAGTCGGCGCGAGCATGAATATGCCCCACAGGCCGTACACGACCGAGGGGATCGACGCGAGCAACTCGACGAGAAACGTGAGCGGGCGCGAAAGTCTGCGCGGAGCTTGCTCGACTAAAAAGACTGCGACGCCGAGCGAGAGCGGCACGCTGATTAAGAGTGCGATGACTGATGAGACGATAGTGCCATAGACGAACGGCAACGCGCCGAAACTCCCGCGCGAAGGATTCCACGCGCGACTCACGAGAAATCCGAAGCCGAACTTTCTGATCGCCGCGCCGGAGTTCGCTCCGATAGTCACGATCATCGTCGCTGTCACAACGACGAGCAGCAGCGCGCACGCAAACAACGCGACGCGAAACACCGCATCGCCGCGTTGTCCTTGATTGCGCATCCTTATCGTAGAGATTTTCCGCCCGAAGTGATCGAGTTGAGTTTCGCTTCGGCGCGCTTGCGCATCTCTTCGGGGAGCGGGGCAAAGTCGAGGTCTTTGGCGAACTGCGTGCCGTCGTGCAGGCCCCACCAGAGAAAATCGACGAGCGCATGGCCCTTCGCCGCGTCCCGTTGATCCTTCGAGATGAGGACGTAGGTGTAGCTTGAGATCGGATAGACGCTCACGCCCGCCGCGTTCGTGATCGAGACGCGCAGATCGTCGGGCGTCAAAGCGACGGACTCTGCGGCGGCGGCTGTGACCGCGTCCAAGCTAGGCTCGACGAAGTTGCCCGACGCATTTTTAATCAACGCGACGGGGAGGTGGTTCTGCTTCGCGTAGATCAACTCGACGTAGCCGATAGTGTTCGGCTGCTGCTTGATCGCGCCCGTTACGCCTTCGTTGCCCTTGCCGCCCTGCCCGACCGGAAACGTCGGCGTCTTGCTCATGCCGACCTGAGTCTTCCACTCCGCGCTCACCTTCGAGAGATAGTCCGTGAAGACTGCGGACGTGCCGCTGCCATCTGAGCGATGGACGACGGCGATGTCTGCGGCGGGCAGAGTCGCGCCCGCGTTGTCGGCTTTGATACGCGCGTCGTCCCAGCGTTTGATCTGGCCGAGGAAGATGTCTGCGAGCACGTCCGAAGAGAACTTGAGCGGCTGCGCAACGCCCGCGATGTTGTAGGTGACGACGACCGCGCCGAGCACGGTTGGAATGTGCACGACCTCGCCCTGAACTTTCTTGATCTCATCGTCGGACATCGGCATATCCGACGCGCCGAAATCGATCGTGCGCTCTGTGAACTGCTTGACGCCCGCGCCCGATCCGACCGACTGATAGTCAATCGAGACGTTCGCGTTCACCTTCTTATATTCGGAGAGCCACTTCTGGTAGATCGGATTGGGGAAGGTCGCGCCCGCGCCTTGCACGCGCACCGGGCCGGCGTTGTTCGTCGAGTTGCTTGCGCCGCCCCCGCACGCTGCGGTTATCGCGCAGAGCGAGAGAAGCGCGACGAAGAGGGCCCGTTGCGTCGTCGTTTGTTTAGGGAACACGAGAGTAGGTCTCCTTCGGGTTTGTTGCTTCTTAAATGAGGCTCAAGGATAGATGGTGGCTGTTACGCGCGCCTGAACGTCGTCTTAAATCTATGTTAACTGCGGGCGTGAGAATTTAGCGGCGCGGGCCGGAGCTAAAGGCGTGGCGATGGAAACGAGTGCGCGCCGTCTCGATGTTCGAGACGGCGCGTATGGAAGTTAAAAATTGCGAAGGGCGAGACGTTGAAGCCTCGCCCTTCGTCTTAGCTGCGTCTTACGCCGCGACGCGCTCGCGCATACGACCAAGCAACTCGGCAAAGTTGCGCGTCGTCAAGAAGTCGAGGTAACGCTGCACCATGTCGGGCGACAGAAGTTCGAGCAACAGACGATCTTCGACCCAGAACTCGATGACATCGAAGACGCCTCCGCGCTCGAACGTCCCCGTGCGCCAGCCCTCGCGCGCGGCGATCTCTTTGACTCGCTCCGCGCTCAACGGCACGGAGAGCGCGGCGTGCGTCGCCGTGAACGGTGACGCGCTATCGTTCAACGTCGGCTGCGCTTCCTCCTCGTCGCTCATGCCGGGCACGAGTTCTGTCCCCAACGGCGAGACCTCGATGGCCGTCCCGTGTTCGTCGTCGGCGATGACGATGAATGCGCCGGGCACGGGCGGGAACGGCAATGCCTCGGTCTGCCACAACTCTGCGATAACGCGCGCGACACGTTGCGGGTCTTTTGCTGCTATTGAAATGTGATGAATCATGATCTCTTCCTCCTCTTCCTCCGCGAGGCGTTTACCAGCCTGACCTCGCCCGTCAAACTTCTCATTCGGGCACTCACACATAAACGCGGAGAATTACACCGGGAGGGATCAACGCCGCGAAGAATCGTATGCGCGACGCGCGGGGACGCTGAAGAGTTCGTCCGTTTCGACGACGTAGGCGGTCAGGCGGTAGCCATAGACGCAGCCCGTGTCTAACCCTAGAGCGCGCGTGCCCCGTCTGGGCTCGTTGGAGGGCCAGTGACCGAAGAGGACTGTCTGTCTTCCGTCATAGACTTCATACCACGGCACACCTTCGCGGCTCGTGCGCTTCGTGCCGAGCGTGCGCAGTTCCGTCAAATCTTCGATTGACTGTTCGCAGAGCGGGACGTTGGGCCGGACGCCCGCGTGGACGACGAGGTGCGTGCCGAGATCGATCATGGATGGGAGCAAGGTGAGGTAGGCGAGGTATCTCTCGCGTTCGGGCTTGAGTTCCTTGCGCGCGCGCTTGTGGGCCTTCTTGTGCGTCTTCTGCACGCGCAGCCAGTGGCGCAGCATGGCGCGTTCGTGATTGCCGATGACGGCGGAGAAGCGCGCGTCCGCGATGAAGAGATCGAGCACCTCGCGATTCTTCTCGCCCTTGACGATGAGATCGCCAACCGAAACAACGCGGTCGTCAGTTGCGAGCGCAACGCGGTCGAGCAGTGCGCGCAGCTCGTCGTAGCAGCCGTGTATGTCACCGACGACGATGGTGCGTCGCGTCATGCGTCTTCAGATGGAACTCACGATCAGGCGGATGAGGAGGAATGAGAGCGCGGAGATGGTGGCGGCGATAGGGATCGTCAAAATCCACGCCCAGACGATGCGGCCCGCGATGCCCCACTTGACGGCGGAGAGCCTGCGCGTCGCGCCGACGCCGACGATGGCCCCCGTGATCGTGTGCGTCGTCGAGACGGGTGTGCCGGTGAGCGTGACGTAGGCGAGCGTGAGAGCCGCGCCAGTCTCGGCGCAGAAGCCGCCCACAGGTTTAAGTTTCGTGATCTTCGTGCCCATCGTGCGGACGATGCGCCAGCCGCCCGAAAGTGTGCCGAGCGCGATGGCCGCGTGCGCCGCGAGCACGACCCAGATCGGGATCGAAGGCAGCGTGCCATTGGGGCCATAGGAGAGGATGCCACCGGCGGCGAGCACCGCCGTCATGATGCCCATCGTCTTCTGCGCGTCGTTGCCGCCGTGACCGAGCGAGAAGGCGGCGGCGGAGAGCAACTGGCCGCGCCGGAAGAATCTATCGACGCGGTGCGGCGACCAGCGACGAAATATCCAACTCACGGCCACCATCATCGCGAAGCCGAGCACCGCGCCGATGAGCGGCGAGAGCACGATGAACTTGATCGTGCGCATCCACACGTCTGTCTTGAGCAGTCCGTGAAAGCCGCCGTAAGCCGCGATGCCTGCGCCCGCGTAGCCACCGAGAAGCGCGTGCGAACTCGACGTGGGCAGCCCGAGCCACCACGTGATCAAGTTCCAGATGATCGCGCCGAGCAGCGCAGCGAGCAGCACGTAGAGTCGCCACTCTTGCGCGATCAAGTCCATCCTGACGCCGTCACCAATCGCCTTCGCCACGCGCGTGCCGAAGACCGCGAAGGCGACGAAGTTGAAGAAGGCCGCCCACAAAACGGCGATGCCCGGCGAGAGCACGCGCGTCGAGACGACCGTGGCGATGGAGTTGGCCGCATCGTGGAAGCCGTTGATGTAGTCGAAGACGAGCGCGAGCGCGATGAGGCAGAGGACGAAGATGAAGCTGGCAGTCATAATTCAGCATTCAGCATTCAGCATTCAGCAGATTCAGTAAACAAACCAACCTCTTTTGTTTGGCTGACGGCTGAATGCTGAATGCTTATGTATGTTTAATGATCACGCTCTCGATGATGTTGGCGACGTTTTCGCAGCGGTCGATGGCGGCTTCGAGTTTTTCGTAAATCTCTTTCCACTTGAAGACGGTGAGTGGATCGGTCTGACTGCGGAATAGCTCGGCGATGGCCGTGTGATAGATGTCGTCGCCTTCGTTCTCAAGGCGATGCAGTTCGACCAAGCGCGCCGTGATGTTCGTCGGCTTCGAGAGCGTCTTGACGATCTCGTGGAGCTGCACCGACATCCCTTGAATGACTTTGGCGAAGTTGCGCGCATGCTGCGTCATGCCCTTCACGTCGTACATGACGACGGCGCGGGCCGCATCGTCGATGAGATCGACAATGTCGTCGAGCGCGCCGGAGAGCGTGTAGATGTCCTCGCGGTCGAAGGGCGTGATGAAGGTTTTGTTGAGCGAGGTCGAGACGGTGTGCGTCAGGTTGTCGCAGGCGTGCTCGATGGACTTGATCTGCTGGACGTAAGAAGAGAGATCGTTGCCGTCCTTGCCGAGCATCTCGACGAGCAGGTTCGCCGCGTCGTAGATATAGGAAGTCATCTGCGAGAAGTGAGAGAAGTACTGATCCTCGCGCGGGAGCAGACTGAAACGCCCCATGAAAATCGCCCGCCCTTCTTACCGGCTATATAAGAGAGCACGCAATATAACGCACCTCGGACTGAATGCAAAATCAAGTGCGACTGAGCGACAGCCGCGCCTGATCAAAGTCGCGCGTCGTGTCGCCTTGCTCGCTATTAGTTTGTCTGCACCTCCGCGCCAACGCGCGCAACTGTTCCGAGCAGCCACCAGATGAGGAGGGCCACCTCTGCATCGCCGAAGTTGTAGTTGACGAGTGAACTAAGAAAGAAGCCGGCGAGCGCGCCGCAAGCTCCGAGCAGTAGGCCGTGCGTGGCTGCATTGTCCGCTTCGCGAAAGATTTTTTCCGTGCGTGTTGCGTTGAGCCAGAAGGCAACGACGAGCCAGAGCCAGAGTGCGGCGGCGGGGACTCCACGGTCGAAGGCCAGTTGCAACGGCGTCGAGTGGGCGTGGAGCATATCGCTTCCGGGGAAGCCCCACTGCGTCCAGTGCAGGTGCAGCGCGTCCATGCCATGGCCGAAGATTGGATGCATCGGGATGCGACGCAGATAGACGCGGGCCACCTCAACGCGCAGACGCGAGCTTGGGTCTTGCAACTCAAGCGCGCCCGCGTCGCGCGTGCGTTTGACGGCGAGCGCGGCGAAGGCGAGCAGTGCGACGACCGCGCAGACGATTGCGAGTCGCGCGCGTCGCGCCGCGCGTTGCTCATGCGCCGCACCGGCCGCGCGCCATGCGATGACGAGCGCGCCGAAGGCAAGCGCGATGGTTGAAGTACGCATCGCCGTGAGCGCAACGCCGCAGGCGAGCAGTGCGAACGCGGCGGCGAAGATGATCGCGCGACGACGATGCGCGCGACGAACGACGTGCGCGAGCGCGAAGCCGAGCGCGAGCTGCGCCGCGATCTGCACGGTCTCCGCGAAGGTCTCGTAATGGCGCGTCCAGCCCGAAGCGCGGAAGCGATGCGTCGAGCGTGTGCCGCTGAGGCCGGATGGGGAGGGCCGGGCCTTCCACTCGTCCGTTACGATTGCGCCCGCGCGCTCAACGTGCTCGCCGTGCGAGATGATGCTGAGCTTGAGCTGCGATCCCGTGGGCGCGCGACGGATCGCTTCATCGATCTCCGCGACCGAGGTGATGCGATGTTCGTTGACGCGCCACACGCAGTCGCCTGTTTGCAATCCGGGCGACTCGCGCAAGGGGCTTGCCTCGTCGATCCTTTCAATGACGATGCCGCGCCCGAGGGCCAGCTCAGTGATGCCCCAGAGCGTCGCCGCCGACGCGCCGCAGATGAGCACGCAGGCGAGCCCGACAGCCTCGCGCCGCGTGCGCAAAGTGGCGGCGACGAGATAGGCGACGAGCAAGGCGAGCGCGGAAGGAATCTTCGCGAGGCTGATGCGCGGCTCCGTGGAGAGCGCGCATGAGAGGACAGTCCACGCGAAGAAGAGCCAGAGCGGGAGTCCGACGCCGAGGCGCGTGAGGCTCGTGCGGCGCGTGACGAGCGAGCGAGCGATCCAACCCGTCGCGGCGATGCTGATGCCGATCCATGCGACGGCGATTGAGGCCGGTGCGGAGAAGCAATAGAGGAAGAGGCCCGCGAGCGCGACGGCATGCGTGAGTCGTGCGAGCTTTTGCGTCCGCGCGGCCGGATCGTTTGTCGAGTTGCGCGCGTCGTGCGCGTTCATGTCGGGCATCGATTCAAGTAGCCTCGGCGCGGCGTCGAAAGGTGGCCCTCAAGAGTCTGCGCGGGCGACGAAAACGGCGTGGAAATCGCGGCTTACCGCTTCAAAATGAACTTGTTGACACCCGTCCGTGGCGAGTGTTAGTGTGGAAATGCCCGCCCTGTTGAGTGCGGTTAGAGCAGGGCGCGCAAGTCGCGAGACGCCGCCGCGCCCCACACTCTACGGGCAAAACCTCCCGCCCCGAAACATCAAGCCGACACGCAGATCGAACGCGCCAAGTTCCCGATGGGATTCGACAAGACTAAAGCTCTCAACGCGGCGGAGAAGTTTCTCTCGCAGGGGAAGATTCCGTCCGCCATACAGGAGTATCGCAAGATCGTCGAGCGCGACCCGGCGGACTTCGCCGCGCTCAACACGCTCGGCGATCTCTACGCGCGCACGAAGAACGAGAAGGAAGCGATCGGTTACTTCCTCCGCGTCGCCGATCATTATCGCGAACAGGGCTTCGCACTCAAAGCCATCGCGATGTACAAAAAAATCTCGCGCCTCGCGCCCGAAGCGCCGGGCGTGACGCAGCACCTCGCGCGACTCTACGAGCAGCAGGGGCTCTACGTCGAGGCGCGGGCGCAGTATCTGTTGATCGCCGACGCGGCGACGCGGGCCGGTCGCGCCGTCGAATCGCTCGAAGCATTGCGACGCATCGCCGATCTCGATCCGAAGAATGTTGATATCCGCGCGCGCCTCGCCGAAGGCTACACGCGCGAGGGGATGAATCAGCAAGCGGCTGACGCTTACTCCGAGGCGGGCCATCTGCTCCTCGCGGCTGGCAAGTCGCAGGGCGCGCTCGATGCATACAAGCACGCGCATAAGCTGGCCCCTTCAAGTCATGCAGTATTGCACGGGCTCGTGTCCGCAAGCTCGGCGGTCGGCGCGGTCGCGGACGCAGCGCGCGTGATCGAGCAAGCCGTCGAGAAAGCGCCGAACGATCTTGAGCTGCGCGCGATGCTGGCCCGCACCTACGTCGAAGCTGAAGACGCCGCCGCCGCAGAGCGGGCCACCGATGCGCTCGTCAAGGCAGAGCACACCAACTATCCTCTGTGGTTCGAGGTCGCGCGACTCTATCTCAAGCAGTCGTCTGTCGCGGACGGCGTGCGCGTGCTCACACGCGCAGTCGAGCCCGCGCTCACGGGCAAGCAGGAGCGCGTCGTGCTCGAACTGCTCAAAGATGCGCTCGCCCGCGACCCCGAACAGATCGAAGCTCTCAAGCTCGTCCTGCGCATACGCACTTGGCAGCGCGACGACGAAGGACAACGCGTCGCGCTCGAACAACTCGCCGACGCCGCGCGCCGACACGCGCAGACCGACGAAGAGCGGCGCGCACTCGAACACCTCGTCCGTCTCGTGCCGTTTGATCAGAGCTATCACGAACGACTCGCGCATCTCGGCGACTCAAACGCGGAAGTCGCTCGCGCCGACTCGCGCAACGACTCGCGCGACGAAGCGAGTCAACGCTTCGCACATTCCGCGCAGCCCGTCGCCATCGAAGCGAATACCTTCGCCGCAGGCGACGCACACTTCGGCGCGACTGCTCGCGGCGCGTCGTCTTTCGAGTCCGCAGCGTTCGAGAGTTTGGCAGAGGTTCAACGAGACGCGACGGCTTTCGATGTCGTTTCACCTTCGCATGACGACGTGACGCCGTTTGATCCGGCCACGCACGCGCGGCCGGTTGAGTTCGAGTGGAACTCCGTGACGGAGGGCGAGGCGCGCGAGCTTGACGGCGATGCAGGCGAGCGCGTCAACACCAGCTTCGATCCATCCGCCTCCTTCGCTGATCTCAACGCGGAGTTTCAAAGCGCGGACGCGCCCGCCACCGCCGCAGCACCCGTCGCCTTCGACTTCGCCCTTGAGCGCAACGGCTTCGACGAGCCCGCTCCGCAGGTCGATTCATTCGCGGCTGATGTAGTCGCACCGGCCACTGCTCCGCGCGCGGACGAAGGCCGCTTGCGGTCGATGCTCAGGCAAGAGCTTGAGAGCGTCGATTTCTATCTCGAACAGGGCTACGCCGATATCGCGCGCGACACGCTCGATATGCTTGAGCGACAGTATGGCGCGAACGCGGAGACGGCCGCGCGTCGCGAGCGTCTGAGTGCGATGTCGAACGCGCCGGAGCCTGCGCGCGTTGCGGAAGAGTTTCATGTGGTGGATGAGCACGGCGAGTCGTCCGTCGATCTCGGCGGAGTGGAGTATTCGCACGAGGAGCGCAGCGCGCGGAGCGCGGAGGAGTTTCGCATCGACGTGCAGGCGTTCGTCGTCTCCACCGAAGAGCCCACGCGCGAGTTCATCGCGCCAGCATCGGAACAGATCGCGACGGCGGAGGGGGCGGTGGAAGAGGTTGCGATTGAAACGTCGCGGCCTGTTGCGAGCGCGCGCGTCGTCGATCCGCAAGTCGCATCGTTCTTCGGCGAGTTTCTCGACGACGAGGCGGGAGAGCCCGCGCCGTCGAACGACTCAGATTTTGAGACCCACTACAACCTCGGCGTTGCTTATAAAGAGATGTGCCTGTGGGATGAGGCGGTCGAACAGTTCCAGAAGGCCTTTGATCTCACCGGGCCTGCCGACGGCACGTCGCGCTATCTCGAATGCTGCAACCTGCTCGGCCATTGTCTCGCGCAGAAGGGAATGCCGCGCGCCGCCGTCATCTGGTTCAAGCGCGCGCTCGCGTTGCCCACGCTCTCCGATGACGAGAGTCAGGCCCTGCGCTACGATCTCGCCTCGGCTTACGAGCAGGCGGGCGACATCGACCGGGCCATCGATACCTTCTCAGAAGTTTACGGCGTCGATGTCTCATATCGCGGCGTCGCCGGACGACTCCGCGAGTTGCAATCGATGAAAGTCGTGAACTCGTGAATCGTCAATCGTGAACTCGTCAATCGTGAATTGTGAATCGTGATCGGAAGGTGATTCGGCGATCGCGAGCGACCGACGTTGAGTAAGAAATCGTGAATGGATCGGCGTGCGTGCGTCTCGCGTCTTGATCTATTCACGATTTACGATTTACGATTCACGACGATGTCGGCCAGACTCACAGTCATCTTCTACATCGTGCTCTGCCTCGAAGCGGGCATCGTGCTGACGTTTCTGCCGTGGACGAATCCGTTTGGCTTGAGCGACTGGGGCGACAATTTTTTCCTCGTCTATGCGGCGCAGAAGATGGGCCTCGCTTCGCTCCAGCACGCCGTCGCTTCCGGTTGGGTGCGCGGCGCGGTGACGGGCTTGGGCCTGCTCAATCTCGGCATGGCCTTCTGGGAGCTGCTTCACTTTCGTCAGACCGTCGGCGCGCTCAACGGTCGCACGGCGGCGGCGCACAATGCCGCATCGCGCGATGCCTCTCGATCTTAAAGGGCCACAGACCTACCTCATTAGCCCCGGCGAGACGACGCCGGAGACGACACGCGCGAGCGACGAATTCCTGCGACTCCTCGCGCTCGTCCGCGCCGCCACTCAAGCACGCGTCTCGCTCATCCAACTCCGCGAAAAACTTCTACGACCCCGCGTGCTCTACGAACTCTGTGTGCGCGCGTCCGAGATCACGAGCGACACCGAAACGCGCCTCCTCATCAACGACCGCGCCGACATTGCTCGCGCAGCAGGCGCGGACGGCGTACATCTTTCGACGCGCTCACTTGAGCCATCGGTCGTGCGTCGCACGTTCGGTCGAGACTTTCTGATCGGCGTCTCATCGCACACGCTCGGCGAAGCGCGCGCGGCTCGCGACGGCGGCGCGGACTTCACAGTCTTCGGGCCCGTCTTCGATACGCCCTCGAAGCGCGCCTATGGCTCGCCCGTCGGTCTCGAAGCCTTGCGCGAAGTCGCACGCGCGCTCGCGTCGTTTCCAATCTTCGCCATCGGCGGCGTCACGCGCGCGAACGCAGAGAGCGTTATACTCGCTGGTGCACAAGGCATCGCCGCGATCCGTTTGTTCGATAATAGGGAGACGTTGCGCGAGGTTGTTGAAGAGATGAATGGCCTGCCGCGAATCTGATATGACACAACAACAGACGGACGCACCGCCGGTCGCGCTCAGCATCGCCGGTCTCGATCCTTCGGGCGGCGCAGGTGTGATCGCGGACGTGAAGACCTTCGCGGCGTTCGGGTGCTTCGCGTGCGCTGCCGTCACGTCTATCACTTTTCAGAACACGACAGGCGTCTTCGGCACGTCGCACCAGTCGGCTGACATCGTGCGCGCACAGGTGCTGCCCGTCGTCGAAGACTTTCGCGTGGCGGCGTGGAAGACGGGAATGTTGCCGACGCGCGAAGTGATCGCGGAGGTGGCCCGGCTCGCACGCGAGACACAGCTAAGTGATGCGCCGCTCGTCGTCGATCCGGTCGTGCGTTCAACTTCAGGTTACGATCTGATCGACGACGATGCGCTCGATGCACTGAAGCGCGAACTATTGCCGCTCGCGCGCGTCGTCACGCCGAACGTGCCGGAGGCGGAGCGCATCACGGGGCTGAAGATTGTCGATGGGGAAGGGATGCTGCGCGCGGCTGCCGCGATGCGCGGGATGGGCGCGCGTGCGGTGCTCGTCAAGGGCGGACACCTCGCGTGCGGCGAAGCGGTTGACGTGCTCGACGAGGGCGGCGAGGTCACTTACTACAGCGCGCCGCGCATTGAGACGACTTCGACGCACGGCACGGGCTGCACGCTCGCCGCAGGCATAGTCGCGTGTCTCGCTCGCGGCTTCTCTTTAAACGACGCGGTCGCGTCGGCGAAGCGTTTCGTCACCGTCGCCATCAGGCGCGCGCCCGCGCTCGGTCACGGACAGGGCCCCCTCAAGCACGACATTCCGGTCGAGTTCACGCCCACCCACGTCTTCATCGACGGCGAGTGAAGGCGAGTAGATCGAAGGCGCGCGTGGCTGATCGACGCGGCGCAAACGTCAGGCAAGTTGCAGGTCGCGCGCGGGGGCCAGAAAGAGGCCGGAGTGGAGTCCTTCGCGCAGCATCCGCTCGGTGGCGGCGGTGTCCTGCGGGCGCGAGAAGAGATAGCCCTGCGCGTAGGGGCAGTCCAACTCGCGCAGGCGCGCGAACTGCTCCTCGGTCTCGACGCCCTCGGCGATCACTTCCTTGCCCATGTTGCGCGCCAGCAGAATGATCGTGCGGACGATCTCGGCGTTGTCGTGATCCTGCGCACCGCGCTCGCTGATGAACGAGCGGTCGATCTTCAAAGTGTGGATCGGGAAGCGTTGCAAGTAACTTAAAGAAGAGTAGCCCGTGCCGAAGTCGTCGATGGCGAGTTCTAATCCTAGCGCGCGCAGCTCGTCCATGAGTGCGATGATCGCTCTGGCATTGTCCATCAAGACCGACTCGGTGATCTCAAGTTGCAGGCAGCGCGGATCGAGTCTCGTCTCGGCGAGCACGCGCGTGATGCGTTCGAGCAAGCCTGCCTGTGCAAACTGTCGGCCCGATAGATTCACGCTCAGCTTCAAGCCTTCGTGTAGCGGAGAGAGTTCGTGCCACGCGCGCATCTGCCGGCACGCGGCTTCGAGCACCCACGAGCCGAGCGGGACGATCAGGCCCGTCTCTTCCGCCGTGGGGATGAACTCCGAAGGCTTGACGAGACCGCGCTCCGGGTGATGCCAGCGCACGAGCGCCTCGAAACCCGTGACGCGTCCCGACTCAATCGAGACGATGGGTTGATAGTGAAGTCGAAACTCTTTGCGCTCGATGGCCCGCCGCAGATCGTTCTCTAATTTCAACTGCGCGACGACGCGCGCGTGCATACGCTGATCGAAGACCTCGTAGCGAGCCGCGCCCTGCGCTTTTGCGCGATACATGACGGTATCGGCATCGCGCAAGACCTCCTCCTCATTCGTATAGCCGGTGGTCGAGAGCGCGATGCCGATTGATGCGGTGGTGAAGACTTCATGCCCGCCGAGTTGGAACGGCTCGCCGATCTCTGAGAGCACGCGGTCGGCGACGCGCAAGGCGTCTTCGGGCCGGTCGAGATCGTTTAAGAGGATGGCAAACTCGTCGCCGCCGAGACGCGCGACCGTGTCGCCGCCGCGCAGCGTGCCTTCAAAGCGGCGCGCGAGTGCGACGAGTAGCTCGTCGCCGAGCGGATGGCCGAGGCTGTCGTTGATCACTTTGAAGCGGTCGAGATCGATGAAGAGGACGGCGAAGAGTGTGCGCGATTCGCGCTTCGCGCCCTCAACGGCGACGTGCAACTGCTGCGTGAAGAGCGCGCGGTTCGGGAGTCCTGTGAGCGCGTCGTGAAAGGCGATGTGGCGCAGGGCCGATTCGGACTGCTTGCGCTCCGTGATGTCGCGCGCGATCCCTTGCACGCCGAAGGGTTCGCCATCTTTGCAGACGATGCGCGTGCTGATCTCAAGGGGAACGCGACGGCCATCCTTCGATATAATCTCCAACTCGTAGCGCGTTGACTCTTCGCCGCCGCGCTTGTTCGAGAGCATCTGGCGCGCGCGCGAGAAGTGTTCGGGCGCGACCACGTCGGCGATGTTCAGGTGATAAGCCTCCTCGCGCGTGTAGCCCGTGGTGCGCTCGCCCGTCTTGTTGAGCGAAGTGAAGTAGCCGAGCAGGTCGTGCGTATAGACGATGTCGTTGGCGTTCTCGAACAACTCGCGATAGCGTTCCTCGCTCTGGCGCAGAGCCTCTTCGGCCCGCTTGCGCTCGGTCACGTCGCGCGCGATCCCTTGCACGCCGAAGGGCTCGCCGCACGCGTCGTGGATGAGCTGCGTGCTGACTTCGAGATTCAGACGCTCGCCCGCGCGCGTGATGATCTCTGTCTCGTAGCAGGTGGTCGTCTCTTCGCCGCGCAGCTTGCTCTTGAGTTTCTCGCGCACGCGCTCGATACATTCCGGCGCGGCGATCTGCCGAAAGTTCATCCGCAGTATTTCGTCGAGCGCGTAGCCCGTGAGCTTTTCGCCCGCGCGATTCATGGAGGTGTAGTTGCCTTTGAGATCGGTGGTATAGACGGCATCGTTGGCATCGGCGAAGAGGCGACGATATCGCTCCTCCGAATCGCGCAGGGCCAGTTCCGCCTCCTTGCGCTCTGTGATGTCTTCGACCGAGCCCTCGTAGTAGAGCAGGCGGCCCACGGAGTCGCGCACGGCGTAGAAATTCTCGCGCGTCCAGATGAGCACGCCATCGCGCCTGCGTGCCTGACATTCGAAGCCGCGCACCGCGCCGCCCTCTTCGAGCGTGCGCTTGAGGTGTGGGCGTACCGAAGAGTCTGCGTAGTAGTTCTGATCGATGCTCGCGTAGTTGGCGATCAACTCTTCGGCCGAGTCGTAGCCGAGCATTCGCGCGAAGGCGGCGTTGACGTTCAAGAAGCGGCCTTCGTGCGTCGATTGATAGATGCCGTGCAGCGAGTTGTCGAAGATGCCGTGGTAGCGCAGCTCCGCTTGCCTTAACGCTTCGAGTGTTTCGGCGGCAGATTCGCGCGGGGTGTTGTCCTTGAGGTCGCGCGCGTGTTCGTCGGCGAGGTCGCACGCGGGCGTGGTCTGTTCCGTGTTGAGGATCATCGGGAGGTTATCTTTCTGCGGCGCAAGTTTTTAACGGAGGACGCAGACGGCCGCACATCATCAGCCGCACAGTCTTTCGCACGAGCGCGAGCCGCGCGCGGCGCGACACTCAAGAAAACTGTCTGGCGAGCTGAAGAGTGAGAACCGACTTTGCCTGTTAGAGGGGAGAGGGGCCCGGCTGCTAAATCAACAGCCAGCTTTAATTTAACCGATGCGAGCGCGATTTGGCAACAGAAAAGCCGGAGGAATAAGCGAACGATGAAGTAGGAACGATGAACGATGAAGTGAAACAACTACTTTCTACTTCATCATTCATCGTTCCGCGTTCATCATTTCCTGTTCATCCCGGCTCTTCGATGGTCACCTTCTCCATCACGACATCCTGCGCGGGCCGGTCGCCTGCGGCGGTCTTCGTCGTGGCGATCTGATCGACCACCTCCTGTCCTTCGATGACGCGTCCGAACTTCGTGTAGCTCGGTGGCAGAGGGTAATCGGTGTGCATGATGAAGAACTGCGAGCCGTTCGTGTTTGGGCCTGCGTTCGCCATTGCCACCGTGCCCTTCTCGTATGCGCCCGCATAGAGCGGCGACTGACGATTGATCTCGTCGTTGAAGCGACCGCCCGAAGCGGACGCGCCGCCGCGACCCGTGCCTGTCGGATCGCCGCCCTGAATCATGAAGCCCTTGATGACGCGGTGGAAGATGACGCCGTCGTAGTAGCCCTTCTCCGCGAGCAGACGGAAATTCTCCGTCGTCTTCGGCGCGTCCTGCTCCAACAACTCGAAGCGGATCGTGCCTTGATTGGTCTTGATGTTTGCGATGCGATTTGCCATTTCAACTCCTTACGGTTTCTTCTGCTAGAACAAAATTCTCTATCGCCTCGGCGACGCCGTCCTCATCATGCGAAGCGACGACGCGCACGCCTTTGATCTCGAAGAGCGCGGGCTCGGCGTTCGCGACGATGACGCGCGTGCCTGCGTACTCCAACATCTCCCGGTCGTTGTGATTGTCGCCGACCGCCATCACTTCGTCTCTTGCGACGCGCTGCTCGGCAGCGACGGCGGCGAGTCCCGTGCCCTTCGACACGTCGGGGTGGATCACGTCGATCAAGCCGAAGTTGATGCGCGGGTAGATCGTCGTCATCAATTTCACGCTCGCGCCCAACTCGCGCGCGAATGTTTCCATAAGTCTCTCGGTCTTGTCTTGCGTTCCTGAGAACGTGATGTGGACGGGCGCGTGATCAAGATACTCTTCGAGCGACGCAACCTGCACGACCGCGCCCGCCGCCTCCTCGCCATGCATGCGTCGCGACCAAGCGATGTATTCCGCGACGGGCCGGTCATGCTCGTCAATGTGATCGTACACGAGCACGCCCGCGCCTTCCGCGTCATCACTCACGAGTGCGTCCGCGCCGTGCGCGCGCGCAACGCGCAACGTCGCGCGCGCGGCATCAAGCGGCAGCAGTACGGCGGCGACAGTCTCAAGCGTGCGCGCGTGCTTCGTCAACGCGCCGTTGTGCGCGATGACGGGCACGTCCAAGCCAAGCTCCAACGCGAGCGGTCGCGCGTCGCGGAAGCGGCGACCCGTCACAATCGCGACCTCGACGCCACGCGCGCGCGCCAACGCAATCGCCGCGCGGTTGCGTTCTGAGACGTGCCCGCGCTTGTCGAGCAGCGTCCCGTCGAGATCGAGTGCGATCAGTCGAATGGACATGAAGGGAGATGGTAAATGGTAAATCGTAAATGGTAAATCGCAGACGCACGGATCGCCGCCCATGCTTGAGACGTAGTCGTCCAACTCGCGGCGAGACGTAACGACGATTCACTATTTACCATTGACCATTTACGGCTTTTAGCCGGTGCAAGATGTTTGCTCCAACTGACAGGCGAATTGCGGCGGGCGTATGATGTCGTGCGAAACGATCTCGCCGGAAAGTTTTGGAGCGAAGTTAAAAGTCTTCGATCTACTGAGGAAAAGGAGCGATTTTCGATGAACGTGACACACTTGGAATGCGCCGCGTGTGGCTTGCGACACGAGGCACGGCGGTTGCAAAACCTGTGTACGGAGTGCGGCAAGCCTCTGCTGGTCAAGTACGACTTGGAGCGGGCCGCCGAGACTTTGAAGAAGGAAAGTTTATGCGAGAGGGTTTCGAGTCTGTGGCGTTACAGGGAAGTGTTGCCGGTCGAGCAAGAAGAAAATGTCGTCTCGCTCGGCGAAGGCTGGACGCCGCTGCTGCGTGCCGCGCGGCTCGCAGAACGCGTAGGACTGCGCGAGCTTTTCATCAAAGACGAATCTCTGAACCCGACACAGAGCTTCAAGGCGCGAGGGATGACGGCGGCCGTCTCGATGGCGAAGGAGTTGGGCGCGACTAAGCTCGCCGTTCCCTCGGCGGGCAACGCTGCGGGCGCGCTCGCCGCATACGCTGCGCGGGCCGGACTCGAAGCCTACATCTTCATGCCGCGTGATACGCCGCGCGCGAACATCATCGAGTGCGAGCAAACGGGCGCACACGTCACGTTGATGGATGGATTGATCACGGACTGCGGCGCGGAAGTCGGAAGACGTAAAGGGGCGGAAGGCTGGTTCGACGTTTCGACTTTGAAAGAGCCTTACAGGGTCGAGGGCAAGAAGACGATGGGCTACGAACTCGCCGAACAGTTCAACTGGGAGTTGCCCGATGTCGTGTTGTACCCGACCGGCGGCGGCACTGGGCTGATCGGCATGTGGAAGGCTTTCGACGAGATGGAGCAGATGGGCTGGATCGATCAAAAACGTCCGCGCATGGTCACGGTGCAGGCGGCGGGCTGTGCGCCCATCGTCAGGGCGTTTGAGGAAGGGAAGCGATTCGCAGATGAGTTTCCGAATGCGCAGACGACCGCATCGGGCCTGCGCGTGCCGCGCGCCATCGGCGACTTCTTGATCCTCGACGCGCTCAGGGCTTCTGGCGGAACGGCCATCGCCGTCACGGATGAAGAGTTGATCGCCGCGACGAAAGAGATCGGCGCGGCGGAAGGAATGTTTGTCGCGCCCGAAGGCGCGGCGTGTCTGCCCGCGCTCAGAAAGTTGATCGACGCGGGCCAGATCAAGCGCGAAGAGCGCGTGGTTATCTTTAACACCGGCGCGGGCGTGAAGTATCTGGAATCTTACGGCGGATAAAAGAGACGCCGCGAGACAGCCCGCGCCAGAAAGTTTTGTGAGGTACGTGATGAAGACGAATGCGCGGGCGATATTGATGTGCGCGACGTTGTTTGCGTCGTGTGTTTTCGTGGCTAACGTGCGAGCCGAGCCGACGCAACTCTCGATGCGGCGACAGCAGTTCGGCGATGGCGTGCTCGATTCGGTCGTGACGATCCTCGTCGAATCCGAAGGCGAGTCGCATCCGGTCGGATCGGGCCTCGTCGCGCGCGCCGATGGCCTGATCCTTACGGCCAACCATCTCGTTAAGGACGCGCGCAACGTGCAGGTGCGCTTGCGCAACGGCGAGACGTTCGACCGCGCCGTGCTGGTCGCCACCGATGAGCGACGCGACGTGGCTATCCTACGCATCCCCGCCGCCGGTCTCTCCACGTTCGATGGCTTCGCGCTCGAAGAGGCCATCGTCGGCACGCCCGTCGCCGTCGTCACCTATGCGACGAGTGAGACGGGCGAAGCCGCCTCTGGCCTGTTGAGTTCCGTGAGCCTCGCCGACGAAGGGCCGGGCGCGGGGCGAGGCTTCCGCGTGCTGCGCTTCACTGCTCCTGTGCCGCAGGGCGCAGCCGGCGGCGTGCTCGTGGATGAGAAGGGGCGCGCTATCGGTCTCGTGACGATGCAGGCGCAGGCGCAAGGCGCGAGCTACGCCGTGCCCTTAAGCGGTCTCATCGGGCTCGTGCGATCAATCGGCGTGCAGGTGGCCCCCGTTTCGACGCAGGTGGCAATGTCGAACGCGCCGTATCCGATCCCGCAGGGCCAAGTCTCCGTGCCGCAGCGACCGACGCTGCCGCTCGAAGCGAGGGGGCCCGGCTCGGTCGTCGTCGGGCCTTCGCGGCCGGTTGACGTGCTCTTAGCCTCGCGGACGATCTACGTGCGCAGCTACACGTCGCTCTTCAAGCCGGAGCAGCTCGTCAACGAGTTGAACAAGCGCGCGGAGATCAACGCTTGGAATCTCTCGTTCGTGGACGATGAGCGCGTCGCCGATCTCGTGCTCACAATCGATCACGTGGTCTTCACCTACAAGTACACCTTCACGCTCTCGCACCAGCGCACAGGGATAATCGTCGCTTCGGGCAGCCGCGTCATCTGGGACGGCAACCTCGGCGCGCCCGACATGGCGGAGCGCGTCGTCGAGAAACTCAAGGACGTGCGCGCGCAAACTCCGAGCAAGCCTGAGACGGCGACGGAGAAGGTCAAGAAGTGACGCAGCGAGGTCGCGGAATACACGGAGAGTAATTCATGAGAGTGCTAACGCTGACAACTTTGCTGCTTATCCTTTGTACCCCACTGTTCGGACAAAGCGACTCCTTCCTATCGAGGCTTGAGAAAGCCAAGCAAGGGGAGGTGGACGCACAAAACGACGTAGGCTCCATGTATTCCGAAGGTAGGGGCGTTAAGCCTGATCAAAAGCAAGCTGTTTACTGGTTCGGAAAGGCTACTGAGCAAGGGTACTCCTACGGGGTTTGCAATCTCGCACTCCATTACGGTCGAGGTTGGGGCGTTCGTAAGAACCGCACGCTGATGATGAAGTGGGCATTCACCGGAGCAGCATTAGATGGATTGGTATGTCATCCCGGAGATTTCGAGGAGATGTTCAAACCGACCGAATGCGAGATGGAAAAGGGGTGGGACCTTGCCGTCGCTTGGCTGAGGGCACATCCCGATTTTAAGAATGATTTTGGCGAAAGACCGTGGATGGAGTCGAACGGGGAATATCCTATCACGGTTCGTGAACGCGGCTCACCAACTGAATTACCGCCGAGCAGAAGTAAGAGAAAGTGCAAGTGAAAGTATAAAGATGACAGTTCAAACAGGAGAGATCGTGATGAAGCGTCGAGTGTCAACCGCGTTGCTCGTGTTGCAGGCGTTGGTCGTGGCGCTGGTGATCATGCTCGCGGCCTACGTCGTCGCGCACGGGCAGAACGTGCAGCCCGCAACGAAGAGTGATGGGACGAAGTCTGATGCGACGAAGAGTGATGCGGCGAGTCTTGCGTTCGATCACGTGCGCTTCGATAAGTTGCGTACGGATGGCTTCGATGCGTTGATGAATCTCGACTACGATGGGGCGCAGGCCCGCTTTAGCGAGATGGCCCAAGCGTTTCCGGATCATCCGGGCGGCCCGCAGTTTCTCGCCGCGACGCTGTGGTTGAAGACGCTGAATAGCTCGCGCCGCTTGCAGTCGGACATCTACAACTCGGATTCGTTCTACGAGGGCGAGGAGGACAAGGTCGATCCCAAACTCATAGGCGAGTTCAGAGACTTGACGCGGCAGGCCCGTCTGCTCGCGGAGATTCGTCTGAAGAAGAACCCGAACGACGTAGAGGCCCTCTACTTCTTCGGCGCGACCGAGGGCCTGAAGTCCGCGTTCGAGGCGGCGGTCGAGCGACGATTCTTCGGCGCGCTGCGCGACTCGAAGGATTCGGTCGAGTTGCATCGCAAAGTTTTGAAACTCGATCCGAACTATCATGACGCGGAGATCACCATCGGGATGTACGACTACATCGTCGGCGGGCTGCCGTGGATCGCCAAGCAGTTCGTTAAGGCCTACGCCTCCGGCGGCTCGAAGAAGCGCGGCATCGAGACGTTGGAGCGCGTTATGCGCGAAGGCAAGTGGGCCCGAGATGATGCGCGCGTGCTGCTCATCCCGCTCTACAAAAGAGAGAAGCGTTTCGCCGATGCCGCCGTCGTCTCGCGCGAGCTGGCGACAAAGTATCCGCGCAACTACATCTTCAAACTCGAAACGGCGGACGCGCTCGTCTCGCAGGCCGCGAGTTTGCGCGCGACCGACGAGGCTGCGGCGACGAAGATCGAGCAGGAGGCTTTCGCCGCGTTCGAGTCGCTGCTGAATGAAAGGGGCCCGCGCGGGTCTTCGGTGCGGCAGCTCGATCAGATTCATTTCCAGTACGGCGAAGCTCTCTACACGGCGGGCCAGATGGAGCGCGCGGCGCGTGAGTTCGTCGCAGCTTCAAACGTGCCGACCGCCGAGTCGTCGCTCGCGACGATGGCCCACCTGAGAGCCGCGCAGTCGCTCGATCTCGCTGGCAGGCGGGCCGACGCCCTCACGCAATACAAAGCCGTGCTCGCGCGTCCAGACGTTTACAAGGCGCACGAAGAAGCCGAGCGCGGCTTGAAAGAGCCATACCGCAAGCACGAGTCGGCGACGAACGGCGCGGACGATGCAGAGAGAAAAGTATGAACGATGAAGTAAGAGCGATCTATTCTTACTTCATCGTTCATCGTTCATACTTCATCGTTTGGTTTAGTGCAAAGGTCTCTGATGAAAAACTATAGAACGAGCATAGAGGGATGGTCGCAAGTCCACGAAGATACGGGTGGCGAGGGCTGCTGCGAGTCGCCCGCGCTTCACGAACACGCGCACGACGACGATCATCTCGCGTCGCACGACGATCAACTATCAGGGCTCGACGACAAACGCGCACAGCCTGAAAAGCACGCGCGCGTCGTCGCGGGTGTGACGCGCGCGCGGAGGCTCTTGCTGTGTCTCGACGGCGTGCCGCTCGAAGTGATTCACATGGCGCGTGCGCGCGGAATGTTTGAGCGATTCAAAGAGCCCGCCGCTTTGCTCTCGCCTTTCCCGACAATGACGAACGTCGCGCTCGCGTCGATGTTCAAGGCGACGCCGCCCGATGGCTACGAGAGTCTCTACTTTGATCGAGAGGCGCGCGAGACGCGCGGCGGCATGAAGAAATACATCGGTCGCCGCACGCCCGATAAGATTCCCTCTTCGTACATGGACGAGCTTGATTATCAAGAGCCTCTGCCCTTCGAGTTTTTGATCTACGTCGCGACCGACGCGGTGTGGCGCGGCGACATGAAACGCTTCCGCGCGCGCCTCCGCGATGCGCCGAAGGAACGCGACTTCTTCGCCTTCCTCAAAGCCACGGATGGCCTTCTCCATTGTCGCGGCGTCGAGCAGTTGCAGATCGCGCTCGCGTCGCTCGACCGCATCCTGCGCGACGTAGAGCGTGAGTGCGGCGACGAGACAGAGATCGTCCTCTTCTCCGATCACGGCATGAACCTCATCGAGAACCGGCGCATCAACTTGCAGACGCACCTGCGCGAGAGTGGCTTTCAGTTGACGGATAATTTTCGCGGACGAGGCAAGCGCAGCGTCTCTGCACCCGCGTTTGGTCTTTGCGGCTACGCGGCGATCTACTGCGCTGATGAAACCGATCCCGGCTGGGTCGCCGCCGCGCTCTCCGCGCTCGAAGGCGTTGACTTCAGTCTCTACCGCGATGGCGCGGATGTAATCGTTAAAGGTGAGCGCGGCACGGCGCGCATCCGCCATGAAGAGACGGATGAGGGCCGGTCGCAGTTCGCTTATGAACCATCGGACGGCGATCCACTTGAACTCGCCGCGACGAAGAACGTGCTCGGCGCGGCGCACGAGTTGGACGCGCGCGGCTTTGCCTCCGACCGCGCTTGGCTCGCGCGCACCGCCGGGCACACCTATCCCGACGCGCTCTCGAATCTCTACCACTCGCTCCATAGCCCGCGCGTGCGCCACACGGCGGACGTGCTCGTCTCCACACACGACGGCTACTACTACGGCGCGTCCCACTTCAGCCGCATGATGCGTCTGCTCGCCACGCACGGCAACGCGATGCGACCGAGCACACACGCATTCTTGATGAGCACGCACCGCACCTTCCCCACACACATCCGCGCGGACGAGGCGCAGCCCTACTTGCGCGGCTGATCAAAAATTCTCAGCAACGATCTTGACCGGAGACGGACACGGCGCGTACAAAGTTCGTCGATGCTTGTCTCTCAATCGCAAACAAGTGCGCCAGCCGTCGAGACTGTGAACCTCGTGCGTCGATTCGGGGAGTTCGTCGCGGTCGATCATATGAACCTGAAAGTTGAGCGCGGGCAGTTCTTCGGATTCTTGGGGCCAAACGGGGCGGGCAAGTCCACAACAATCAAGATGCTGACGGGATTGCTTGCGCCGACCACAGGCGAGGCGCGCGTGCTCGGCTTCGACATCGCGCGTGAGTCTCTGGAAGTGAAACGCAGGATCGGGGTCGTGCCCGAAGACTTGAATCTGTTCGAGCGTCTGACGGGCGCGGAGATGTTGACGTTCACGGGACGGATGTATGGACTGAGGCGTGAGGAGACGGCGGAGCGTGCGCGCGAGTTATTAGAGTTGATGGAGTTGGACGAAGACCCGCGCAAGCTCATCGTTGAATATTCGCACGGGATGAAGAAGAAGCTGTCGCTGGCGTGCGCGTTGATACACAAGCCGGAAGTTCTATTTCTGGACGAGCCGTTCGAGGGCGTGGACGTGGTTGCGTCGCGGACGTTGAAAGATTTGCTGTTGCGTCTGACGGGGCGCGGCTTGACGGTCTTTCTCACGTCGCACGTCCTTGAGATCGTCGAGCGTTTGTGCACGCACATCGCGATCATCGCGGAGGGCCGCCTTGTCGTCGCGGGCGCGCTCGCGGAGTTGCGTCGCGGCGTCGCGGCCGGCGACGGCGCACGCACGCTCTCGCTCGAAGACTACTTCATCAGCGCAGTGGGCGGCGCGCACGTCACAGAGCAAGACGCGCTCGCGTGGCTCGGCTAGAGCGAGCACCGCGGGGGCAGGGCTTGTCCCTGCCCAAGCACCGATAGATCGCTTAACAAAGAGGCGCGATCATTCAACTGTGAATGATCGCGCTTCGTTATTCATGCTCGCGCACTCAAGGGCAGGGACAAGTCCTGCCCCTACAAGTGGGGAGGGCATCGTCGCAATTCAAGCGACGATGCCCTCGCGGTTGTTAGTCGTGACAGTCGGCTTACTGCTTGATGCTGCCGGGGAGCGACTTGGTGCTCTGCTGCGGATAGCCGCCCGTTGTCTTGGACGCGCCGGACGCGCTGCCGTTGACGGGTGGGGGAGCAGGGCCGGTCTGCGCTTCGACGTTGACGAAGAAGCGATAGTTGCCCTCCAACTGCACGGCGAGTCGGAACTCAAGATTGATGCTCGCGCCGGGCGAGAGCGGCGCGGAGAGCGTGATCGCTCCGGCGCGCAGGCTCGAATTGACGCCGCCGCCACCGGGCTGCGACGGGGGCGACTGTTCGAGCGTGAGCGACTTGAGAGTGACTGGGCCGTTCGCGCCCGTGACGGTTGTGTCCGAAGAGGAGAGCACGCGCAGGTCTGCGTCCGCCGCGCCGCGATTGCCGTAGGTTGTCATGTCAACGACGCGGAAGCGCAGAGAGTTGATGGAAGTGTTCGTGCGGTTCGTCCAACGTCGGCGGATCGAGAGTGTGCCGGAGTTGCCGCTGCCGACGCGCACGCGCGCGCAGGCGGTCGTCGGATCATTGCTCGGGGCCGGATAGCCGACGCAGGTCACATCGATGTAGCTTACTTTGATCTGCGTGTTGCGTTGGACGGGACTATAGAGGTCTTCAGGGCCGGGCGCGCCGAGCGCAGCCTGCACGCCGTTTGGCGCTTCGGCTCCCGTCGAGACGAAGACGAAGTCGGCGGCGTTGTCATTCGTGTCCTGCGGGATGCCTGAGTTGAGCCTGCGAACGAACGAGTGCTCGCCGTTAAACGCGCCCACGGGCGCGAGCCCCGCGCCTTCGCGGTAGAGTGCGTCGGCGGGTGTGAAGCCGACCGCGTCGAGGCGCGTCGTCGTATTGAGATTCGAGAGATTGGTGGTGCTGAAGATCGAGACGCCGGAGTCGTCCGGGATGTCTTTGTTAAAGAAGTCCTCGCCGGGCGCATAGCGGAAGAGTGAGCTGTAGTTATGGCCCGCGATGAGGAAGTGTGTGCGCGCGGGGATGACCGTGCCGCGCGGCAGGATGTAACTCGCCAGCCCGCCCGTGCCGTCCGGCGGCGCGGGACTGGGGTTTGCCGCCTGCACGAGCCACCCAGATGTTCCGTCCGAAGTGTTGACGACGATGGCCGAGTTCGTGTTGTTGTAAAGCTCGACGAACTCGTCGGCGAAAAACTCTGGCCCGCGAAAGCGGAACTCACTGATCAGCAGATCGCCGGAGGCGGGCGCGGGCGTGCGCACGAAGTTGACGATCTGGCTGCCGGAGAACGCGACGAAGGAGTTTGCGCCGTAGCTGCGACTTGCGGGGAAGAACGCCGCGCTACCTTGCGACGCCGCGACCGTGTAGTTCGAGCCGCCGAGATTGTCGAACGAGTAGCGGCCGGTCTGATCTGTCAGGGTCGTCGTGTTCGTGTCGCCTGAGAGCGAGACGTTGACGCCGCTTAAGGGGTTGCCGTCCGGGTCTGTGACGCGACCGGCGATGAAGAGCGCGCTGTTGGACGAGCCCGTGAAGGTGAGCGCGAGCCCGTTGCGAAGGCCACCTCCCGCCACGCCGCAAGCGGAACTGAAAGCCGTGTACGCCGTGCCGCCGCCGTTCTGCGCGCCGACCGCAGGGACGGCGATGCCGCTGCCGGGCGCGCTCGTTCCCGATCCGCCGACATTGCCGTAAACGATGTCGAAGCGTTGCTGGCCCTCGTAGAGTCTGATCTCGAAGTTGATTGAGCCGGGCGGCAGGAAATCGTAAGAGGCACGCCACTCGATGTTGAAGACTTGATTGCCGGGCGTGCCCGACACAGAGGTGAAGATGCCCTCGCCCGCGCCGTTCGTTTGCATATCAGTCCAGTGCGCGAAGATGGCGTTGTTGAACTGAGAGAGCGGGAAGCAGATTTGATTCTGCCCGTAGTCTGTGCTCGCGCTCGTGAATTGGAGCACGCCGTTGGTCGAGACGTTGGCGGTGGTGAACGTCTGCCCGTAGAAGGTGTAGGAGAAGGGCAGCGCGACCGTGCCGACGCAGTCGTCGTTGGGCGCGGCGTCATCGGCGCAAGTGTTCGTGGTCACCTGCGTCGAGCCGGGCGTGATGCCGACGCCGTTCGCCTGCGAGACCGTGTAGGCGCTCTGCGCCAGCGCGCTCGCCGAGGAGAGCGCGACGCCGAGGAGCAGCGAAGAGAAGAGAGCCGGGATCAGTCGGACGAGGAAACGCATCGAGTGGGGAACTTCCGTGGTTCGTTGTTCTGAAGTTTAAGCCTGAAGGATTATCGCAGGGCTTTTGGACGGTTTGCAGAGCCGCCGCATCACTAGCCGACAGCCGACGAGCATGGCAAAGCTAACATGAGGGGAAGGTGGTGACAAGCAGCGGCAGAATGGTGAATGGTGAATGTCCGATGGTAAATCGTGAGAACCGCTCAACTACTCTTACGATTTACCATTGACCAATCACCATTGCCGGCGTTTAAGGGACTTCCACCGTCAGCTCGCGGGAGAAGATGAAGTTCGGACGCTTGCGGCCCTTCATGTATTTGGCGGCGGTCTGCGAAAGTGCGGTGACGAGAATGGGGAGCGCGATGGTCGCATCGCAGTTGACGTATGCGGAGGTGGCCCCGCGCGCGAGCTTGCCGTAGATGAGCGTCTCGTCCGTGACCGTGCCGCCGGTGCGACCACCGGGGTGCGGCGCGTCGGTCGAAATCTGGATGGCGTACTTGTGGCCGCGTGCGGGGACTTTGACGATGTTGGTCGAGATTTCCGTCTGGTGCAGGAAGCTGCGCGATGTTCCGCCGCCGAGATTGATGACGCCGGAGACGCGCGCGTGCGCCGCGCACTGCGTCAGATCGAGCACGTCCTGAACGAGATCGAAATGGAAGTTGTTCTTCTTCTCGAAGCGCGAGTTGGCGATCCCCAGAGTGATCGAGCTGTCGGCGATGGTCGGGCAGAAGATCGGCACGCGCGCCTTGTACGCGGAGGTGAGCACGCCGTCGTCGGTCGCGATCTCGGCAAGCTCTCGACCGAGCAAGTGCAAAAACTCTCTGGTCGAATAGGGGCGCGTCTGATCGAGTTGGTTGGCGAAGCCGCCGACCCACTCCTCGGCCTCTCGATACTCCTCTTCGCTCGCCATCACGTCGAGCATCCGCGCGATCTGCGAGGCTTCCAACTCGGCGTCGGTCATGTGCGGGTGCGACTGGTAGTGATTGCGCCCCAGAGTCTCATGCAGATCGTGGAAGAGCATCGCGCCGGAGCAGATCATCACGTCAACGAAGCGGTTCTTGATGACGTAGGCCAGCAGGCGACGCATCCCTGCGGGGATGAGGGCACCGGAAGCGGCGACGAAGATCGTCGTGCTGTCGCCGAGCATGTCGAGCCAGATGCGATGCGCCTCGGCGAGTTGGCGCGCGCCGAAGCCCGTGCCCTCCATCTTTTCTAGTAGACCCGCGACTGAACGGTCGCGATCCACCTGCACGGGCCGCGTCGGGATAGTGAGATACTTTGAAGGTTTGGGTTTGCGTTGAGTTACCATATAAGGAAGCCTTTTCGTCAATCGTGAATGGTCAATGGTGAATGGAAGAAAGTCCGCTCGAACGATTTACCATTGACCATTCACGATCGACCATTCACGGTCTCTTCTTTCCGTTAACTGATAGATACGTGTACGCGCCGAGGCGGGATTCGTAGAAATCGACGAGTTGCGCCGCCTCTGCCTGCGTCAGCTCGTTGTGCTTGACGCGTTGCGCGACCTGTCGGCGGAAGCCTTCGTGGAGCATCCCTCGGTCGTAGCGCGCGGTCTGCGCCGCCTCACCCACAGTCATGCCGCGTATGACTTTCTTGATCAGGTAGCCGTCCTCGTCGATGTAAATCTGCGCTTCGTGTGGCGTGCCGAAGAGGTTGTGATTGTTGCCCATCACCTCCTGATACGCGCCGACGAGCATGAAGGCGATGTAATAGGGCTCGCCCTCGACGAGCGGGTGCAACTCAAGCACGTTCTTCACGTCGTGCAGATCGACGAACTTATCGACGACGCCGTCCGAGTCGCAAGTGATGTCGCAGAGCGTGGCGTAAGCCGTCGGCGGCTTGTTCAACTTGTGGATCGGGACAATCGGGAACAACTGATCGAGGGCCCAGTGATCAGGCACGGAGCGAAAGACCGAGAAGTTGGCGAGATACTTCGCGCGCGAAAGCCTGCGCAGATCGTCGAACTCCTCGGAGACGTATTCGGCGACTTGCGCGAACTTGTCGGCGCGCTCGCACACGTCCCAGAAGAGAACTTCGCCCTTCGCGCGATCTTCCAGAGAGATCAAGCCGAGGTTGAAGAGCGTGAACAACTCTTCGCGATGTTCGAGCGCGTCGTGGTAATACTCGCGATAGTTCTTGGGCCCGATTGCCTCGCGCAACTCGCCGAGCTCGATGACGACCTGCGGATCGTCGTCGTCGAGCTCAATCGGCGTGATGTCTTCGACGACCGTCTCGATCTCGTCCTGAATGTTGGTGACGAGGATCGCGTGATACGCGCTCAAGTATCGACCCGATTCTTGAATGACGGTCGGGTGCGGCACGTTCTCGTCGTCGCAGACCTGCTTGATCGTGTAGATCACGTCGTTGGCAAACTCCTGCGCGTTGTAGTTCGCCGAAGAGTCGAACGCCGTCTTCGAGCCGTCGTAATCGACGGCCATGCCGCCGCCCACGTCGAGCAGCTCGATGGGAATCTTCATCTGGTAGATCTTCGCATAGACGCGCGCCGCCTCTTTCATCGCGTTCTTGATGCGCTTGATGTCCGTGAGTTGCGAGCCGATGTGGAAGTGGAGGAGCTTGAGCATCTCGATGCGCCCCTCCTCTTGAAGCCGTCGGATGACTTCGAGAATCTCCGTCGTCGTCAGACCAAACTTCGCCGCCTCGCCGCCCGACTTCTCCCACCGGCCCGATCCCTTCGAGTAGAGCTTGACGCGGATGCCGACCATCGGCAGGTCGCCATCGTGATCCTCTTCATACTTTTCGGCGAGACGCAGGACGTGTCCGAGTTCGCTCATCTTCTCGATGACGATGATGACGCGTTTCCCTGCGCGCGCGCCGACGAACGCCAACTCGATGAACTCCTCGTCCTTGAAACCGTTCAAGACGAGCAGACTCTCCTCCGATTGTTCCAACGCAAGCGCAGCGTAAAGCTCCGCTTTCGATCCGGCTTCGAGTCCGAAGTCGTAGCGCGAGCCTTCGCGCAAGTATTCTTCGACGACCGCGCGTTGCTGGTTGACCTTCATCGGATAGACGCACATGTGCGAGCCTTGATACTCGAACTCGCGTATCGAGTTGCGGAAGGCGCGTTGAAGTTTGCGTACCTGTGCGGTGACGAGTTGGGGGAAGCGCAGGAGGACGGGCGTCTGGATGCCACGCCGGGAGAGATCGTCGATGATCTCTTTCAAGTCGGCGGAGGCGTTCGTGTCCGACTCTGAAGGGTGGACGATCAAGTTCCCCTTGCGGTTCACGCCGAAGTAACCAGCGCCCCAATTCTCTATGCCGTAAGTTTCGAGAGTCTGTTCGATGGCGGTGGTCAACTTCGGGTCTCCTGCCTCCCTCCGGCTCGCGTGTGGGTGACGTGCGCGCACCCTTCGCTCGGTCGCTTCTCTGTGACGGATGGTTTCACGGGTGGATACTTAAGATGGGCAATGTAACAAAAAAAAGTGGTGGGGTCTATAACTTTTTTCGGCGCACGCGCAATGCCCAAAGGCGTCAACACCGCACGTGCAAACGATTTAGCTGCACCGCGCGGCGTCTTATGGCAGCGTGTTACTTTCTCTTCGCGGTCTCTTCGCGCGCGTGTCACATTCTTTTTTTTGTGAAACCTTGACAGCAAATCGGGCGCGTCTATAATGCGCTCTTTTTACGCGTCGCCGAATACATGACGCACGCACGCGCGACACACGCCAATTCGACGAGCGCCGCCCAACCCAACCCGGCGGCTCGCACACACGACACTCTCAAAATTCATCAGGAGACAACATGGACGCGAAAACGGTCTTGAAGTATGCGGAAGATCAGGGAGCGAAGTTTATCTCCGTGCGCTTCACCGATCTGGTCGGCTCTTGGCACCACTTAACCTACCCGATCCACGAATTAGACGAAGGCTCTTTCGAGGATGGCTTCGGCTTCGACGCCTCGTCCTTGCGCGGCTGGGCGTCGATCCACGAGTCCGATATGCTGCTCGTGCCCGATCCCGTCCGCATGTGGATGGACCCGTTCGCCGAAGAACAGACGCTCTGTCTCATCGCCGACGCCGTCGATCCGATCACGAAAGAGGGCTACGGTCTCGACCCACGCTCGGTCGCACGTCGCGCCGAAAGCTATCTGAAGTTCACAGGAATAGGCGACACGATCTACTTCGGGCCCGAAGCAGAGTTCTTCGTCTTCGACGGCGTGCGCTATAACAACGATCAGCACTCCGCAGGCTACACCATCGAGTCGGACGAAGCGCACTGGGTTTCGGGTCGCGCCTCGGATGAAGAGCACGGGCCCAACCTCGGCTACCGCATTCGCCCCAAAGAAGGCTACGTTCCCGTCGCGCCTACCGATTCGTTGAGCGACCTGCGATCAGAGATCGCTCTGATACTCGAACAGTGTGGCATCACAGTCGAGTGTCATCATCACGAAGTCGCAACGGCGGGCCAGTGTGAGATCGATTTCCGCTTCTCGACGATGCTCGGCACGGCGGACAATCTGCAAATCTTCAAGTACGTCGTGCGCAACACCGCGCATCAGTACGGTAAGACCGCGACCTTCATGCCGAAACCGATCTACGGCGACAACGGATCGGGGATGCACTGTCACCAATCGATCTGGAAAAGCGAGAAGCCGCTTTTCGCAGGCGACGGCTACGCAGGTCTCTCCGATCTCGCGCGCTTCTACATCGGTGGACTCTTGAAGCACGCCGCGTCAATCGTCGCCTTCGCCGCGCCGACGACGAACAGCTACAAGCGACTCGTCCCCGGCTTCGAGGCTCCCGTCAATCTCGCTTACTCGGCGCGCAATCGCTCCGCAGCGATCCGCATCCCGATGTTCTCGACCAATCCTAAACTGAAGCGTCTTGAGTTTCGTCCGCCCGATCCGTCGTGCAACCCGTATCTGGCCTTCTCCGCGATGCTCATGGCCGGTCTCGACGGCATACAGAATCGCATCGATCCCGGCGAGCCGCTCGACAAAGACATCTACGATCTCTCGCCCGAACAACTGAAGAACGTGCCGAGCTTGCCGGGCTCGCTCGACGAATCACTCAACGCGCTCGAAGCCGATCAAGAGTTCCTGCTCAAGGGCGACGTGTTCACACGCCAACTCATCGAACGCTGGATCACCTACAAGCGCGAGAAAGAGATTCAGCCGATGCGTATGCGCCCACACCCGCTTGAGTTCGCGATGTACTACGACATCTAAAGGACAACGATGAACGCGGAACGATGAAGTGAAGAACTTTGCTCTTACTTCATCGCTCCGCGTTCATCGTTCATACTTTCTATGAACATTCTTCCCGTCACACTCGAAGGTCGCCACGTGAGGCTCGAACCATTGCGACGCGATCACTTGGACGCGCTGTGCGTTCATGGGCTCGACGACGATCTGTGGCGATTTACGACGACGCAGGTTCACAGCAGGGAAGAGATGCGCGCCTACGTCGAGACCGCGCTCGATGAGCAATCACGCGGCGTCGCGCTCCCGTTCACGACGGTTGAAGTATCGAGTGGTGAAGTGATCGGCAGCACGCGCTTCGGCAGTATCGAGCGCAAGGACAGGGGCGCGGAGATCGGCTGGACGTGGGTGGCCCGCACGCGGCATCGCACGCCCATCAATACGGAGGCGAAGTACCTGATGCTGCATCACGCCTTCGAGACTTGGAACTGTCTGCGCGTCGCCTTGAAGACCGATTCGATCAACGAACGCTCGCGCCGCGCCATCCTCCGCATCGGCGCGAAAGAAGAGGGCACGTTCCGCAATCACATGATCACTTCGACGGGTCGCATCCGCCACACGACCTACTTCAGCATCATCGATTCCGAATGGCCGTCTGTTAAATCTGACCTCGAAGCGAAACTCTCCGCAGCATTCACGCCCGCCTCCCGCTCAATCAACGAATAACGCACGCGCCATCTTGCGTACTCACGCACTGCCGCGCGTCGCGCCGTTCGATGTCACGTCTTCATAAAGCAGCAGGTCTGTCGAAGGAGCGTGTGCGCCGAGTTGACGCAGCATCGTCGTGACCTGCCCGCGATGATAGGTCGAATGATTGACGACGTGTCGCATCATGCTGCCCAAGGTGTAACGCCACTCCTCGCCCTTCGTGTTCGTGTAGGCGACGACGCGCGCGAGAGCATCGTCCGCAAGCCCCGCGAGCAACTCCGCGCGCTGGCCCTCGATGACAGAGAACTCCGCGCGCAGCGACGCCACATCGGCGAACGGCGACTGGCCCTTCCACCCGCGCGGCGACTCGCCCATCCAACGCCTGAGCCACACCCACTCGGCGAACAGCACGTGCGCCAGCGTGTCGCGCACCGACGAGAAGCTGTTGCCTAAGTTCCGCGTGAACTCTTCTTCACTCAAACGCGCCGCCGCGTCGAGCACCTGCGCGTTCGCCCACTCGTTATAGTCGAACAGTTGTTTGATCTCTCTCACGTCCATTGCTTCACCTCAAAATGTTAAGACTGATGCTTGTCGTGTAAGACCGACGACACCGCCGCCGCGCTCCTAAAATTTATACGACTGCGTCAGATCATTCTTCTCAACTTGATCGACACGCGCAACGTCTCGTCGCCGCGCCGCAACGTGAGCGCGTACACGCGGCCGGCGCGCGCGAACATCTGCGTGATCTCGTCGAGCGTGAAGGAGGAAGCCGCTCGCCCGTCGATCTCCGTGAGCACGTCGCCCGCGCGCACGCCCGCTTCCGACGCGGGTGTGGCGGGCGTGATGCCTGCGATGCGGAACGCGCGAAAGTCTTCGCCTTCGGCGATGAGATCGATGCCGCTCATGTCCGTCTCGTATGGCTCGCGGAAGTGCGCGTTGGGCGCGAGCGCGAGGCGTCGGCGCGTGTAGTCGATCACGACGTGGAATCGTCGGAAGACTTCCGTGCCGATTGTGCCGTCATACTCCGGCCGCCCGCCGCTCCCTTCGTTGTCGCCTTGTGACAGGCCGACGACCGGATGCTCGATTGAGTAGCGGCCGAGCCGAAAACTTTTTACGCGCGCCTCGACGTACGATGTCTCGCCGCCGATCCCTTCGCCCGCCTGCGGGCCACTCACGCGCGGCAGACGACGGCGCAGGCCGTGCGCTTTGACGAAGTAGTCGTAGATGCCAAGCGCACTATCCGATCCCGTGTCGATCTCGAACTCGCCATTGACGCGATCCGAGTTCGACAGATAGATGGTCGTGTTGACGTATGGCGTGCCGCGCCGCAGGTCAAACGGAACGACCGTGCCTCGCAGCGCGGGCCGGTAGGTGCGCGGATCGTGAAGGCTGATGAGCTTTCGCTCGTAGTCGATCTCCGTGACGAACTCGCGTATGAAGTCGTAGCCGAGGATGCCGTCAACTCGGCGACCCACTCGCGGCTCAAGCGACTGGAGCGGCAGCACGGCGATCCTCTGCCCGCGCACGGAGACTCCGGGCAGGCTGATCGTCGCGCCCGTCGCGAGCGAGCCGGCCACCGTCCCGCCCGTGCCTTTAGCGTTAACGCCGACACTCGCGCGCGCGAGACGCAGATCGGCGGCGCGGCTCGCGTTGAGGACGTTGATGCCTGCGCCCGTGTCGAAGATGAACGAGAGCGGCGCGGAGTCGTTCACACGCACCTCGACAAAGATCACGTTCGCATATAACTCGAACGTAATATTCGTCGCGCTCGTGCCCGACGCGAAACTAATCTGCGTTGCGTTCGCCTCTTGCGCTTTAGTCGCGCGCGCGACCTTCTTCGCACCGCCGCGTCGCACGCGTCGCGCGTGTTGCGCCGCGAGCGGCATGGCACACGCGCTTGAGATCAGAACGACGAGCGCGAGGCGTGCGACTATGTTTGCATGAGTCTTCATTCTCCCTCTCTTCACCCTTGTGCCTGAGGACGGTTTGCGCAAGCAACGCTGGCATCAGCATCGTGCGCGCGCTGGACTGTTGCGCCACGCGGCGTCTGTCAAAGCTCGTAACGAGGCAAGGCTTTTAGACAAAAAACAGGTGCAAGTCAACGCCCGGCCATCTTCAGCGTGCGCAGACTCACATGGCGCAAAATTGAAATCTTGACAACCATACGGGACGAGAATATGTTGACGACGCTTTGCCTTTACTTCCGCGACAGCGAGAACTCATCGCTGTTCTCACTTGACGGAGCCGCGAAACCTACATGCCCACCAGCCGAAAGTCAGCCAAGAAAGTATCGCCGGAGAAAATTCTTAGTGACGGTAAAGGCCATCTGAGAGCCTCGTCCTGCATCTTCTACATCCGCGATCCGTGGTGGGTCGATCAGTTCGTGCCGATCTTCATGCCGGGCGTCGAGATTACCGAGCCCATGCACGGCTTCGTCTTCCCGTCATCGAGCTACGAGAGAGTCGTCGGCAAAGACGATGGCAAGGAAGAAGACTACTTCCCGGACACTGCGAGCGATGAGAGCCTGCGCGATCAGACGATCATTCCACCGAGCGGGTTAACCAAAGAGCCTCGTCTGTTCGGTAGCTTCGCCGAGCGTGAGAGCGTCGGCTCGTGCGCGCGACTGCGCCACTTCTCGAAAGTGGATGGCAAGGTTGACGCTGTACTCTGGATCAACTTCAACAAGCCGCGCCGAAGATTTGAGAAGCAGAAGATGCGTGAGTTGATGGGAGTGCTCGTCGCGCGCCTCGAAGAGATAGCCGAGACGCACCAGCGCGAAAACCCGTTTCCCATTACGCAACTCACCAACATCCTCAAGCCCGCAGAAGAACTGGCCCGCATCGGCCGCCCGCTAAGCGAGGTGGGCCTTACGTGGTATCTCGACAAAATCCTCGTCTCTTTGCTGCGCGCCTTCGGCATCTCCGAGGAGACGGGGATCGGAAGCATTCACCTCTATGATCCCGTCAGGCAGGTGCTTGTCAGGGAAATTCATAAGGGCGTGATCGCCAAAGACGCTCCGCAGGAGCAGGACGTGCAGAGCGGTCAAGGGGTGCTCTCTTGGGTGGCCCTCAAACGCCGCGCGCTGCTGATCGTCGATCTCAAAGCATCGCCCTTCAGCGCGATCTACGAGCCCATCGCCCCGCATGCCGTGAGCGAACTCGCCGTCCCGATGCTTGCGGGCGACGAATTGCTGGGCGTCGTCAATCTGGAGAGCGTCGCGCGTCCATGCCCGTTCTCGGCGCACAGCGTCCGCACGATCTGGTACACCGCGAGCCAAGCGGCCATAGCCTGTCGCCTCGCGCAACAGATATCCATTGCGGAGGTGCAGGTTGAGAGGGCGCAGCGGCTTCTAGAGCTGGCCCACGAGAGCGTGGTGACGGCGGAAGGCAACAAGCCTCTTGAGAGGCTGGCTGAGCTGGCCCGCGACTGGCTGCAAGCCTCCGGGTGCGACATCTGGAAGTACAGCGAGGAGCGTCATAGCTTCGCCGGATCGGGTGCGAGCTACGAGCCTCACGATCCTTCGTCGCTCCCGCGCGCTGATGGTTGGAGTCATCACGTCCGCCGCCACGGTAAGCCCATCTGGATTTCCAACGTGGCGGGCACGGACGGCTTCGACTACAAATACTGGAGTCGTGATGAAGAAGAGTGGAGATCGGCCCCGACCGGAGAGCCGCCCGTCAGTGCCGTTAATCAGAGGCTGATCGATCTCGGCGTGCGTTGCGAGCTAGGCATGCCCATTGAAGTGCAGGACAGATGCGTCGGGGTCGCGTGGCTAAAGTATGCGGACGAGCGCACGCCTGAGCCCAGCCTCTCGAACATGCGTCTGGCCGAAGGCTTCGCGGCACAGGCGGGCTTGATCATCGATCTGCTCCAGCGTCAGGAGGCGGCGAAAAGGAAGGGCCGCGCGCTGACCGAGTACATGGAACGCATTCTCAAGGTCGGGCCGGTGAAGGGCAACGGACTCGACGGCTACGTGATCAGGCGTCCATGCGGCGACGTAGGGGGCGACTTCCACGTCTGGGAAGTGATCGATGGCAAGCGCACCAGCTTCCTCGTCGGCGACGCCGAGGGGCATGACATCATGGGTGCGCTCCAGATGATCCCGATGCTCACGACCTTCAACGGCTTCTCGAAGGAGTCTGCCTCGACCAAGCACATCCTCTGGCGACTCCTCCCCGTCTGTGATCGCTGGGAGCTGCACGGCACGGCCATCTGCTTCATCGTTGACAGATCAGGTAAGCAGCCTCTGCTCTTCGCCACCTCGGCGGGCCACCCCTCGCTCATCATCTTCAAGTCGGACGGCACGAACTTCGACTTTCCCAACAGCGACGGAGTAGCCAACCGTGGCATCCTCGGCTTCGCGCTTGACACGCCGATGGGCGAGGAGATGTGCCAACTTTCGCCCGGCGATCTCATTATCGCTTACACGGACGGCGTCTCGGAGGCCGGCAGCCACGCGTCGCCCGTCGGGAGGAGGGGCATCGTCGATGCCGTGCAAGCGCATCCCGACGGAACACCGGAGACGATTGCCAAAGCAATCGAACAGAAGATAATGGCCCAGTCGGGTGGCCCTCTCCAAGACGACGCTACGATCATGGTCTTGCGCGTGGTGCAGTAGTCTTCAGAACTTGATCCACAGGCCCGCGCCGTGCGCGCGACGATAGACCTGCTTACGCGCCGCCGCATCTTTCGCCGCGCGACCGGGCGACTTGAAGGGCCAGTCCTCTAAGGGCCAGTCCTCTTCCGGCGAAGTCTAATCCGGCTGTGCGCCCGTCAGGCGACTCGCCGATCCCCGCGCGGACGTGGCTCTCGCCGATCAGCTCCTCACGCATCGGCATCAATATGTCGTCTGCCCGCTCGCCGTTCAACGTCGCGCCTTGCTTCGCGCTACAATTAAAGAGCCTTGCCGAGCGACGAAAAAAAGATCGAAGAGATGCTGCGCGACCTGCCCGACCGGGAGGGCGCGCGTCGCTTCCACGAACAACTCGCCGCCGAGCACACGCGCGTCGCGCGAAAGCTCGCCGACGATCCCGGCCTGCTCTCCGACGCGCTCGCGCTCGCCGCGTGGAGTCCGCTTCTTGCGACGACGCTCGCGCAGCATCCAGATCATCTGGGCTGGCTCGCGCGCGAACGCGCCGAGCGTCACGTGCGCTCGACCGAGGAGCTACAGGAATCGCTCGCGCGCTTCGCGCTCACGCACTCAAGCGAAGCGCCGCACGTCATGTTCGCGCGCTTTCGCCGACGCGAGTTGCTGCGCATCTATCTCCACGACATACGCCGCACGGCCAGCGTCGTCGAGACGACCGAAGAGTTGTCGAACCTCGCCGATGCCGTGCTCGCTTACGCGCTCAATCTCGCGCGTCAGGAGTTGGACAACCTCTACGGCTCGCCGCTCACGCGCGATGAGCGCGGGCGCACAACGCAAGCGAGCTTCTGCATCATCGCACTCGGTAAGCTCGGCTCGCGCGAGTTGAACTACTCGTCCGACATCGATCTCCTCTTCCTCTACTCCGAAGACGGCCAGACCTCCGGAGCGGGCACGCGCGCTGCTACGACGAATCGCGAATACTTCAACCGACTCGCCGAACGCATCGCGCGACTCACCGGCCAGCAGGCGGGCGAGGGCGCGGCATACCGCGTGGACTTGCGACTGCGACCACACGGTCGCGACGGTGCGCTCGCCGTCTCGCTCTCGGAAGCCGCGCGTTACTATCAAGAGACGGCCCACGCTTGGGAGCTGCAAGCTCTGCTTCGTGCGCGCGCCTCAGCCGGATCGAACGAACTGTTTGCGCGCTTCTACGAAAGTGTGCGACCACGCGTTTACTCTCACGCCGGATCGGTCGCACAGGCCCTCTCGAACGTGCGACTGGCGAAGCAGAAGATCGACCGGCAGCACAATGATGAGGGACGCGGCTACAACGTCAAGCTCGGTCGCGGCGGAGTGCGCGAGATCGAGTTCGTCGCGCAGGCTCTGCAACTGGCCCACGGCGCGCGCGACCCTTGGCTGCACGCGCCGCACACTTTGATCAGTCTCGGTCGCCTCGCGGATCGAAGTCTCATCAACGAGCGCGAGCGCACGGAGTTGTCCGACGCCTACGACTTCCTACGCACGCTCGAACATCGCCTACAGATGGAGCACGGCCTGCAAACGCACACCGTCCCAGACGCGACTGAGAGACGCGACACGCTCGCCCGCCGCATGAACTTCACGGGTGACGACGCGCTCACAGACTTTGATCGCGCGCTCGAACATCACACCGCGCGCGTCCGCGCCGCCTTCGAGCGCGTCTTCAATTCACCCGACGACAACGCGCACACTGAAGACGCGCGAACGCAAGCTCGCGTCGATGATGCGACTCCGGCGAGCGACGAAACAACGTCGCGCTCGTCAAACTTGATCGCTACGCCTTCATCAACTTTGATCGAGTCATCATCATCATCGTCGTCATCATATGAAGAGGCGGAACGACTCGCGCTCAACCCGCGTCGCGCGCGTCTGTTCCTCGCGCGCATACGCGCCTCGGTCGAGAAGTCTGATGCGCGCGTTGAGTTGAGCAGCGAGAAGTTCGCGTCGGTCGCACGGCTCTGCGGCGCGTCGGAATACTTCGGCGAGATGATCGCGAGCAACCCTGAGTTGATCGACGCGCTCAACACATGCGAACAAACAGACGCGCGCGACTTCCGCTCGGTGCTGCGCGCGGAGATTGACGGGGAGAAGAATTTCCGCGACGAGTTGAAGGCCCTGCGACGCGCGTGGTCGCGCCTGATCGTCGGTGTGGGCGCACGGGATGCGGCTGGCGAGATCGATCTCGCCGCGTCGAACCGTTTGCAGACGGGGTTGGCGACGGCAAGCATCAACGCCGCGCTGCTCGTCGCACGTCGCGAGCTGGCGCGTCGCTACGGCGGCTTCGCGGCGGGCCCCCGCCTCGCGGTGCTCGCGCTCGGCAGGCTCGCGAGCGGAGGGATGGACTATGGCTCCGATCTCGACATCGTCGCCGTCCACGATCCGCGTGTCCGCGCGCCCGTCGCATCGCTCACGCGCGAGCAGTCATACGCGCGCCTGTGCGAGTTGATGACGAATGCGCTGTCGAGCCTGACGCGCGAGGGCCACCTCTACCGCGTGGACTTGCGTCTGAGGCCCGACGGCAAGAACGGCGCGCTCGCGCCGGGCGCGGAGGCGTTCATCGAGTACTTGAGAACGCGCACGCAGGCGTGGGAGTGGCTGGCATACGTGAAGCTGCGCGCGGTGGCCGGCGATCTCGAACTCGGTCGCGCCATCGAGCAGAGGGCCCGGCGCGCGATTCACGAGGCGGCGTTAAAGTGTGGAGGGGAAGAGTTGCGGCGCGAGACGCGGCGCGTGCGCGAGAGGTTGGAGCGCGAGCGCGGCGCGCGCGTCAGTCATTCCATCGACATCAAGTTCGGCGCGGGCGGAATGCTCGATGTTTATTTCGCCGCGCGCTACTTGCAACTGCGTGACGACGTGCGCGACGAAGGCGAAGATCGTTCGACACGTGCGACGCTCGCGCGACTGCAAGAGCGCGGCTCGCTCGATGCCGCGACTTACGCTGCGCTGAGCTTGGGCTACGCGACCTTGCGCTCGCTCGATCACTCTTTGCGCCTCGTCGCGGGTCGCACGGCGCGCTTGCCCTCGGCGCACGATCATCCGCTCGTCGCAGACCTCGCGCGCGCGCTCAGTCTCGAATCGCCCGCCGCGCTCATCGAAACCTTGCGCGCGCGCATGACGGAAGTTCGCGCGGCTTATGAGCGCGTGACGGGTTAGGACTTGCCGCCGGCCTGCGGCGTACCTGCGCCGTCCTGCGCATTCGCGTCGCTGGTTGGCGCGGGCGCGCCGCCGGATTGTGCGTGCGCTTTCGATGAGTCGTCATCGACGCCGCGCTCGCCCAAGTTTTTGATCGTGATCTTCAACTCAGGATGTTTGGATGAGCCCGCCTCGATGATCTCTTTAACGGCCTGCTTCGTCGATTCGGCGAAGTTGTGCGCGGGCTCGTCCTCGCCCTCGATCCACAGATTCACTTTCAACGAGATCGCTTTACGCATCGCGTCGCTCCTTCATCCTTACTAAGGTTTGTAATCATCGAGCGCGATCCATTTGCCGTTCTGTTGCACCTCCACGCGCATGACCGGATGAATCTCCCAGATCGTCGAGCGCGTCTTGCCCACCTGATCCGGATGTTCCGGATCGAGCATCAGCCAGCCGCCGACACGCACGCGCAAATCCTTCTTCGCGATCTGGCCGAGCACGTCCGTGCGCCAGTTCGGGTGATTGGCACGCACGGGCGGCGTCATCTCGACGACGATTGAGCCCGCGCGGTCGCCCTCAGCCTGCGGCACGAGCCAGATGTGGTAGTCGCGAAAGTCCGCGTCCGCGCCGTGGCAGTTGGGCGATTCGGGCCCCTCTTGTTTGGAACTTGCCAGATATCCTTCGACCGAGACGGGCAGGCCCTCGTATCGGGCCACCTCCGACGCATCCGCGCTCGACCAGTTGTCGCGCCGCCGACGCTCAATCGCGGAGGGCCACTTCAGCCCCGCCACCGCATCGAAGTTGACGGCTGCATACTGTCCTTCATCCACGCGGTTCTTCAACTGGTTCAAAGCGGGATCGCCGCCATCGCCCTCTGCGGGACAGCCCTTGAAATTGCCCGCGACGGGTCGCGGCTTCACAGCCAACAGGGGCAGCGCACCGGGGGCAGTCGCTGTTGGCACGCTTTTGCCCGCAGGCGGGCCCGCATGCCGACGCAGATAGACGATCAACAAGATCGCACCGACGATGATGACTAAGACGACGCCCGCAATGACGAGGCACGAGTGCCTCTGCGCGATGCCGCCCCGCTTAGGGCTTTGCCAACTCATGTTTCACCTACACACTTGTATCGCCGAACGCACCTGAAGGTTTCGCGTCATCCTAACAGACTAGGCTGTTCTCTCATAAGCCTTATCCGCAAGAGTCTGTTTGTGGTCGCACCTCTCACGCGGCAGGCTCGCTCGCGTAAGGTCGTGACTGCGCGTCGGAGTCGTGCGGCGTTGTCACGTTGGGGGCGCGGAAGTAGTTGAGGAGTTTCCAGCCGAGCAGAAGTGTGGCGAGCGCGCCGACGAGAACCCATGCGAGATTGCCGAGGAGATCGGCCAACTCCTGCACGCGGTCGCTGAAGATTCTGCCGAGCGTGACGTAGAGGGCCACCCAGAGCGCTTCGCCGAGCACGTCCCAGAAGGTGAAGCGCAGCCACGGGTACTGAGCCGCGCCGCTCGTTAGATTCACCCACGGCCCAAGCGGAGTGATGAGCCAGCGACTCAGGAAGACACCCGCGCCGCCCCAACGACGCGTGAACGCTTCGGCGCGCTCGACGCCATGCGTCCCGCCGAACCGCTTCGTCGCCCTCTTGACAAGACTGCGGCCACCACACCGGCCCACCCAGTAGCCGATCTGATCACCCGTGACCGCGCCCGCCGATGCGAGCACGATCACCGGCCACAGCTTCAACTCGCCCTGCTCGACGAACGACCCTGCGGCGACGAGCAGCAGCGTGACGGGGAAGGGCACGCCCGCCGACGCGACAACCAAGATGACGAAGAGCGCGGGCAGCCCGTAGAGAGAGAGCAGCGAGAGGAGTTGATCCGTCACGGCTTGCCTCCGTCGTCCGGCGGAGGCGGTGGTGCATAGGGTGGACGCGCGTGCGTGATCGCGTCCTGCAAGATGGCCCTCAAGTCGTTCATCGAACGACCCTGCGCGCGCGCGATCTCGCGCAGAGGTCTTCTGTCGTGCGGCTTGGTTTGCGGCAGATCGAGCGCACTGTAGAGGACGTGCGCGGGGACGTGATAAGAGTGCGCAACGTAGCCGACGGTCATCCAGCCGCTAATTGGCTCGTCGCGATGCTCGCGCCAGTAGAGGGCCCGGCGGATGGTGCGCGTCGTGTGAATGCCGGTCGCGCCGAGGACGAGCACGAACAGCACGACGACGATCCACTGTCGCCAGCTAAAACTTTTCAGCGTCTGAACTAGCCTCTTACTCACACGTCACCACGCGCCGCGAAGCTACTCCTTCACTTCGTAAGAGCGCAGCGTCGGTGGCCCCTCGAAGAGTTGACTGATGTGATCGACGAGCTGGCCGTAAGTTCCGGCGGAGTCGTAAGCCTCCGCGCTCTCGCGGCTCTCCCACAGGGTGAGAGAAGCGAACTCGCTCCGGCCGTCTGCCGGTTCGAGCAGGTGCGCGGCGATGTTGCCCGGCTGCGACTTGATGACAGGCATGAAGTGTTCGCGGTACGTCTTCCGCAGATCGTCCATCCTCTCCGGCTTCGGCGTGAAGGACGTGATCCTGATCCACATTTTCTCTATCTCCTTTCAAGTCAGACGCGTCTAGCTTCATGCTCGATGCGCGAGATAGCATAGAGCAGCGCGCGGGCTTCCGATCAAAGATGCTTCACTATCACTTTCCATTTCCTCCGTGCCCTAACAGCTAATCGCAGCACGATCCCTTTCGTGTCAACAACGTTCAGGCATCGTGCGTGGCCGCGCGTATCTCTTCGTGCCAGCAACGGACGCACCAGCGATGACGGCGCATGCGCGCATCGAGAGTGAAGTGAGCGGAGGCGGGCAAGCGACGCGCGACCTCGCGCTGCTCTTGCGTCAACTCTTCCCACGCGCGCAGGTGTTCGGCTCCGCAGCGTGGGCAGTTGTCTCTCCGCAGTTCGTCGATCATGTCAGTCTCAAAAAGATCACGACGTTCATTAGGTGCGCAGACGGACGCGATAGAGCATGAAGTGGCCCGCGTGCTGGCCCGCGTCGCGCTCGTACCAACGGTCGAAGTTCGGCAACTCGACGGCAGTATCATAGACAAGCAGGTAGGAGACGGGGAAGCGCGCGGCGCGCGCACGGTCGAACGTTGCCGCGTAATCCGAGACCTCCTTGAACGCGCGTCGCATCTCTTCGGCGGTCACGGGTTGCCAGTGCGGTGCGAGCTGTGGATTGGCGCGCGCCGCGCCGAGCAGCGAGTAGAGATAATATTTGCCCGTCGCGTCGAGCGTCTCGTAGGCGCGCGTGTCGGCAGCGGAGAGATCGATGCCGGAGTAGTAGAGATATTGAAGCAGTCGCTCGTGCTCCTCTTCTGCCGACGCGCCCGCGAAGACGAACGTGTGTGGCGCCCAGAGCACGGGCTGCGGCGCGGACGCGGGCAGCGAGTCGCTGACGGGAACGATGGGCGAGAAGACGATTGAATGCGTATCGGGCCCTCCGCTCGCAGACTCGCGACCGAGTCGTGCGAGGAGCGTCGAGGGCGCGTGCGCCTCGTCCTGAAACAAAAGGTACGCGCCATCTTTTCTCGTCCAGACAGTCGTCTCGAAAGAAGCCCACGCGAGCGCGGCGAGTGCGACGCAGGCGAGGAAGCGCGTGGCGAACGGGCGTGCGCGGACGAGCGCGACGCAGAGCACGACGGCGAGCAGCACGCAGTAGTTGACGATGAACGCGTCGTAGTGCATCGGCTGGAGCGTGCGTCCCGTGATGATCTGCTGGTTGAAGACGACGAAGGGCAGGAGCACGAACGACAAGGCGAAGAGCGCAGCCGCATCGTCGCCCGCGAACCGGCCCCGCCGCCAAGCCCAACACAACAGGAACAGCAGCGCGAAGCCGAACGCCTCCGGCACGCGGAAGAGATCGGGCGTGTGCGAGCGCACGAGCGCCTCCGCCGCATCCGTCGTCGCGCCGCGCCGCGCGAGTAGAGACGCGTAAGGGACGAGTGCGATTGTGGCCGCTGCGACAATGATGCCGAGACGTTTCAACGCAGCTCGCCGTTCCGTCGGTCGCGCGAGCAGCCACACGAGCGCGAGCGTGACGAGCCACGCGGCTGCCGCCGTCCACAGGAAGAAGTAGGAATAGACGAGCATGACGAAGCACAGGCCCGCGAGCGTCGCTGTTGCATACGCCGCGCCGCGTCGCTCATCTTTATGCGCGAGCGAGCGTCGCACGAGCGCGCAGAATCCGAAGAAGAAGGCGAAAGGGAAAGCGGGCTGATAGCGACGCAGGAATGGCAGATGTCTGAAGCGTATGCCGGGATCGAGGTGTGTGTGATCCCAGATGCCGTAGCCGCTCGCGAGCGTGCCGAGACACAAGACGAACAACGTGCCTGCGGCGGCCAGTCGCGCGTCGCCGGTGAGCGCGAAGATCAGTTGGAAGATGACGAGCGCGGCGGCCACCGCCGAGCCGCACAGCAGCGCGAAGAAGACTGCGGACGTTGAGAGATGAAAGAGACGCGCCGCGTAAGCCAACGCATAAGCGGGCACGAACTGGATGGAGAAGAGCGACTCGACGCGCGCGGCATCCAACTCTTCGTCGCGGCCCGTGTAAGGATCGTTGCGGCGCGGTCGTCCGTCGATGAGTGCGTTGACGTAAGCCTCATAAGCACGCTCATCGGATGTGAAATAGACGAGCGCGCCGTTCCACGCACGCCCTTGTTTGAGCCACACGTAAACTTGCGGCGCGACGGCAACGAGCAACATGGAGAGCGCGACGCAAAGACTCAACGCACGATGCGCGATGCGTGGCGACAGACTGAGTCCTTTAAACTGTGCGAGCTTGTCTATCATGCGAGGTCGGCGCGCAAGCGTCGCTCTGCGCGCATTCGTCTCGGTCGCGCGCGGACTACTCTCGTCTCACCTCGCGTGGCAGCGTGATTTGGAAAGGATGCGCGGGCGCGGTAATATCGCGCCGACTGATTTAGCACACTCCCCCGAAAACGGAAAGTTCGTCCCGAAGGATGTTCAGGCACGCACACGCCTTCGCGCTCGTCGCTCTCTGTCTCTTTGCGCTCGCTACGAGCGTGCGGGCGCAGCGCGATGATGCGCGCTTCGATTTCTACGCGCGGGGGCCCTATCGCGAGACAGTGCCGCGACCGCAGAGCGTGACCCACTTCGACGTAGGGACGTTTCACACGAACTACGCGACGATGGAGCGTTGGCTCGACCGAATAGCGCAAGCCGCGCCGGATCGCGTGCGCGTCACAGACATCGGCGAGACGAACGAGCATCGGGAGATGCATGCGGTCGTCATCACCGCGCCGGAAAATTTGCGACGCATCGACGAGACAAAAGCGAACATCAAGCGACTCTCCGATCCACGCGGGGTAAGTTCCGACGAGGCGGCACGCATCGTTCAGACAACGCCCGTCGTCGTGTGGCTCGCATACGCGATTCATGGCAACGAGTCGGCGTCGTTCGAGGCAATGATGCAGGTCGTCTATCAACTCGCCGCGTCGGACGAACCCGCGACGTTGGAGATTTTGAAGAACACGGTCGTTGTCGTCGTGCCGTGCGAGAACCCTGACGGGCACGAGCGATTTGTGACGTGGTACAACGGCATCGCGACGGGCGACGCGAACCCTCTGGCGAGCGAGCATCACGAGCCGTGGTCTGTCTATGGCCGGTTGAATCATTACCGCTTCGATCTCAACCGCGACAACCTCATCGCCACGCAAATAGAGAATCGAAACTTGCAGCGCGCCTACCTCGAATGGAATCCGCAGGTCTCGGTCGATCATCACGGGCAGCCCACGCAGTTCTTCTTCCCGCCCGCCGCTCTGCCCGTTAATCCAAATTTGCCTCAGCAGCAGACCGCGCGCTGGCTCGCAGAGTTCGGTCGCGCCAACTCCGCGCAGTTCGACGAGCGCAACTGGGATTATTACGTCCGCGACGTTTACGATCTCTTCTATCCCGGCTACTGGGACTCTTGGCCCTCTCTGAACGGCGCGACGGGGATGACCTACGAGACCGACGGCGGCGGCACGAAGGGCTACAACTGGCGACGCGACGATGACACCGTTGTGACTTTGCGATCAGGGATCGCCAAGCACTTCGTCGCTTCGATGACGACGCTCGAAACAGCAGCGCGCAACCGTGCCGCGCGCCTTCAGGACTACTACGAGTTTCGCCGCACCGCGACGGAAGAGGGCGCACGCGAACCGCTTAAACGATTCGTGATCGTGCCCGCACGCGATCCCGCACGCGCCGCAGAGTTGGTCGATGCGCTCGTGCGCGCAGGCATCGCGGTCGGAGTCGCGAGCGAGCAGTTCAACTCGAAGGCCGCGCACGCATACTACGGCGACATGAAGGCGACGCAGCGAACTTTTCCTTCGGGCTCTTACGTCGTCGATCTAGCGCAGCCGCAGAAGCGACTTGCCAAAGCCTTGTTAGAGCCGAACACGCCGCAGGACGATGCGTTCGTGCGCGAACAACTCGCGCGCTTCGCGCGCAACCAGCGCAGAGGCGCGGGCGCGGCGAAAGAAGAGTATGGCTTCTACGACATGACCGCGTGGTCTCTGCCCATCGCCTTCGGCATAGAGGCCTACTGGACGGAGGATGCGCCCTCGCTCAACATGATGTTGCTTCCGGTGCACACGATCAAGTATGACGCGAGCGCGACGCCGCAGTTCTCCGAAGAGGCGATGACCATCCGGCCCTTCGCCGGCAGAGTCAGTGGCCGCGCGTCGGTCGCGTACATCATCCCGTATGAGCGCAACGGCGCGGCGTCGCTCGCGGTGCGTCTGATGCGTGAAGGTTTCAAGCTCGCGGTTGCGCAGCGCACGTTGAGCGCGGGCGGACGAACGTGGACGCGCGGCACAATCGTTGTTCGAGTCTCGCGCAACGCGGAAACTTTGCACGAGCGAATAGCGAAGCTCGCGCGTGAGACGGGCGTGGAAGTCTTCGCCGTCAATTCAGGATTCGCGGAGTCGGGCGATACGGTCGTCGGATCGGAGTCGGTCGTCTCGTTGAAACGACCGCGCATCATCGTCGTCGCGGACGAGCCTGTGAGCCAGACCTCTTACGGGTGGATGTGGTGGACGTTCGAGCGATACGGCGTCGAGTTCACGCCGATGTCTCTGGCGAATCTGAAGCGCGCGAACTTAGACGAGTACAACGTCATCATCATGCCGGATGGATCGGCGGCCGGTTACTTCGCATCGCTCGGAAAACCCGGCGTCGAAACTTTGCGCGGCTGGGTGCAGCGCGGCGGCACGCTCGTCTGCGTGAAAGGCGCGGCTGTGTTTGCTGCGCTCAAGGACGTGAACCTGACTTCGTCGCGATTAGTCGGGAGCGACGACGACACGCAGGCTGCGCAGAAGTCCGCCGGTGGCGAAGAGGACGAAGAAGACGACGAGGGCGGGCGCGCGCCGAAGCAAGCCTCGCCCACGCCGCCGCCTGCGGCGCAAGAGGACGCGCGTGAGCAGAAAGCTGCGGCGCGCAAAGGGCATAGGGGGCCGGCGCAGACGGCCATCGAGCAGCAGCGCGAGGTGCAGGACAAGACGGAGAAGCTGGAAGATGCGCCGCCTGATCTTCCGCCCATCGCGTCGCCCTCGGCGAAGCCTGAGCGCGTGCCCGAAGCTGTGCCCGGCGCAGTCTTCCTCGCGACAGTTGATCGCTCGACGCCTCTGACCTACGGCTATGAAGATGCGCGCCTGCCGGTGCTTGTCGATTCGGCATACTTCTTCCGGCCCTCGAAGGAGGGCACGAACGCCGTCGTCTTCAAGACTGAACGTGATGAGCCGCTTCGAGTCGCGGGCTTCGTCTGGCCCCAGAACACGGAGAGACTTTTGCGCGGCACGGCTTACGTCATCGACGAGCCCACAGGTCATGGTCACGTCGTCCTCTTCGCCGAAGACCCGAACTATCGCGGCATCTGGCGCGCGACGACGCGACTCTTTTTTAATTCGTTCCTGTTCTCAACAACGTTTTAGTAGATCGTGAATCGTGAATCGTTCAAGACGACGAAACACGAATACGATTTACAATTCACCATTGACGATTCACGATTGACGATTCAAGAGGTGCGTGGTGTTTCAGATCAAAGCGGGTTTCGAGGAGCAGTTAGAGATGAAGACGACGGTGGAGCGGGCGCGCGAATTCTTCGGCGACCTGCGCAACTTCGTCGAGCTGATGCCGGGCGTGGAGAGCATCAAGCAGGAGGCGGGCGGTGTGGTGCGCTGGTTGATACGCGCGGAGATTCCGGTCATCGGCTCGGTGCGCCACGCCTTCGCCGTCGAGCAGACCGAAGATCGACCGGAGCGGATCGAGTGGTCACCTGCGCCGCGCGAGAGCGGCAACTTCCTGCGCTACACGGCGGCGTTCGAGCAACAGGGCGCGCGCGTGCTGGTGCGTATCGCGCAACGCGTCGAGTTGCGTCGGCAGAACGCGCGCGATCTGCACACGCTCGCAGGTCTCGTCGGCGAGCGACGCTTGAGCGCAGAGATGCAGAAGGGCATCAGCCAGATGATGCGCACTTTCTTACAGCGCGCGCGCATGCGACTCGAAGGAAAGTGACGAGCAATCAGTGTGAGATCGAGATCGAACAAGCTGCACGTTGCGTCGCGAGTGCATCTAAGTTCGGGCTGTGTGCGATCCGTGAAGAACGAGGAGGCGTGTTGATGACAACTGCGGCGCTGGTGGTTGAGAAGAAGCGCGGGGTGGGCCGGCGCGTGGCGCGCGCGAGCGGGATGCGTCTCGCGAAGCGCATCATCAAACCGATCCCCGTCATCGGCACGGTGGTCGCGCTCGGTCTCGCCGGACATGAAATCAGGAAGAAGGGCTGGCGCAACGGCGTCATCCATGTCGGTCTCGATCTCGTCCCCGTCGTCGGCACGATCAAGGATGTGGTCGAGTTCTTCACGGGCGATCTCATCCCGGACAAGAAGGCCCTGAAGAGTTAAACGGATCGTGAGCGACGTGAGGCTTTGATTAGATTAATCTGCAACGATAGATGCGGCGCGCGAAACTCGTAGCAGCCGATCAAGTCATCAACGCTCATCCCGCCGCGCTATGAAACGTTCGACGGACGAGATCAGTGCGTTTAGCCTCTCGTCGGTCGCGCGCGATGCCTCGTTGAGCGCGACGATCTCCCGCTCGTGAATCTCCGCAATCGCGAGCAGGGCGGTGATGCCGCCAGCCGTGCGATCAACTGTTTCCGAGAGCTTACCAACCGTGCCGGAGAGACTGTCAACCGTTTCCGTAAGGCTCCCGACGTTGGCGGCCAACTGGGCCTGTTAATCAAGCAGGGATTTGATCGCTCGTTCCATCTCTTCGTTAGTCATTACCCTCCTCCCGTTGGCCTTGGGTATTTTCCGCCAGCTCAATATTAAACCCTAGTCTCAATCGTCTGTCGCGCACACGCGCGGACGCGCGTTGAAGGGCGCGGCGCGCTCGTAGGCATCGGCGAGTCGGAGCATCGTCGCTTCGTCCCAGTGGCGCGCGAGCAGTTGGAGTCCGACGGGCAAGCCTTCGCTTGAGAGCCCGCAGGGGACGGAGACGGCGGGCACGCCCGCGAGATTCGCCGTCACGGTGTAGATGTCGTTCAAGTACATCGCAAGCGGATCATCAACCTTCTCGCCGAGACGAAACGCGGGCGTGGGCGACGTGGGCGTCAGCACCGCATCGCACGATTCGAAGGCACGTGCGAAGTCCTGCCTGATGAGGGCCCGCACCTGCTGCGCTTTGAGATAATAGGCGTCGTAGTAGCCGGAGGAGAGCGCGTATGTGCCGAGCATGATGCGTCGCTTAACCTCTGCGCCGAAGCCCTCTTCGCGCGTGCGTCGATACATCGCGCGAAGCTCGTTAGTCTCCTCCGCGCGAAAGCCGTAGCGCACACCGTCGTAGCGCGCGAGGTTCGACGAAGCCTCTGCGGTCGCGATGATGTAATAGACCGCAATCGCATAGCGCGCGTGCGGCAACTCGACATCGACGATCTCCGCACCGAGATCGCGATAGACATCAATCGCGCGCTCCACGCCTGCGCGCACGTCCGAGTCCAACCCCTCGCCGAAGAGCGCGCGCGGGACGCCGATGCGCGCGCCCTTCACATCGCCGCTCAGTTGCGCGGCGTAGTCGGGCACTTCCACGTCGGCGGTCGTCGCGTCGTGTTCGTCGCGACCTGAGATCACACTGAGCACGGTAGCGGCATCGCGCGCAGTTAAAGTGAACGTGCCGACCTGATCGAGCGACGAGCCGAAGGCGACGAGCCCATAGCGCGAGACGCGGCCGTAGGTCGGCTTCAAACCGACGACGCCGCACAGCGCGGCCGGTTGCCGCACCGATCCGCCCGTGTCCGATCCGAGCGCGACCGGCACGATGCGCGCGGCGACCGCCGCCGCCGATCCGCCCGACGATCCGCCGGGCACGCGCTGCGTGTCCCACGGGTTATGAACAGCGCCGAACGCGGAGTTCTCGTTCGACGAGCCCATCGCGAACTCGTCGCAGTTGGTCTTGCCAATGATGACCGCGCCCGCTCTCGTTAGTTTTTCGACGGCGGTGGCCGTGTAAGGCGGGTGATACGCGCCGAGGATGCGCGAGCCGCAGGATGTCTGTAGGCCCTTCACGCAGATGTTATCCTTGACGGCGACGGGCACGCACGCGAGCGGGCCACCTTCGATCTCCGCAGCGCGCCGCAACGCGCCTTCGCGGTCTATCTCCAGAAACGCATTCAGCTCGTCGTTCAGACGCTCCGCAGCATCAATCGACGCGCCGACAGCGTCGCGCGCCGTCGCCACGTCGCCCGAAGCGAAGCGCGCGCGCAAGTTTTCGATGTTGTTTTCTGTCATAGCAATCAGCAATCAGCAATCAGCAATCAGCAAGCGAAGCCTTAACTGTCTGGCCGACTGCTGAGCGCTGACTGCTGATTGCTCTTACAAAACTTTCGGCACGCGGAAATGTCCGTGCGAAGGGTCTGGTGCTTCTTCGAGGGCCAGCTTTTGACCGAGCGAGAGACGCGCCGCATCTTCACGCGAGCTGTCGGTGCGCTCGCCCTCAGAGGTGAGACCGCCGAGAGCAGGCTCGACCGCGCTCGTGTCCAGTTCGTTCAACTGCTCGATGTACTCGACGATGGCCGCCATCTGCGGCGTCAGCGCGCGCAGTTCTTCACCAGTCATCTCCATGTGCGCGAGGTCGGCGATCTTTTTAACGTCTGCTTCGGTGATTGGCATGATTAAGTGCTCAGCAGCAGCAAAACAGCCTTGAGTGTCTGGCTGACTGCTGTCTGCTGATTACTTCTTTCTCTCCTGCGCGTCCAAGTAGCTTCCGGCGGCGAGTAAGAATCGTCGGCGCAACTCTTCATCCTTGATCGCTGATGCCGCATGGTTGAGCGTGCGCGCGTGTATGAGCGCGCGTCGCTCGTGCTTGTCGTGATCGAAGTCCGTCACGCGCAGGCGTGCGCGCTCTTCGCGGACGGTCTTCGCGTCGATGCGAAACTCGATGTAGGTGACGACGGCCTGACCGAGCGTCGAGTTGAGACGAAAGAGCAGTTGGTTGGCGACTGCTTCGAGTTGCTTCTGCCATGAAGTGTCGCTCACCGCGATGACGAGCATCTTACGGTGCAGCCGGAACGGCACAGCCTGCCCGCGCAACTGTTCACCCGCCACTCTGCGCCACGCGACGAAGACGGCCGCCTCGGCGACTTCCTCCGAGTCGCCCGCAGCTTTCAACAGATTCGGCAGCGCACGTATGAGATCGTCCATCTCTCTCGATTGCGGAATGCGGATTTCGGATTTCGGATTAGCAGAACACGGATCGTAGAATGCTGCGTCGTGATTAGAAGAGTGCGCTTAGAACAACGCGATGCGTCTTCAATCCGCAATCCGCAATGGGGCTGAGTGTAATGGAAAAAGAGAGCGCGTCACAAGTTGAACGTTTAGTTAGAAGCATTGAAGGGGTTGAACTGCCGCGCCTCGTGTTGGCGTCGGCGAGCCCGCGACGTGCGGAGATTCTGCGTGGGGTCGGGTGGGAGTTTGAGGTCGAAGCGGCGAACATCGACGAGTCGGAGCGCGAGGACGAGTCTGCGACGAACTACGTCGAGCGGCTGGCCCACGAGAAGGCCGAGGCGGTGGCCCGCACTCGTCTCTTCGGGCTCGTGCTCGGCGCGGACACGACCGTCGTCGTTGACGAAGCGATCCTCGCGAAGCCTGAAGACGACGAAGATGCGCGGCGGATGCTGCGGCTGTTGCGCGGTCGCTGGCACGAAGTGTTGACGGGCGTCGCGCTCGTGCGCGCGGAAGACGGTCGCGCTTGTGTCGCGCACGAACGCACGCGCGTGCGCTTCCGCGAGATGTCGGACGCGGAGATCGACTGGTACGTCTCGACGGGTGAGTACGCGGACAAGGCCGGTGCTTACGCCGTGCAAGGTCGCGCCGCGCTCTTCATCGAAGGGATCGAGGGCGACTACTGGAACGTCGTCGGTCTGCCTGTGCGACTCGTGTATGAGTTGGCGAAAAGTTTCGAGAGCTAGTAAAGATGAGTAAGCCCTGCCACAAAAGATCGGTTGTTCAAAACGAAAGAGGCTGCTTCTGATAGGGAAGCAGCCTCTTCTTTCTTTGATCAGCTTGATCGCTCCGTCACTTTGCGCCGAGCAGTTGCGTGAGCTTGGGCGAGAGTTGTTGGATGAGATCGCCTTCGGGGGCCAGCCCACCGATGGCCTCAGAGACGCTGCCCGCACGGTCGAGGATGATGATGGCGGGGAGTTGGTTGCGCTCGACGCCGAGCGTCTTGAACAACGCGCCGTCAGGGTCGCGCAGGATCGCGATCTTCAGGGTGTTGCGTCGCGCAAAGGCGCGCAGTTGATCGTCGGTCGCGTAGTTCTTCGAGTTGGGCTTGTCCGAGTCCGTGCTCACCCAATAGACGCGCACGTCGCGCGCGGCGAACTCATCGGCGACGCGCTGCACGCCCTGCACCTGCGTGCGCGAGAGCGGCAGCCACGACGCGCCGAAGGCGAGCACCACCACGTCGCCGCGCAGCATCTCCGAAGAGATGCTCCCGCCCTCGACCGACTTCAGATTAAAACTCACGCCCTCTGTTGCCACGCGCGCGCCGCCCGCATGGGCCATCGGCGAGCAGGCGAGCCAGAGCGCGACGAGCGAGCCGAAGATTGCGCGGGGGAATCTCTTGAACATTTCTTCTCCTTCAAACTTCTCGCGTGTCGTGCCATGCGACTTTTGCAGATCAGACGATGCTTGCGGTGCATCGTCAAAGTAGTCGCGCGTGTCACCGCGCATAACTTGGATGAGGCGCGCGTGAGAACCGTTGGACGAAAAGCCGACGAGCAGCAGGTCAGTCTGAACCATCATCTGGTCTCTCAAACGGCGGCGGCACATTGAAGACTTCCAAGTGCAGTGCGCGGTAATCATCCCACGTGTCCATGTCGCGCGCAACGAAGGGGCAGTCAACCTCCACGCGCAAGACCTCATTCGCGTGCTCTTGCATCAAAGCGCGCAACCCTCCGTCGCCGAGCCGCGACAACTCCGCGCGAAACTTGAGATCGACGAGGACAGGATGGCCGCCGCGCACGCCATGTTGCGGGACGATGAACGACGCGCCCGTGCGCGCTCGCGTCTCGATCAACAATTTGATCGTCTCCGTCGAAACTGCCGGATGATCCGCGAGCGCAATGAGCACTGCTGTCGCCTCGTTTGATAACTGCTCAATGCCGCGCGCGATTGACGCGCCCATCTCGCTCTCCGCTTCTTCGTTCAACGCGAAGCGCACCGGCGAGCGTGCAAGTTGCGCGCGCAACTCGTCCGCGAGATGGCCTGCGACGACGACGATTTCATTGACGCACGCGCCGCGCAGATTATCAATGCAACTCTCGACGACGGTCTTTGCGCCAAAGGGCAGCAGCGGCTTGAACGCGCCCATGCGCCGCGACCGGCCCGCCGCGAGAAGAATGGCGGCAATAGGGAAGGGATGAGAGATGAGGGCCGAGGGCCGAGGGAATGAATCGATCAACCCGCCGGGCGGATTCTCTTCATCCTTCATCCCTCGGCCCTCATCCCTGCTCTTAGCTCTTCGAGCGCGCGTAAGACGTAAGGCTTGGTCATCTGCTTGCGCCAGTTCATCACGAAGTCCGTGTTGTCGAGCGGGCGTGCTTTGACGTAGCACGCTTCCGCCGCACGCATCATGCGCTCTTCATCGAGCAAGCCGCCGACGAGCGCAGCTTGCGCGTCCTTGATCTCCAGAGGCGCGGGCGAGACGCCGCCGAGGATCACTTTCGCATCGCGCACAGTGCCGTCGCGCTCAACGTCCAAACGGACAGCGACGCCGAGCACCGGGAAGTCGAACGCGCCGCGCCGACGCAGTTTCTTGTACGTCGCGCGCCAGCCGCTCGCAGGCGGCAGATGTATGTCCGCGAGCAACTCGTCGTGCCGCTTGCGCAAGTAGTCGATGCCGTCGTCGTTGTAGAGCGCGGCGGCGTCAACCATGCGCTCGCCGAGTGTGGAGACCAGACGCACGCGCGCGCCGATGGCCACCATGAGCGGCACGAGATCGGACGACTGCACAGCCCAGCACTTCCGCGAGCCCGGCGCGACCCAGCACACGTCGCCGTCCTTCTTCAGACAGAAGTTGATCCCCTTGCGCCACTCGTAATTCTGATCGTAGTAGTTGCAACGCGTATCGAGCAGAAGATTCCCGCCGACCGTCCCCATGTTACGCAACACCGGCGTCGAAATGGTGCGCGCCGCCGCCGCCACCGACGGGTAGTCACGCTTGATCACCGGATGATCATGCAAGTCCGTCAGCGACACGCCCGCGCCGATCCGCACGCCCGCCTCACCATCGCCCTCGATGCGATTCAACTCCGTGAGGCGCGCGACACTGATCACCGTCTTCGGCGTCTGCTGCCGCCGCTTCATGTTCGGGTACAGATCAGTCCCGCCCGCGACGAACCGGCCCTCCCACCCCGCATCACCCATCATCTTCACCGCGTCCGCCACGTTGCGCGGCACGAGGTAAGAGAATTTAGGAAGTCTCATCATAGGTTTGATACCAGAGCGTCAAGCCCTCTTCTTCTCTTCGAGTTTCAGCTCTGGATGGCGCGCGAGGAAGCCGCCGCGCTTCATCTTGTAGCGACCGGGCTTGAGCATGTCGTCGTCCGTCCAGCCACGTTTGAGTCCTTCCTCGTAGTCTTTCTGTGTGACTTCAAGGATGATATCGTCCGACTTCTTTTCCGTCTCCTTAGCTTTAGCCCTCTTCATATAACTCATTCTCCTTCGGCGTCGGCGGTCGTGCCGAGATGATGCGGATTACATCGGCGAGACGTTGCGCGAAGACAACGAACCGCAGCCGTCGCGTAGAGTAGCCGATGATGACGAACCGATCTTCTTTATCTGAGTGCTCAGGATCACTCCCCTCAACAGCGTTAGGATCATAGAAGACTTCCGTTGCCTCGCCGAAGGTGACCCCATGCTTCTTGACGTTGGCGAGAGCCTTCTGATCGTTCCACTCGAATCTCACGCGACATCCTTCCGAATCTTATGCCCTCTACGAATGTACCGCCACGCGTGGCATCTCGCGACCGTCGCCGCCTTCGGCGGGCGTAAGCACTTTCAGAGGTTCTTGCCAGTCGACTGCGGGCACGTCCTTCGGGCCATAGCGCGCGTCCTTGCCTTGAGCTTTGGCGCGAAGGGCGGCGAGAACTTTTTCGGGCGTGATGGGGACTTCATCGACGCGCACGCCAACGGCGTCGTAAACGGCGTTGGCGACCGCCGGCATGACGGGGAGGAGTGGCCCTTGCCCGACCTCTTTCGCGCCGAAGGGGCCATTCGGGTCTGCGTCTTCGATGAGATAAGTCTTCACGTCGCACATCTCCATTGTCGTCGGGCTCTTGTATTCAAGTAGCGACGGGAATTTATGCACGACGTTGCGGTTGGCGCGGTAGATCATCTCTTCCATCAAAGCCTCGCCGAGTCCCATGTAAACGGAGCCTTCGACCTGTCCCATGACGAGCATCGGATTGATGGAACGTCCGATGTCGTGACCGATCCAGATGCGCTCGACTGTGACGAAGCCCGTCTCGGCATCGACATCGACTTCGGCGACGCAAGCCGAGTAGCTGTAGGCGGGCGAGGGGCCCACGCCCGCGCCTTTGAATTTGCCGGGCGAGCGTGGTGGCGTGTATGAGCCGACCGTGCCGATGGTTCCGAACTTCGATTCGGCGAGCACGACCGCCTCGGCGAACGTCACGCCCACGTCCGGGTTTTCAACGTCGAAGACTCGACGCTCGGCGAAGGCGAGATTGTCTGTGGGCACGGATAATTTTTCGGCGACGGCCTTAGCAAGCAGTTCGCGCGCGCGTTCGGCGGCTTGCAGCGCGGCGTTGCCGGTCATCAAAGTGACGCGGCTCGAATAGCTGCCGAGATCGACGGGCGTGAGATCGGTGTCGGCGGTTAAGACTCGTATGTCGAACGGATCGATTCCTAAAACTTCCGCGACGATGTAGGCGAGCACTGAATCCGATCCCTGCCCGATGTCTGTCGAGCCGCACTGGACGCGCACGCCGCCCTGCCGGTCGAGTCCGAGTTGGACGCCTGAGTGCGGCATCGAGTTCCAGTAGATCGGCAGGCCCGCGCCGCACAGATAAGAGCTGCAAGCGATGCCGATGCCCTTGCCTGCGGGAAGTTTTCTATTCGTTCGATCCCAACGGGAAAACTTGTTCTTCCAATCCGATCCTTCGACGACCTTCTCGATGCACTTGCCCAGACCCATCGAGCCGATGCGCAAATAATTCGCCGTGACGGTGTTCGGTTTGACGAGATGTTTGAGTCGCATCTGGGCCGGATCGATCTTCAAATCCTCTGCGATCTTGTCGAGTTGAACTTCGAGACCGAAGCGCGGCTGCGGCGTGCCGTGCCCGCGCTTGGGGCCACACGGCGGCTTGTTCGTAAACGCGCGCAAGCCTTTGAAGCGATAGCGCGGGATGTCGTAGGTGACGGTTTGCAGCGCGCCCGTGTAGAAGGTTGAAGCGACGCCGTATGAGCCGTATGCGCCGCCGTCCAAGAACGACTCGAAGTCCATCGCGGTGATCGCGCCATCGCGTTTGACGCCGGTCTTGATCTTCATCAACACGGGATGACGACCGCGATGACAGTAGAAAACTTCTTCGCGTGTGAGTGTGACTTTGACGGGCCGGCGCGTGATCTGCGAGAGCTTGGCGACGACGATCTCGTGGTTGAAGGGATCGCTCTTGCCGCCGAAGCCGCCGCCGTTCGGCGTGGCGATGACGCGGACGTGCGCCGCGCGCATCTCTAAAGTTTTCGCAAGCGCGCGATGGACGTAGTGGGGCGTCTGCGTCGATGACCAGAGCGTGAGTTTGTTGTCCGCGTCGAAGTGTGCGAGCGCGGCGTGCTGCTCCATCGGCAGGTGCGTGTTGCCTTCGTAGAAAAAAATATCTTCGCGCGTGTGATCGGCTTGCGCGAAACCTTCATCGAGATCGCCGAATTCGAGATGCACCTGCTTGTGTATGTTCGCCGCGTCGCCGTAGTCGTGTATGCGCGGCTCGTCGATCAAGATCGCCTCTTCGATGCTCGTGATCGTCTGAAGTCGTTCATACTCCACTTCGATCAAGTTCATCGCGTCGAAAGCCGTGTCCTCATCAACGGCAGCGACCGCCGCGACGGGGTCGCCGATGAAGCGCACCTTATCGACGCACAGCGCGTGCTCGTCCTGACTCACAGGCAGGATGCCGTAAGGGATCGGCAAATCTTTTCCCGTGATCACGGCGACGACGCCCGGTAGTGCGACCGCCTTCGACGTGTCGATCCGTTTGATCAGCGCGTGCGGCTCATGCGAGCGCAATATCTTGCAGTAGAGCATTCGCGGCAGCGTGATGTCGTCCGCGAACAAGGTCTGCCCCGTGCACTTCGCGCGCGCGTCAACCTTGCGGAAGGGCTTGCCGACGACTTTGAAGTCTTTGCCGCGCCCGTTCGAGTTGTTGTCGTTGCTATCGCTCATCTGTGATCGTCCGATCAATTACGAATGATAAGAGTCCCGTAGGGACGAAATGTTTATAGCCAGCATAAGCTACCGACGAGCAAGCTCCGTAGGAGCGACATGTCGCTTAAAAGATTGAGTATCTTCGCTGGAGCTATAAACATCTCGCTCCTACAGAGCTTAGTTGCGCGCGACGAACCGACCTCAGTCGATCCCATAAACGCTCTCGCGCGGCAGCTCATATTTTTCGCCGCGCATCTTCGCCGCCGCGAGTTCGACCGCTTCGTAGATTTTGATGTAGCCGGTGCAGCGACAGAGATTTCCCGAAAGGGCCTCCTTGATCTCTTCGCGCGAAGGGTTGTCGTTGTGCGCGAGCAACTCTTTGGCGACGAGGAGGAAGCCGGGCGTGCAGTAGCCGCACTGCGCCGCGCCCGTGTCGGCGAAGGTCTCTTGCAAGGGATGGAGACCGGCCGCGTCAGCCATGCCTTCGACGGTCTGGACGCTCCGGCCTTCGGCGTCGAGTCCGAGCATGAGGCAAGAGAGAATGGAGCGACCATCAACGAGCACGGCGCACGTGCCGCACTCGCCGAGTTCGCAGCCGTGCTTCGTGCCCGTTAAATTCAGGTCCTCGCGCAAGACTTCGAGCAGCGTCTTGTGCGGCGCGAAGGCCACCTCTGCGCGCTCGCCGTTCAAGGTGAACTCGATGTGTGCCTTCTGCTTTTTCGTTTCAGACATCGTCGGAAAATTGTTGTCCGCTCAGTTGGGTTTGTACGACCGACGCGAGGGGCATGTGATGTCCAACGACTCAGGACGACGGCAGATTTCCTTGCGTGAAGTACGGGGAAGTTTAGCACACGCGCTCACGCGGCGCGGAGCGGCAAGGATGAACGATGAACTGTAAGAAGGGCGCTCTTACTTCATCGTCCATCGTTCATCGTTCATCCTTGCTTCTCAGGGATGAACGAGCGCGCCGGTCTTGCCCGTGCGCGTGCGGTTGAGCAGGATGTTGTCGATGAGGCGCGTCTTGCCGAAGCGGACGGCGAGAGAGATGAGGACGGGCCGGTCTTCGAGGCGATCAAGTGGGGCAAGCGTGTCGGCGTCGTTAACGGAGACGTACTCGACTTGCGCGCCGGACGCTGTGCGCTCGATGTCCACGCGGACGATCTCCGTGAGCTTCTTCGCGCTGCGCTCGCCTTCGCTGTAAGCCGACTCGGCGTGCGAGAGCGCGCGATAGAGGACGGGCGCGGCGCGGCGATCCTCTTCGGTGAGATAAGCATTGCGCGACGAGAAGGCCAGCCCAGACTCTTCGCGCACGGTGGGGAGCACGACGACTTCAGTGTCGAAGGCGAGGTCACGCACCATGCGGCGCACGACTAAGGTCTGCTGCGCGTCCTTCTGTCCGAAGTAGGCGAAGTCCGGGCGGGCGATGTTGAAGAGGATCGCGAGGACAGTGGCGACGCCGCGAAAATGGCCGGGTCGCGCCGCGCCTTCGAGTTGATCGGAGAGACCTTCGACTTCGACGTGCGTCGAAAACCCTTTCGGGTAAATCTCTTCGACCGTGGGCGCGAAGATGTAATCGACGTTGTAATCGGCAAGGAGCATCGTGTCTTTGGTGAGGTCGCGCGGGTAACGCGAGAAGTCGTCCGTGGGCGCGAACTGTTTCGGGTTGACGAAGATCGAGACGACGACCGTGTCGCACATCCGGCGCGCTTCGCGCACGAGCGAGAGGTGGCCCTCGTGGAGCGCGCCCATCGTCGGCACGAGCCCGATGGTTCTGTCTTGATCGCGACGCGCTTTGCGTGAGACCGAGCGCATCCTCTGTGTGCGGTTGATGATTTCCATGTCGAGAGCAATCAGCAATCAGCCGTCGGCCATTAAGCCTTCGCGCTGCTCGCTTCTCAAAATAAACTTCCGCTCAAAAGTTAAGTCCGCGCGGAGCGGACTTGAGATGAATCGCGTTTAGTTGTCGGTCTGCTTCAACACTTCGACTCGTCGTTCAGCGCGGAGCGACGGAGTTTGATCTTGACTGTCCCGCTCTCAGCCTCTAGTTCGGCCCGCGCCTCCGCCGGCAGCGGATACGATTCGCTCTCCGCCGGGTAAGCTCCGCCGCGCACGTCCTCCGCGAACTTCGTGATCGCTTCCGTCATCTGCGCGCGCACGTCTGTGTATTGACGCACGAAACGCGGGCGCGTGCGACTGAACGACAAGCCGACGAGATCGTGGAGCACGAGAATCTGCGCGTCGCAGAACTCGCCCGCGCCGATGCCGATGGTCGGGATCGAAACCGACTCAGTGACGAGCCGTGCGATCTCGCGCGGGATCACTTCCAAGACGATTGAGAATGCGCCCGCAGCTTCGAGCGCACGCGCGTCTTCGATCAAACGTCGCGCCGCTTCAGCCGTCTTGCCTTGCAGTCGGAAGCCGCCGAGTTTGTTGACGGACTGCGGCGTGAGTCCGATGTGGCCCATCACCGGAATCTCTTCGCGCACGAGTCGCTCGACAATGTCTGCGCGGTTCATTCCGCCTTCGAGCTTCACAGCTTCCGCGCCGCCCTCTTTGATCAGACGCAGCGCGGCGCGAACGGCATCGTCCGCGCCCGTGTGGTAAGAGCCATAAGGCATATCGGCGACGAGCAGGGCCCGTTCAACTCCGCGTCGCACGGCGCGCGTGTGACGGATCATCTCTTCGAGCGTGACGGGCACGGTCGTGTCGTAGCCGAGCACGACGTTACCGACCGAGTCGCCGACGAGGATGATGTCAGTGCCCGCTTCATCGACGACGCGCGCCATCGGATAGTCGTAAGCCGTCAGACAGACCAGACGCTCCCCACGCTCCTTGCTCGCGCGCACGGCCGGGACGGTCACTTTTTCGGGACGCTGCTGTTTGAGGTATGCCATCGGGTGCTCGCTTCGTCGGTCGGGCTGTTCGGAGATTGGCGAATTATAGGCGCGTTCGTCGGCGGCGACAAGCAGGAACTTCAAGGTCGCCACAGACGGACGACTGCGCGCTCATCCGAGTCGGCGAGCAACTCTGCGACGGTTTTGTCGAGCGTCGGATACGACAGGCCGGGCGCGAGTTCGGCGAGTGGCCCGAGGACGAAGCGACGCAGATGCAGGCGCGGATGCGGGAGCTTGAGAAAGTCCGTATCGCATTGCGCATCTGCGTAGAGAAGTAGATCGAGATCGATTGTGCGCGCGGCGTGGAATCGTTCGCGTCGGCGACCGAGGTTGTACTCGATGCGGAGCAGGCGCGCGAGCAGTTGTTCAGGCGCGAGTGCGTTCGCATCGAGCGAAAGCTCGGCGACCATGTTGAGGTACGATGGCTGATCGTCTTCGACTTCGACCGGCCCAGTTTCGTAGATCGAAGAGAGTCGCGCGACGCAGAGCCCCGCGTCGATCATCGCGCGCACGGCGAGGAGCAGATGCCCCGCGCGATCACCGAGGTTCGAGCCGAGACCGACGTAGGCTTGAGAAATTTGCGACAAGGTTGGTCGAGCGTGTGCGTGTCGTGGTCGAAGTCTGCGCCGCGAGTCGTTTAAGCACCCTCGCGACGGACGCGCCTGAGAACCGCTTGCGGTTTCGGACGATAACATATCATCATCGCTTCGGCGGGCAATACTCGAACACATGAACTCCAACGCGCATCTCGAACAACTCGGCGCGCTCGCGTGGTTGAAGTGGCGTCTGTTTCGCAACGCGCTGCGCTCGCGCCGCGCTGCGCTCAACAGCGCGGCGTCGATCTTGGGCACACTCGCGGCGTTATTTTTGTCGCTGCTCGTCGCCATCGGCGTCGGCTTCGCGGCCTACGGGCTCGCGAGCGAGACTGCGCCGACGCACGCGGTCGCGCTTCGCGGCGGCGACGCGGAGCCTCTGCTGCTGCTCTTCGGGATGTTGACGCTGCTCTACATGATGTGGGCCTTCGTGCCGCTCACAGCCGGGGGCGGCACGCAGTTCGATCCCGGTCAACTGCTGCTCTATCCCGTCAGCCTGCGCAAGCTGTTCGTGATCGATCTCGCGAGCGAGCTGACGAGCCTTGCGTCGATCTTCGCAATCCCTGCGATCTTGGCTATCGGCTTGGGCGCGGGCGCGGCAAGCGGCCACATCCTGCGCGGGCTCGCGGCGTCGGCCTTCGCCGCAGCATTCGGCATCGCGCTCGCCAAACTCTTCTCGACGACGATCACCGTGCTCATGCGCACGCGTCGTCGGCGCGGCGAGGGCCTACTCGCGATTGTCGGCGTCGTCGTTGCATTCTCGGGCGTGCTCTTGCAGTTCGGTCTGCGCGCGGTCGATAACGTGAAGACTGTTCCGGCTGCGATTCGCTGGACGCCCCCCGGCGCGTTCGCCACCGCGCTGACTGTCGGCTCGCACAAAGGTGGCGAGGCGACTTACGCGCTCGCCGTCTTGACGCTGGCCGCTTATGCGTTCGTCGCCGCAGCGTTAACCTATCGCGTCGCGGTCGGCGCGCTCAACTCTAGCGGCGGAGCAGGCCGGAGTCGCACCGCTCTCGTAGCGGACGCGCTCAAAAATGATGGATGCAGGCGCATCAGTCTCGGCTGGCAACTGCCGCTCGTTTCGGCGGAAGTCTCGGCGGTCTTCGAGAAGGAGTTACGCTACGCGCTACGCAACGCGCAACTGCGCACGATGATCATCATGCCCGTCGTGATGACGCTCGCGCTCAGACTCGGCGTCTCGCCGCGACACAACACGTTCTCGTCGTTCCCCGCGTCGGTCGCGCCCTACCTCGAAGGCGCACGCGCGGCCTTCAGTAACTTCTACGTGCTGATCGCGATGACCACACTGGCCGCCAACTTCTTCGGCTACGAGGGCGCGGGGATGCGCGCCTACGTGCTTGCGCCTGTGTCGCGACGCGCGATCCTCTTAGGCAAGAATTTGGTGATGTTCGCGCTCTCGATAGTCTCGGCGGTGGCGGTGACACTGCTCAATCAGGTCGTCTTTCGCGACGTGTCGCCGCGCGCACTAGGCTTCGCCGCGCTCGCCTTCATCTTCTTCGCGGCGACGTTCGCGTCCGCCGGCAACTCGATCTCTGTGCGCTTCCCGAAGCGTCTGCGTTATGGCAAGCGCGCGGGCGCATCGGGCTTCGGCGGGCTGTTGATGATTCCGCTTTTCCTTGTCGCGTTGGCTGCGCCCGCGCTCGCCGTCATCATCGGATGGAGCGTAGGAAGCGTCCTTGTCGAATATGTTATACTCGCCTCATTCGCGTGCGCTGCGGTCGTCGTTTACCTCTCGATGCTCAATGGTCAGGGGCGCGAACTCGCACGACGCGAGCTTGACATCCTCGAAGCCGTCGCGAAGCGTGACGACGATTGATCTTCGCTAGTATCTTTCGCGTGAGCTCGATCCTCATGCGATGATGCGAAGTGAAGAACACTCGTGCGACGCGTTCGGGGAAATCTGATTCCAGTGGTGCGCGCTTCGCGTCGCAAGTTTTTTGCGTGCGCGCATCCGGGCGGGGAAGCTGTCTTCAAGCGAGACCGTCCTGACACAAATGGCTCGCAGAAAGTTTCGCGGCAACCAACGGCACGAACCGCTCACGGAACGCTCCTTTCAGGAGTACGTCTTCAACTCACCTGCGCCGCAGACCTCGCGCGACGAACTGATGCGGCTCGTGCGCGGCGGCGAAGACACCTACCTCGAACTCAAGGTCAAGCTCTCCAATCCCGAAAAGATCGCGCAAGGCATCGTCGCGCTCGCCAACACAGAGGGCGGCACAATCGTCTTCGGCGTGAACGACAACCTTCGTGTCGAAGGCGTTGACGACGCCGAAGAAGTGCGCGAAGAACTCGCCCGCATCTGTCGCGACGAAGTCGTTCCCGCACTCGTCCCCTTCATCGAGTTGGTCTCGTTCGACAATGGCCGCCGCGTCGTCGCCATCGACATCGATGGCAAGCGCAGGCCCTATCAAACGCGCGACGGTCGCTACTTCATACGCGTTGGCGCGGAGAAGCGCGAGGCGACGCGCGAAGAGTTGTCTTCGCTGATGGAAGAGGCGCGCCCGTTGCGCTATGAGAACGTGTCGGTGCGCGGCGCGGGCGAGGCGGACATCGACGAGGGCGTGCTCTGGAGTTTCATGCGCGAGTTCGAGGGCGACGCCTTCGACTCTAATTCCGCGACGCGCAACTACCCGACCGGCGAGGTCTTGAAGCGCGAGCTGCTGCTCGCCGCCGGAAACATGGAACTGGTCGTGCCGACCATCGCCGGGCTACTCCTCTTCGGTCGCGACGCGCGCGTGCGTGAATTATTGCCACGCTCAGGAGTGATCGTCGTTCGCTACGCGGGCGAGACGACGCAAGGGGCAGAGATCGAGCGCGTCGAACTCAAAGGCAACCTGCACACGCTCTACGAGTCGGCCCTTCGTTTCGTCGCGCGCTACTGCGACCTGTGGGAGAAGCGACCGCCGCGCGGCGCATCAACCGTCGAAGCGTCGGAGGAGTCGCGCAAGTTCGCGCGGGCCAACTACCAGCGCGCGTCCGTTGAGGAAGCAGTAGCGAACGCGCTCGTCCATCGCGATCTCGCGCTGCGCGATCACCCGACGCGCCTCAACGTCTTCGACCACTCGATTGAGATCGTCAACGCGCGTCGCACCGCAGGCTTCGCGCCGCCCGCGCAGCGCGCCGTCCGCTACGGCATCCCGCAGCGACTCAACCCGCAGACGCACGCCGTCCTCACAAGCCCCGCCTACGGGCTGAAACTCCCCGGCGGCGGCCTGCCCGCGCTCTTGAGAGCCGCGCGCCTCTTCTCCGGCCGCCGCCCCGAAATCCACGCCCTCAACGATGAGTTTCGCCTGAGACTCTTCGGCGTCTGAAAGTCATCAAACGCAAACGATGACAGGTGACGTGAGAAGAATTTTCTCACGTCACCTGTCATCGTTTGCGTTTTAAGTTTCTTCTACTTCTTCGGCGCGTCAGTTGCGGCTGTTGGTGCGGGTGCGATGTAGAACTGCCGGTGGTTCACGTCGAACTCTTTGTCGTCGTAAACGCCATCGCCGTTCACGTCAACCTTGACATCGATCTTGTGCTTCTTGCCGTCGTGCACGTCGGCGGGCTTGTAGGCGAGGCTGTACTGGCTGCGCATCATCGCGTTGATGCTGCTGATGGTGTTGGGCAGCTCGCCCTCGAAGGTGACGGGGAAGTACGCGCCGCCGGTCTCCTTGGCGAAAGTGCCGAGCGCGTTTCCGGCCTGCTGGAAGGTCATGCGACCGGGCATCCCCGTGATCGAATCGACTGCGCCAAGCTGCGTCTCATACTTCTTGTAGAACATATTGCCCGTGCCGATGATGTAGATCGGGATGCCAGCGTTCTGCGCGATCTTGCGCGCCGTGTCGTAGTTGATCTTGCTGAAGGTGTCGATGCCCGAAGCAATCAGCAGCACCGCGCGACGCCGGCCCTGCACGCTCACCAGTCCCGCATACTCCGCAGAACCTTCGCCGCCTTCGAGCGCGACCGTGTCGCCCTTGCCGCCGAGGAGCGTGAACTTGATCGCGTCGTAGAGATTGTTCTCGCGGAAGGCCGGCTCGTTGCGCAGCAGTAGGCTGATGACTTGATTGATGCGTGAAGGGTTGTTCGTGAAATCGGTGAGAGGCGTCGGGCGCAGGTCGAAGGCGACGACCGAGATGTAGTCGCCGCGCTGGACGGCGTCTTGCATGAAGACTGCGGCGGGCGCGATGACCTCGGTCTTGCCATAGTCCCAGCCGTTCGTCTGCGCTTGCCCGAAGATCTCCGACCACTTACTGAACTCGATGATGACGGCCACATCGAGCTTCGCCTCCGGCGTCGAGAAGTTCGTGATCTCTTGCTTGACGCCGTCCTCGAAGATGGCGAAGTTCGCCTTCGTCAGATTCGGGATGAGCTGTCGGCTCTTCTTGTGGATGACGACGGCATCGACGTTGACGAGCGTCGTCGAGACTTTCTCAACGTCAGTCTGCGGAACGGCGAGCACTTCCTGTGGCGGCGGCTCTTCATCCTTCTTCTTTTGATCGTCCGCTTTCTGATCTTCGGGCCGCTTGTTCTTCTTCTCCGGCTGAGTTGGCGGCGTGCGCCGCGATTGCGCGAAGAACGTCGAACCGCCCGTAGCGGTCAAAGTAAAAATGATTGCGAGTGCGACGGACGCGGCGCGACGAGAGAGCGAAACTTTCATGTCTTTCAAAACCTCTTGACGGACTCTTGCGGGCGGGAGACGCTTTTCAGCTTCGACTGAGATCAATAGTAGGCCCGCCGCATTACGGAAGCAAGGACGTTGGATGCCCAAAGGCGGAGGTTAGATGTCAGAGGCGAGAGGCTAAAAGCAGAGGTTAGAGATTAGAGGCTAGAGGTTAGTTCAGAGACAGAAGACCCGACGCACGAGCAACGCACGTCGGGTCTCACTGATCTCAATCTTCTAACCTCTAACCTCTGACCTCTGCTTTTACTGTCTGATGCCCGCGACCGCTTCCGCTTCGACCGTCACGTCGTATGCGCCGGAGTTGTCGGCGAGGTTTCCTTCGTTGACGCCGAGGAAGAGACGGCCGTCGCGTTGCGCGATGAACTCGCGGCTCGCGCCGATGAAGATGAAGTCGTCGTTGTCGTCGCCGATGACGGCGATGAGCGAGCCGGTCGGCTGGTTGCGCATCAGCTTATCGCGGTCGGCTTGCGCGGGCAGACCTGTCGGCGTCGAGTAGAGGCCGCCGCCGAGCGAGACGCGCCCCTGTGCAGTGATGCGCAGGTGTTGGCCCTTACGCACCATCAGGCCGGAATCGGTCCAACCGTTCGCCGCGTTATCAGAGCGCACGCGCAACTTGATCGGGAAGAAGACCGGCGCGCCATTGCTGTTGCGATTCATGCTCGTGTCTGCGGGCGGCGTGTTGCGCGGGGCGGGCACGGGTCGGGTGTCTGTCGGCTGCGTGTTCGTCGTGTCGTTTGCGGCGGCTGTGTTGTCGTCCGTCGGATTGCTCGCGTTCGATGCCGTTGCGCCCGTCGCGTCGAACTCGATTGACTCCACGTCCTCCGCGTAGATCGTGATGCGGCTGCGGCGACCGCGCGTGCCGCCGATGAGCACGGTGAACTGTTGATCCTTGTAGCCGATGATCTGTCCGCGTATGACCGAGCCGTCGCGCAGACGGATCGTGTCGGCGAGCGCGACCGCGCCGCTCGTTGCGACGAGGGCCAGCGAGAAGATAATGGCGACGAGCTTGCGGTACTTCATTCGTTCCTCCGCGAAAGTTCGATGTTGATAGCAGGGAAGATAAATTCGACTGTCGGACGTTTACCAGACGCGGACACGGTTTGGCAAGCGGGAGAGGGTTACGCAGTGAGAGATGATGCGGGCGCAACGCGCCGTTGCCCGTAAAAGTTATTGGTGGCGGGCGGCTCGCGCGTGGGCGCAAGGCGAGGTGGGCCGGTTAACCGGGAGCGATCTTGTGTTGGAGGGCGACGAAGCGCGCGTCGGCGCGCAGCCCGTCGAACCACGGATCGACTTTCGTCCAGAGCATCCAGCTTGAATGCTCGTCGCAAGCCCGTGTGAGATACTTGATTGCTTGTTCTCTGTCACCCGCGCCGACGTAGGCGACGGCGATGTCGTAAGAGCTGGCGTGTTCCGCCGTCAACTGCTCGACGCGCTTCTTCCAATAACCCTCGACGCCGCCGCTCTGGTAAGCCTCTCGCAACTCGACAACCTTGTCCCCGTTGTTCTTGTCCAACTCCAACTCCTTGATGAACTCCGCGACCGACTCGTCATACATCTTCTTCTGCCAGTACGTGAAGCCGAGCCCGTCGTGCGCGAGCGGGAACATGGAGTCCTGACTGAGCGCGAGGTTGTACTGCGTGATCGCATCGTCGAACTGTCTGGCGTTATAGTGCAGGTCACCCAGACTTCGCTTGATGATGACCGCGTAAGGATCGAGCCTCTGCGCCGCGCGCATATTCTTGATGGCTTCGTCATGTTGGCCCTGCATGGAGAGGAACTCGGCATACCATTGATAAGCCGTCGCGTCTTTCGTGGCGGCGCGTTGAAACTCCTGACGGGCCTCCTGAAAGTTCCACTCGCCGAGGAGGAGGGCCTGCGCGAGCGAGTTGTGCGCCTCTGAGAGCGTCGGGTTAAGCCCGATGGCCCGACGAGCGGCGGCGATAGCCTGCGGGAAAGCGACCTGTGGCTTCTCCCATTCGTAATCACCGAGGACGATGTAGGCATCCGCCAGTCCGGCGTAAGCGTTCGCGTAGTCGGGGTCTTCTCCGAGGGCCTGTTGAAAGAGATCGATGCTTTTCAACACGGCCGGCTTCTTCCTCTCGAACCACTGCGCGCGCCCGTTCAAGTAGTGGTCGGCGGCCTCCTGATTCTGAGTGCCATACTTGTCCAACAACTCTCTATCTTCCGTCGTCAGTTTCTGGCGCAGTTTCTCGGCGGCTCGCACGGCGATCTCGTGTCGCACGCTGAGGTTGATCTGAGCGGAGTCCTGCGTCGGATACTGCCCGCCCCAGATGCGGCGGTTGGTGGCCGTGTCGATCAGCTCGGCGTTGATCACGAGCCCGCCGGGCTCGCGGCTGATGACCCCTGTGAGCACGGCGCGCACCTTGAGCTGCTGCCCGACAGCCTGCACGCTCAACTCCCGGCCTTTGTACTCGGAGACGGAATTGCGCGAGATGACTGAGACCTGCGGCAGCTTGGCGATGCGGTTGATGAGATCGTCGGCGAGCGCGACGCCCAACTCCGCGACGTTGTCGTCGCTGCCGACGCTCTTGAACGGGAGGACGGCCAAATCAATGGCATCGCCGCCGCCGGTGGCGTAGGGCCGGTGATAAAGAAAGATCGACGACGAAAGGATCAGGAGCGCGAGCACGAGCGCAAGCCCCACGCGCCAAGAGACGCGCGCGAGCGGGCGCGGGCGCAACGGGGGCACGGGCACGTCCTCACCTTTGTCCCTGATCACACGCACAGCTTCCACGAGTCGCACGAGATGTTTGTCGAGCGGCGGCGTGAAGGCGTCGAGCCACTGCGAGGTGCTGAGATGGTAGAGGAAGAACTTGGAGAGCGGCGCGTCCTCTATGCGGAACGGGATGATGACCAGGCCCCGGCCATCGGCGCGCTCAACCTCGTGCTTGATCTGCGACGAGGAGTTAACGTAAGAGGAGTACAAGAGCACCATGACGGAGCACTGGTCGATGGCGTCGATAATCGGCTCGCTCCAGTCCGTGCCCGGCATGATGTCGCGCGGCGCGATCCAGCAAGGAATGCCGTTCTCTTCAAGCGCGGCGCAGACCGCGTTGGCGGTCTCCGTGTTTTTTGACGAGTAGCTGATGAAGACGTAAGGAGCCACGTGGGGCCTCTTCCTTGAAGGGCGAGAGTGCGCGGCGAAGCGACTCACGGGGCGGTCAAATTTTCATTCGCCAACGCGTGCGCGGCGACGTGCGCGAGGCTAGTGATGTAGCAAATGCGCGTCGGCTTGTCAATCAACTTGCCGCGCCGCATCGCGGCTGCTTTTCCGACACGTTGACGCTCTAAGCGAATGCGTCTATTCGTCCTGCGCCTGAGAAGGGAACGGCGAGCTTGAGCGGGCGGGGAAACTTAAAAACCAAAGCATGAGACAAAGCATGATAGAAGACTCTGAGCTTGCACGCGACGGAGCAGCCCCTTTGAAGCATCGCGCATCAAACCCGAAGCGTTGCGAGCTAAAGATAATCTTCTCGTCTGGAACGCAACTTCGCCGATCTTTCATCGCTCGTCTGTCTCGATGAAGAAGAGAAGAGTTGCGCGCAAGCGCGGGGTGATCTCAAGCGAAGTCTCATCTGCATCAAACAGTCGTCAGCTTCCCCGTCTGAATCTAGTTACGTGGCGCACGACGTATATACTTTGACTACTAATCCATGAATACAATCTCCCGGAAGGCGGTGTCTATGTCTCGTTCTCTTCTCTCACTTCTCTGCGTCGCCATCATCAGCGCGACGTTGGCTTGCGGCGCGAACGCCGCCGCCAGCGCACCAACCATTCCTGATCCGACTCTTGATGCGCCGCTTGCGACCATGCATGGCGAGCAGACGGCGGTCGTGGCGGGAGGCTGCTTCTGGGGTCTTCAAGTCGTGTTCCAACACGTCAAGGGAGTCAAAAGCGTGATAGCCGGATACTCCGGCGGGGCTGCGAGGGCGGCCCGCTATGAGACGGTGAGCACGGGAGAGACCGGCCACGCCGAATCGGTGAAGATCACATACGATCCTTCACAGGTCTCCTACGGGACACTCCTGAAAGTCTTCTTCGCCGTCGCACACGACCCGACGGAGTTGAACCGGCAGGGGCCCGACACCGGCACGCAGTATCGCTCCGCGATCTTCTACTCGAACGAAGAGCAGAAGCGCATCGCGCAAGCCTACATCGCGCAACTCGATCAAGCGAAAGTCTTCGGGCGGGCCATCGTCACGCAGGTCACGCCGCTCGACTCGTTCTATCAAGCCGAGGCATATCATCAGGACTACGCCACGCGCCACCCGGACGATCCTTACATCGCCTACAACGATCTCCCCAAAGTGGAGAACCTGCGCAAGCGTCTCCCCGATCTCTACGTGCAGAGATAGGCAATCGTGCCTCTAAACGGCGCAAAGTGGGCGCGGCTCAAACGTCTTCCGGCATTTGCCCTGTAATCTCAACGGTTTTAACACTCACCGTGCAGACGCGCTTGAGCAGCTCGATGACCGGCTCTTTGTAGTCGGCGAAGCGATAGGTGTTGAAGCGTTCGGCGATGGTCGCGTCCTGCGGTCGCTTCTCTTTGTACTGGTCGAGAATCCATTCGAGGGCGGAGCGATTGCCTAAGCGGTACTCCCAAGCCGCAGAGTTCTGAAAGTTATAGTTCGCTTGCTTAGCGTTGTAAGGCGGGTTGCCGATGATGACGGAAATCTTGCGCTCGTTCTGCTTCTTGATGCGCGCCGCGTTCTCGCTGCTGATGCCGAACATCAATTCCTGCTTGTGCCGGTAGTTGAGCGCGGCGGTGTTGTCGAGCGTGTCAACGAAGCAGATGTTCTTAAACTCCTGATACTTTCCGATCTTCTGCTGGTAGGTGTATTCGATATTGAGGTTCGCGATGTAATAGGGAAGTATCGCCACCTCGTTGGCGTGTATCTCCTGCTCGAATTTATAAGGCAGGTACTGCGCCGGAATGTGCTCGATCAACTCCGCGACGAACGTGCCCGTCCCCGTCGCCGGATCAAGAATCTCCACGTTATGATCCGCCAGCGTTTTGTTGAAATGCTTCTCTAACAGGTAGTCCGTGCTCTCGATCATGAACCGCACGATCTCGCCCGGCGTGTAAACTACGCCCAAGCGATGGCATCATACTACAAACTTGACACGGCGAAAGACGCTCTGGCGTGAGTTTTGAAGCGAAAGCGTCCCGTGAAAGCGTCCCGAAAGACAAAAGGCTTCCATAGTGGAAGCCCTAAGCCTTTTACTTTCTAGGATGGAGCAGAGGAGGGTCGAACTCCTGGCCTCCGCATTGCGAACGCGGCGCTCTGCCAACTGAGCTACTGCCCCGAAGTCTCTTTGATATTAAAGACGGCGCGTGCGACGTGTCAAGCGAGAGTGTTTCGCGTGCGGCGCAGCATCGCATTAGCCGATGCGAAGGTCAGGCGGGCGGCGTGCGCCCCGTCTCCTTCGAGAGTTGCGCGAGGACGCGCTCGCGTTCGTGTCGGGCCCATTCGAGTTGGCGCGCGACGTACTCAGCCATGTCGCTCGCTTCACTCTCGCCCGCGCTGTCGGGCGCGCTGTGAGCCTCGCGCGAGGCGGCTGACTCCGGTCGGTCGTTCCAGTAGGCGATGAACTCGTCGAGCGCGGCGATGCAGGCGCGTCCCAACTCCGCGAACTTCGGATCGAGATTCTCCACCGCGTCCTCATACTCCTGTATGCCGCGCTGCGCTTTCAGTTGTAGCTCGTCGCTATCGATCATCTTCTTCGCGCCCCTTTCGTCGTTGCCGTCGATCATGCAAGTCTTCGCTGTGCTGTCGCTCCTTCAAGTTGTCGTGAGTGCGCGCGACGCAGCTTCGATGGCCTCGTCCAACTTCTCCACCCTGCGCCCGCCGCCCTGCGCCATCTCCATCTTACCGCCGCCGCGCCCTTCAAGCAGCGCGCACGCCTCGCGCACGAGCGCGCTCATGTCGCCCGGCGCATCCGTCGAACGTGCGAAGACGAGACGCGCCTGTTGGCCCTCGCGCGATCCCAACAGCGCGACCGCGCCCGCGTGTGTGGCGATGGAAGCCGCGAGCCGCTTCAGAGACTCCGCGTCGCGATCTTCAAAGACGCGCGCGACGATCTTTGATCCGTCTGCTCGCGGCGCGACTTCGCGCAGTATATCTTCGGCTTCGACTCGCGCCGTTATCTCTTCGAGCGCACGCACGCGGCGCGCGAGTTGTTTGTTCTCTTCGACGAGGCGCGCGGCGTTGGCGGGCCCGTCATCGCGCGCTACGCTGAAGAGGGCGGCGACTGTGCGCGCGGTGCGATTGGCGAGGCGATAGTCCGCGAGGGCCCGCACGCCGGCGGTGAACCCGATGCGCGTCAGGCCCTTCGCGCGCTCCCATTGACGCACGCAGATGACGCCGACCTCGCCCGCGCGCTTTGCGTGTGTCCCCCCGCATGGACTTAGATCGAAGCCTTCGATCTCGACGACGCGCAAGTCGCCCTCACGCTCTGAATCTTTGCGCAGAGGCATCTGCGCCGCTTCTTCGGGCGTGACCGTGACGACGCGCACGGCTCGATCTTCCCAGACGATCCGGTTCGCGAGATCGACGGCGCGCTCGATCTTCTCATCGGAAGGGTCGGCGAGTTCCACATCGATCTCGCAGACGCGCTCCATCATGCGAAAGGATCGCGTGGGCGCGTCGAAGAGTTGGACGAAGGCTTGCGAGAGGATGTGCTGGCCCGTGTGCTGTTGAATGTGTTCGAGACGGCGATCCCAATCGACGCGACCGCGCACGCGCTCGCCGACCTGTGGAATTGATCCTTCGACAATGTGCAGCACGCCTTGTGTCTCGCGGTCGATGCAATCAACGACGCGCGCATCGCCCAACGCGCCGGTGTCGAAGGGCTGGCCGCCGCCCGTCGGATAGAAGGCCGTGCGGTCGAGCACCAGCCCCGTGCGACCGTGCGCGATCTCTTCTGAGCCGATGACGTTGGCGTCAAACTCTGTGAGGTGCGAGTCGGAATAGTAGAGGCGTTCGGTGTGGCTCATGGCATCTCGTCGGGGAGAAGCTATCCGACGAGCACGATCAGGGTCAAGCGTGAAGCGGGACGTTTGTCATCGAGACTCAAACGGAGTCAAGCGACTCACTTGATGTGATCATGAGAATCGCGTGCGTTAGAGATGATCGCGGACGTGCGCTTACGTCACCTCAATCTCTGATAACCGATCTTCTTGGGCGCGTCGTCGCTTGCGGGCACGATGAGTTCGAGCGGGTCAGAGACGATCTCGAAGGCCATCGGGAGCGTGCCGATCAACTCGCCGTCCGTCTGCACGAGGATGCCTTCGCCCGTGGCGCGCAGGCGCGTCGCATGAATGAACCGGACGCCGCGCGCCTCGGTCGTACCATTGCGCATGACGCGCGCGAGCAGGCTCAGATAGCGCAGGCGACTGTGCGAGTCGATGATGCAGACCTCGAACTCCGGCGCGTCGATGCGCGCGCGCGGCGTAATCGAAAGGTCGCCGCCGTAGCGCGAAGCCTTGCCGACGACGGCGAAGGTGGCCCTCACTCGCTCGCCTTCGATCTCCACTTCAAACGGGATGGGCTGCCAGCCCGCGAGATGCGAGAGGCCGGAGAACCAGAACGCCGCCTCGCCGACGCGACGCTTCAAACGCGGGCGCACGCGCTTGACGATTGATGCGTCGAGACCGATGCCCGCCATGAGGATGAAGTAGCGACGCGCGCCCGTCGTCTCATCGAGAGCGAGCCCGACGTGAACTTTGCGCGTCGCGCTGCGAGCGATCACTTGGGCGGCCCGTTCTGCGTCGAAGTGAAGCGTGAGTTCGCGCGCGAGCACGTTCGCCGTGCCCGCAGGGAAGATGCCGAGGCGTGCGCTTGTGCCGACGATTGCTTGCAGAGCCTCGTTGATCGTGCCGTCGCCGCCGGAGACGACGATCTCGCGGATGCCTTCGTTAATCGCCTCGCGCGCAAGAAGCGTCGCGTCTTCGGGTGCGCGCGTGAAGGCCACCTCGGTCTCGATGCCGCGCAGCTTGAGTTGTTCGCACAGGCGCGCGATCTCCGACGCGCGGCGCGCGCCGCCGCGACCGGCGTTCGGGTTGGCGATCAGACGGACGATGCGCGGGCCTGTGTTGCTCATCGGAAGAATCGGATTGCAAGTCGAGTGCCGCTACGATCCGCCGCGCGGCGGCTGGCCTTTGTATTACGGCACGCGAGGCGCAGGCGCAGGCTACACACGACAATCGTCAGAGCTTCGTTGCGCGCGCAACGGGTCTCTAACAACCATGCGAAAAAAACGCGGCGGGAGTCTATAGACTTATTCCGCGCCGCGTCTCCTTATGGCCGAGCGTTAGTCTGTGCTCTATTCGAGCCGGTAGTTGGGAGCTTCCTTCGTGATGATCACGTCGTGGACGTGTGACTCGCGAAGACCGGCCGCGCTGATGCGTATGAAACGCGTGCGTTCTTGAAACTCGCCGATGGTGCGGCAGCCGGTGTAGCCCATGCCGGCGCGAAGTCCGCCGACGAGTTGCGTCACCATGTCGGCGAGCGTGCCCTTGTAAGGCACGCGCCCTTCGATGCCTTCGGGCACGAGCTTCGATTCGATCTCGATGGTGTCCTGCGCGTAGCGATCGCGCGAGCCCTGACTCATTGCGCCGATTGAGCCCATGCCGCGATAGGCTTTGAAGGAACGGCCCTGAAACAAGATCAACTCGCCGGGCGACTCTTCGACGCCCGCAAACAGCGAGCCGATCATCACCACGTCCGCGCCCGCCGCGATAGCCTTCGCCACGTCGCCTGAGAACTTGATGCCGCCGTCGGCGATGACGGGCACGCCAGTGCCGCGCGCCGCTTCGACGCAATTCTTGATCGCAGTGATCTGCGGCACGCCCGCGCCCGTAACGACGCGCGTCGTGCAGATCGATCCGGGCCCGATGCCACACTTGATGGCATCGACGCCCGCGTCGATCAGTTCGCGCGCGCCCTCGGTGGTCGCGACGTTTCCGGCGATGAGCTGCGTATCTGAATGACGCTTCTTGATCTCGCGCACGGCTTCGATGACGCGCGAGGAGTGGCCGTGCGCGGTGTCGATGACGAGACAATCGACGCGCGCTTTAACTAATGCGTCGGCGCGCTCGCGAAAGTCGCCGGTCGCGCCGATGGCGGCGGCGACGCGGAGTCGTCCGAGATCGTCTTTCGCGGCGTGCGGATACTTGATCGCCTTCTGAATGTCTTTGACGGTGATGAGACCTTTAAGGTGTTTGTCGCCGTCGATGACGAGCAGTTTCTCGATGCGGTGCTTTTGCAGGACGACGCGTGCCTCGTCGAGCGTCGTGCCGACGGCGACGGTTACGAGCGGCTGCGGCGTCATCACGTCGGAGACGGGAATTGCAAAGCGCGTCTCGAAACGCAGGTCGCGGTTCGTGATGATGCCGACGAGGTGTCCATCTTCGTCAACAACGGGCACGCCCGAAATTTTGTAACGCTCCATCACGGCGAGGGCTTCGGAGACGGGCCGGTCGGGCCGGATCGTCACCGGATCGACGATCATGCCCGACTCCGAACGCTTGACCTTATCGACCTCCTCGGCGTGCCGCTCGATTGGCATATTTTTATGGACGACGCCGATGCCGCCCTGTTGTGCAATCGCGATAGCGAGCGAGGCTTCCGTTACCGTGTCCATCGCGGCGGAACAGAGTGGAAGTTTCAGGCGTATGCCGCGTGTGAATTGCGTGGAGGTGTCGCATTCGGTGGGCAAAACGTCGGAGCGAGCGGGGACTAGGAGCACGTCGTCGAAGGTCAAGCCTTCCGTGATGTCTGCGTCAATCATATGCGGTTGGATAACTCCCTTCCAAAATCTCGAATGGAGCGCGCGGGCTCTTTGGTTGAACAGTTGTCGTTGGAAATTAACGCGCGGTTGATGAAAGGCGGAGGGTAGCAAACCGGAGTGTGCGCGCGCAAGGAGACGACGGGCGCGAACGGTTGTGTGCGCGTTAGTCGCGTGTGATCGTTCAGGGATGTTGCAGCAGTCGCTCGTAATCGTTCTTCGAGATGAGCAACTCGACCAGAGCCTTGCCCGGCTTCGCATCCGACGGCACGACCGCCGGGTGGCCGTTGATCGTCACTTCGAGCGCGGACGCTTTCGCGTGCGCGTATTCGAGTTTCAACATCTGATCGGCGACGAGGTCTTTCGACTGATCGACTTTGAGAATCCCATCTGCTGAGGGCTGATTGTCAACGGAGGTGCGCAGCCAAACGTCCTCGCCCTTCGCGCTGACCTTCACGCTCAGTTGCGCGGCGGGCGCGCTGGCGACAGTCGCGGCTGGAACAGGCTGGCTCGTCGTCTGTGGCGCGGGCTGCGCGCTCTGTCGCGCGTTGTTGTTCTGCGTGGCCGGACGCTCCGCGCTGCGCCGGTAGTAGTGCAGACCGGCATAGACGCCGAGCGAGATGATGGCGAGGATGACGAGACTGAGCGCGGCGGTGAGGAGCGGCGAGCGCGTCGGCACGTCGTCCATGTAGATGCGCGAAGCCTGTCGTGTGGCCGGCGCTTCGTCAAACGACTCGCCGCTCTCACGCGCGACTTGCTGGTAAGCGCGCACGGCCTCCTCGTCGTTGTAGCCGACGGCGCGCGCAAACGATTTGATGAAGCTGCGGTTGAAGATGCCGCCCGGTAGTTGTTTGAAGTCGTTCGACTCGATGGCTTCGAGATGGCGGCGCGAGATGCGCGTCTGATCAGAGAGTTCGCGTAAGGTGAGGTTGCGGGCCTCACGCGCGCGGCGCAACTGCTCGCCGAGCGAGTCCGTGCTTGTCTGTGCCCGTTCGTCGCCTTGCTGATCGGGAGGGTTAGAGTTCACTTCAACGCAGGTCTCACGGAAAGATTCAGTCTCAAGCTTTGGCGACGCGCGTTGATCGTGACGCTTCGGAAGATCGATCCTCCACAAGATGAGCATGCCGCGCGCCTCTTGTGGCGCAATATATCGTGCGCCGCGCTGGAGTGTCAAACTTCGTCCACACAGAAAGATGCGACGCGTGCGTGAGAGCGCGCGCCGCAAGCGTTGCCTTGATTCTTCGCGCGCGCGGTGCTACGTTTGCACCCTGCTCGACAAGAGAAGCGACGTTTCAATTTTTACTTCTACAACCAGATTTAGAGGAGACACTCTCATGCCTCTCGAAGCACTCGGAATGGTGGAGACCAAAGGGTTCGTCGGCGCGGTCGAAGCGGCGGACGCGATGGTCAAAGCCGCCAACGTCCAACTGATCGGCAAGGAGTACATTGGCGCGGGCTACGTCACGATCTTCGTGCGCGGCGACGTGGGCGCGGTCAAAGCCGCGACGGATGCGGGCGCAGCCGCCGCGCGCAGAGTCGGCGAGTTGATCAGCGTGCACGTCATCCCGCGTCCGCACGGCGAAGTCGAGCGCGTGCTCCCGCGTGGTGGCCGCACGGGCACGAGCCCCGACGAGCGGGCCCTTCAAGGCGGCGGCGCGCGCGGCGAAATCAGTGAAGGCGATCAGGGCCGCTCGCTCCCCGTAGGCTCGCGCGAGAACAACAGGGAAAAAAGTAAATCGTAAATGGTCAATGGTGAATAGACAGAACAACCTCCGTCCATTCACCATTCACGATTTACCATTCACCGCTTTGGAGGTGTGTCATGGCGGTCGATAAAGACCTCGTGAGCGTGCAGCAGGCGCGCGATCTGGTCGAGGCGGCGCACAGGGCGCAGGTCGGGCTTGCGCGTTTCGATCAGGCGAAGATTGATCGCGTGTGCGAGGCGATGGCACAGGCTGCGCTCAGAGAATCGGCGCGCCTCGGCTCGCTCGCGGTCGAGGAGACGGGCTTCGGCGTCGCCGACGACAAGCGCGAGAAGAATCGCTTCGCCTCCGAAGACGTGTGGAACGCCTTTCGACACATGAGGACTGTGGGCGTCGTCTCCGAATCGAAAGACGTGGTCGAGATCGCCAGCCCGCGCGGAGTCGTCGCCGCGATCATTCCTTCGACCAATCCCACTTCAACCGCGATCTTCAAAATCCTCATCGCGATCAAATCTCGCAACGCCATCGTTCTCTCGCCGCATCCATCGGCTGCGAAGTGCATCAACGAGACGGCGCGCGTAATGCGCGAGGCAGGCGTGAAAGAGGGCCTCCCTGCAGACGCCATCGGCTGTATGTCGAGCGCGACCATCGAGGGCACGGAGGCCCTGATGAAGCACAAGCAGACCGCGATCATTTTAGCGACGGGCGGCATCGGCTTGGTGCGCGCCGCGTATTCATCGGGCAAGCCCGCGTTCGGAGTGGGCCCCGGCAACGTTCCGGTCTTCATCGAAAGAACTGCTGACGTACCCGTCGCCGTGCAAAATATTTTGACGGGCAAGACATTCGATAACGGGACGATCTGCGCTTCAGAACAAGCGGTCGTCGCTGATGCGCCGATAGCGAAACAGGTGCGCGAAGAGTTTGAGAAGCAGGGCGGCCATTTTTTGAGCGCGGCGGAAGCTGACCAACTCGCGCGTGTCGTCGCGACGCCGCAGCGTAGTTTGAACCCGGCCATCGTCGGCAAGTCGGTCGAAGTGATCGCGAAGATGGCTGGCTTGAGCGTGCCGCAGGGCACGCGCTGTTTGATGGCGGAGGTCGGCGGCGTCGGGCGTGAGCATCCGCTCTCGATGGAGAAGCTCTCGCCGATCCTCGCCTTCTACGTCGAGGACGGCGTCGAGCGCGCGGCGGCTCGCTGTTTTGAAATTTTATCTTACGGCGGCATGGGCCACACGGCGGGCGTGCACACGCGCTCGCGCGAGGTGGCCGTCGCCTATGGCAGAGAGATGCCCGCCTCGCGCGTCGTCGTCAACACGCCGACGACGCATGGCGCGATAGGCTTCTCGACCGCGCTGCCGCCTTCGATGACGTTGGGTTGTGGCTCGTGGGGCGGCAACGTCACATCGGACAACATCTCGCCGATCCATTTGATGGACATCAAGCGCGTCGCGTTTGAGACGCGCGCCGTGCCCTCGAAGCGACCGGCCCGCTCTACTAACGCCCAGCCCGCGAGCGTGCGTATGAACGCGCCCGCGCAGCCAGCACAGTCGCCGCCGCCCACAGCCGCGCACGGCCGGAGCATCAGTCGCGAAGAGGTTGCATCAATCGTTGATCGCTTTCTTGCGGGTCGTGGGGCCGGTTTGACTGACGCGCCGCTTCACACTGAATTGCACGCGAGCGCGTCGCCGCCGCCCGTCGAGTCTGTGAACGAGATCAACGCGAACTGGATCGACACGAAGTCAGACGCCGCGCCGCACGCCGAAGCCGCGCCGACCGCGCGCGACGAAGGCGGCAATGGTCACGCCGCACAGCCGACGCAGCAAGCGACGCAACTCGCGCCGTCGAAACCGACTGCGAACGGCAACGGCGGAGCGCAAAACTCGGCGAACGGACGCAAGCCCGTCGATTTCGTCTCCGAAGACGACGTGCGTCGCGCCGTCCTGAAGGGCGAGAAGATTTACGTCAACGCCAAAACGATTATCACGCCCTCGGCCCACGACATCGGCGACTCGGCTGAAGTCTTCGCGAAAATTTAGAAGCATTCAGCCATCAGCCGGAAGGCTACGGATGCTGAATGCTGAATGCTGAATGCTGATTTATGTTTCTCGCTAAAGTCGTCGGCACGGTCTGGTCAACGAAGAAGTCGCCCGATCTAGAAGGCGTCAAGTTTCTGATCGTGCATCCGATTGAGTTGTCGAAAGAGCCGACGCGCAGTGTCGTCGTCGTTGCGGATCGCTTGGGTGCGGGCGTCGGCGAGATCGTGATGTGCGCTTACGGGAAGGCGGCGCGGACGGCTGTGGGCGATCAGGACATGGCGATTGAGGCGGCGGTCGTCGGCATCGTGGATCGCATGGACGTGCACGAGTCGCCGTCGGAAGACTTGAACACCGAAGCGCGCGAGCTGCGCGGCGCGGGCGACAACGGAAGACCTTGAAACAATAGTCAGCAGTCAGCCGAACCGTGCGACTGAGTTGCTGAGTGCTGATTGCTCATCAATGGCTAATGAAGAGTTGATCTATCGCATCACGCGAGCGGTGTACGGGCGTCTGGGGACTGGGGCGGACGAGCGCGAGGTGGAATCTTTGGTGACGGACATCTATCGCGCTATCGAGCCGATGGTGGGCGAAGCGGGCGGCGTGCGCAATGGGCCGGCGCAGGATCGCACAGGCGGCGCAGAAGGCGCGGCAAGTCGGCTCATCGTCTCGGTCTTCGGCGTGGATCATCCGGGGATCGTGGCTTCGGTCGCGCAGGTGCTTGCAGAGAGCGAGTGCAGCATCATCGACATCAATCAGACGGTCGTGCAGGGCAAGTTTGCGATGGTCATCATCGCCGACGCTTCGCGCGCACGCGCCTCTGTTGCCGAACTCAAAGATCGTTTCCGCGCCGAAGGCGAACGCTTGGGCGTGCGCGTCTATGCGCAGCGCGAAGACCTCTTCAACGCGATGCACAGAATTTGAAAGCAGAGGTTAGAGACTAGAGGTTAGAGGTCAGTTAAAAAACTGTCTTCCATCAGCCTCTAGTCTCTAACCTCTAACCTCTGCCTTATGGAGCCTGAGATCGCACGTCGGTGTGGCGTTTGTGGCGCGTCGGTACGCGGCGCGGCGCGCTTCTGCCCGCAGTGCGGTCAGACGATGGCCGGCGCGCAAGACATCGCGACGCAGGTCAGGGCGTCGGCCCAGCCCGCGCTCGTCGAAGAGGCAGAGCGGGCCGCTTCATCGATCAGCGGCAGGCTCGCGGCGCGCGAAGGTGACGAGAGAGAGGATGCGGAGGGCCAGTCGTCGCGTGATGCACACGTTGCCACGGCTGCGCAGTCTTCGTCGGTCGACGATGCGACGGTCGTGGATCAGCCTCCGACAATTCACACCTCAACGTCTCAGGCTTCGACAGCCACGAGCATGTCTGCGGCGACACAGTCTTCAACAGTTCAACTTTCAGAAGACACGGCGAATGATTCTCAGAAAGTTCAACTCTCGAACGACGGCGCGACGAACAGCGCGCGCGCGTCGGCGGGCGGCGAGAGCTTGCGCCCGCGCGTGAAGAAACTGCGCGAGCGTTCGGTCGTCGTGCTCGATGAGGCGGCGGACGATCCGGGCTTGCGCTTCGTGCTCGTCGCGGTGGCCCTCTTCGTCGTCGCGCTCCTGCTCTACGTCTTCAGCTTCGTCCTTCGTTAGCCCGCATCTCATGGAATACACGCAGGCGGAAATTTTACAGACCGTGCGCATGACCGAGATGGAACATCTCGACGTGCGCACGGTCACGCTCGGCATCTCTCTACAAGACTGCGCGACCGATTCAGTCGAGCGCACGGCAGAGCGCGTGCGCGCGAAGATCGAGCGCGTCGGCGGGCGACTCGTCGAGACCGTTGATCGCATCGGCGAAGAGATGGGCATACGCATCGCCAACAAGCGCATCTCGATCACGCCCGCCTCGCACGTCGCGGGCGCGGCGCGCAACGCATCAGACTGTGTGAAGATCGCGCGCGCGATTGACGAGGCGGCCGCGCGCGTCGGCGTCGATTTACTCGGCGGCTATTACGCGCGCGTGCACAAGGGCTGGACTGATACGGAGAAGATTTTTCTCGACTCGATACCCCAAGCTCATGCAACGA
>JAVXVG010000021.1:0-164420 GCA_032229975.1 Acidobacteriota bacterium | reverse complement strand
GACTCGCGGCGGCCCTCACGCTTTCACCTTGATCGACTTCGCGCGCTCGCGCTCCGGCAGCAGCCGTGCGCCTATCCCTTCGCTCTCCGCGTTTGTGACTTTCGCGCGGACAGGCTAAACTTTTCGTTTCGGTTAACGTCCCGATTCTTGCGAGTGAGGCCAATGAGCACGAATAACCTGACCGGGTTCGAAAAGTTTTTAGACAGACAGGACGAAGCCGCGTGTGTAATCGCGCTCGAAGAGCTTGCGCCATCGATCCACGAGGTTGATCGCAACGCCACGCGCGTCTGGTTCGCCTTCTTCCCCATCTCGCTCGCGCGCGCGCTCGAACGCGCCGAAGACCCGGAAACACTCGCCCAAAAACTTCTGCTTCAGGGCCACTATCATCTCGCCGATCAGATCGACACGTCGCACGCGTTCCTCTACGGTCATCGCTACTGGCGCGCGGTGAAAGACGCCGTCGCTATTCACGCCGACTCGTTCGCGGATGCGGATCGGTCGCTCGCGACGGAAGTACGCTCAGTCGCACGCAGCGCAGCGCAGGCTGCGAAGGTTGACGAGTCGCTTCTGATCGGCATCACGTTGGTGGCCCTCATGACAATCGCGCAGGTCGGGCTCGCAGCGTTCAAGAGTTCGTCGGGCGCGATCAAGGTCGAAGGCAAGTTCGCACGTCAATCGCCCGCAGATGTTTTGCGCGAGCGTGCACGCGATGATAGTCAGGGGCCCTTTGGATTCCTGCGCACGACCGACAAGCATTGGACTGTGACTTGGAACGAGAGCGACCCGTCGGCGCATTTCAAGATGGTCAACTCGCAGGAGATCGCTTCCGCCGCCGCAACGGACAAGCGCGACTACTCGCAGGTCGAGCCGCGCTGCACCGTCGGCGAGGGCCCCATCCCCGTCCAGTGTCGCTCTGCTTCGTGCGGCACGTGTTGGGTCGGCGTCATCGGCGGCGCGGAAAAACTCTCGCCCGTCGAAGAGCGCGAGCGCAAAGTGATGCGACTGATGGGCTACGTCGAGACCGACGAAGCGCAACCTTTGATCCGTCTCTCGTGTCAGGCGCGGGGCACGGGCGCAGTCTCGATTGTCATCCCACCGTGGAACGGCGTCTTCGGCAAGTACCTGCGCGCGCAGCAACAGGGCGTTGACGGCGCGGCGACGAACGAGACGGAAGCGACGGCGAGCGCGGAAGTTTAAGCGTGATGAGTTTGAAGTCGAACGGATCGAAACCGAACGAAGCGAGAGAGCAATCGCATGAGCCGCCCGCGCTCGCGCGCGACGCTGAAGGGCGCATCGAGCCCTCTTCGCTCGCTCGTATTATCGAATGGTTTATCGAACGCGACCGGCGCGTGAACGTCGTGCGCCACCCGCGCGTCGAAGAGGTCTTCCGTTGGAAGCAGGCGGCTTCGCGAGAAGCGGGCGAGGAGGTCTTCGAGTTTGCGTCTGCGGAAGATCGCTTCGCCGTCGGCGTCATGCAGGCCCTCATGCAGAATCCTTCGGAGCGAGAGTTGCACGAGTGGATCGGCCAACTCTTAAACGCGCTCGACGAAGCCGCGAAGACGAACGAAGAGTTGGCGCAAGCCTATCGACTCGACACGGCCGGTGCGCTCTCGCCCGTCGCCGAGAGCGAGAAGATTCCCACCGCGCGCGGGCGCGACGTTTATCTCACCTGCTGCTGGCTGGAGACGCTCTGCACCGCAGAGGTGCGCGTGCTCGGCTGGTTGTATCAGGAGCTTTACGGCAGGCCTTTCAGTCCCGAAAATTTTTAACGCTGGGCGCGCAACGCTTTCATCCAGAGGTAACGATTCATGCCAGAGCCGCAGAACTATACGAACAGTTCGCAGACCGTCGTCGTTGACGCAGACACGTTCGACTTCGAGACCGTCGAGCACGAGAACGGACGCGCGACGGTCGTGCGCTTCAAAGTCCAAAACCCCGCCGTCAGTGCTGGCGACGTGCTGCTCGTGCTCGCAGGCACGGAGATACACTTCCACGGCATGATCGGCGTCGTCAGCGAAGACGGCTCGGCGATTGCGACGGATAGACGTGGATCGCTGCTGCCCGCGACGGTGTAATAATGAAGGGATGAAGTATGAATGATGAACGATGAATGAAAGACGGCCTCTCTTAGTTCATCGTTCATCGTTCATCGTTCCGCGTTCACGTTTCCTCTTGACTCAGATCATCCACACGCCCCGCGTCTCGTAATCTTCTAAATGGCCCGTCGGGTTTGCGCGCCGAAAAGTTTTGTAGCGCGAGAGCAGTCGCTCGTATCTCACGTCCGATGATCTGATCTCGCGATGCGGAATCTCTTGCAGGTAGCGTTCGACCTTCCAGACATTCTTCGTCGAGAAACGCCAGTCGTAGTTGCCCAACTCGTAAAGATCGCCCAAGCCGTAGCCGGTGATGCGCCCTGTGTGATCGACGTAGGTGTCGAAGTAGCTCCAAGCGAGTTGGCGTAAGGTGCGGAAGATGGGTTTACGTCCGTGCAGGCCGAGATCGCGCGAGCGTGCGACTGAGCCCCACAGCCCGCGACGCTGGAAGACGAAGACGACGTGATCGAGTTTGTCCTGCGACTCAAGACTCATCAAGAGCGGCGGGTGGCCGTGCTGTTCCAAGATCGTCGCGGCAACGAGCGCGGCCTCCAGACAGTGCGCCTCGCCGCGCCTCGTCACTTCGCGAAACGTGCGCAGCGTCGCGCCGCACTCCTCGCGGTTGTAGCGCATCGCGGACAGGTAATGCTGCACGCGCGCGGGCGTGCCATGCGTCTCTATGATTCGCCACTCGCGCGCCGTAAACGCGCCCCTCTCTGGCTTCGTGCTCATCTTCATCAGAAAACTTCATAACAAACGAGCGACGATGAGAGCAAGTACAAAAGATTAACGACGACGTAGGAACGATGAACGATGAAGTAGGAATGATGAGCGATGAAGTGAAGAGGTCAAGCTCTGACTTCATCGTTCATCGTTCATACTTGTCTCCCCCGCCACTTGATTAGCGCGCGCGGATGATGTAAGAAGTTTAGTCACCCGAAGACAAGTTCCGCGCTCTCCCAAGCACGTCTCCGCGCGGGCGCGTGACCGCGGTTATATCAATCGTGGCACAGTTGAATTGCCATCTCCGAGATGCGAACGGGCAGGGGTGTTTTTGTGAGCGAGAATCAGGGAGTTAGAACGTCGCGGCAATCGCCTGCGGCGCACGAGACGGAGTCGGCGGCCGAGAGACTCTCGACGCAGATCGAGGACGCGCGCGCGGCGGTCGCCAACACGCGCCGCGACGACGGCGATCTGGAGGCCTGCGCCGACCGCATCGAGCGCGCGGCGCGCGACCTCTCCGTCGCCCTGCGCGAACTCGCCGCACGCCGTCGCAGCGACGCGGACGAAAGTTAAACGATGAAGTAGGAGCAATGAGCGATGAAGTGAAAACAGATTGTACTTACTTCATCGTTTATCGTTCCTACTTCATACTTTGATTTATAGGAGAACTCACGATGGCGGCATCAGTCTTGTCGAAGGAGAACGCGGGGCCGGATCGCGGGCGGCGCAAGAGCGACGTTGGTCTGGATGCTTATGGCATCACGCAGGCATCGAACGTCTATTGGAATCTCACCGCGCCGGAACTCTACGAGGAGGCGATCAGGCGCGGCGAGGGCCAAATCTCCGCGCACGGTGCGTTCGTCGTCGATACGGGCGAGCACACGGGGCGCGCCGCGAAAGACAAGGCCATCGTCCGTGAGCCTTCGAGCGAAGACAAAGTTTTCTGGGGCGAGGTCAACAAAGATTTCTCGCCGGAGAAGTTCAACGCCATCAAAGAGCGCATGATGGCTTACACGGCCGGTCGCGATCTCTTCGTGCAAGACACTTTCGGCGGGGCCGATCCGCGCTACCGTCTCCCCGTCCGCATCGTCAACGAACTCGCGTGGCACTCTCTGTTTGCGCGCACGATGTTCATCAATCCGCAAGAGTCCGCACGCGAGAACCACAAGCCCGCATTCACGATCATCAACATTCCGAGTTTCACCGCCGACCCTGCAAGAGACGGCACGCGCTCGCCCACGTTCATCCTCGTTGACTTCGGTCAGAAGTTAGTTTTGATCGGCGGCACTTCTTACGCGGGCGAGACGAAGAAGAGCGTCTTCGGCATTCTCAACTACCTGCTTCCGCAGCGCGGCGTGCTCTCGATGCACTGCTCGGCGAACGTCGGAGACAAAGGCGACGTGGCGATCTTCTTCGGACTCTCAGGCACGGGCAAGACGACTCTCAGTGCAGACCCCGAACGCAAGCTCATCGGCGACGACGAGCACGGCTGGTCGGACGACGGCGTCTTCAACTTCGAGGGCGGCTGCTACGCCAAAGTCATCAAGCTCTCGCTCGAAGCCGAGCCGGACATCTATCGCACCACGCGTATGTTTGGCACAGTTCTGGAGAACGTCGTCTTCGATCCCACGACGCGCGAGCTTGATCTCGATGACGCCTCGAAGACCGAGAACACGCGCGCCGCCTATCCGCTCACGTCGATCCCGAACATCGTCGCGGAAGGCCACGCGGGCCACCCGTCAAACATCATCATGCTCACGGCTGACGCCTTCGGCGTGCTCCCGCCCGTCGCGCGCTTGAGTCCTGAGCAGGCGATGTATCACTTCCTCTCCGGCTACACCGCGAAAGTCGCCGGCACTGAAAAAGGAGTGACCGAGCCGACGGCCACCTTCTCGACCTGCTTCGGGGCCCCCTTCATGGTCTTGCATCCGGGCGTCTATGCCGATCTCTTGGGGAAGAAGATTCAGGATCACAAAGCCGACTGCTGGCTCGTCAACACAGGCTGGTCTGGTGGCCCATACGGCGAAGGCAAGCGCATGTCGATCAAGCACACGCGTGCCATGATCCGCGCGATCTTGAACGGCTCGCTCTCGAAGATCGAGACGCAACCCGATCCGGTCTTCGGCGTCGGAGTCCCTGTCTCCTGCCCCGACGTGCCATCGGAAGTCCTGCAACCGCGCAACACTTGGCGCGACGCGGAAGCCTACGACCGCAAGGCGCAACACCTCGCCCGACTCTTCAACGAGAACTTCAAAAAATACGAAGCGGGCGTCTCTGAGCAGGTGCGCGCCGTCGCGCCGAAGGCCGACTGAATAAAGTGTAGGCGAAACTTAAAAGCGTAACGGTCGAGAAGTCGCACTCTCGACCGTTATGCTTTTTAAGTCTCATCTCTTCTCGGTCGCTATTTCGAGCCGATCATTAGAGCGCAGCTTTCAGTTGGCGGAAAACGCGGCGGGTGAGTGATCATTGTTTGTCGCGTGTGACGTTTTCACTTGACCGCAGGGCGCGAGATTGCGTAAAGATGCTGCAACACATGGTCGCACACGCCGCGCGTCTTTAATCCTGACCGGCGCGCAAACGTGCATACGTTCATTCGAGATCGACTTGCGGAGTTAGAAAAATTTTGACGGAGCGTTCTGATGAAACGCCTCACGTTGCGGGCGAGGTTGCCGCGTCGTCTACGAGTGTGCGCGTATCGCGCGTCGCGTCGCAGCCGCAGAGTGTAACGACGCTCGGCGTGGTGGTCGAGACCGTGCGTCGCGTGATGCGCGCCGACACGGCGAGCGTCGCGGCCTTCTCGCTCGCTGAGAGAACGATCACTTGGAAGGCCCTCACGGGTTTTCACACGCGAGGGCCGAATGAGCCGGAGTTTGTCGCGCCGCTTCGCGGCGACGTGGCCGGGCGCGCGGCGACAGCGCAAGAGTTGATCATCTTCGAGCGCGTCGGCGAAAGCGATGGCATCCCCGCCACGGAGTTTCCACTGCACAGCGCGGAGGGCGTGCGCACGGTCGCGCTCGCGCCGCTTCGCGCGCGCGGCGAAACACTCGGCGCGCTCGTCGTCGGCTTCCGCTCCGCGCACGAGTTCACGAGTGACGAGCGCGAGACGCTCGAAGGTCTCGCCGCGACAGCCGCGCTCGCGCTCGACAACGCGCGTCTCTTAGAGACCGTCAGCGCGGCGAAGAAAATCTGGGAGCAGACCTTCGATGCTATCCCCGACGGCATCATCGTCCACGACAGTGCGATGACGTTGACGCGCGCCAATGCAACCGCCGCCGAGATGATGGGCTACGATTCGCCCGCCGAAGCAATCGGCCTCTCCTGCTCCACCGCGTTCGCGCGACTCTTCGGCGAGCGCGCCGCCGCTTATCATATGACGAAACGCGCGGGCGCAGCATCGTCGTTCGAGATTCAAGCTGAAGACTCGCGCCGCTACCTCGTCGCCATCGCGCCGCTCGATGCGGTTGACGGCACATCGGGCTCAAGCGTCATTACTTGGAGCGACGTAACGCAACTCTCCGAGATGCAGGAGCAACTCGCGCGCACGCGAAGGCTAGCCACCGTGGGCCAGCTCGCGGCTGGCGTCGCGCACGAGATCAACAACCCGCTCGCGGCGATCACGACCTGCGCCGAAGCGACGCTGCGCGACATACGATCCGATCCCACGCTCGCGCTCGCGGCTGAGGAGCGCAACTGGAGCTTCTATCTCGAAGAGATCGTGCGACAGGCCCTGCGCTGCAAGTTGATCACGCGCGGGCTGCTCGATCTCGCGCGCCAGCGACGCGCGAGCCGCGAATCTTGCGACTTGAACTCGCTCGCCTCGCACGCGCTGCGACTCTTCGAGCAGCGCGCCGCCGCACGCGAGGGCCACGCGCCCGTCGCCTTCACGCTTGACGCAGATGAATCAATCGGCGAAGTCGCAACTGACGAGAGTCTGGTGCGTCAGGTGCTCGACAATCTATTAACCAACGCGCTCGACGCGCTCGGCGAGCGAGGCGGCGCGATCAACATCAAAACTTTGACGCAGGGCGAGCGTGTCTGCATCGAAGTCGCGGACACGGGCGACGGCATCGCGCCCGAAACTCTCGCGCGCATCTTCGAGCCTTTCTTCTCCACCAAAGAGACGGGCAAGGGATCGGGTTTGGGATTAGCTGTTGCGACGACGCTCGCAGAGGCTCTGGGCGGTGCGCTCACCGTCGAGTCGAAACTCGGCGCGGGCAGTCGCTTCCGTCTGTGGCTGCCGCGTCGCGCGGCGGAAGAGCGCGTCGGAGTTTGAGGACGAAGGATGAAGAAGGATCAAGAAGTAGGATGAAGAAGATCAGCGTGCTTGTCGTCGATGACGATCCGTTACTGAGGAAGCTCGTGACGGATCAGTTGTCGCGCTCCGGCTTCGAGTCGTCGTCAGCTTCTTCGGGCGAGGAGGCCCTCGCGTCTCTGCAAGCGACCGACTACGACGTGGTGCTCTTGGACATTCGCATGGGCGGCATGACCGGCCTCGACGCGTTGCGCGAGATCAGAAAGATCGACGACGCGCCGGAAGTCGTCATGCTCACCGCCGATACGTCGCTCGGCACGGGTCTCGAAGCGATGCGACTCGGCGCATACGATTACCTGACGAAGCCGGCCACGCTCGACGAGATGGAAGCCGTCATACGTAAGGCTGAAGAGAAGCGCAGGCTCGTCCGGCAGAACGCTAACCTGCGCGCGGCGGTGCGGCCGCAGAACGCGGACGGCGAAGGCGCGGGCGCGTTCATCTTCGCGAGCGAGCAGATGCGCGGGCTCGTGCAGATGGCGGAGCAGGCCGCGCGACTGGATTCGACCGTCGTCATCACCGGCGAATCAGGCACGGGCAAGGACGTGATCGCAGACTTCATCCATTCACGCAGCGCGCGCGGAAGTGAACCCATGATTCGCGTCAACTGCGGCGCGCTCCCCGAACAACTCTTCGAGTCGGAATTCTTCGGACACGAGAAGGGCGCGTTCACCGGCGCGACCGTCCTCAAGCACGGACTGATCGAGGCCGCCGAAGGCTCGACGCTCTTCCTCGACGAGATCGGCGATCTGCCCGCGCCGATGCAGGTCAAACTTTTACACTTCCTCGAACACGGACGCTTTCGTCGCGTCGGCTCGACGCGAGATCGCTCGGCTGACGTGCGTATCATCGCCGCGACGAATCGTCGGCTCGCTGAAGACGTGCAGCAGGGCCAGTTCCGCGCCGATCTCTTTTATCGACTCAACGTCATCTCGCTCCACGTTCTCCCGCTTCGCGAGCGACGCGAAGACATCCCCGCGCTCGTCTCGCACTTCCTCGCGCTCTATCGCGTGCGCTTCGAGCGGCCCGCGCTCACCGTCTCCGAAGACGCCATGCGCCGACTCACCGATCACCCGTGGCACGGCAACGTCCGCGAGCTACGCAACTCACTCGAACGCGCCGCCGCGCTCTCAACTTCCGACGCACTCGAAGCGGGTCAGGTGCTCGGCGACAGAGCAGCAGGCGTCTTTGATCAGAGTCGAACGCAGACGCACGATCCTCAATCCTCAACTTCCAACACACAGCCTCCGACGCTCGACGAGATCGAACGTCAACACATCCTCCGCATACTCGAAGAGACGCACGGCAATCGCGAGCGCGCGGCGGCAGTCCTCGGCATCTCCTCACGCACGCTCTATCGCAAGCTGCGCGAGTATGGCGCGGGTATGGTCGATTAAAGACGCCGCGTTACTCTCATCTCCGGCGCAACTCTGATCAATCTTAACGTCTGACAGGTTGGCAGTGCGGCTGACAAAACGTCAGTCGCACGTGTCAGCGCGTGCCCTCAAGTCCGCTAACGCCCCAAGCCTTCTCGCGACCGAAGACTAACTATTGTTCAACTTAAACGCAGCGTCGCGCGCGAGCGCGGAGTGCGGCACGGGGCTTGTTAATGGTCTTGGCTGACCGAATGCGTTTAAGGGCGGTCGAACCCTCCGGGAAGTCGAGACAAGTCGGATGGCTCGCGTGATGATCTGTGATGATGATCGACAGACGGCTGAGGAGCTGGCGGGTGCGCTACGCGCCGCCGGGCACGAGGCTGAGTTCTGCCGCCACACGATGGACGTGTTGCGCGCGGCGGCGGATGGCCGCTTCGATCTGATCGCGATGGGTCTCGACATGGTCGGCTTCGGTCGCACGGGAGCGGTCGAGGCTCTCTCGGAGATCGCGCCGCGCGTGCCCATCATCGCACTGCACTCGAAGCCTTCGGAGATCATGCGCGACGCGCACTCGCGTTTCGCGGCGGTGCTGCCGCGCCCCGTCGAGACGAAAGATTTCATGTATGCCGTCGCTTGTGCGCTCAGCCCGCGCGAAGCGACAACGAAGCCGCGACGACGCGGCAATCTCGCAGTAGTGGCCCCCGCCCTCAAACCTTCCGTCGGATAGAGCCCGAACACCTGCCCGATGCTGATGCCGACGCCCGACCCGCACACACTCGCATCAATACCCCACACGAAGTTGAAGGAGATAGAAAAGAGTATGAAGAACCTCAAGAACAGATCGCGCGTCGTCGCGTTCGTCGCGCTCACACTCGTGGCGACGTGCGCTGTCGGCGCGTTCGCGCAGAAACAGTTGGCAGCCCGCAACGCGGGGGGCCACCCGGAAGTGAAAGTCACGCTCGCGGGCGCACTCGCGCGCGGCGATGAGCGCGTTGCGCTCGACAAGGCCGGAGTCGTCCATCCCGGCGACATCCTCGATTGGAAGATCACTTCCGCCAACGAAGGCGACGGCGCGGCGCGCGAATACAAAACAGTCGCGCACGTCCCTGCGGGCACTTCGCTCGTCGCCGGATCGGCCACCGCCGAATACAGCGCGCAGGTGACCTACAGCATCGACGGCGGAAAGTCTTTCACCGCGCAGCCCATCATCGAGGAGAAGCAGGCGGACGGCACTGTGAAGCGTGTCGCCGCGCCCGTCTCGATGTACACAGAGGTGCGCTACGAGTGGACTGACCCGCTCGCCGCCGGGGCCACTCTCAACGCCTCCTACAAAGTGAGGGTTAAGTAGCGCGCAACACTCACGCGCGTCGCAACCGAAACCGCTCGAACACCTCAATCCTCTCCGTCCAGTTCGCGCCGACTCTTAACCCCTCCCGAAAAAACTATTGAGGATTGATAAGATGAAGATACAAACCCTCCGACCTTACACCACTCTGCGCCGCGCCGGGCTCGCGCTTCTCGCCGCGCTCTGCGCTCTGGTCACGCCCGTGATGGCGCAGAACACCGCCGGCGGAACCGTCATCTCGAACACGGCTAGCGCCAGCTACTCCGACGGGACGAACAGCTACACGGCCACTTCGAACACCGTCACCGTCACCGTCGCCAACGTCTCCGGCTTGGTCATCACGCCCGACGGACAGAACAACCCCTCGGTCGTGCCCGGACAGACGGCAGTCGATTTCAGTTTCACCGTCACGAACACCGGCAACTTCGCCGATCAGGTGCGCTTCCTCACGGGCGGCGCGAGCGTTCAGATCAACAACGCCAGCTACGGCTCAATCGTCGCCGCCGTCATCGACAACGGCGACAACGTGATCGGCGCGGGCGATACAGACATCTTGACGAACGCAGCCGACGTGCTCAAGTCGCTCGCGCAGAACGCCTCCGCGACCGTCATCGTTCGCGTCAACGTCAGTGCGAGCGCGCCATCGGGCCAGACGATCACTGTCACGCTCGGCGACGCGGCTTCCGACAACGTGCTCGCCAACACATCGGCGCACGAAGTCCGCACCGTCTCCGCGTCGTCCGTCAACGGACTTCGTGAAGCAGTCGGCAGCATCAACGCGCCGATCCAGAACGACGTGCAACTGCGCGCCGTGCTCACCGCCCCGTCGGGCCCTGTCGCGCTTGGGTCGAACATCACTTACACGACCTCGCTCTGCAACGACGGCGCGCGTCCCGCCGCAGCCATGACGCTCGGCGGCAACTCCGGCATCTACATCGTCGCGCCCATCCCTGTCGGCACGGCAGTCTCGGCGACGAACAGCTTCCCCGCCGGGACGCTCTACACGACCTCCGCGCTCTCGACCGCGCCGCAGTCCGCGACGTGGACGACGACCGCGCCCGCGCCGCTCTCTTCGACGACGCGCGTCGCCTTCAAGGTGGCCGCGCCGCTCGCCGCCACCACGTGCAGCTCTAACTTCTCGCTCATCGTCACGATCACGACGACCAACGCGACCACGCCGCTCTACGAGATCGTTGACGCCTTCGCCAACAACACGCTGAGCACGGTCGTCACCGATCAGTCGGGCGATAACCTGACGAACAACGGCGACGGCAACGCCAACTTCAACGAGCCTCTGCAAGGCGGAACGGCAGTCGCGGGACAGGGCTTCCAGCAACCCACGACGCTCACGCAGGTGGGCAGCGTCCTCTTAGGGCCCTCCGGTAATCCCGCCGCCGTTGGCGCAACGAACAACAACGACGACTTCACGAACCGCAGCGTCACGACCGGCATCGCCGGAGTGGCCCCCGGCGGCGTAACCACCGCTTCGGGCGTCATCGTTTACACCAACACCGTCCAGAACACCGGCAACGCCAACGACACGTTCACGCTCACCGCGCCGACCGTGCCAGCAGGCTTCCTCGTCGAGATCAGCACGAACGGCGGCACGTCTTACACCACCGTTTCGGGCGGCGGCTCGACCACTCTCGCCGTCGCCTTCGGCGCATCGGCGAACATCCTCGTGCGCATCACCGCGCCCACCGCTCAGACGATTCTGACCGGCTTCTCCACCACGTTGAGGGCCACCTCCGGCATCGACAACACACAGAAGAACGACACGATTGATCGTCTCTACACCGGCTTCATCCGGCTCGACAAGACGGTGAGCGTGTCGAACGCGACGGGTGTGGGGGCCGCGACCGATGCAGTGCCGGGCGCGGACATCACCTACACCATCACCTACACCAACATCATGACGAGCGCGGCGGTTGGCACGGGCAACTCCACGGTCGCCGCGTCGAACCTCGTCATCACCGAGAACGGCAGCACCGGCTCGAACAACTGGGGCGCGACGACTAACCAGATCGTCGGCTCCGCGACCGACTCCAACAGCGGCACGATCACCGGCGACGCGGCGGCTTCCACCGTGCTCACCGACACGGTCGCGTCCGTCGCCGCCGGATCGAACGGCACGTTCGTCTTCAAGCGCAAGATCAAATAACGATCCTGCGCCGTGAAGTGCGAGCCGCAACTCGCCAGAGAGGCGGCGCAGGCGCTTCGGACGGCGCGGGTCATTGCCCGACCCGCGCCGTCCGAACTCAAGCGTCGCCTCTCTTGCAAAACACAAGCGCGATCACCAAACGAAGTCGCGCATCCATAATCAACCCCGACCCTACCCCCTCATGCTAACAGCCGCCGCACACAGGTTCGCTTTCGCGCTCGTTCTCTTCGCTCTCTCTTTGAGCGCAGGGACGAGCGCGTTCGCGCAACTCACGACCGGCGCTGACACCATCATCTCCAACAGCGCCGAGGCCACCTATCTCGACGAAGACGGCAACGCTTTCGGCACGGTCTCGCCCACCATCACCATCACCGTCCGGCCCATCTCGGCGGTCGTCACCACGCCCGACGAGACCGCGCCCTCTGATGCCGTCTCGCCTAACGAACGCGCGACGCGAACTTTCCGCGTCTGCAACGGCGGCAACTCGGCAGACCTCTACACCATCACGCGCGCAGAAGTCTCCGCGCCCGCCACGATCTTTAGTCTCAACTTCGACAACGACGACACGGGCACACTTACAACAGGCGACGCGCCGATCACCATCGGCACTACTCTTTCGCCGCGACTCTTGCCGCACGCCTGCACGAACGTCATCGCCGTCATCGACGTGAATGCCTCTGTCCCCGGCTCGCGCTTGACGATCTCCATCACGGCGCGCTCGAACGTCGCGACGAGCGTCAATGGTCTCGTCTCCGACGACGGCACGATCATCAACTCAATCGGCGACCCCGCGCACTTCACCGATCCGACGAACGCAGCCGCGCCGCCCCTCAAGCTCGTCAACAATCTCGCGCGCGCCGTCGCCGCGCCCGGCGAGACGCTCGACTACACCGTCTCCTTCCGCAATCGCGGCGCGGTCACGGCGCGCAACGTCTTAGCCGCAGACGATCTCCCCGTTGGTCTCGACTACGTCGCGGGCTCTCTGCGTCTCGGTCAGCGCACGCTCACCGATACGGCGGACACCGACGAGGGCCAGCTCGCGAACAACAACCGGCGCATCGAGATTCGACTCGCGCAGGTGGCCGCCGATGAGGTCGTCACCTTCTCCTTCCGCGCGCGCGTCAACGCAGACATTCACGCAGGCGAGGGCGCGGTCAACATCGCCACGATCACGGGCGACAACGTCGAGCGCACGAACTCCGCCGCCGCAGTCGCCGTCATCAATCCCTTCGGCATCGTCTTCTCAGGTCGCAGCGGCGGCTCGACGACCATCGCGGGCGCGCGCGTCTCCCTGCTCACCGCTCAGACCACCGATTCGACGCTTCAGACCATCCCCAACACGGGCTTCACGCCCAACGCCGCGAACGACAATCCATTCACCACGCCCGCAGGCGGAACTTTCGGCTTTGTCCTCTCGTCCGCGCAACTCGGCGCGGCTGGCGCGCCCACAACCTACTACCTCAACGTCTCCGCGCACGGCTATCGCACGCGCATGATCGAGTTCGCAGTCCGGCCCGACTCGAACGGTCTCTACACCGCGAACGTGCGCGCGCTCGACGATCAGCCACTCGCGCTCGCCGGAAGTTTCGCGTTGACGGACGCGCCCGTCACGCTCGTGAGCCTTGCGAGCGTCGCGCTCAACATCCCGCTCTTCGAGACGCAGACGATTGAGATCGCGAAATCGGCAGACCTCCAACGCGCGGAGATCGGCGACGTTGTTACTTATCGCGTCGAAGTTCGCAACACGACGCAAGCCGCGCTGAACGATCTCACGGTGCGCGACACGCTCCCGCAGTCGTTCCACTACGCCGACGGCACTGCGCTGCTGCAAATCGCGCCCGCACCGGCCCAAGCCTTCGCGCCCGAAGTAACGGGCAGCGATCTCATCTTCCGCTTGCCGACTCTCGCGGCGAACGCTAATGCCACGATCACCTATCGCGTCCGCATCGGTGCGAATGCGCGTGAGGGTGATCAGGTCAACAACGCGACTGTGACGGCGCGCTTCGCGGGTGGCGACACGATCTCGGCTGGCCCCGCGCATGCCACCGTGCGCGTCGGCGCGGGCGTCTTCTCAACGCGACAGATGATCGTCGGTCGCGTCTTCGTCGATGCGAATGGCAACGGACAGTTCGACAAGGGCGAGCGCGCAGTCGCGGGCGCGCGCCTCTACATCGACAACGGTCAGTCCGTCATCACCGACTCGCAGGGGATGTACAACCTGCCCTCGGTCGAAGACGGCGCGGTCGTCATCTCGCTCGATCCCGTCACCATCCCGCACGGGCTCATGCTCACGGATGAGGGCCATCGTTCCGGTCGCAGTTGGACGCGACTGCTTCGCACGCCCCTCGGCGGCGGCACGCTCCTGCGCCAGAACTTCGCACTCTCGCGCGCCGAAGCAGGCGACGAGACAGGGACGCAAACATCATTCGACGCGAACGAGAAACGCGCCGCTTCCGACACGAACGTAGGGGCCGGGCTTGTCCCTGCCCGCAACGGCGCAGGCGGCGCACCACCATCGCAATCATCAGTGCCGACGAACGACGCGACGAATAACACAACCGACAACGCAACCCGTTCCGCGCTGGCGCGCGAAGGGCCGGGACGAGCCCGGCCCCTACAAGATGCTTCGACCATTGCGACCGTGAACGAGTCGAGCATCGCGAAGATCGCGGACGTGAAGCCGATGGCGGCGGGCACTTACGAGGTTGAGTCGAAGGAAATTATCGAAGCAGTTGCGCCGGGCGATGTCGTCGTCGCGAGTCCCGCGAACAATGAGGTCGTGTTGCAGCCATCGATGTCGGTCATCGTGCGCGTTGCGGAAGGTTGGACGGCCTCACTTGAACTCAACGGCGCGTCGGTCGGCGATCAGAACATCGGCGAGCGCAGAGTCGATCACAAGAACAAGATCACGACGATCAAGTTCGTCGGCTTGAACTTGAAGCCCGGCGAGAATCGCCTGCGCGCCTTCGCTATCTCGCCCGAAGGCGCGGCGGGCAAAGCCGCTGCGCTCACGGTGCGCGGTCGCGGCGCGGCACGGCGGATCGAGATCACGTCAGAGCGCGGCGAGCTTCAAGCGGGCGGTCGCGATTCGATGCTCGTGCGCGTGCGCGCCTTCGACGAGTGGGGCAACCCTGCGGCTGACGGCCTCGTCGGTCTCTCGACCTCCGAAGGCTACTTCGAGCGCAACGCTGCAAGCGCGAGTGATGCGAAAGAAGAATCGAAGAACGACGCGGGCGAGACTAAAAATCAGAAGAGGAAAGAAGCGCGCGATCTCAAGACCGCCGATGAGGTGTCCGCCGAAGAGCGAGACTTGCAGCCCACGCAAGTCGTGCTCTCTCTGCGTGGCGGAGAAGCTGTGGCGCGTCTCTTCTCTTCGGGCACGGTCGGTCAAAGCGATCTGCTCGCGAAGTCGGGCGAGCTTGAGGCGCGATACCGCGTGCGCTTCACGGCTGAGCTGCGCCCCACGATCCTCGTCGGACTCGCAGAGGCTTCCATCGGTCGCGCCGCGCCGGAGAACACTCTGCGCGGCAGCGACGCGGCATTCCGCAGCCACATCGAGTTTTTCTATCGAGGGCCCGTCTTCGGCAAGAACCTGCTCACGCTCTCTTATGATAGCCAGCGTCCGTTGAATCGCACGATGGGGCGCGACCGTATGTTCGGCTTCGATCCGCTCGATAGAATCTATCCGGTCTTCGGCGACTCTTCGACGCGCTTCGACGAAGTCTCGTCCAACTCGAAACTCTACGCACGCCTTGATCGAGGTCGCACCTACGCGATGTTCGGCGACTTTGAAGCCGACATGACGGACACCGCGCTCGCGTCTTACGGGCGCAAGCTCACGGGCGCGAAGGTTCACATCGAGAACTCGAACGGCGACTTCGTCACCGTCACGGGGGCGCGCCCCGACACCGCATTCGCGCGCGACGTTTTCCCCGCGAGCCGTCTTGGACTGCTGCGCCTCTCGCACGGCGACGTGCTACAAGGCTCGGAGCAAGTCTTCTTAGAGGTTCGCGACCGCCGCAACCCGGAAGTGATACTGTCGCGCGAGCCGCTCGTGCGCTCGGTCGATTACAATCTCGATCCGCTTTCGGGCCAGTTGTTCTTCATGCGCTCGATCTCCGCGTTCGACTATGATCTCAATCTCGTGCAGGTGGTCGTCACATACGAGCATCAAGCGGACGGGATGACTTCGGGTGTCTATACGGGTCGCGCGTCGAAGCGTTTCAACAGCATCGGCTTGCGGCTCGGCGCGTCGTTCGTCGAACAGCAGCAGAGCCAGTTTGGAACTTATAGACTTGAAGGCATCGACGGCGAGAAGGCCCTGTGGAATCGCGGCGCGCTCAAGTTCGAGTATGCGTTGAGCGCGGGAGATGTCATTTCGGGCGGCAACCTCTACGACACGACGCAGCAGCACGCGGGCGGCAACGCGTACAGCTTACAACTCGTGCAGCCGATCAAACTTTACAACTCTGAGCTGCGCGCCGAGTATGCGCGCGCCGACGAAGGCTTCTTCAATCCGTTCGGCGGCACGGTCGCGCCCGGCTCGCGTCGCATGAACGCCGTGCTCGACATCAAGCCGCGCGCGGGCCGCACGTTCCACCTCGGCTACACGAACGAGCGCAATCGCACGTCGAACGTCGATAACCAGCGCGACACCTTCTCGTTCCTCTGGCAAGAGTCGTTCGGCGAAAAGCTGCAAGGCTTCCTCGGCTTCGACCTCAGAAGATTGACGGACTCGCATAGCGCGCACGACGTAAGCTCGCAACTCTTGACCATCGGCGCGCAGTACAAACCGACAGACAAACTCGAAGTCTCCGTCAAACGCGAGCAGAACTTGTCCGACTCCGATCCGACTTATCCGAACCAGACGACCGTCGCCGCGCGCTACAAGGTCAGCGAGCGCACCAACGTTTTCTTCACTGAGCGACTGGCCTCCGCGCCGATAATTCCCATTAGCGACGGAGCACAGACCGGCTTCGTCGGCACGAGTTCGCGTCGCGAGACATCCATCGGCGTCGAGTCACGACTCGGCAAGTACACGAACGTCGTCAGTCGCTATCAGATCGAGAACGGCATCAACGGCACGGACAGCTTCGCCGTCCTCGGTCTGCAAAATCGCCTGCCCGTCGATAAGAAGATCGCTTTAGACTTCGGCTACGAGCATGGCTTTCACCTCGCCGGTCAAGGTCAGGGCTTCGACTCTGGCGCGCTCGGCGCGACGTGGATGCCGACGAAAGATTTGCGCGCATCGGCGCGTTACGAGTTGCGCGATCAGACAGGCGGACTCGGACAGATACTCTCGCTCGGCGCGGCCGGTCGCACGGGCGATGGGTTGACCACACTCGCGCGCGTGCAGTGGGCCCGCACAAACTTCGCCGGTCGCGATAACGATTCGTTCCTCGCCACCGCCGCCGTCGCGCTCAGGCCCATCAACTCCGACGATCACGCGATACTGTTCAGCTACACGCAACGATCAGTTACGCAGTCGGGCTTCGGCAAGCAGGCCCCCGTCTCGGAAAGCTCGCGCGTGCTCTCGACCGATGGCTACTGGCAGCCGCTCAAGGACACGGAACTCTACGGCCGCTTCGCTCTGAAGTTTGGCGGCAACTCGCGCGAGGGCCTGATCAACGCCTCTTCGCTTACCTACATCGCGCAACTGCGTTTGCAGCGACGCATCCGTCGGGCCTTCGACGTGGCGGGCGAAGGTCGCATGCTCGTGCAACCCTCGACGCACACCTCGCGCACGTCCGTCGGCGCAGAGGTCGGCTACTGGATTCTGCCCGACGTGCGACTCGGCTTCGGCTACAGCTTCGCCTCCGTCACAGAGCCTGCGGGCAGCCTCATCGCCGCGCCGCCGCGCGGTTTCTACTTCACCATCTCGACGAAACTTTCGAGCCTCTTCGATCTCTTCGGCACGTCGCAACAAGGTCTCGCGCCAACCGATCAGACCCAACAGGTGCAACCAACCGATGTGAAGCACGACGAGACGAAGCCGCCTGCTGACGGCGCGACGAAGAAGCCATGAGCGCGGACGCGATGCCACAGATCGGATCGACTGCTGACGCGCCGCGCGCGCGCGCCGCTCTCCTGCGCTCTGCGTCACGCAGCGCTTTCGTGCGCTCGTTCATGCTCCTCTTCCTCATCTGCGTCTGCGCCGCAGGCGCGCGCGCCGGGATCACCGTCACGCCCACGACTTGGAACGTCGTCGGGCTCGACAGCAACAACTTCAACACGGGCCCCAACGTCTTTCAGGTCGGCGCGCGCACGTGCAACACGGGCGGGAGCGCGGTGACGAACCTCGCCGCAAACTTCGTCTGGGACAGCGCGAACGCCAACATCAACCTGAGCGGCGCGAGCACGCTCAACTCGCAGTCGCTCGCGGCGGGCGCGTGCGTCGATTTCTATTTTCAGATCGTCGTGACGCGCGCCAATGCCTCTTACCAGACGGCGCGACGCTATCACATCACCGTGAGCGGCACTGGTTTCTCCTCGGTAAGCACACCGACGCCGCGCGAGATTTACGTCGAGAAGCTCATCTCGCAGGGACGCAACACCGTCGATTCCATCACGGGCCCCACCACCGTCAACGTCGGGCAGACCTACCAGTACACGATCAACTCTTCGACCGCCCCCGGCGGTTACCCGCAGTTCGAGGCGTTCCTCAATCTCTCGAACGTCGTCTTTCAGGTGATCTCGATCTCGACAACTTACACGTCGCCGACCGGCGGCACGAACGACAAGTTCTATGCCGACGCCTGCGGCTGGCAAAATGATCCGACGCTCGCTAACTATCGCTCATGCATCGGGCCCGACAACTACGCGGGTGGCAAAGCGGGCGGCACGATCTCCACGACCTACACCGTTAAAATCCTCGGCGGCTCCGGCACATCGACGACCGCCGGATCGCTCATCCTCGACTTCTCCGGCAGCAGCTACCACTACGACTCCGGCACCGGCATCACCGTCAGTGTGCAGCCGCCGCAGGTCACGCTCACGAAGATCGCCAACCCGACGACCGCCATCACCGGCTCGAACGTCTCTTACACGCTGCGACTGACGAACACAGGAGCGTCCGCTTACACGATCACAGACTTCGTCGATACGATCCCGACCAGTCCGGCGCAGCCCGCTTACGTGACGAACACCTCAGCATTCAACGGCGCATCGATCGGTAATCCGTCGGTGAGCGGCGCGACGCTCACGTGGTCGGGCAGCTTCACAGTTCCCGCGAGCGCAACGCGCGATCTCACTTACACGCTGACGATGCCCAACGCGGCTGGCTCTTACGTCAACAGCGCGATCGCGCACATCGACTACACACAGATCGACACGACTGCCACGCCCTCCGACAATTCGCCCGCGAGCGCGACCGTCACGGTCGTCACACCGCCGAGCATCGTGCTGTGCAAGACCTTCCCCGGGCAGACCTGTAGCCCCGCGCCCACGCTCGCCGCGCAACAGCCCGGCGCAGATGTTACCTTCGTCATCATCTTCACCAACTCCGGCGGCTCCGCCGCACAGGGTCTCACCATCACCGATGCCGTCCCCGCAAACACAGATTTCAAAGTCGGCTCGATGCTCACCAACCTCGGCACGACCGGCCTCACCGTCACTCTCTACTACTCCTATGACGGCACGACTTTTACCAACTTGACTCTGCCCACGTCCGGCGGCGGCGGCGCACCGGCCGGCTACGACCGCACCGTCAAGGCAGTTCGATGGGTCTTCACCGGCAACCTCTCGCAAGTATCGCCCAACAACACCGGCGACGTGCGCTTCACCGCACGCATCCAGTGAGCACATATCGTTGCGGCGGGCTGGACGCGCGCGGCGAAACGCTCTAACATCACTTCATCCCCGTTTACTTTCCCGCGTCGATTCCCCCGAATCTGTCTGCTACAAGGGTGCGCCATGATGAAGGTTCTAATCGTTGAAGACTTCGCCGACACGCGAGAGTTGTTGAAGATGATCGTGCGTCTGCAGGGATGCGACACCGCCGAGGCTTCCGATGGCGCGGAGGGAGTGGCCGCCGCCGCGCGCGAGCAGCCCGATCTCATCCTGATGGACTTGAACCTGCCCATACTCGACGGGTGGGAGGCGACGCGGCGCATTCGCGCGGGCGCGCAGACGTGTCACATCCCCGTCGTGGCTATCTCCGCGCAGTGCAACGGCGACTGGAAGCAGCGCGCGCTTGCGGCGGGCGCGTGCGAGTGCATGGAGAAGCCCGTCAACTTCGCGGCGATGGATAACCTGCTCAAGCGTTACCCGGCTCACTGCTAGAGATGCGCGACGACGACGCGAGGCGCACACGCACGACGACTGCGACGACATCAACGCATGATGACTCGAAACGTCTGAGCGATCTTACCGTCGGCGACGCGCGTCGCATCCTCGTTTACGGTGCGGCGGTCATCCTCGCTCTCTTCCTCTTCTTCCTACTCATCGGCAAAGTCTTAGTGGCCCTGCTGCTCGGCATCGTCGCCGCAGCTTATCTTCTGCCCGTACAAGTTTGGCTTGAGCGACGACTCGGCGCGAGGGCCGGAAGCGCGCTCATCACCATCGCGCTCATCGTCGTCCCGCTCGTCTCAATCGTCGGCTACGCGTGGTACGAGTTGTCGTCCTACTCGTCGCTCGTCCAAAAGAAGCACGACGAGATCATCGAAGGCATCAGTCGCTCCGTCACAACCTATGTGCCTGTCAGCCGGCAGGGCACGCGCGCGTGGCTCGAAGCCGCCTCGACCGAAGCCGTCACGCGCTCGGCGGAAGCGATTCAAGACTTGCATCAACGCGCGACGCTTCTACTCGCCTCGCTCGCCGTCTTCTTCTTCACGCTCTACTACGTGCTCACGCAACGCGCGCGCATCTCCACTTATGTGAAGGTGCGTGTGCCCGGCGACTTCCTCGAATTTTATGAGAAGCTCACGGAGAATGTGGGAGCCGCGTTGCGCGGCGCATTGCAGGCCGTCTTCATCGATCAGACGATCAAGGCAGTCGTCATCTTCATCTTGAACCTCGCCTTCGGTGTGCCGCTCGCGCTCGTGCTCGCGCTCGTCACCTTCCTCGTCGGCTTCTTTCCCATCCTCGGCGAGTGGGCCATCTACCTGCCCGTCGGCGTTTATCTGCTCGTCTTCCGCCACGAGCCGCGAGGGGCCGCCGTCTATCTTCTGATTGGCTTACTCGTCACGCTCGCCTCGACTCTCTTCATACGCCCGCGCCTCGCCTCGCACGGCGCGCGCGGCTTCAACTTTTACTGGATGCTCGTCGCGCTCGTCGCCGGCGTTTACACCTTCGGCATCCCCGGCATCGTCTTAGGGCCTGCCATCCTCGGCTTCTCGAAGGCCGTCGCCGACACCATCTTCGGCAGGATCAACTATCAGACTTCACTCTTGAAGGAAGAGAAGGATCAACAGGCGGGACGCGACGAAGCAACGACGCGGCGCGAAGAGACTTTAACGCGCGAGGAAGCGTTGGATCGATCCTGAATTTTTTGTCGAGCTGTGGAAGGTCTAGCCGGGGGGCCAGGTGAGTTCCCTGCCGCCAATGACGTGGACGTGCAGGTGCAAGACCGACTGACCCGCGCCCTCGCCCGTGTTGATGACCGTGCGGTAGCCGCCCTCCGCGAGCCCGTGCTCGTTGGCGACGCGCGAGGCGACGCGCAGGAGGTGGCCCAAGAGCGGCTCGTCGCGCTTGCCCACGTCGTCGAGCGAGTCGTAGTGCTCTTTCGGCAGCACGAGCAGATGGACGGGGGCCTGCGGGTTCGTGTCGCGGATGGCGACCGCCGCCCCGTCCTGATAAACCACGTCCGCCGGAAGCTCGCCCGCGATCAGGCGGCAGAAGATGCAATCTTGTTCAGCCATTGTTTCGATTCAGAGAGTAGCGTTGCGTCCGGCACACAATCAGAGATATTAACCGCAAGAGATATTAACGAGGAATGATACTGCTGTCGAACGGTTGCGGGCTTAAAGGCGCAACGCCCGCGAGGATAAGACTCTTATAGAATGATCTGTCGAAGCGGACTTACTGCGCGGGCTTCGACTCGAGTCTGTCCATTCGATCCTTGAGGCGGGTCTGATTGGCGCGCAGCCCGAGCATATCTGAAGCCAACGTATCGACCTTGCCCTCGATGTTGTCCACCTTCTCGGTCAGAGCATCCACCTTCTCGCCTAGTGTCAGAATTTCGGCGAGTGCGCGCTCCCAGATCGGCTTCGTGTCGTAAGCCTTCGCTTCCAATGCCTGAAGGCGCGCATCCACATCATCAAGCCGCGCCTCCATACCGTCTAGCCGCGCCTCAACTTTATCGAGACGCGCTTCTATCCGCCCCATTCGCGCGTCGAGAGCGTCGAAGCGTGCGAACACACGTTCCTCGAACGATCTTCCGTCCGGCAGATTGTATGTCTTCTCGTCGCTCATGCTTCAGATTATGGACTGAACCGAACTGCTATTCAAGCAGGAATCAAACTGACTTTATCAGCGTGCCTTTAGATCGCGCCGACTTCGGCGACGGGCGGCAGTTGTGCGGTGACGGAGTCGCGCACGCGCTCGATCTGTGCACCGACCGCGCGCAGCTTCGATTCGATCTTCTCATAGCCACGGTCGATGTGATAGACGCGCTCGACGGTCGTCTCGCCCTCTGCGACCAACCCCGCGAGAACGAGGCAGGCAGAGGCGCGCAAGTCCGACGCCTGCACGCGCGCGCCCGTGAGCTGCGCGGGCCCGTTGACGGTGGCCGTGTTGCCGCTCGTCGAGATGTTTGCGCCCATGCGCTGCATCTCTGAGGCGTGCATGAAACGGTTCTCGAAGATCGTCTCGGTGATGCGCGACGCGCCTGCGGCTTGCGTCATCAAAGCCATGTACTGCGCCTGCATATCGGTTGGAAAGCGTGGGTGCGGCTCAGTCACGATGTCGCGCGCTTTGAGTCCTGCGGAGCAGCAGCGGACGTGCAGCGTGCTCTGATTGACCTCTTCGATCTCGACGCCCGCCTCGCGCAGCTTCGCGATCACAATCGCGGAGTGTTCGGGCCGGCAACTCGTCAACTCAAGCTCGCCGTCAGTGATCGCGGCGGCGCAGAGGAACGTGCCGGTCTCGATGCGGTCGGGGATGATCGTGTGCTCCGCCCCGCCGAGAGCTTCGACGCCTTCGATAGTGATCTGCGAAGAGCCCGCGCCGCGCACGCGCGCGCCCATGCGATTCAAGAGTTCCGCGAGGTCTGCGATCTCCGGCTCGCGCGCGGCGTTGTTCAGCACCGTGCGTCCTTCGGCGAGCGTCGCCGCCATCAACAGATTCTCCGTGCCCGTCACGGTCACTTTGTCGAAGTTGACTTCGCCGCCTTGAAGTCGTCCGCCTTGCGGCGCACGCGCGACGACGTAGCCACCTTCCAAGTTGACCTGCGCGCCCAGATGCTTCAGAGCTTCGAGGTGCAGATCGATCGGGCGCGTGCCGATGGCGCAGCCGCCGGGAAGAGAGACCTTCGCCTTGCCGAAGCGCGCAAGGAGTGGCCCTAGAGCCAAGACCGACGCGCGCATCGTCTTCACCAGATCATACGGCGCTTCAAAAATCTCGATGTTCGACGCAGTGATCTTGTGCGTGCGCAACTCAGGTCTAAGCACGTGCGCGCCGAGGTCTTCGAGCAGACGGCCCTGCGTAATGATGTCGCGCACGTAAGGGACGTTGTGCAGCGTCACGCTCTCAGAGGTCAGCAGCGCGGCCGCCATGCACGGCAGCGCGGAGTTCTTCGCGCCGCTGATCTGCACTCGCCCCTGAAGTTTGCGCCCGCCTGTGATGCGAAATTTGTCCATAAGAGTCAGAGATGAGAGGTCGGAGATGAGAGGCTAGTGAAAGACTTTTTTTGACTGATCTCTAATCTCTGTTCTTCGAGCGCGTGGATTTTAGCATGACGCTCAGCGAACGAGTAAGCGCCGATACTGAACCACGCTAAGAGTCTTTCATCGCTTGAGCCGCAGGACCACTGTGCGCGGGATGCCTTGCAGGTCGCGTCGAGTTTCGAGCAATGTCCAGACGCGGCCGTCGATCAAGCGACGCACGGCTTCGTGCTGATCGTGCCCGATCTCGAAGACGAGGTGGCCGCGCGGTGCGAGCAGGCGCGGCGCATCTTCGACGAGGCGACGGATGGCGGAGAGCCCGTCGCCGCCCGGTGTGAGGGCGACGCGTGGCTCGTGTTCGCGCACTTCACGCTGCAAAGTGTCCAGCGCGTCTTCGGCGACATAGGGCGGGTTCGACGTGATGAGATCGAACTTGATGGCGGACGCATCGAGCGCGGCGAAAAGATCGGAAGCGACGAAGGTGATTCGCTCGGTCACGGAATGACATGCGGCGTTGCGCGCGGCGACGTGCAATGCGTCAGTCGAAATGTCGATGGCAACGGCGCGCGCGTCAGGCCACTCGTGCAGCAGCGCGATGGGGATGCAGCCCGATCCCGTGCCCACGTCGCAGATGAAAGGCGCGCGCGTGTGAGATGTGTCGTCGGCGTTGTGTGAATCGTCCGCGCTGAGCGAGTTATGAAAGTCGCGCAGTAGTTCGAGCGCGATTTCGACGAGCAGTTCGGTTTCGGGGCGCGGGATGAGCACCGCAGGCGTCACCTCGAAGTCGAGTCCGAAGAACTCTTGATGGCCGGTGATGTACTGCAACGGCTCGCCTCCGGCGCGGCGGCTGATGCGTTCGCGAAAGAGCGCGTTGATGGACGGTGCGAGCGCGTCGTCGGAGTGCGCGAAGAGATAAGCGCGGTCGCGCCCGATGGTCGCGGCAAAGAGCGTCGCGGCTTCGCGTCGCGGATCGGGAATGGAAGATGCACGCAACGCGGCGGACGCAGCATTCAATGCGAGCGCGATGGTCGGCGCGTCGTCTTTCGACGGGCCATCAAGTGCGCGCCGATCTCCGGTCGCGTCATTGTCGCTTGTCGCGTTGCGCTCATCATCGCGCGGCTCATCACCTATGTCGTCGCGCGCGTTGTTCGTGTGTTGGCTCATCGGGCGTGCGGAGGTTATAATACGCGCACCGCAAGCAGACGAAAACTTTTGCCGATGAGCCGCAGAGCGAGATGCGCGGCGCGTGGAAAACCGACGAGGGGAAAATTTCGATGGCAGAGACGAACAATCCTTTGGACTCACAGGGCACGACCGAAGAACAGGGGCGCGACATTCTGCGTCGCTTGCGCGACGAAGGTTTCGAGGCGGACGATGCGAAACTTGCGCTCGCGCTCGGTCGCCCCGTCGAAGAGGTGCAAGCGTGGACGGACGGCGATGCACCCATCGACGACGATCTCATCATCAAGGCGCGCGGCATCGCACAAGAGCGCGGCATCGACATTTCGTGAATCGTAAATCGAGAATCGTAAATCGTTGATCGTAAGTCGATCGTCGTCGCTCGGCAGTGTCGGATAGTGATTGCTCAGTCTAACGAGTAAGCTATCGGCTGTTGACGATTTAGGATTGATGATTCTTGATTCACGATTGACCATTCACGTCTTTTGGAATCTTGATCGCATTCGCTGTTTCTTGTCGGTACAAGCAAGCGAGCTTCGGTTTCTCCCGTAGAGCGTGTTACAGCGACGAACCCCCAAGTCGAGAGGCTGGGGGTTCGGTCGTTAAAGGGAGCAAGAGTTAAACAAGGTTTGCCCGCAGGGTGCGAAGGGGAACTATTTGACGATGACCGCGCTGACGAAAAGCCTGTTGCTGTTCGCGCTGAACCTGCTGGACGCGCAGTTGACGATCCTGTGGGTGCGGGCCGGTGTCGCGACCGAGGGCAACGGCTTAATGGCCCGCGTGCTCGCGCATGGTGACGCGCAGTTCTTCCTCACGAAGCTCATCGTCGGCGCGCTCGCGGCTTACGTACTCTATCGTTTCTCTTCCCTGCCAATCGCACGTCGCGGAATGCGGCTCGTGCTCGGTCTCTACGTGGGCCTGATGCTCATCCACGCGGCGACGGGCCTGTCGGCCCTGCAACTGATCCAACCCGAAGCGGTCATCGCCTACGTCGCGCGCCTGCCGGAGACGCTGCTCGCGATCCTCTTTTAAACCGCGCGCGTCCCGCGACGTTCCACTTTCTTCCGTCAAACCTTCGCCCACTCTCCTGCGTATTTCAACTCGGTGTAACCGACGCGGCGCGCTCTGCGTCTGACGTAACAGGCGATCAAGTTTGCATCGCGCAACCACATCGCGCGCGCGGCGCATCTCAAGTGGACGCGCCTTCGCAAACTTTAATGGTTCGACAGGACGGGTAAAATATATGTTCAGAATTTCCGCACGCCAGATACTCGCTATCGCGCTCGCGTCGGCTCTGTTCGCCGCGACGTTCGTCTTCGTCTTCGACCGCTACGGCCTGCGTCTGCTGCAACATCGCAGCAGCGCAGCGTTCACAGAGTCGCTGCCCGCAGGGATCACGAGCCCTGCGGTCGCTTCCGACGAGCAGAACAACATCGAAGTCTATCGGGCCATCTCGCCCGGCGTCGTGATGGTCAACTCGGTCACAGTCAGCAACGACATCTTCGATCCGGGCGAGCGCGACGGCACTGGCTCCGGCTCCGTCATCGACATGGACGGGCACATCCTGACGAACAACCACGTCATCGAAGGCGCGCAGAAGCTCACTGTCAGCTTCGGCGAGAAAACTTTTCCGGCGCGCGTCGTCGGTCGTGATCCCGATACGGACTTGGCGATCATACAGGTGGACGCGCCGCGTGAGATGTTGAAGCCCGTCGCGTTCGCCGACTCGGATAAGCTCATCGTCGGGCAGAAGGTCTTGGCTATCGGCAACCCGTTCGGCTTCGCGCGCACGCTCACGACCGGCGTCATCAGTGGACTGCAACGCCCCATCCGCGCGCACAATGGACGACTCATCGAAGGCGCGCTCCAAACCGACGCCTCGATCAATCCCGGCAATTCGGGTGGCCCTTTGCTCGACTCGACGGGCCGCATCGTCGGCATCAACACGATGATCTATTCGCCTTCGGGCACTTCGTCGGGCGTCGGCTTCGCCGTCCCCGTCAACATCGCCAAGCGCATCGTCCCGCAGCTCATCACGAACGGCGCGGTCGTCCGGCCCAAGCTCGGCATCGTCCCCTTCAACGTCGGCAACATACAGGCGCGTATGCCGGTCGATGAAGGCGTCGGCGTCTATGAGGTCTATCCCGGCAGCCCCGCCGCCATCGCCGGCCTTCGCGGCCTGCAACAGGACGCGAGCGGTGAGGTAGTCTTGGGCGACATCATCGTCTCCATCGACGGCGACAAGATCACGAACGGCGACGATCTCTATCGCGTGCTCGACAAGCACCAGTTCGGCGACACAGTGCAGGTCGAACTCTTCCGCGACGGCAAGCGCGTTAAAGTTCCGGTTCGACTGACGCAGGATCGCGGCAACGTCGGCCGGCGGCGGATGGACGAATAAACGCGACGGCTGCCGCAAACTTCTTTCAGTTGTCGGACAGACGCAGCCGGACGCGGGCTTTTGAATAACAAGAGGCCCGCGTCCGGCTGCGATTTTTATTGAGGCATCACGATTGCTTTGTCTCCTGCGTCGGTAAAAATCGTAGGAGGCCATCATGCCCAAAAAGATTCTGAGCCTCGTCCTCTCAGCCCTGCTGCTTAATCTGTGCGGCGCGAGCCGCCTCCTCGCCGCGACTCAAGACAAGAGAGACGGCGACGCTTTGACCACGAAGAAGATCGCGAGCGGACAGGAGAGCGACGACGCGAAGTCGGTCGAGAAAGTGAAGCGGAAAGTCGCGGAGATCGGGACGGCGAAGGGTGAGTTCGTCGAAGTGAAGCTGCGCGATGGGTCGAAGAAGATCGGCTACATCTCCGAGATCGCCGACGATCACTTCCGACTCACGGACAACAAAAGCAGCACGGCGACGAAAATCGCCTACGCCGATGTCAAACAGATTCGGCGCACTCGCATCACGTCGAAAACGATCAACGTCCTCGGCTTCATCTCCGCCGCGCTCTTAGGCGCGCTACTAATCGCCACGGTTCACGCCGCCAGTCGCGAATGAGCATGGAACACTTCTTCAACGAAGGCTTCGGCTGGACGTGTCGCCACTGCCACGCTGAAACGACGGCGCGCGAGTCTCACACGGACTCGCGCGCACGCTTCTTCAACGAAGGCGAAGCCGGCGAACGCGCCTCACAACTCTCCGGCCCGGCCCTCGCACGCTGGCGCGACTCATCACGAAGCACGCTCGTTTGTCCGCGATGCGGGATTAAAGAACTATTAAAGGGTGATTGACTTCGACAGAGAGCACGCGCCGTATCTGCCAGACGCGATTATCTGTATCGCAGCATCTCTTCGACCGTGAGGCGGATATCTAACGATATAGGTGTAGGTCTTCATACTCAAAATACTATCACACTCTCATCGCGCTCCGACGCGCACCGTGCGTGCCCGCTTCGTCGCCATCGTGCTAGAATCCGCGTCTCGCGCCCGCTCGATTTTTACGACATTATGTGTCGCGCGAGAGTGACTGTCCACGCGCACACGCAGCCGAGAGATGCCATCCTTCATGTCCGCCGCTCCAACGATCTACGAAGATAACGCTGCTGCTGCTGCTCCGTCGGCGCAGATATTTTCGCGCCGTTGGATCATCGGCGCGCGGGAAGACCTCGTGTGGTTCATCGGGTCGGTCGCCGCGAGCTATCTGCTGTTCGGGCTCTACGTGGCCGGTGTGCTGCCGCTCTTTCCCATGCTGCTCGTGTGGGCCGTCTTCATCGACGCGCCGCACGTCTTCGGCACGTTCTCGCGCACCTACTTCGACCGTGAGGAGCGGCGCGCACGCGGGCGTCTGCTGTGGGGTTCGCTTCTCTTCTTCGCCGTGGGGCCACTGATGGTCTTCGCGCATCTCGCGCTCATCTTCTTCTTCCTCGCCGCGCTGTGGGCTTACTATCATCTCGTCAAGCAGCACTATGGATTCATGGTGCTCTACAAGAAGAAGAACGCAGACCTCGCGCCCGTTGATAACGCACTCGACCGGCTCTTCCTGCTCGTCGCGATGACCTACCCGTTCGTCGCCTTCGTCGCGTGCGACCCAGAAGCGACGGCGCGCGTGCCTTCGTCAATCACGTTTGCGCTCGGCACGCTCTCGACAGCGTTGCTCATCGTGGCCGTCGCCGTCACGCTCGTCTGGATCGGTCGCCAACTCCAACGCGCCTTGCGAAGCGAACCGCTCGACGCACCGAAGTATCTACTGCTGGCGGCGGCGATCCCGATGCACTGGATCGTCCTCTTGACGCCGATGCCGCACAAGACGGTCGCCATCGTCGCTATCCTCACCGTCTATCACAACCTGCAATACCACCGGCTCATCTGGTTTCACAATCGCAAGTACGCGGGCGCGCGCGAGCGACACGGCGCGGCGGAGTTGATCAGCCGGAGACTTCTTTACTACGTGGCTTTCGGAGTTCTCTTCGGGCTCTGGTATCAACTCCCACGTCGGCTCGTCGGAGAGGCTTACGGCCAGCAGTCGCTCGCGACGCAGCTCGCCGCGTCATTCTTCTGGGGCTATGCCTTCGTCCATTACTACCTCGACTCAAAAATCTGGCGCGTGCGGCGCGACCCTTCGGTCGGCAGAGCCTTGCGCATGGACTGAGCAGCGCGACGCGGCGTGTGAAGACAGATGCCGCGCGATGAGGAGGAGCGATGCTGTTCATGGTGATCGAGCGGTTCAAGAATCGCGACGCGGCGGCGGCCGTCTATCGTCGCTTCGAGGAGCGCGGCCGGATGTTGCCCGAAGGCTTGCGCTACTTGTCTAGCTGGATCGCGGCAGACCTCGGACGCTGCTTTCAACTGATGGACTGCGACGATCCGCGACTCTTCGAGCAATGGATCGCCAACTGGCGCGACCTTGTCGATTTCGAGATCGTCCCCGTCGTCTCCACGAAGGAAGCTGGAGATGCGTTCGCTTAAAAGTTTTGAGAACTAATCCGTCACGATGAGATCGTGGCTCTGTCCTGAGCTTCGTCTCTCGCGCTCTGGCCCTCGCACCACTTGCGCGTGACGGCGTGGCGATGTCCGAAGAGTTTCGCGAGGCGCGGGCGGATGAGGAATGGCTCGACGAGTCTGCCAAAGAATCGGAAAGGCGGCTCGTAGTCGATCTCGTCACGAAGCGTCGCGCCTTCTCGGTGCGGGATGATGATGTGGCGATGACGCCAGCGACAGAAAGGGCCACTCTCCTGCACGTCTTCAAACGAGCGCGGCGGATCGTAAGCCGTGTGGCGCGCGACCCAGCGCACGGGCACTAACCGGAAGAGCCGCGTCTCGACGACCGCGACTGAACCGACTTCGGAGATGCGTGCGCTCTGTATCACGCGTGCGCGCTCCCACGGCGGCGTCAGCAAGGCGAGCGCACCGGGCTGCTCGTGGAACGCGAAGACACGTTCGGGCGTCGCGTGGATCAAGCTCTCTTTGATGAATCTCGACACAGAAACATGAGAACGATGAAGTAGGAATGATGAACGATGAACTGAAGATGATTCGTTTCTAGTTTATCATTCCTACTTCATCTCTAGCTTTCGTCGCGCTCCTCGCCGTCGTAGCTCATGACGGAGGGCGAGCCGTCGAGGGTTGTTTCGAGGTGAACGGGGCGGCCCCAGAGCGTGTGGACGTGTTCGAGAACTTTGCGTGCGTAGGCGGCGTCGAGTTCCGCGCCTTCGTACTGGTGCTTGAGATATAGCTCACGATTGTTGTTGTAGTCGCCGTCGGCGACGATGATGTAGGGGAAGCCGAAGTTGTTCATGTTGGCGACGAGTTGATCGCGCACGCGCTCCCAACGCTTCTCCGTCACCGTCCACTCCTCTTCCTCGACCAGCTCATAGACGAACAGATCAAGCTCTTCGCACAACTCTTCCGTGAGGTAGTTGCGCAAGAGCGACACGTCCGACTCCGTCTCGCGCACCTCGAAAATCTTCGCGCGCCCGTAGCCGTCTTCGCGCCCGAACTTCTCGCGCTCTTCGGCAGTCGGGTTATCCCAACGCCGCTCGATGTCTTCGAGAATTTTGTAGCCGAGGTAGTAAGGGTTCAACTGGCCCTTCTGCGGCGAGACGACGCCCGCGTGTAGCTCCGCGAACTCAAGCAGCTCCATGTCGGGCAGATCAAGCTCGCGCATGATGCGCGCGTGCCAGAAGCTGGCCCATCCTTCGTTAAGTACCTTCGTTTGCATCTGCGGGACGAAGTATTCCATCTCCTCGTGGATCATCGCGACGGCGTCGCGCTGCCAGTCGGCGAGCGTGGGGGAGTATTTCATGATGAAGTAGAGCAGGTCTTTTTCGGGGAGCGGCAGTTGGCGCGCGACAAGGCCCACAGGCTCTTCCGGCGCGGGCTCGTCTTTACTGCGTTCGAGACTCCAGAGATCGTCGTAGCGACCGGCGGGTTTAACGTGCGGCGTTTTCTCCGCGCTCGCGTCTTCCGGCCGCTCGCGGCGGATGAAGAAGTTCGGATCGATGTGCTCTTCGATGGAGAGCACTGCGTCTAAAAACTTCTCGACGGTCTTGCGCCCGTAGCGAAACTCGTAGTCGGCCATGCGTCCGGCGTGCGCCGAGACCGACTCGACCATGCGCCGGTTGGTCTTCGAGAAGTAAGCGTTGTTCTTGAAGAAATCGACGTGACCGAGGACGTGCGCGATGACGAGCTTGTTCTGGACGGGGCTGTTGGTTTCGAGAAGGAAGCCGTAAGAGGGATTCGTGTTGATGACCACTTCGTAAATCTTCGAGAGCCCGAAGTCGTACATCGTCTTCATGCGATGGTACGCCTTGCCAAACGTCCAGTGCGAGTAGCGACCGGGCAAGGCGTAAGAGCCGACCTCGTACATCACGGTCGCCGGCACGATCTCGAAGCGCGTCGGGAAGGGATCGAGTCCGAACTTTCGGGCGACCTCCCAAATCTGTTCGAGCGCGCGCTCAAGCTCGCCGATCTCGCGGTCTTCCATGCGTCAATCGTAAACCGTAAATCGTGAATCGTAAATCGTGACAAGAGAAGTCACGTCTTCGTCCTGTCAGGTTTTGCGGCTCACGGTTTTTTCTGCTTCCGGCGTAGCTTGTCGATGGCGGCTCTTAGTGCTTCGGCGTTGGATGTCTTTGGATTCTGCTTCAGATAAGTTTCGAGATGTTCGATGGCCTTCTGCGCTTCGTTCGTCTGCTCATAGACGTTCGCCAGATAGACGTGCGCGACCGACGCGCGGTTCAACTCGCAGGCGCGAAGCAGATGCGACTCGGCCTCACGGTAGTTGCCCGTCATCATCTCCGCGTAGCCGAGCGAGAGATAGGGCGCGGTCAGAGTCTTGTCTAACTCGACGACGCCGCGCAGCAGTCGTATCCCTTCGTCGTAGCGTTTCAGACTGACGAGGCTCACGCCGACGCCGACATAGGGCTCGTGTCTCTCTGGCTTCAACTCACTCGCGTGTTTATATGCTGCGAGCGCGTCGTCGTGTCGTTGAAGTTTGCTGTACTCGTCGGCGAGCGCGAGCTGCGCGACGTAGAACGCGGGGTGCTCGCGCACGGCTTGCTCGAAGTGATGCGCGGCCTCTTCCGCTTTGTTCTCGGCGGCGTACTTCACGCCCTGCCTATACTCTTCGCGCGCGTGCGATGGGATGCTCGGATCGAGTTCATCGATGGAGACTGTGCCCGCGCGATCCACGACCGCGCCCGGCTTCGGCCTGAGTTGAATGTTCTGTGTGAAGGACTGCGGCGCGCTGCCGTAGGCTGTCACGTCGGCGCGCACCGAAGTAGTCTCAAACGATGAGCCGTCGCTCTGTGCGACGAGCGTGTAGCCGCCGCTTGCAAGACCGCCAAAGGAGAAGTGGCCGTTGAGGTCTGTGAAGGTTTCGTAGATGCGCCTGCCGTTCAAGGTGAGCGTGACGCGCACGGACTGCGGCGGCGCTTCGCCGTTCGGCATCGAGACCCTGCCTTCGAGCGAGTTCACAGCCTGCTGCGCGCGCGCCGCCGATGCGCAAAGAAGGAGTGCGACGCACGCGAGAAGTGCGAGGATGCGACGCATATTGTTCAAGAGGGCCACCTCCATGCGTTGCGGATTAACAGAGACGACGCACGTCTCCGCAATCGGGTTGCGTCAGTCGCGTAAAGGATCGGCTTGCGAAAAAGAAGCGGGGCATCCGCAATGATAACTCTATTGCGGATGCCCCGGAAGACCGGTGAAGGCTCGATGGTTTAGAAGCTGAACCTGAAGCCAAGCTGCGCTTGGAACGGGATACCGAGCGGCTCGGAGAAGCCCGTCGCGCCGAAGAAGTTGAGCGGCTTGCCGAAGTCCGGCGCGCCTGTGACGTTCTGGAACTCACGTCCGAAGTTCGCCGTGTTGAAGAGATTGAACGCCTCGAAGAAGAGACCGAGTTTCTTCTTCTCTGTGAAGTTGAAATACTTCGAGACGCGCAGGTTCACCTGCTGGAAGTTGTCGCCCTTGACAGTGTTCGGCCCGAGATGGTGCTGGTCGTTGCCGTCGCTCGACTCGCGATCAACCGTGACGCCGTCGCGGTTGATGTCGCAGCCGCACGACGGGAAGATGCTGTAGCGGCGCGGCGAGGCAAGCTGCACGATGGGCGCGAGCTGCACGCCCCACGGCAGATCGAAGATGCCCGACATGACGAAGCGATGACGCTCGTCGGCATCACTCGGCCCGAAGTTCTCCGCCGGATTCCACGGGTCGAAGATGTTCTGCGGCTGGTTGCCGAAGTCCGAAGTCTGCCCGTACCACGCCTGCGACTTCGAGAGCGTGTAGTGCGCGTGCAGTTGGTAGCGGTTCGCGTAGCGGCGGTTGAACGAGACCGTGAAGGCATCGTAGCGCGAGCGACCGACCGACTGCGCGGCGGTGATGCGCGCATAAGGCTTCGGCACGCCGAAGGCGGCGGTCAACTCGGCGGCGTGCGCGGCGAAGGCCGCATCCAGCACGCGCCTAGAGACGGAGGTCGAGCGTTGCGCGTTGATGAGTGGCCCGATCTTCGGGTTGATGTCGAGCGAAGTGAACTCGTGTAAGCCGAGGATGTGCACGTAGTCGAACTCAATCGACATCTTGCGCCCGAGTTCCTGCGCGTAGCCGCCGTTGAACTGTTGGGTGTAGGGCGCGACGAAATCGGGATCGATGATGCGACCACGCGAGCCGGATAGCGGGTTCGCGAGTGGGCGCGGGACGGCGGGCGGCGCAGAATCAATCGCGAGATTGTCAGCGTCGTTCGTGAAGTTGGCGTAGATTTCCGGGTTCGCCTGTTGCACCGCGAAGAGCGGCACGTTCAGGAACGACTGATCGAAATAGATGCCGTAGCCGCCGCGCAAGACCGAGCGCGCGTTACCACGCAAGTCCCACGCGAAGCCGATGCGCGGGCTGTAGTTGTTCTTATCGTCTTTGGCGACGCGTCCGTAGGGGCTGCCGATGATCTGTAGAGCGCGAATGGCCCGGTTGCCCGACTGTCGCTTGCTGTCGAGGAAGCCGAGATCAACGTCGTAGCGCACGCCCGCGTTCAGCGTAAAGCGCGGCGTGATCTTCCAGTCGTCCTGCACGTACCAAGCGATCTGCTTCGCGCCGTCGCGCAGGGTGAAGGAGGGATCGCCACCCGCGAGATCGATCTGCGCGACGACGCCTATCCCGGCGAGATCAGCCGCCGTGCAGGTAGGGCCATCGGCGAAAGCCGTGCAGGTGATGGGGCCCGGCAAGACCTGATGCGTGCGGAAGCCTTGCGGGAACTGGCCCGGATTGTTCGCGATGTCCGCAGGGTCGAAGTTGAACGAGTAGGACGGAGCGGAGGTGAAGGCGAAGATGCCGCCGAGCAGAGGAATCCAAGTGAAGTCGCCGCCGAACTTCAAGCTGTGGTTGCCGCGATTGTACGAAAGGTCGTCGCGGAACTGGTGCTTGTGCTGAACGGTCTGCTGCGGGACGTTGCCGTTGCGACCGATGGTGATGCCGCCGGGGAACGCGAGGTTCGCAAGCTCGGTCGTCGCGAGGATGCGATTGTTGAAGGTTGAATACTGATAGTTGAACTGGTTGACGAGACGCTGGCTGCCCGTGTAAGTCCACGAGCCGAGCCCGCTATAGAGGCGGTTCAAAGTTTGGTTGCCGCCTGAGAGGTCTGTGCGCACCAAGAGGAAGCCCGCCTGATCGTTGAGCGAGGCATTGTTCTGCCCGGCGAAGCGTGCGACGAAGGCGTTCTTCGACGACTGGTTGATATCAACCTTCGCCGTGTACTGCGTGTCGCCGAAGGGCTGCGGCAGGAACTGCACAGCCTTGTAGCCGAAGGGTTCGAGGAACTTGATCTGCGCCTGATCCGCGCTCGACACGATGGAGTTGCCACGCTCGCGCGTGCGCTCGACTGTGCCGAAGAAGAAAGCCTTGTCGCGTTTGATGGGGCCACCGATGGAGCCGCCGAACTGTTCGCGGTTAAACGGCGGCTTGATGGCGTCGCCCGGCGCGAAGATTTGATCGTTCGACTTGGCGAGCAACGCGGGCGCGTTCGCATTCAGCCTGTCGTCGCGAAAGAAGCCGAACAGAGAGCCATGCACATCGTTCGTGCCGCTCTTGGTGATGACCGAGAGCAGCGCGCCGCCGGAGCGACCGTTGGCGGCGGAGAAGCGTTGCGTCGAGAGCGCGAACTCCTGAATGCCCTCCATCGAGAAGTTCTGGAGGATGCCGCCGACGGCGTTGTCCTTGTTGTCGCCGCCGTCAACCGTGATGTTCAGGTTGCGACCTGTTGCGCCGCCAACTGAGAAAGTGCCGACGCGCGACTTGGTCGGGTCGAACGATGGCGCAAGCGTCGCGCCCGGAATCAAGATCGCGAGCGAAGCGAAGGAGCGACCGTTGACCGGCAGGCTCTCAAGCTGTCGCGTGTTGATGACGCCGCCCACGTCCGTCTTCGTCGTCTCGACAAGCGGCTCGGTCTCGCTCGTGACGTTGACCGTCTCGCCCACGCCGCCGACCTTGAGCGTGGGGCTCACGGTCGTGCGCTGGAGCACGTTGACGACGGCGTCCTGCACGTTCTTGGAGAAGCCCTGCGCCGTGGTCTCGACGCGATAGGTGCCGGGGATGAGCTGCGAGATTTCATAAACGCCCTCGCCGCTCGTCGTCACCTCGCGCGTGGCGTTCGTGCCGATGTTGATGGCCCTCACGGTCGCGTTCGGGACGACCTCGCCCTTCTCGTTCTGAACGACGCCCGTGATGACGCCCGTGTTGGCCGATTGGGCCAGTGCGGACGCGGGCAGCATCCAGCCCGCCGTGAGCAGGACTGCGAGCAGAATCGAAACTACTTTTTTCACATTGCCGTTCTTCATCAGAACCTCCTGTGGTGGTGGGTCTATCGTTTAGTTTGATCGCACGAGCGTCCGGCGCGTCGGGTACTCCCGCCGAGAGTGTTGCTGTGAACTTTTCAAACGAATCCGTGAGACCGATGCGTTCTTGATCGGCGCGCGGCGCAAGCGAGGTGTGGCCGCGCTCAGTTTAAATCTTCCACGCCTTGCCAAACGCTGTGAAGTCTTTTGTACGGGGCGTGCTCTAGCTGTCTTTCGTAACTGCTTTACGTAACCGACGGCCCCGTTTGTGTGCTGGAACTTGACGACCTAATGCGCTTGGTGAAAATCTCTGCACTTAAAAACGCAAATATTATTCCAACTATCTACTCCAATCCGCGCCCGCCACAGACTTTCGAGAAGCACGCGGCTAAGTCTTGAAATAATTATATTTTTCCGCCGCGCTCGCATGACCGTGCGACGCCCCGCGAACCCGCGCGCGCGACGAGATATCTGGATTTTTCTCCATTTTTTTGAACGAGAGTTTTCGACGCGGGTCGCGAGACTTCAGGCTTCGAGACCGCGCCGACCAAAGAACTGCTTGAGCGCGGGATACACGTCTTCCTTCTCGTCGATGCGCACGCCGATGAAACGATCCTTCTGCTTGAGTCGATCCTTGAAGATCGAAAGCAGCGCGCCCGATGATCGACGATAGCCGGAAGTTCCCTCCTCGCCGATCTCGCCGTAGCCGAAAAGATTGCAGGTCGTGATCAACTCGTCGGCGAGTCGCACCGCCTCTTCGTTGTCCGAGTAATAGTTGTCGCCGTCGGAGAAATGAAACGGATAGATGTTCCAGTCCGAGGGCCGGTAACGGTCGCGTATGATGTCGAGCGCGAGTTGATATGCGCTTGAGACGACCGTGCCGCCGGATTCGCCCTGCGTGAAGAACTGTTCTTCCGAGACGACCTTCGCGTCAGTGTGGTGCGAGATGAAGACGATCTCGACGTTGTCGTACTTCGTGCGAAGAAAGCGAACCATCCAGAAGTAGAACGAGCGCGCGATATATTTTTTGAACTCGCCCATCGAGCCCGACACGTCGATCATCGCCATCACGACCGCGTTCGACTCGTACTTGTGCGTCTCCTCCCAAGTCTTGAAACGCAAATCCTCTTTCTTCACGTTACCGAACTTCGTCCCCTTGTTCTCGCGCGCGTTGCGTCGGATGTTCTCCAAGATCATGCGACGCTTGTCGAGGTTCGCCATGACGCCCGTGCGACGTATCTCGTTGAAGCGCGTGGTGCGCGAAGGGATGGCCTTCTTCGCCTTCTCTTCGAGGAAGGGCAGGTGTAGGTCTTCAAAGATGAGCGCGGCCAACTCGTCGATGTTGATCTCCGCCTCGTAGTATTCCGCCCCGCCCTCCGCGCCCGCCTGTCCGCCGCCCGTGCCCTGTCCCTTGCCCGTTTGATTCTCGCGCGCGAGCACGTCGCCGACGCGCGTCTTGCCGTCGCCCTGCCCGACGTGCTTACGCTTTCTATGATCGAAACGAAACTTGTACTCGTCTAACGAACGGATCGGGACTTTAACGGTGCGTCTTCCGTCCGAGAGGATGATGGCCTCATCAGAGACTATCGAGCCGAGGTTCTTGCGGATCGCATCACGCACGCGCTCCTTGTGTCGCTCCTGATCGATGATGCCCTTGCGCTGCAAAGACCAGTCGTTGCGCTGTACAGACATCGGAACACCTCGAATCAAGTCTGGAGTCTGGAAGAGTCGGAAGAATTGTCTTTTGACTCCAGACTTTAGACTTCAGACTCCAGACCATTCTGACAAAAGTCCGCGACGAGGCGGACGAACTCGCGCGGGTACTCCTCCTGCGGAAGATGCGAGCAGTTCTCAAAGACGAAGAGGCTTGAATCGGGGATCAGTTCGTGCAGCCGACGCCCGTAGCGCAACGGCACATCCTCGTCCTGCGCGCCCCAGACGAGCAGCACGGGCTGAGTGATCCTGTCGGCTTCACGCTCGACGCGTGCGGCATCCCAACCGCGCAGCGTACGCAAGATGGCCCTCTGCGTGTCTGCGGCTTTCAGAGGTCGCAGGTGTGCGCGCACGCGCGCATCGTCGTAGTCGCGCCCTTCGCGCGCCGTCTGTTCACGCAGACGCCGACGCTTGCGCCTGTGTCTCGCGTCCATGACGAGCGGCGTGAGCAACTCGCCCAAGCCGCGCACGCCGCCGACACGCAAGATCGGGCTTCGCTTCATCTCGTTGTTCGAGATCGCGCCGACGAGCACGAGACTTCCGATCCGATCCGCATAGTCGAGCGCGCAGATGGCCGCGACCGCGCCACCGTAGGAACTGCCGACGAGCGTCGCACTCTCGATGTCGAGCGCATCCATTAAACCAATGAGCGAGCGCGCCTGCGCCTCGATGGTGTATTCACCGTCGCGCGGCTTGGCGGAGAAGCCGAAGCCGACGAGATCGGGCGCGACAACGCGAAACCCTTGCGCGGCGAGCGGCAACAGCGAATCGTTCCACACGAAATTCGACGAGGCGAGCCCATGCACAAGCACCACCGCAGGCCCTTCCGCGTCTCCCGCTTCGAGGTAATGCACTCTCACGCCCGCGACTTCAACGAAGTGCGATCTATCTGCGTGCGACAGTTGTCCGCGCACCTCTTCAAAGGCCACCTCGCGCGGTCGCGCCAAGAGTCTCGCGGCGAGCGCCGCGCCGAAGAGTCCCACTGTCCCCGCGATCCAGTAACGCTTCTTCATCGTTCGCATTAACCGGGATAGTTTTCCAGCGTCAGAAAACTTTGATCTAGCCTGCATTCCCACCGCCGCCGTTGCGTCGCTCGCCGATCACTCGTTCGATGACGTTGACCAGCGCGTTCAAACGTACATCGGTCTCCGACATCTGCCTGTCAGTCCGCGACTGCGCCTCAGCTTGCGTCTCCGCCAACGCCTTTATCTCCGCGTCGTGGATTTCGGCTATGGTGAGCAGCGCGCGGATACTCTCCTCCGTCCGTTCCCACCTCTGCTCGGAGCGCTCCCACCTTTTCTCGGCGCTCTCCTGCGCCTCGCGCATCCGTTGCATGTCGGCGGTGAATTGCGCTTGCTGCTGAATGATGAACTCAATGTTTCGCAGAGTCTCTTCCGCCCTGTGTTTGGTATGTTCTTCATTCGTCTCTACGCGCGTCGTCAGCCTCTCAACGAGATCAAGCATACGAAGTTCTGGCGAATGCAAGCGCTGCATCTCCTCACTGGGTATTGCGTTCTCTTTACGCCATTTTTCTAAATCACTGTCCTCGTCGCCCATCGCTTCGGACTCCTTTCTTATGTCTCTTATGTCTTAAGGTCAGACGCCCGCACCTTATCACTAAAAGGGCGGGCGTCCTCACTATCGCTTATCTCTAAAGCGGCGCATCGCCTGCCGTCAGCGAGAGAGCAGGGTGCCGACGTAAGTTAAAAGTTCGTTAGCGCAGACGGGGCAGTAGCCGTGATCGCGCACGAGTCGATCCACGACATCGTTGATGCGGCGCGTTTGATCGGGATCGGGCGTCTTCGACGAGGTCGTGATCTTCACCACGTCTTTCAAGTCCGCGAAGATTTTCTTTTCGATGGCTTCCTTCAGACGCTCGTGCGAGTTGTACTCGAACTGCTTACCTTTGCGCGCGTAGGACGAGATGCGGATCAGTATCTCCTGCCGGAAAGTGTTCTTCGCATTCTCACTGACTCCGATCTGCTCCTCGATGGATCGCATCAACTGCTCGTCGGGCTCCACCTCCTCTTCGGTGATGGGGTCTTTCATCCGCTCCTTGTTGCAGTAAGCCTCGACGTTGTCCAGATAGTTGTTGCAGATCGTGCGGGCCATCTCCTCGAACGAATAGACGAAGGCACGCTGCACCTCGATCTTCGCCAACTCGTCGTACTCCTTGCGCGCCGACGAGATGAGATTCAGATAACGCTCGCGCTGCTCGGCGTTGATGCCTGTGTGCTGCTCGAAGCCGCTCTTGATCGTGCGTAGCGCGTCAATCGGGTTGATGCACGTCACGCCGTCGCGCACGAGCGCGGACGAGAGACGATTGATGATGTAGCGAGGGCTGATGCCGTCCATGCCCTCGCGCACGGTCTCTTCTTTTAGCTCGCGCACGTCCTTCGACTTGTAGCCTTCCACGTCCTCGCCGTCGTAGAGCTTCATCTTCTTGACGAGATCGACGTTGGCGCGCTTCGGGTCTTCCAAACGTGTCAACACGGCGAACATCGCGGCGACTCGCAGAGTGTTCGGCGCGATGTGAACGTTTCTGAGGGCCTCCGACTGCTTCAAGAGCTTGTCGTAGATTCGCTCCTCCTGCGAGACGCGCAAATTGTAGGGCACGCGCACGAGGATGAGTCGATCCTGTAGAGCCTCGCTCTTGCGGTTGCCCGCAAACGAGATGTACTCGTTCTCGTTCGTGTGCGAGAGGATCACTTCGTCGGCATAGATCATCGCGAAGCGGCCCGTCTTGATGTTCTGCTCCTGCGAGAGCGTGAGGAGCGAGTACAAAAACTTCTCGTCAACCTTCAACATCTCGACGAACTCCATGATGCCCCGGTTGGCAATGTTCAACTCGCCGTCGAAACGATATGCACGCGGATCGCTCTCGACGCCGACCTCGCCGATGGTCGAGAGATCGATTGAACCTGTTAGTTCAGTAATGTCTTGTGATTTCGGATCGCTAGGCGTGAAGGTTCCGATGCCGACGCGCTCCTTCTCGGAGAAGAGCATCCGTTGGACTCGCACGTCTTCGTGTCGCCCGTGATAAGTGTGTTCGAGCGCGTAGCGACACTGCGGGCAGAGGTCGCCTTCGATGTAGATGCCGTAATGTTTTTCGATCTCGGCGCGTAGCTCCTGCGGGATGAGATGCAAGGGCTCTTCGTGCATCGGGCAGTCTTTGATCGCATAGACCGCGCCCGCGTCCGCGCGTGTGTACTCTTCAAGCCCGCGCTTGAGCATCGTCACGATGGTTGACTTGCCACCGCCAACAGGCCCCATCAAAAGCAGTATGCGCTTGCGCACTTCCAGACGCTGCGCTGCACTCTTGAAGTATTCGACGATGCGCGCGAGCGGCTCCTCAATGCCGAACAACTCCGCAGCGAAGAAGTTGTAGTGTGGCGTTTCGTCGCGCGTGCCTTCGTTCAACTTATCGACGCCGGCGGCGTGGATCATGTCGTTGACGCGCGCGTGTGAGAGTTCGGCGAGGCGCGGGTTTTGTGTGACCAGCTCGAAGTAGTCGCGGAAACTGCCTTCCCAGCGCAGAGCCTCGCGCTCATGGCGCAGGTTTTCTAAACGCTCGCTGATGTCGAAACGCTTGTTGCCATCCTGTTCTTCGTGCATCGCTCTTAAACCTCTCGTCGAGCCTTGCGCGCGCGTTGGACGGCGTGGGGAAAGTTCACGCCCTGTCTTGTTTGTTGTGTGGTCGTCGGGCCGGTCGGCTCGCGTCCGTCTTCCAAGCGACCGACGTGAACAGATCGCCGCTTCTCGTCGTTCGGTGATAGTCTCGATGGCGTCGGTCAGGGCGCGTTGCGCGCTCCATAGTAGCGTCTGACTGATGCCGTCGAGTCTTCGTTCGACTCCCGAACGTGTCTCGGAACTTTCAAACCTCGAAAGCGACGGCTCGCGGTGTGACTGCTGGAAGCAACGCCCGCTCCCCTGCTTTGAGACCGATTATAACACACGAACGACGGACGAAAATCAACGCTTTATTTCTTCAGCACGCGTCATCCTTCGACGAGCGTCACGCGCGGCTGCAAGACTCCGCGCTCGCGTTCATAGATGCCGACCGCGAGCAGCTGGCCCGACCCGTCGCACATCCTCACGTGCGCGCCATCCGGCCACCGCGACGAAGCATCGCGCCGTGCGACGACAGCCGCGCCGTGCCGCACCCTGCGCGCCTCGTCAGCCGTGAGATGCATCGCCTGTAGCTCCGAGAGCGCAGCATTCATGTCGATCAAAACTTCCGCCAACGCGCCGCCTTCAAACAACTCATTCAACCGATCCAGACTCACACTCTGCTTGAGCAAGAATGCGCCCGCGCGCGTGCGCCGCAACTCCGAGAGGTGCGCGCCCACGCCCAAACCTTCGCCAATAGATTCCGCCAGCACGCGCACGTAAGTCCCCGCCGAGCAGACGACGCGGATCGACAGCTCGCACGTCCCGTCGTCTTTGCGATGCAGCAACGCGTCATCCTTTCCGATGACTTCTAACTCACCGATCCTCACGCGCACAGCCTCGCGCTCTACTCGGACGCCGCGACGGGCCAGCTCGTACAGCTTCTGGCCCTTAACTTTCTTCGCCGAATACATCGGCGGCGCCTGTCCGATCTCACCGCGCAAAGGTCTCAACGCCTCTTCAATCTCACTTGCGCTCCAATCAGCACACGCCGCTACCTCGCCGCGCCGCGCGCCTTCGCGATCACCTGTCTCCGTCGCATAGCCGAGTCGCACACGCGCCTCATACTCCTTCTCTGCGCCGGATAAAAACTGCGCGAGCCTTGTTGCGCGACCGACGAGAAGGACGAGCACACCCGTTGCAAACGGATCGAGCGTGCCCGTGTGACCGATCCTCCGCTCACGCAAGATGCGGCGCGCGCGCGCGACAACGTCGTGCGAAGTCCAGCCCTCGGGCTTGTCGATGATGATGACGCCGTCCATTTAAGAATTTTCGTCTTGTGATCTCTGAAAGTTCATTTTGCGATTTTTGATTTTCGTCTGCCTCGCGTTAATCTTAAACGCGAAACAAGTAAACGGAAACTCAATGTTCGGCAAACGAAAACAGCGACCGAAGTTCAAGCCCCGCACAGGCCCCAACGACCGCCAACTGCGCGAGCCCGAAGAAGCGAAACCGCGTCGCGCCATCGATCCGGAGAAGTCGAGAGCGCGCACGCTGCAACGCGCCGTCAAACTCCTCGCCGCCAAGCCGCGCTCCATCGCCGAGCTGCGCGAGCGACTCGCCGAGAAAGAGTCCGCGACCGGAGAGGCAATCGACTACGCGATCAAGAAACTGAGCGAGTATGGCTATCTCGACGACGAGCAGTTCGCGCTCTCGTTCGCGCAGGCGCGCGTGCGCCAGAAGCCCGTCGGTCGCCAGCGTCTCGCGCGCGATCTCAAGACGAAGAAGATCGACAAAGACCTCGCCGCCGAGACGCTCGAAAAAGTTTTCGAGGAGACACCCGAAGACACTCTGATCGACGAAGCGATCTCGAAGCGCGTCCGCCTGCGCGGTCGCCCGCAGACGCGACAGGAAACGAAAAGTCTCTTCGATCATCTCCTGCGTCGCGGCTTCTCCTACGATCTCATCATCAACAAAGTCCGCGCCCTCTCCTCCGCGCCGCTTGATGAAGACGAGTCGGACGCGCCCGCCCCCGACTGACCGCAGCGCAACCCACCACGCAAGTCTCGGCGTTTCATCCCGCAACAACGCGCGTGTTAGACTTCTCTTTTATCGCGAGCCGCGTGAAAACCGCCGGTCTCGCCGAGTGGTGCAACTATGACAATGACCGGCAACGAAATCCGCGAAACTTTCCTCCGCTACTTCGAGCAGCGCGGGCACACGCGCGTCCGTTCGAGCCCGCTCTTGCCCGCCAACGATCCGACGCTTCTGTTCACCAACGCGGGAATGAATCAGTTTAAAGATGTCTTTCTCGGATTGGAGAAGCGCGACTACGTGCGCGCCTGCTCGTCGCAGAAGTGCATCCGTGCGGGCGGCAAGCACAACGACTTGGACGAGGTGGGCAAGACCGCGCGCCACCAGACCTTCTTCGAGATGCTCGGCAACTTCTCCTTCGGCGACTACTTCAAGCGCGAGGCGATCCAGTTCGCGTGGGACTTCCTCACGGGCAAACGTGAAGAGGGAAAGTTAGGGCTTGATCCTATACGACTCTGGTTCACAGTCTTCGGCGGCGACGACGAAGTTCCGGCGGACGAAGAGGCTGAGAAGCTATGGATCGAAGTCGGCGCAAAGCCTGAGCGCATCCTGCGCTTCGGACGCAAAGACAACTTCTGGCAGATGGCCGAGACCGGCCCCTGCGGACCCAATTCCGAGATCAACTACTACCTCGGCGAGCATCCCGAAGACCCGAATTTTAATCGCGCCGATCTCGTCAATGGCCCCGGCGACACGACGATGGAGATTTGGAATCTCGTCTTCATGCAGTACAACCGCGTCGAGACCGAGAAGGGTAAGTACAAGCTCGAACCGCTGCCCGCGCCTTCGGTTGACACGGGCGCGGGACTCGAACGCCTCACCGTCGTCCTGCAAGGCGTGAAGACGAACTACGAAACCGATCTCCTCAAAGACATCGTCCTCTTCACTGCGCGACTCGCCGGACGCGACTACGACGCCGACACGCAGGAAGGCTTCGCCATGCGCGTCATCGCCGACCACGCGCGCTCGACAGCCTTTTCCATCGCCGACGGGATACTACCCGGCAACGAAGGGCGCAACTATGTTCTGAGAAAGATCATGCGCCGCGCCATCTACCACGGGCGACACACGCTCGGCTTCGACGGCCTGTTCTTCAACGAGGTCACAAACTTCGTCTGCGACCAGATGAACGAGGCTTACCCCGAACTCGAAGCCCAACGCGGCTTCATCGAGAAGATGGTGCGCTTCGAGGAGGAACGCTTCGGCGCAACGATGACGGTTGGGTTAAGAAAATTGGCTGACCTGTTTGAGTCAGACAATACGAAACGCCCTTTAGCTAGTCTGCTATGTATGGGGAATCTTGGAGCCTTCGAAGACATCGTGAGAAGTGAATCACTAGATTTCCCAAGTCTCTTACGAATGGCAAAAGAAAAGGGGGCTATTACTGACAAGGTATTCTTTTCGACAATAGCTAAAGACCTAGCAAGGCTCTACGACACATTTGGAACGCCGAGAGATTTGATTCGAATATCTCTCGAAGAACGTGGACTTGAAATAGACGAAAATGATTTCAATGAAGCATTTGATGTTGCGTTGACTGAGCTTCAACAGGCAGGCACAAATCAAAGGGCAGAGAGCAAAGCCACTGCGAAACCTGTCTATGTAGCTCTGTCGCGTCGCCATGATACGAAGTCTCAATTCAAGGGCTATGAGACGACGACGGTTGAGAACTCGCAGATCGTCTCTTTGATCAAAGGCGATGACGAAGTTAAATCGTTGAATGAAGGCGACGAGGGCGAAGTCGTCTTGAATCACACGCCGTTCTATGCAGAGAGCGGCGGGCAGGTCGGAGACGTGGGCGTTTTTATCGGCGAAGGCGCATACGCGGTCGTCGAGGACACTTATTCGCCCGCGCAGGGGTTGATCGTTCACAAGGTCAAAGTCGAAAAAGGAAGTTTGAAAGTCGGCGATACGGTCTCTGCGCGCGTTGATGTCGAGAAGCGCGATGCGACGCGGCGCAATCATACGGCGACGCACTTGATGCACGCCGCGTTGCGTGAGGTGTTGGGAACGCACGTCAAGCAGGCGGGCTCGGTCGTCGCGCCGAACTATCTGCGGTTCGACTTCACGCATTACCAGCCTCTGACGCGCGATGAGATCGCCGAGGTCGAGCGGCTGGTGAACTATCATATCCTGCGTAACGAACAGGTGGCGACGGAGGAACTCGCGTTGGAAGAGGCGATGCAGTCGGGAGCGATGGCCCTCTTCGGCGAGAAGTACGCGGAGAAGGTGCGCGTGCTTTCTGTTCCGGGAGCGGAAGGAATCTTCTCGAAAGAGTTGTGCGGCGGCACGCACGTGCGCTCGACGGGCGACATCGGCTTGTTCAAGATCACGAGCGACGAGTCAATCGCTTCAGGCACGCGACGCATACGCGCCGTCACGGGGTGGGATGCGTTGACGCGCTTCCGCGAGACTGAGGCTGTTGTCGATCAACTCGCGTCGAACTTGCGCGCGACGCGCGGCGATCTGCCAGCGACGGTCGAGCGTCTGCAAGACGAACTCAAGCGCGCGCGTCGTGAGGCTGAACAGTTGAAACAAAGACTCGCGAGCGGGGCGGGTGGCCCTTCGGGCACGAATGGAAACGACGCGCGAGAAGTCGCGGGCGTGCAAGTGCTCGCTCGCGAGGCGAGCGAGCTGGACGCGAATGGCTTGCGGCAGTTGTCGGACACTTTGCTCGCGCGCGTGAAGTCCGGCGTCGTCGTGCTCGGTCGTCGCGATGAAGGTAAAGTTTCGATCATCGTCCGCACGTCGAAAGATTTGCAGGGGCGCGTGCCTGCCGGTCAGGTGATACGCGAACTCGCGCCGATGGTCGGCGGGCGCGGCGGCGGCAAGCCCGACATGGCGGAGGGCGGCGGCTCACAACCCGACAAACTTGCGGATGCGCTCGCGGCGAGTTATGGCGTTGTGGAGAAGTTGTTGACGCAGGGCGCAGGTTGAGTTCGATCAAGCAGCGACGAAACTTTGTCGCGTTGTGGAAAACAATGCGGGGCGGATCGTTGATACGATCCGCCCCGCATTGTTTTCTGACTGACTCTGCTTCGAGCTTACTTCGGCTTCGCGCTCGTTTGCGCAGCCTGTATCTGCTTCCAAGTCTCCTTCTGCTTGTCGGTCAACTGAATGTGCATCTTCTCAAGGGTCGAGGCGTTGAGCGTGCCGGTCACTTTCAAGCCCTCGGCTTGCTGGTACTTCTTCAAGCCTTCGCGCGTCGCATCGTCGAGACGGCCCGTGGCGTCGCCCGTGTAGAACGTGCGCTGCTTGAGCATGGTTTGCGCCTGCTTGATCTGATCTTTGTTGGCGCGGAAGACGGGAGTGTGCTTGCGTGCAGGGCGCGCGTTCGTGTTCGCTTGTTTGGTCGCGGTCGAAGAGTTGGTATTCTGCGCGTGTGCGACGCAGGTGAAGAGCGTGAGCGCAAAAGCGGAGAGGACTAGCTTTCTCATGGTGAGACTCCTTCAGTTTTTTTAAGCGCGTGAGGCGCTGTGGTGGGCGACTGTTGAGGCAAGCCGCCGTGTGTAAAGCGCGAAGAGCATACACCCACAGTCAAGAGCCTTGCGACGAAAATCTCCGCGCGCCCTGTTTTTCCGGTAATTTCCCACGTTTTTACTCAGTTTTCACTATCATCGTGATCCTCAAAACGAACTTGTTGCCGCCCCTCCGAGCCGTGTGATACTCTCGAAGTGCGCTCCTTGATTTACGTGAGCGCGCCCCAAGCACGGAGACATCCGACGGACGCCTCCGCCAACCTCTCACAATCGATCATTAAAGTCGCAAGTCGTTCCCAGCGCGCACGCGCGATCTTCTTGGCCGTCCGCTTCACATGCGATCCAAGCAGCGCGCCGTCGCGTTCAGTTCGCGATCTCTTCCGCACCACAAGCGTTATGAAAAAGTTATTCCCCCTCGTCGCATTCGCGCTGTTCATCGTCGCGGCATCCGCCTTTAACGCACACGCGCAGGCGGTCGCGCGCACGACGACGACGGCGTTCGACAACTTCGACTTCGAGAACGGCGTGAGCGTCGCGCCTACTCCGACGCCCGTGCGCTATCGCATGACCGCGATGCACCGCGCCGAACTCGCGCGCTCCGCACCGCGCGTGCGTCTCACCTCTTACACTTATAACGCGACGGACGCGCTGCCGATGGCCGCCGCCAACTCGCTCGACGGCTTCACGACCGGCGACGCGAAGATCGATGCGCTCATCTCCGATGCAGGCAGGCGCAACGGGGTCGATCCTGTGCTGCTCTATTCGATCATGCATCGCGAGTCTTCGTTCAAGAAGTTCGCGGTCTCGAACAAGGGCGCGCGCGGACTCATGCAGCTCATGCCCGCGACAGCCGTGCGCTTCGGCGTGCGCGACATTTTTGATCCGGCGCAGAACGTCGAGGGCGGCGCGCGCTACGTCCGGTTTTTACTCGACCGCTTCAATGGTGACGTGCGACTCGCGCTGGCCGGATACAACGCAGGTGAAGGCGCGGTCGATAAGTATCACGGCGTCCCGCCCTACAGCGAGACGCAGGAGTACGTGCGTCGCATCGGCGAGCGATACGCGTTGATGCGCAATCCCGAAATCGCGCGCCTCGCGCCCGTCTCGACGTTCGCGCGCGCCGCCGCCGCCAACAACGCCGCGCCGGTCGAGCCCATGTACGAGCGCAGCGTCACGGCCGTCCGTCTGCCCGACGGAAGACTCATGCTCGTCAGCCAGTAAACGCGCGCGAGCGGCCGGGACAAAGTTTAGAGAGGGCGTGCGACTGATGAGTCGCACGCCCTTTAACTTTTCAGCGTCCGCCCTTTAACTTTTCAGCATGCGCTCTTTGACTTTTCGGCGCGAGGGCTCTTTCAGGTATTATTTGCGCGCGACCATGCGCGTCGCCGGTTCAGAGCTTGAATGCGCGACGCCGCTTGGCACGTCTCCGGCAAGGCGTTTCCAGAGTTTCATCCGCGATGTCTAACTTCCAGAGTTTAGATCGTGCGACGCACGAAGACGCGCGACGCGTGCTCATCTGCGCGTCGGGCGGCGGGGGCGCGTCTTTCGCCGCACGGCTCGCCGCCGCAGGCTACGAAGTGCAGAGCGTCGGCGCACGCGCGGCTGTGCGCGAGATCGAAAACTTCGCGCCGCACGTTGTCGTCGTCGAAGCGCACTTCTCGACCGGCACGCGCTCCGACTCTGCGCGCGTTGCCTCAGGCCATTCAAGCGCAGACGACGATCAACTTGATCGCCGCATCAACGCGGATCGAACTGCGCAACGTGGCGACAGTGATCCACTCGTGCTCGCGAAACGGCTGCGCGCGAATCACGCGACCACGCATCTTCCTCTCGTCGTCGTCTTCGGCGACGCGCGCAGTAGATCGCGCGAGCATGCGGCAGAGATCGTGCGCTCGTTCGCGCAAGAGATCGGTGCGGACGACTGCTTCGCCCTCTCCACACCCGCGCCCGAAGTGCTCGCGCGACTCGACGCGCTCTTCTGGCGCGTCGAAGCCGGGCGCGATCTCTCCGCCGCACGTGCCGCCGACGAACGTCGCGCAGAGATCGAAGGCTTCGTGCAACTGCTCGATGCCGCGCGCACAGAGATCGACGCGGGAGTGTCCGGCGCGCTCGCTCTCTTCGCTTCGATCAAGGACGATGACGGAAATAACGGGGACGCACATGAGGGCCCTCTGCGCGCGGCGCACGAGTTCTTCAGTCGCAACTTGCGACGCGCCGACGCCATCGCCTTCTATGGCCCTGATCTACTGATCGCGCACCTGCCACGCACAAGCTCGAACGACGCGCGCGAAGACCTCGCGCGACTGCACGCCGAGTTCTCGTCCGCGCACGCGCGCATCGCCATCGGCGTCGCGCGCTTTCCCGAAGACGGCACGGAGATCGAGGAGTTGATCGAGCGCGCCGAAGCATCGCTCGATGCCGCGCGGCGAGACGTTGACGATCAGAGCGCGCGAGTGAGTGTTAATGAAAGCGCGGCGACACCTGATAGAGTCTTGGCGAAACCCGACGGAATCTTGATGAGATTTGAAGAGCCTCCCGTGGCAGTCGATGAGGGTGATGTGTTCGTGCGTCGCGACTCGTCAGAGGGGGACGGAACGCAGGGCGGCGCAGCGTCGTTAGTCGCTGAAGGCGCGCACGTGCATGAGACTCCAGCGCGTGAAGGGGCCCCATCGAAACGTGCGCCCCGCGCACTGCGCGAATCGAGTCGGGGCGAATCGTTTGAGACCTCGATCCTGCCGATGCAGGGCGCGCAGGACTCAGGCGTCGGCGGCGTGCTGGCGCGAGATGCGTCGGAGGCTGCGGCGCGCGAGCGCGAACTCCGCACGCGTGGCGCACAGATGCCGCGCAGGCTTCTGCTCACGGTCTCCGATCCGGCCCGCATGGCGCAGGTCAACCTGCTCCTGCGCTCCGCGAGCTATGAGGTGCGCGCCGCGTTCGACGGCTCGCAGGCCCTCGATCTGTTGCGCATCGAGCGCGCGGATTTGCTCCTGCTCGATCTTGAGTTGAAGCACTTCGACGGGCTCGAAGTCCTGCGTCGTCTGAGCGAGCGTCATCGCGGGCGTTTGCCCTTGCCCGTCTTGCTGCTCCATCCGCGAAACGAGGAGGGCGCGCGTGCCTGCGCCGCCGCACACGCGCTCGGCGCGCGCGGATTCATTGCGTTGCCCTACGATCCGGCGAAGCTCCTCGAAGCCGTGCGCGAGACGGGCGGCAAGGACTGAAGAGATCGGCGTCGAGGATTAAAGGAGAGAAGGATGCGACACTGTACGAACTGCGGCGCGGCGGTCGCGACTGGGATGCGCTTCTGCGGCGTGTGCGGAACGCCCGTGGTTATCGCCGATGCGGATGCGACACGCGTCGCTTCTTCGCGCGACGACGCAGACGAACTCACACGACTCTCCGACGAAGAAACGACGCGCGTCGCGAGCGATGCGGAGGCGACACGCGTCGTCGCGCGCTCACCCTTCGACGATCAGCAGATCGCGCCTCTGCGCGTCGAACGTCTCGGCGGCGATGCAACTTATCCAGTCGCATCACAGAACAGGCGCGAGCCGCCGCTCAACGACCCGCGCGCGCCGCAAGCGATCTACGACGAGCGTGCGTCGCAAGCAGTGTCCAGACAGCAGGGCTCTCAAACTCCTGTGCGCGGCGCGGCGTCAGTTGAAGATGCGGAGCGCGTCGTCTTCTCCGTGCGCCCGACGATGCTCTTCGTCGGCTTGGGCTACGCGCTTGCAGTGCTCGCCGCCATCGGTCTCACAGTCCTGCTCGCGAAATATAATTTGCTCTCGAACTTTCATTCGCTGCTCGTCTCTTTGCCGCTCCTGCTCGTCCCCGCCTTCTATCACCTGCGTCGCAACACCATCAAGTACACTTTGACCGACGCGAAGATCGAGATCGACCGTGGACTCATCGCGCGACGCACGCGCAACATCCCCTTGCGTAACATTCAGGACGTGACCGTCGCGGCCACCATCCCGCAGAGACTCCTCGGCTTCGGCGATCTCATCATCGACAACGCCAGCGAACTCGGCGGCTCGACCATCATGCACAACATTCCGGCCCCGCGTCGCCACGCCGACCTGCTCCTGCGCGAGCTTCGCCGTTGGAGCTAAGAAAAGTCGCAGGGCTGGAACTAAAAACCGTGGGCGGTTACTATTCAAGAGACAAGTTTTGATCGTCTCGACGAATAGGTTTTAATCGTCGCTATGTTTTGATCGTCGCCGTTGGCGCGCTCTCCGTGCTGCCGCGCGCAGTTTTCAGTCATCAAAGTTTCATGAGTTTTCGATCTCTGCTCAGACTGCCTGTTGTCGCGTGTGCCCTCGCGCTCATCGCATGCTTCTACGCGCAAGCGCGTGCGCTCAATCTCGACAGCGCGGGCGCGGATACAAGTATTCCTGTCATCGTCCAGCACCTGCCCGATTGGGAGACTGTGCGCGCACGCGCGACCTATGCAAGAAGTTTGGAAGAACTGCGAAAGGTCTTGAGCGATGAACCTGTGCTCGAAGTCGTGCCGTTTGCGAGAGGGACAGAGGCTGTCGCGGCTGACTACGGCGCGGCGGGGCGACTCGTCATCGTCGAGTTCCTGACTCCGCAGTTCGCTGCCGATGCGGATCGCTCAATCGCAGCGCGCGTGAATGAGCTTCGCGTTGCGCAGCAGAGCGTGCCGACGGTCTATCAACGCAAGGGCAACTATGCGGTCTTCGTCTTCGGCGGCCGAGACGAGGCGGCGGCGCGTGCTCTGGTTGATCGCGTCCACTACGAGAAGGACGTGCGTTGGCTGGGGCGCGATCCACATGCGAACGAGCGCGCGAACCGCGCGTGGATCAACATGAGCGCGAGCGTGCTGCTCAACTCGGTGAAGGCGGCGGGGCTCTCGATCCTTTTGTGCCTCACGGTCGGCGGCTTCTTCGGGACGCTAGTCTTCCGCCGACGCCGTGCCGCGCTCGCTACGCGCTACTCGGACGCGGGCGGCATGATGCGCCTCAACCTCGACGAGAATACTCAGAAGCTACTCAATCAGGTTGAGGAGTAGAGCAAGGTGCTGACGTAAACGCGAAACGCGGCGACTCTCTTTCAAGAAGTCGCCGCGTTTCGCGTTTCACCCACCACCAATGTCAGGTCATAAAAAAAGTGCGGGTCGCTGGCCTACCATCGATGTTCCCCCAAAGCATCGACGGAAATAACCAGCGACCGCGCATCTCATGCTCTTCAACCGCCTAAGCCTGCCGCAACCCCGTTCCCCCGAAAGAGCCGCCGCTAGCTTGAAGTGAGAGAAAACCTCCCCCAAAGTTTTCACTCACTGCCGTCTCCGAGCCTGACCCGATAGGACTATTTACTTTGTCAATGTTAACCGTTTTACCCTTTTGCAACGACCATGCCACTTCTGCCTCGCAACGAAAAACTTTTTCTCAAGAGCTTTTTAGCCTGTAAAAATCTGATCTTCATTCAACTCGCTCACGCCCATCTCTCATCGCCATCAAATACCCGACATCAAAACTTGAACGCTTTTTATACTCACTCATGTGTATGCTTGAATCATAATAATGCGACGCGCTCAAGCTCAAACGCCGCGCGCACCTCGCCGACCTTCTCACCGCTATGATTGCGCACGTCGAAACTCGCGTAAGGCTCAAGCGCGGCCCGTGCCTCCGCATCGAGCGCGCCGAGTTGTCGTAGAGATTCGATGACGACCGTCGGTCTGGCCCTGCGATCCTCGCCGTCCTCGATCTTCAACGCGAGTCCGAGCCCGCGCGGGAAACGCTTCGATGGCAGCACGCCGACCGTATAGACGCCCTCCGCGCCGATCTTCGTGACGATGCTCCCGCGCGCGACTCTCATCATCTCCGTGTCCAGACGCTCGCGCGTGCCGCCGACCATTTCGGGCGAGCCTGTCATCGCCGCGACGATGCGCGAGGCAGCACGCCGCGTCTCGTCGTCGAAGTCCGCACCGGGCGCAACGAGTCGTGCGTACATCAACGCCATCGCGCGCACGGGCATGGCGAAGACGGGCACGCCGCAGCCGTCCGTGCCCAGAGCGATCTCTGATTCCGGTAAGCCTGAGAATTGCGAGACGGTGCCGAGGATCGTCTGCTGGACGGGATTGTCGGGTTCGTCGTAAGTCTCGACAGGCGCATGGAGGTGCAAGGCGAGCGCGAGCATTCCTGCATGCTTGCCGGAGCAGTTGTTTTGCAGCACGCGCGGACTCTCGCCGCGTCGTCTTAGCTCAGCCGCAGCCTCCGCGCTGAACGGCTCGTGCGTGCCGCACTTGAGAGCCGACTCCGGGAGTCCGATCTTTTCGAGCATCGAGGCGACCGTCTGTTCATGTATGGGTTCGCCACTGTGCGAGCCGCAGGCGATGGCGATCTCCGCTTCGTTGAAGTCGAAGCGATCAGCCGCGCCGGAGGCGACGAGTGGCAACGCCTGAAAGGGCTTGCCGGAGGAGCGCAGGTAAGTGACCGTCTCAGGCTCGCCGAGCCGCGCGATGAGCTTGTCGTCACTATCAACCGCCGCGACGTGCCCACGATGCCGCGACTCGACGACCGAGCCGCGCCACACCTCCGCGAGCGGCGCGGGACGGGGCACGCGCCGCGTCTGTTTCTCTTCGTCCATCCCTTTATAGAGCCCCTGCACGCGCAACCACCGCGCAGCTTGCACGCCCGACTTAAACCGTCGTCCTCTGCGCGCGCTCCCTGATCAAGTTTGGAAAATCTTTCCCTGCATCTTAGACGCGACGCGCCGGAGCCCGCAACCGTATCCTTCCGCATCGCACGGAGACCTGTATCACCCAACGACCGGCGGGGGCGGTTTTTACTCGAATATTAAGGCGACAGGTCACGATTTAGCCCATTTTAGTCTTTATCCAAGTCATTTAGGTCTTCACCCAAGTCACTCAGGTCTTCATCAAACTCACTTGAGTCTTCACCCAAGTCACTTAAGTCTTCGCCTGAGTGACTCAGATGAAGACTCAAGTGACTTGGGTCTTCATTCAAGCGACTTTGGTTTTCATTCAAGTGACTTGGGTCTTCATCTGAGTCACTTGAGCTTTCATCTGAGCGACTAAGATTGAGACCGGAGTGACTTGGATTGCGACAAAAGCGACTTGACTCGCGACCGGAGCGACTAATGTCGAGAGTTTAGTCACTTGAGTCGAGAGTTTAGCTACTTGAATCGAGAGTTTAGTCACCTAGCTCGCAATCTGACCTCTTCGGGACAGGACTTGAGCGAGTTGGATCGCGAGCCGTGTCGCCGAAGACAGGGCCGATCTCTGTACTGTCGGGGCGTCTGTCTCTGTGTTCGCGTGCCTTCGTCTCACGGTCGCGAGCCGCATGGTTGGGGTTTCGACCGCAAAAAGCAGAGCCGCCGCCCGAAGTGGACGACGGCTCTGCTTGATTAGCCTGCGGGCTGTGAAACTCGAATCAGTGCCCGCTCTGCCTCGCCTGTGTTCGCGCCGCAGGTCTCGCGCCGTAGCTCAAGACCGTGAGGCGCACGGGGCGTCGCCCGAAGCGCACAGCCTCGCGTGTCGAGGGAACCCAGATGTCAACCGTGCGCCCGCGCACAGCCGAGCCGCGATCCGCGACCGTGTACTCGCCGCTATACGAACCAACATCGATCCGCACGCGCGTGCCGAGCGGGAAGACGCGGGTGTCTGCCGCGATGAGTCCGCGACGCACGCCCGCGCCGCTCGCTGTGCGACCCGCGAGCGAGTAGGCAGTCGCCGTGTAGCTCTCTGCGGAGGGAAGAGAAATTGAACCGATCACACTTTTGCCGGAAGGGATCGGCGACGAGCCGACTTTCAGACTCGCCACTTCCGCACCCGGAAGGTTCGGCGAGTTCCCCGTGGGAACGCTCATTGTCTCACTTGAGAGAACTTTGCCGAGCAGTTCGACGCGTGTCGCGTCCTTCTGCTGCGAGGTCTGTTGAGTTGAATCGAGTGGGGCGAGGTTTTCAGCGACCGACGGGTGTGCATTGAACATAAGAGAGCTGAGGAGAAGCGCGCCCGTCAACACCGCGCCGCCCCCGAAGAGGGATTTAGCCATTCAAATTCGGTTCTCCTTTCCGAGCTAAACTTCCCCAGCGTGCGCGCGAGTCGCTTCAGGACTCGACCTCCGGCTCGAAGGAGACCAACAACACGAGGGATTGTCAGTCGGAGTGGGGCTCACACCTTGTTGCGCCGCAAAGGAAGTGTCAAACAAAAGAAAGAGGCAAGCGTTTTTGACCCGCTTGCCACGGTCAGAAAGTTAACACGGAAAGCAACGTGAGTCCAGCCAAGAGCCAGTCAAAAGTATGAACGATGAATGATGAGCGTGCGGCTGTCTCGACGGTCGCTTTTACTTCATCGTTCATCATTCATCATTCATACTTTCTCTCAGCCACTCGCCGCGATAGACGACCTCAGCCTCGCCCGTCAGCACGACTTCTCCGTCGCGCTCGCGCCACTCGACTTCGAGCCCGCCGCCCGGAGTCTCGACCGCGACGTGTCGATCAGTTAACCCGTTCACGCAGGCTGCGACCGCCGCCGCCGATGCGCCCGTCCCAGATGAAAGCGTCTCGCCCACGCCGCGCTCCCAGATACGCACCTCGATGCGTTCGCGCGAGACGACGCGGACGAACTCGACGTTCGTGCGCTCTGGAAACCGCGCGTGCGATTCGATCAAACGACCGAGCCTGCGCCAGTCCACGCGCTCGAAGTCCGGGACGAAGAGACAGCAGTTCGGATTGCACATCTCCAAAGCCGTCACGCGCACCGTCTCACCCGGCGCGACTTCGAGCGGGTGATCTATAACTCGCATCAGAGGCTCGTCCGTTTTGATCGGCACAGATGCGCTCTCGAACTTCGGTCGCCCGATCTCCGCCGCGAAGCGGAAGCGGCCGCGCACGTGATCCCCCGCGAGCAGCCGATAGACTTTTATCCCTGCGCGCGTCGAGAGCCGCAACTCTTCACGCGACCAGACGCCCTCGTAAAAGAGGGCCGACGCCGCGCAGCGCGTGCCGTTGCCCGACATCGCCGCCTCGCTCCCGTCCGGGTTGAAGATACGCACGCGAAAATCTGCCGTTGCACGTTCATCAACTCCGTTCGTCATGCGTTCGACGACGGCGACGCCATCCGCCCCCGCACCGAAATGACGGTCGCACGCGCGGCGCGCGAACTCGGCGAGCGGAGACGTGCCGCGCAGCTCGTCCGCATCAACGATGAGATAGTCGTTCCCGTAGCCATGAAACTTGATGAACTTCATGCGTGTCGCTTAGTTGATAAGGTCGCGCGTGTCTCAAAGCGCGGTCGATGGAGATTTGAAGTCGGGGCCATCAACCTCTATCAGTCATCCACGGCGGGTTGGAAGCGATGACCCTTTCATAGACGGGGCAACTCCGCGCGTGCGCCCCCGGCAGATAGCCCGTGCTCATCAACAACTCGCCCACGATCTCTCCGCCCGTGAACAAGAACGTCTGCTTGAACAACGCGACCCACTCATCTTTAGCTCGCGGGTGGTGTCGATTCAACCACGCCGCGAACGAACCAAACTCCTCGCGCAACTTCACTAGGCGACGCGCGTTCTCAATCGCGGCGTCGACCTTCAGACGGTTGCGTATGATGCCAGCATCACTCAGTAGCCTGCTCCTCTCCGCTTCGTCGAAAGCTGCGACCGTGTCGATATCGAATCCACTATAAGCGCGTCGAAAGTCGGGACGCTTCCGCAAGACTGTCGCCCAAGAGAGGCCCGCCTGATTGATCTCAAGCACGAACCTCTCGAACAGGGCCGAGTCATCACTTAGAGGAAAACCGTATTCGAGATCATGATACGGCTTGTGCAACGCATCGGTCGCGGCAAACTCACAATAGGAAGGCATGGCGCGCGCAGTTTAATCCACCGCGCGGCGAGAACCCAAGACGTACTCGAAACTCATTTGCGTCGGCGAGACTGTCATAGAGAATAGATCGCCGCATAACGAAGAGACGGCGACCGTGATGTGCGGTCGCCGTCTTTCGTTAGTGATCGGTCGTGCTGCTAGTAACTGTAGAGTTCCGTGATGGCGCGCAGCACGTCTTCCGATTGCGGGAGGATGGCGTCTTCGAGTTGCGGCGCGTAGGCGACGAAGGTGTCGAGGGCACAGACGCGGCGGACGGGCGCGTCGAGGTACTCGAACAGTTCGTCAGCCACGCGCGCGCCGATCTCTGCGCCGAAGCCGAAAGACTTCGTGTCCTCGTGAACGACCAAGAGCTTGTTGGTCTTCTTCACGCTGCGCGCAACGGCGTCGAAGTCGTAGGGCGCGAGCGTGCGTAGGTCGATCACTTCGGCGTTGATGCCCTGTTGCTCGGCTTGCTTGGCGGCGACGAGGGAGCGTTGGACGAGCGCGCCGAAGGTGATGATCGTCAAGTCAGTCCCTTCGCGCACGGTCTTCGCTTTGCCAAACGGGATCAGGAAACCATCAGGCGGGTACTGCGACTTGTTGTAAGCCTGTCGATAGAGATGCTTGTGTTCGAGAAACAGAACGGGATCGTCGCAGCGTATCGACGTGCGAAGCAGACCGTTCGCGTCGAGCGCGTTCGATGGATAGACGACGCGAAGGCCCGGAATGTGCGTGAAGAGCGTATCGCCCGATTGTGAGTGATAGATCGCGCCGCCCTTCAAATAGCCACCGACGGGCACGCGCATCACGATGGGGCATTTCCAATCGTTGCCTGAGCGCCAGCGCATCAGGGCCAGCTCGTTTCTGATCTGGTGATAGGCGGGCCAGATGTAGTCGAAGAACTGTATCTCGACGACGGGCTTCAAGCCGCGCGTCGCCATGCCTATCGCGCGACCGACGATGTTCGCTTCCGCAAGTGGCGAGTTGAAGACGCGCGCCGAGCCGAACTTGCGTTGTAGATTCGCGGTGACTTTGAAGACGCCGCCCTTGCCCTTCACCTTGTCGAGATACTCTTCGCGCGACACGTCCGCCACGTCTTCGCCGAAGACGATGATTGAAGGGTCGCGGGCCATCTCCTCGTGCAGACAGCGATTGATGTTATCGACCATCGTGCCCGCGTTGCCGGAAACTTCAACGCCCTCTTCCGTGTCGAACTCCTTCGAGGTCGGGTCAATTTCCGTCGAATAGACGAACTGCTCGGCGGTCTCCTTCGCGGGCTGCGGGCTGGCTAACGCCTCGTCAGCCGCGCGGTTCACCTCGGCATCGATTCCATCTTTTAACTTCTGCAACTCCTCCTGCGTCGCGAAGCCTTCCTTCACGAGCAATGCGCCAAAGCGTTTGACGGGATCGCGCTCGGCGTCGGACGTGCGCTCCTCGTCGGGACGATAAAGTTTCTCGTCGTCGGAGAGCGAATGCGAATAGGGCCGGATCACTTTCGCGTGGACGAGCGCGGGCCCCTTTCGCGCGCGACAGTAATCGACGGCGCGCTTGATCGTCTCAAGCGACTCGATTGGGTCAGTCCCGTCGCACTTCTGTATGAAGAGATCGGGGAAGCCCGCGACGAGCCTTGAGATGTCGCCGCCCGCCGTCTGCACTTCGACGGGGACGCTGATCGCGTAGCCGTTGTCTTCGATGAGAAAGAGCACAGGCAGTTTCAAGTTCGACGCCGTGTTCAGGGCCTCCCAGAACTCGCCCTCGCTCGTCGTGCCGTCGCCCGCCGAGCAGTAAACGACCTCGTCGCCTTTGAACCCTTCGACCTTATCCTTCAACTCTTCGACGAGCGATGCGCGATAGCTAGCTTCGGCGCAGCCGACCGACTGGATGAACTGCGTGCCTGTGGGCGACGACTGCGAGACGATGTTCAGTTTCTTATGGCCCCAGTGCGAAGGCATCTGCCGACCGTGCGAGTTCGGGTCTGCTTCCGCGCCCACCGCCGAGAGTAGTTGTTCGAGTGCGGTCATGCCGAGTTGTAGACATAGAGCGCGGTCGCGGTAGTAAGGGTAGAACCAATCGTAAGACGGTTTGAGAGCCATGCCCGCCGCGACGAGCACCGCCTCGTGTCCCGCGCCGGAAATCTGGAAGAAGATTTTGTTCTGCCCCTTGAGCAGAATCTCCTTGTCATCCACGCGCCGCGACAGATACATCGTGCGGTAGATCGAGATCATCTCGTCCGCACTCAATCCGCGATACTCGCGCGCCTTCAACTCAGTCGCCATCATCTTAAATCCTCGACTTAAAATTTACTCTCCGAACTCCGTCTCCAAAGTCATACGGTAGTCTTCCGCCATCGAAGGGTGGCCGTGCGCGGTCGCCGCACCGATCCCTCGCTCGTAGGTCGCCTTCGCCTCTTCGCGCTTGCCCGTGCGCTCGTAGGCGCGCGCGAGCATCCCGTAGGCGTTGCCCTCATCGTTGCTCAGGCGCAGGTACTTCGAGAGCGCGACGATCACGTCCTCATCGCGTCCGGCCTTCTCATACTCCTTCGCCAGCCCGAACAGCACCATCGCGTTGTCGGGATCGCTTGCGAGCATCTGCTCGAATGCTTCAATGCGCGAAGACATAGATCGTGAATGGTGAATGGTGAATCGTGAATCGTCATAGCCACCACGCGGCGGCCCTGACCATTCACGATTTACGATTCACGCCTTACCTTTCATGATGAGCTTGGCGATGGTTTGCAGTTGCATATTTGAAGTGCCCTCGTAGATCGCGCCGATCTTCGAGTCGCGCCAGAATTTCTCGACCGGATAATCTTTGACGAAGCCATAGCCGCCGTACATCTCAATGGCTTTCGACGAAACTTTCTCCGCGACGCGCGACGAGTAGAGCTTCGCCATCGCCGCTTCTTTGACGAATGGCAGCCCCGCGTCCTTCATGCGCGCGGCGTTATAGACCATGAGGCGCGCGGCTTCGAGTTCGGTAGCCATCTCTGCGAGTTGAAACTGCACGCCCTGAAAACTGTTGATCGGTTTACCGAACTGCTCGCGCTCCGACGTGTAGGCAAGCGCGGCTTCGAGTGCGCCGCGCGCGAGACCGATCATCTGCGCGCCGATGCCGATGCGTCCCTCGTTCAAAGTTTCAATCGAGACCTTGTAGCCCTTGCCGAACTCGCCGAGCAGGTTCTCTTTCGGCACGCGGCAGTTGTCGAAAATAATTTCCGTCGTCGAAGAGGCGCGGATGCCGAGCTTGTTCTCTTTCTTGCCGACGGAGAATCCTTCAAAACTTTTCTCGACGACGAAGGCGGTGATGCCTTTGTAACCCTCTTCCGGTTTCGCGTTCGCGAAGACGACGAAAATCTCCGCCTCGATGCCGTTCGTGATCCAGAGCTTCTGGCCGTTGATGACAAAGTGATCGCCCGCGTCCACGGCCGTCGTCCGCATCGCGAAAGCATCCGATCCCGATCCGGCCTCGCTCAAGGCGTATGCGCCCACAGTGTTCTCGGCGAGGCGCGTGAGATATTTCTTCTTCTGCTCGACGTTGCCCCAGCGTATGAGCGCGTTGTTGACGAGCGTGTTCTGCACGTCCATCAAAACTCCGACCGAAGGATCGACGCGCGACAACTCTTCGACACCGATGATGGCCGTGAAGAACGACGCGCCCGCGCCGCCGTACTCTTCCGGCGTCTCGACGCCCATCAAGCCAAGCTCGAAGAGTTGACGGAGCACGTCCTTGTCCATCTTCGCCTCTTCATCCATCCGCTCGACGCGCGGGCGCAGCTCGCCCTCGGCAAACTCGCGCACCGAAGAGCGAAACATTCGCTCGTCTTCCGAGTAGGTCGTGAGCGGTGTGCCGCTCAGCATTTCGGTCGCTGCTTTGCTCATTAATGGAAGCGTCCTTCGCGAATAAATTTTAAGTTTGCAGGGTCGTTAGCGTGTACGCGTTAGCATCGCTCACGGATGCGCTCGCGGTCAACCCGCGACAAGGCAAAGTCTGGAGTCCAGAGGCGTGAGTCTGAGAGTCAAATCGTCGGAAAAGTTTTTAACTGCGGACTCCAGACTTCAGACTCTAGACTTTTAGTCATGTGTCGTAATTTTGCGGCGCGATGGCCGCGTCGAGCGTAATGCTTGGTCGAAGTTTTGCGACGCGATAGTCCGGCCGTGCCTGTGGAGCGTTGATTGCTACGAACATCTTGAAGCGCGCGTCGCGTGCGCCGCCGGTGTGGTTGAGATGGATGTGGGAATGACGTATCTTGCTGGCAAGGTTTCATCGCACCGCAAAATTTGATCGAAGACGTGTGATCGCTCTTTCGCGAGTTCGCAACATGGCTCAAGCTACGACCGGACAAAGGACGACGCGCAGCTTCAGGCTGATGGGCCTCGTCTTCTCTGTGCTCGGTCTCGCGCTCTTCGCCTACTTCGTCTGGAAGGCCGGCGCGGGCCCGATCCTCACGCAGATGCGCGCGCTCGGCTGGGGCTTCCTCGTTATCCTCTTAGTCTCTGCCTCTCGCCCGATGGTGCGCGCGCTCACGTGGACGCTCTGCTTTGAATCGACGCACGCGCTTCGGTGGCACGACGCGCTCGCGGCCTATCTGGTCGGCGACGCGCTCGGCAACCTGATGCCGCTCGGCATCGTCGTGAGCGAACCGGCCAAGGCTGCGATGGCCCGCGAGCGCGTGCCGCTCGTGGCGTCGGCGGCGGCCCTCGCGGTCGAAAACCTTTTTTACATGCTCTCGGTCGCACTCTTCGTCTTCGCGGGGATGGCGGCGGTTCTTATGACGTTCCCGCTCCCGCCGAAACTGAAGTTAGTGAGCTACGCGACGCTCGGCGGGATCGTCTGCGTCGTCTTGTGCGCTTACGTCGTCGTGCACAGGCGTTGGAAATTCTTGAGCGGTGCGGTGGCCTTCTTCGCGGCGCGCGGCATCGGTCGAGGCTTCGCAGGCAGACACACTGCCAAGTTCGCTGCGTTGGAAGATCGCGTCTATGGTTTTTACGGGCGACACGGCGCGCGCTTCCTGCCGATCCTACTGTTGGAGATGTGCTTTCATCTCGCGGGCGTCGTCGAGGTGTTTCTAACGCTCTACTTCATCACGGGCGCGCGGCCTTCTTGGCTCGCGGCGTTCGTCTTGGAGTCGGTCAACCGCGTCATCAACGTCGTCTTCAAGTTCGTGCCGATGAGAGTCGGCGTCGATGAGATGGGCACGGCGCGTTTCACAGACGCGTTCAAGTTCGGAGCGACCGCAGGCGTCACGCTCGCCATCGTGCGTAAGGCGCGCATCGTCGTCTGGACGGCGGTCGGCGTCGCGCTGCTCGTGCGGCGCGGACTGACCGTGAAAGGCGCTGCGCGCGAGGCGCAAGATGCGGCGCGCGACATTGCCGCCGGGCGCAAACAACCCGTGACCGATCAGGCGTGAGGGAGCGAGGGTTTGGAAAGTTCCGTCGGGTTAGTGAATGAAGGGGGCGAGGTCGCGGTCGGCGTCGTCGCGCCGATGACGTTGCGGCGCGCGTGGGCGATTGATCGCGCGACGGTCGCAACGCTCACGCTCCTCTTCGTCTTTGGCTTCGGCTTGCGTGTGTCGGGGATCGGCGCGGTCGGCTTCGCCGAGGACGAGATCAACAAGCTCGCGGCAATCGACGCATACGCGCGCGGCGACATCACGCCGAACGCGGAGCATCCGATGTTGATGAAGACGATGATGCTCGTCTCCGTCGGCGCGGCACACTGGTGGAACGAGCGCAGTCTGCCCGGCGACACGCTTGACGTGCTCGACGTGAGCGACGAGGCGGCCCTGCGATTCCCCAACGTCCTCTTCGGCGCGCTCACCATCCTCCCGCTCTTCCTGCTCACGCACTCTCTGTTCGACCGTCGCACCGCGCTTCTCGCCGCCGCGTTCTGGGCCGTCGGTGTCAATGCGATCACTTACAACCGCATCGCCAAAGAAGACACGCTGCTTGTTTTCTTCATGCTCTTCGCGTTCTATTTTTACATTCGCGCCAAGCAGACGAGCGGCTTCGAGCCGAAACTTAAAAATAGGTTCTACACGTGGAGCGGCGTCTCGTTTGGCTTGATGCTCGCGTCGAAATATTTCCCGCACTACTTCGGCTTGAACATGCTCTACCACCACTACGCGCGGCTCAGGCGGCGCGGGCCGGGAGAGCCTGCGGGTCACACGCCCGGCGCGTTCTATCTCGTCGCGCTCATTGCGTTCCTCGTCGCCAATCCTTCGATCTTTTTGCCGCAGACGTGGCACTACATCAACATCTATTCGAGCGAACAACTCTTAACGCACCACGGTTACCTCTTCGGCGACACGCTCTACGCGAACCACGTTTCATCGACGCCCTTCGGCACGCCCTTCTACTTCTACTTGCTCTTCCTCGCCATCAAGTTGCCGCTGCCCGTCGTCGCCGCGATGCTCGCGGGCTTCGCCCTTTGCGTGCGACGCTGGCGCGCTTCCGGAGCGTTCTTCGTGCTCTTGATGTTCCTGCTCTGGATCATCCCTTACTCCATCATGGGCGCGAAGTGGTTGCGCTACACGCTCTCGTTGATGCCCTTCGTCTATATGCTCGCGGCGGTCGGCGTGGCCGCACTGCTCGGTCGCGCTTCGTCTCTCTTCAAACGCGGTGAAGGTCTCCTTGCGCCCGCGCGCGTCGTGAATGCCGTCGTGCTCATCATCTTCATCGCACTGCCTGCGTGGGCTGCGCTCAAGAGCCGGCCGCACTACGCGCTCTACACGAACGCGCTCGCGAGCAGTCGCGCGGGCCACTTCTTCCCGCACGACGAGTTCTATGACGACGGCTTGCGCGAGGCGATCAAGTTCGTCGCGGAGAACGCGCCGCAAGGCTCGACCATCGTTCACGAGACGCCCGGCGTCACGAGCTACTACCTGCAACAGTTCAATCGCGCAGACATCAACTCGCGCGTCCTCTCCGACACGCAGTTCAAACTCGACGACGCGCCACGCCCCGCCTACTTCATCCTCCAACGCGGGCGCACCTACTTTGAGAACCGAGAGAAGATGGACGAGGTGCGCGCACGCTTCCCACGCATCAACGTCGTCGCAATCGACGGCATCGTCGCCGCAGAGATTTACGAAGCTCACTGATCTCTGAAAACCCCTTCAATCGCCTTGCGTCTCTTCGTTCTCGCTTTGCGTCTTTGCGCCTTTGCGTGAGAAATTGTCCTCACGCAAAGAAGCAATAACGCAAAGTTTTTGGAGCTATCTCTGATGAACAAGCAACACATATCCAAGTCTCTTCCGGTCGTCCTGCTGCTCGCTCTCTCTTTCATCGCGACGTTCGCGCCCGCGCAGACGCAGAACAACAGCACATCGAAGCGCGCGTGGGTCACCATCGTCTCGACGACCGATCTGCACGGCAACGTCCTGCCCGTCGATTACTACACGAACAAACCGGACGCGCGTGGGCTCGCCAAAGCTGCGACCATCATTCGCGCGGCGCGCAAGGAAAATCCGCAGGGCACGCTCTTGCTCGATTCGGGCGACACGATTCAGGGGACGCCGCTCGAATACGTTCATAACAAGATGAACAACGCGCCCGCCGATCCGATGATGCTCGCGATGAACGCGCTCTCTTACGATGCGATGGCGGTCGGCAATCACGAGTACAATTTCGGTCTCAAGGTTTTGGAGAAGGCCCGCCATGAAGCGCACTTCCCGTGGCTCTCCGCGAACACTTATAAGAAAGGTACGAGCGACACGGCTTATCAGCCATACATCATCAAAGAATTGAACGGCGTGCGCGTCGGCGTCTTAGGCTTAACGACGCCGGGCATCCCGACTTGGGAGAACAAAGAGAACTACGCGGGGCTGGAATTTCGCGAGCCTGTCGCCGAAGCGAAGAAGTGGGTCGAGATTTTGCGGACGAAAGAGAAGGTCGATCTCGTCGTCGTCGCGATGCACATGGGACTCGAAGAGGACGTGCGAACGGGCGAGGTCTCGCCGGGTCAGGCTCCGCACGAGAACGAAGCGGTCGCTATCGCCGAACAGGTCAAAGGCATCGACGTGATCCTTCTCGGTCACACGCACCGCGAAGTCTCCGATCTCATCATCAACGGCGTGCTCTTAACGCAGGCGAACGCGTGGGGACGGCACGTTGCGCGCGCGGATGTTTACCTTGAGAAAGATGAGAAGGGACGTTGGCGCGTCGCAGCGAAGTCGTCGCGCACGATCCAGATCACGGATCGCACAGAGGTTGACGCGGAGATCGCGAAGCTCGCCGAGCCTTATGATCGCGAGACACAGGCTTGGCTCTCGCGCGTCATCGGCGAGTCGCCCGCAGAGTTGTCAGCCGATCAAGGATCGTTTCGCGACACGGCGATTCTCGATCTCGTCCAGCGTGTGCAGATGGACGCGGGCAAAGCGGACGTGTCGATGGTCGCGAATTTCAACCCGCGCGCGCGTCTGCCAAAGGGCGCGATCACCGTGCGCGATATCGCCGGACTCTACATCTACGAGAACACGCTCGTCGTCATCGAGGTGACGGGCCAGCAGTTGAAGGACGCGCTCGAACACTCTGCGGAATATTTCCTGCCCTACGCGCCGGGCAAGACCGCGTCGCAACTCGTCAACGACAAAGTTCCCGGCTTTAACTACGACATCGCCGAAGGCGTCTCTTACGATCTCGATCTCATGAAGCCCACGGGGCAGCGCATTCAAAATCTGCGCTTCCACGGCCAGCCTTTAAACCCCGCGCAGAAGTTGCGGCTCGCAACGAACAACTATCGCGTTAACGGTGGCGGCGGCTACGCGATGTACAAGAATGCTCCCGAAGTCTTCCGTTCGAGCGAGGAGATACGCGAGATGATCATCGACTGGGTGACGGAGCATAAGAGCGTGCCCGCCGAGCCGACAAACAACTGGCGACTTATCCCGTCGAACTAAAACGTTCTCTCGATCCTCAACTGAATCTGTCCAGACCGTGCGGCGGGTGTCGATGCTAACGCCTTCGACGACGGCGAAGGGCCAACGTCGAAACTCTCACGCCCGCATCGCCGCGTCGTTCTCTTTCAGTTCTTCCTTGTGGAACGTCGAGCGGGCCTTCCAGCGTCGATAGAGGTGAAGCGTGAAGGCGAGCCAGATGCCGCTCAAGAGGTATGCGCCGAGCACATCGCTGGCCCAGTGCGCGCCGAGATAGACGCGCGAGCAGCCGATGAGCAAGACGGGAAGCGCGGCGAGCGCGAGCGTGATGCGACGCGCGAGCGTGCCGCGTCGCAGCAGCGCGTAAGCGACGAAGAAAAGGAAGCCGAAGAAGCAGACGTAGAACGTGACGTGGCCCGAAGGGAAACTCTCGCGCGCCCAGTCGCCTGAGACGTGCACGAGCGCGAGTGTGGGACGCGGTCGCCCGACGAGCCACTTAACGACGCGGTTGATTAACTCTCCGCCCGCGACGCTCACACACAGCGCGAATGCCTCCGTGCGTCTGCGTCGCGCGAGGAAGGCGACGAACGCGAAGGCGGCCAGCAACCACCCGTGCCACGTGTCGCCGAAGAAAGAGACGGCGCGCATGAAGGTGAGCAGACCGGCCACGGGTAGCGATTGCAGCGAGCGCGTGATCTCCAAGTCCCAAGCGAAGTATGCGTAGGCGTGCGCGAAGAGCGCGAGCACTGAGAAGACTGCGAGCGCGATGATGTAACTCAACTCTGCGCGCGAGAGCTTGTGCGCGGCGGCCCTGCGCTCGGCGACGCGCGCGTGCGCCGATGCGGGCCACTCGTCCGTCTTGCCCGTCAAAGTTTGCTCGTTAACTTCTCGCGAAGTCGGCTCGCCAATGCCTCGCGAAGCGGACTCGTTGACGTCGCGCGGAGTTTGTTCTTCAGTCTCTTTCGTCATCGTCTCCATCCCACTCGCGCGGCGTGGCGCGCATCAAAAGGCGTGACTTATAATAGTTGCTGTTGCTCCCGAAATTGTGTCGCAGAACTTTACCACTTCGCACGCGTCTTGCGACGCCGCCGCGCGTGAAGTCGCACGACAACGCGGTGTGCGTCGCGTCTGGCTTCGCGCATCTGAAAGGAGAGCGGACGAGTTGCTGAGAGTCGAATATAGAGAAGGCTTGTACCTGCCCGATCTCGATCTGTGGCTCGACGCCGATGGCGCGCGCGAGCGTTGCGTCATCTCGCACGCGCATTCGGATCACATCGCGGAGCATCGGGCCATCATCGCGACGCCGGAGACCGCGCGCATCTTCCGTCATCGCTGCGGTGAGGCGGAAGTGACGACGCAAGTTTACGGCGAGCGACGCGATTACGGTCGCTATGCTTTGACTTTCTTCCCAGCCGGCCATTGTCTCGGCTCAGCGCAGATTTTAGTTGAAGCTGACGACGAGCGTCTCGTCTATACGGGCGACATCAAGCTGCGCCCGAACGTCGCGGCGGTGGATGCTGTCATCGTGCCGTGCGACACGCTCATCATGGAGTCGACTTTCGGTGAGCCGCAGTATCGCTTCCCGCCGGACGTAGCCACCTTTGATCGACTCTACGCCGCCTGCGCCCGCGCTCTCTCGGACGACCGCGTGCCCGTCGTGCTCGCTTACGCTTTGGGAAAGAGTCAGGAGGCCTTGGAACTACTGCTGCGACGCGGCTATCGCGTGACGCTGCACGGATCGAACTGGAACGTGTCGGAGATTTATCGCGAGCTGGGCGTGAAGTTTTCTGGCGAGTATGAAAAGTATAATCGCGAGCACGTGCGCGGTCGCGTGCTGATCGCTCCGCCCGGTTGTCGCAAGCAGCCGATGATCCAGAACATCGAGCGTCGCTACACGATCATGCTCACGGGCTGGGCGATGTCGCGGAGTGCGCCTTACATGTACAAGAACGTCGATCTCGTCCTGCCGCTTTCAGATCACGCGGACTACGACGATCTCGTCCGTCTCGCACGCGAGTCCGGCGCAACGCGCATCATCACGATGCACGGGCCAGCGAAGTTTGCCGCCTCGCTTCGCGAACTCGGCTTGAACGCCGAACACCTCGCGCAGCACCCTTCAGCCGCGCCGAAGAAGCAGCGCGTGAAGAAGGCCTCGACTGCCGTCGAGCAATCGCTCTTCGATCAACAAGCGTAGGGCGGGCAGGAGGGCCCATCTCTGTCCGTTCGTGCGCGCTGACGTTGCCAGAGGGTTGCGTGCGGGTTCTATCTCTCCGGCCCGCGCCCGCGCGAGCTTTAGCCCTTTGCCTTTTGCGATCCTCCTTCGTATAATGCGCGGGCTTTCACGGAAGGAAACGATCACACGGGAAAGCCCTCGCGGGACTTAATCCTTAAACTCCAAGCAAATATTTTATGCCGAGCGTCGAAAGATGGAATGATCGCCGCCGCCGCATCGCTGCCTACGGCGACGGCGGGCAGACGACAACGCCGCGTCTGCGCGCACTGGCCGCCGGACTCTTGCACGTGGCCCGACGCGCCTTCGCAGAGCCGAATATGATCGTCGTCGAGCGACACGAGATAACCTTGCGTCGCCTGCCGCGCGAACTCGACGGCTTGCGCATCGTCCAACTCTCGGACATTCACAACGGGCCCTTCACAGAGCCCGGACAGATCGAGCGCGCAGTCGAGCTCGCCAACAGCTTGAAGCCCGACATCATCGCCTTGACCGGCGACTACGTCTCGCACGATCGCGAGTACGCCGCCCCTTGCGCCGAACTGATGGGCCGACTCGAAGCGCGTTGCGGCGTCTTTGCCATCCTCGGCAACCACGATCACTGGACTGACGCCGCGCTCATCACAGACCTCTTCCGCGCCGAAGGCATCAAGGTTCTAATCAACGAGGGGATGCGCTTCGAGCATCCCGACCACGCAGGCGCGGCGTTCTGGCTCGCGGGCGTGGACGACACGATGGTCGGACTCGAAGACTTACCACTAGCGCTCGCCGGCTCGCGCGCCGACGAGTTGAAACTCCTGCTCGCGCACAACCCCATGATCCTGCGACGAGCTGCACGCACCGGAGTCGATCTGATCTTGAGCGGTCACACGCACGGCGGTCAGGTCACTTGGAGATCAGAGTCTTCGCCTTCGGGCAGACCGCGACGCAGACTCCTGCGCGGATTGGGTCATCAAGGCGCGACGCAAATCTACGTCTCCCGTGGCTTGGGCACAGTCGTGCTCCCCGTCCGCTACGGCTGTCTGCCGGAAGTCTCTCTCCTCGAACTGCGCTGCGCGCAATAGTTCAAAGTTACAAGTTCAAGGTTCAAAGTTCAAAGTTGAGCTTGGATGATTAACTTTGAACTTGTAACTTTGAACTTGTAACTTTGAACTTGTCATGTCATCCCGTATCGTCACCATTCCGAACGTCCTGACCGTGATCCGCATGGTGCTGGTTCCGGTCTTCGTCATCGCGCTCTACTATCAGCGATTCCTCCTCGCGCTCGCACTCTTCCTCTGCGCTGGAATCACAGATGGGCTCGACGGGATGCTCGCGCGCCGCTTCAATCAGAAGTCGCAGTTGGGAACGATCCTCGACCCAATCGCAGACAAGTTGCTGCTCGTCACCTCTTTCATCACACTCTCTCTGCCCGCGATCATCAACCGCGCGGCGCTGCCCGAGCCGCACCAGAGCCTACACCTGCCCGTGCCCTTCTGGGTGACGACCGCCGTCATCAGCCGCGACATCTTTATCATCGTCGGCGCGGCGGCGATCAACGTCGTCACGGGCTTTCGCAACTTCAGTCCCTCTTGGCTCGGCAAGGCGAACACGGTCGTGCAGATCGTCGCCATCTTCATCATCCTGCTTGCCACGCACCTGCCTATCCTTCGGGGCTATCTGCTCCCGACGGTCTATGTCACGGTCTTCACCTTCGCAGTCCTCTCAGGTGTCCATTACATCTTCCACGCCGCGCGCCTGCTCGGTGAAGATCGCCAGCCGCGCGGCTGAACCCATCACTTAAACGCTGAAATACTGTCACTTGAGCAGCGAAATCATCGACCGGAAATTCTGTCATCGAAAGTTGACAATGAAGGACTCACATATTATATTAGCACCGGCTTCAACTTGAGGATTCAATCTGGGAAGCGATTCTAAGAGCACCCCGTCGCAAGGCATGAGCCGACCGTGGATCGGGCGACGGGGTTGGCTGGATAAAACTGGAGAACGAACGATGAGCAAGATAATTGGCATTGACTTGGGCACGACCAACTCGGTCGTCGCCGTCATGGAGGGCGGCGAGCCGCACGTCATCACGAACTCCGAGGGCGGACGCACCACGCCTTCGGTCGTCGCCTTCACGAAGGACGGCAACCGCCTCGTCGGGCAGGTGGCGAAGCGTCAGGCGGTGACGAACCCTGAGAACACTGTCTATTCGATCAAGCGTTTCATGGGTCGCCGCTTCGACGAGGTGACGGAAGAGAAGAAGCAGGTTCCCTACACCGTACAGGCTGCGGGCGGCGACGTGCGCATCTCCGCAGGCGGCAAGGACTACAGCCCGCCCGAAATCTCCGCGATGATTTTGCAGAAGATGAAGCAGTCTGCGGAGGACTATCTCGGTCAGAAGGTGGATAAGGCTGTCATCACCGTCCCCGCTTACTTCAACGACGCGCAGCGACAGGCGACGAAGGATGCGGGCAAGATCGCCGGACTCGAAGTGATGCGCATCGTCAACGAGCCGACCGCAGCCGCGCTCGCCTACGGGCTCGACAAGAAGAAGGATGAGACCATCGCCGTGTTCGACTTCGGCGGCGGCACGTTCGACATCTCGGTGCTCGAAGTCGGCGAGGGCGTCGTCGAAGTGAAATCGACGAACGGCGACACGCACCTCGGCGGCGACGATATCGACGAGCGTTTGATCGAGTGGATCGTCGAGGAATTCAAGAAAGATCAGGGCATCGATCTCTCGCAGGACAAGATGGCTTTGCAACGTCTCAAAGAGGCTGCGGAGAAGGCGAAGATCGAGCTCTCTTCAACGATGGAGACCGAGATCAACCTGCCCTTCATCACGGCGGACGCATCCGGCCCCAAGCATCTCGTGATGAAACTCACTCGCGCGAAGTTCGAGCAGTTGATCGATCCGATCTTGAAGCGACTGATGCCGCCCGTCGAGCAGGCGATCAAAGACGCAGGCATCGACGCGAAGAAGATCGACGAGGTCGTCTTAGTCGGCGGCTCGACGCGCATCCCCAAAGTTCAGGAGATCGTCAAGGGCTTCTTCGGCAAGGAGCCGAACAAGTCCGTTAACCCCGACGAGGTCGTCGCCGTCGGCGCAGCCGTGCAAGCAGGCGTGCTCTCCGGCGAGAAGACAGACATCTTGTTGCTCGACGTGACGCCCTTGAGCCTCGGCATCGAAACTCTGGGCGGCGTCTCCACCAGACTGATCGAGCGCAACACGACGATCCCGACGCGCAAGTCGGAAATCTTCTCGACGGCTTCCGACAACCAAACTTCGGTCGAGGTTCACGTCCTGCAAGGCGAGCGACCGATGGCCGGCGACAACAAGACGCTCGGCAAGTTTCACCTCGTCGGGATTCCGCCCGCACCGCGCGGGATGCCGCAGGTGGAAGTGACCTTCGACATCGACGCCAACGGCATCGTCAACGTCTCTGCGAAGGACATGGGCACGGGTCGCGAGCAGAAGATCACGATCACTGCTTCATCCGGTCTCTCAAAGGATGAGATCGACCGCATGATGCGCGAAGCCGAGTCGCACGCGGGCGAGGATACGAAGAAGCGCGAGGAGATCGAGGCGCGCAATCGTCTCGACAGTCTCGTCTATCAGGTCGAGAAGACGTTTACGGAGAACAAAGAGAAGCTCGACGCTGACTCCACGACGCAACTCGAAGCGGCGATTGCCGACGCGAAGAAGGCCCTTGAAGAGGGCGGCGCGGATCGCTTGAACAACGCCTTCAATGCACTCCAGACCGCCTCGCACAAACTCGCCGAAGCTCTCTACCAGCAACAGGGCAACGCGAACACAGGCGGCGGCGAGCAAGCGAATGCCGCAGGCGCATCATCGTCCGGCCCTACGAGCGGTGGCACGTCCGGCGGCGGCGACGACAACGTCATCGACGCAGAGTACGTGGACGTTGACGAAAACAAGTAAGAGAAGCAGTCAGCAGTCAGCGATCAGTCTTCAGCCAAACCGAAAGCTAAAACTTTCGCGCGTGTTTTGGCTCCGGCTGATTGCTGATTGCTGATTGCTGATTGCCCTCGAATGGCTAAAGAAGATTTCTACAAAGTTCTGGGAGTCGAGCGCAAAGCGAAGCCGGAGGAGATCAAGAAGGCTTATCGCAGGCTCGCGCGCAAGTATCACCCGGACGTGAATCCCGGCGACAACTCAGCCGAGGAACGCTTCAAGCTGATCACCGAAGCGCACGACGTTTTGTCTGATCCGAAGAAGCGACAGGTGTATGACCGCTTCGGTCAATACTCCGACAACCTCGCGGACGCGGCGGCGAAGGGTGGGGCCGGTTTCGGCGGATTCGGCGGTGCAGGCGCGGGCGGCCCACGCACGTCGCCTCCATTCGACTTCGAAGGCTTCGACTGGGGCAACGCGCAACAGGGCGCGTCCGGCGGCGGCGGCTCATCCTTCCGCGACATCTTCTCCGATCTTTTCGGCGGCGGCGCGAGAGAGAAAGAACCTCCGCAGGCGATGCCGCAGAAGGGCGCGGACATCGAGATGCCGCTCGCGCTCTCCTTCGAGGAAGCCGTCACAGGCATGATGACCAACATCATCGTCAACCGCTCCGAGCAGTGTTCGCGCTGCAACGGCGCGGGCGACACGGGCGGCACGCCCACTCAATGCCCGACCTGCAAAGGGTCTGGTCAAGTTCAACGCGCGGGTGGCCGCCTCCGTTTCGCGCAAGAGTGTCCGGACTGCGGCGGCACTGGCCGTCGCAGACCTCCGTGCCCCGTCTGTCATGGCAAGGGAGTCGTGCCGAAGACCGAGAGCGTGAAGGTACGCATACCTGCGGGCGTCGATACCGGATCGCGCGTGCGTATTCCCGGCAAGGGCGAAGGCGGACGCATGGGGGCCCCCGCAGGCGATCTCTACATCATCACGAACGTCGGACGACACGAACACTTCACGCGCAAGGGCGACAACATCTACGTGACGATCCCTCTGACCGTCCCCGAAGCGGCCCTCGGCGCGAAGATCGAAGTGCCGACTGTGGAAGGCAAGGCGCAACTCAAGATTCCACCCGGCACACAGTCCGGTCAAAAATTCCGACTGCGCGAACGCGGCGTGCCGAGTTTAAGAAATCCGCAGGCGCGCGGCGATCAGTTCGTCGAAGTACAAGTGACTTTGCCAAAAGTTATCTCGGAAGAGACAAAGGAACTCTTGAAACGCTACGCGCAACTCAACAGCGAGAGTCCGCGCGCGGCGATGGGATTAGAATAGGTTTAGAAATTTAGCAAGCGTCTTAATTTGTGTTGCTGGATAGATTGTATTGGCAGATAGAAAGGAAAAAGAAAATGATTAAAAGAGAAGAAAGAAAGCTAGAGGAGATTAAGAGTAAAGTCTTTGAATCAGGTTTAGCATTTGAGGCTGGTGAAATTGAAGCAAATGAATATCTTCAGATACTCACAAATGCTATCACTGAGTTGAATGCTTGGACTGATGACCTAGACCGAAATACTAAACAATTAGCTGGTTACGGAAAAACTACTTTCCCGAGCCCAGACGATCCCCATTTTAAGCTGCAAGCTCAGACTATCCCCTACATTCTTGAATTACACGAGAGAAAAGATAAAGTAGAGCTACTACTGCTAGTCTCGTTAAGTAATAAGTAAGGCGAGTGAGTCATTGTCATCCAGCAACACAAACTAGGATGCTAATACTTAAGGGCACATGAAACGGAAGGCACGCACATACACGATCAGCGCGGTGGCGTTGCAGTACGACATCCACCCGCAGACCTTGCGCCTCTACGAGCGCGAGGGCCTCTTGAAGCCTTCGCGTTCCGAGGGCAACACGCGCCTCTACACCGACGCCGATGTCGAACGACTCGAAATTATTTTGTCTCTCACGCGCGACCTCGGCGTGAATCTCGCGGGTGTGGAGATCATTCTCAACATGAGAGAGAAGATGGACGCCATGCAGCGCGAGTTCGAGCGTTTCTTCTCCTACCTCCAAGCGCACGCCGAAGAACTAACGAACTTCACTGAAGCTCCCAAGCCCTCCGAGGGCGCGCTCGTCCCCATCTCCCGCGCCTTCGTCGTGCGCCGCCGCACCGTCCCGCGCGGCTAAGATTCTTATTGCCTCCAAGCCTCGCGCGGTGTTAAAGTCCGCGACCGTCAGACAGTCAAGCGCGCAGACACTCTGGCTCTCATGCCTCGCACTCACGGGCAAGCGCGCTACGACAAGACTCACGTAACTTTCTCAAACACGGAAGCGCAAGCGACTCGACGAGTTCTCGTCCGAGAGTCAACGATCTTGCGACATGCAGAGACGCGCGACCCGACCTTGCGCCTCTGCGAGACTTTTCGCTGCGACCTCAACTAACCCGCGCAGACGCAAAGGAGCAACTACCCATGCGATCTCTCACCACGCGATCTCTCACCACGCGATGCACCAACACGCGATGCGCCCTCACACGAACACGCGCACGACTCGTCATCGCACGAATGCTCGCCGCCCTGTCACTCATCGCCTGCACACTCGCGGCGCACGAACGAGTCTTCGCGCAAGACCTCGACGAGATCACGATATCGGGTCGCATCATGGATCAGAACGGCGCGTTCGTCGTCGGCGCGCGCGTCGTCGTCGTGCTTGCGGCGACGCGCGCAGCGAGAGAGATCAAAACAGATGCTGAGGGTCGCTATCGCCTCGTCGAACTCTCACCGGGCACGTACAACGTGCGCGTCTCTGCAGATGGCTTCGCCACGGAAGAGCACGCGAACGTGAGCGCGCTCGCCGCGCAGAACGTGCGGCTCGACTTCACGCTCAGACCCGCGGGCGTCGAGGCTGTGCAACCGGTCAATGCCGAGACGAACGCGAACGCCATTGACACGACGCGCACGATTGTCGGCGGCACGGTCGCGCTCAAAGAGATCGAACGTCTGCCGATCTTCACGCGCTCTCCGCTCGATCTCGTCTTCACTTTGCCGGGCGTGACGGAAGAACCGCTCTCGGTGCGCGACACGGCGGAGGATCGAGACCCGCGCAGCCGCTCAAGCGCGCAACGCGCGGCGGGCACGCCCGAAGAGGCCGGTGTCTTCGCGCTTGCGGGCGGCGCGGCATACTCTAACAACATCACTATCGACGGGCTCGACAACAATGACGACCGCGCCGCTCGCGAACGCTTCCAGCCTTCGATTGAAGCCGTCGCCGAAGTTCAAGTCATCACCAACCAGTTCTCCGCAGAGTACGGTCGCGCCTCCGGCGGTCGCGTGAATTTGCGCACGCGAGCTGGCACGAACGCTTTCCACGCTCGCGCTTTCTACTTCTTCAAAGACGAGTCGTTGAGCGCGAACACTTTCTTCAACAACCTGCGCGGGCTCAAACGACTCCCTTTGCAAGAACACGATCCCGGCTTCGCGCTAGGTGGCCCTCTTCGACATGATCGCACGTTCTTCTTCACCGCATACGAGTACGACACAGTGCTCGATTCGATCCTCATCGACACGCTCGTGCCCGTCATTCAAAATCCACTCTTCACGCTCCCGCAACCGACCACGCTCGCCGGTCGCCGCACTGAGCAGACGACGAGCGCGTCGAGCGCACCTGCCGACCTCGCGCCCTTCATCGCACCCATCAGCACGCCGATACGCGACCACACGCTCTCCGCGCGCATCGATCACAACTTCACACAGACGCACAACGGCGCGTGGCTCTTCCAACTCGGTCGCTCAAAAAACTTGAGACAGTTCGGCGGTGGCTCGCGCCTCGCCGAAGCCCTGCAAGGTCGCACGCATAACACCGATGCGCTCGCCTACACGGACAACTTCGTTCTCTCGTCTCACTCCGTCAATCAACTCCGCGCGCAGCTCTCCCGACTCGCACCGGCCCTCGAAACCAGCGTCGCACAAACGCGCCCCGTCGTGCTCATCACGATCAACGATCCGCTCTCGACGGACGACGCATCGGATCGTTCGGGCACGCTCGTCGCGGGCTCTTCATCGTCCGGCGCGAGCACGCGGCGCGAGTCGCGCTGGCAAGTTCAAGACACGCTCACGCTGCTTCGCGGCACGCACTCTCTGAAGTTTGGCGCGGACGCGCAGTTCATTCGCTCGACCTTCATCGATCTCACGGACGCCTCCGGCACTTACAGCTTCGCAAGCGCGGGCGACTTTTTAGCCAACGCGCCCTCGCGCTTTCGCCAACGCTTTCAAACGGAGTCGCGACAGCGCAACACCTATACCGGCCTCTTCGCGCAGGACGAATGGCGACTGCGCCCGAATCTCGTCGTCACTCTCGGCTTGCGCCACGATGAAGAGACGGCCATCAAAGATAGAAACAACTTCGCCCCGCGCGTCGCCGCCGCCTACGATCCGTTCGGCACGGGCAAGACGGTCGTGCGCGTCGGCGCGGGGCTGTTCTACAACCGCGCCTTGCTTCGCACCATCGACGATTTCACGCTCGGTCAGAACCGTCTCGTCTTCGACACCGACGCTCTCAAAGACGCCGCAACCGGCCGCGCGCTCACCGACGCGCAGCGACGCGCCTTCATCGCCGCGAACTTTCACTTCCCCGAAAGGCTCAGGCCCGATTCCACGCTCGTCCAAAAGTTCGCGTCTCTACAAACCGACTTCACGCGCCGCCTCGATCCTGCTTTACGCATACCTGAGAGCTATCAGTCGAACGTCGGCATCGAGCGCGAGTTCGCGCACGGATTAGTCGTCGAAGCGAACTACACTTTCAATCGCGGGCTGCATCTCTGGCGAGAGTTCAACGCCAATGCCCCGCGACTACCGCGCGGCTATAAAGATTTCACCGACTACTTGCTCTCGCGCGATTTTATAAACCTTCGCGACGCCGCAGGCGTGCGTCCGCTCTACGACTCTCAGACGGCAGGCGACTTCGTCCGCTTCGCACTCTTGCCTGCTTCTTCGACGAACCCCGATGCGATCACGCGCATCGTCGAATTCGGCGTGCCTGTTTCTATTTTCAATCTCAACAGCTTCAACTCAACGACGACTCTCGCCGCCGCGCTTGCTGCGCTCGCAAACCTCAGGCCCGATCCAACGCGCACGCAGGTCGAGCAACTTGTCTCGGCAGGCAACAGTTTCTATCACGGCTTAGCGATTGAAGCGCGCGAACATCTCACGTCAAAGTCGAACGGCTTCGCGCTCTCGCTACGCGCCGCTTACACGCTCTCGCGCCTGATCGACGACGGCATCGTCAACACTTCGAGCGCGCTGCGCGTCGGCGACTTTCGCGGCGAGCGTGCGCGCAGCTTGTTAGACCGACGCCACCGCTTCGTCCTCTCAGGCACACTCGACGCGCCGCGTCGCCTCGGCAGCCTTCGACTCGCGACGATCTTCCGGCTCGCTTCCGGCGCGCCCTTCAACGTCTCGCTTGGCGGCGACGACCGCAACCTCGACGACGTGGGCAACGACCGGCCCTCCTACACAGGCGATCTCAAACTCATCCACTGGCGCGCACCCGGATCAGGGATCGATCCTGCGCTCCTCTCGTCCTTCTCGCTTCCGGCCATCGGTCGTACCGGCAACCTCGCGCGAAACGCCGGCACGGGCCCCGGCCTCTTCGCGCTCGATCTCAACGTCGGACGCGACTTCCGCTTGAGCGAACGCGCGCGCCTGCGTCCCGTCCTAGAGATCGACAACGTGCTTAACCGCACGGTCTTCACCTTCGGTGCGGAGTTCATCAACTTCAACGGGCTGCGTCCTGATTCAACGCCCGCGCAACGTCAAGCCTTCATCGACTCTTTTCTCGTCCCCACGCGCACGATGCGCCCACGCAGCATGAGAGTCGGCGTGCGTTTAGATTTCTGAGGAGCGCGCGATTGTCAGATTGAAGTGTTTGGAAAAGAAGATTCACCGCAGAGACAAGAGAGGGCGCGGAGAAGAAAGTCGATTTCCTCCGCGCCCTCTCGTCTCTGTGGTGAGTTTTAATTATCTCTGAACCCATCCCGCGACGGGTATGCGTCGAGGAATGCTTCGACGACGCGCGGGTCGAACTGTTTGCCGGACTCGGCGCGCAGTTCGCGCACGGCGTCGGCGTGCGCGCGCGGGAAGTTGTAGGAACGCTTGGCGGTCATGGCGTCATAGGCATCCGCGACCTGTACGATGCGCGCCATGAGCGGGATGTCGGTTGAGCCGAGGCGGTGCGGGTAGCCGCGACCGTCCCAACGCTCGTGGTGATGCTCTGTGCGCACGCGCATCTCTGCCGAGAGGTTGAAATAGGAGGCGAGCAGCGCACCTAAACTTGGATGGAGGTGAAGCAGGAACATCTCGAAGCGCGTCGGCTTGCGTGGCCGGTTGAGGACTGATTCGGGGACGAGGATTTTGCCGATGTCGTGCATCATCGCGGTGGCTGAGAGTTGTTGCAGACGCGCCGCGTCGAAGCCGAGGACTTGGCCGGTGAGCCGTGAGACACGAGCGACGCGCAGGCAGTGATCGTAAGTTGAAGGGCGCGTCCGCCTGAGCCTGCGCACGAGCGCCTGTTGCCCGTCCAACTTGTGCTTCTGCCCGATTGACTTGAGGCGCGCGCAGGTCTGTTGCAGACAACTGGCCCAGCCAGCGTTCAACAGTTTCACCGTCGCCGCGCCGTTCAAATCCAGTGTGAACTCTTCGTGCATCCGTTAGCCTCCTTCGCGAGAGACCCGCTCATCGCACAGCGGGGGAGATCGCGCGCACGCATCGCGCGCGAGTTAAAGCTGTTTTCAATCAAGGGGGTTAAGTAGGCAACCGGCGTCGATGTTGAGTGCACGCTGCGTGCCATGTTTCCCGCGTGCAACGGCGGCGCGGGCACGCACGCATCGCGCGCCGCGATGAGAAACAACACGCCGCGCCTAAACTTAATCTGACGAAACTTTGTGCGGAGAGAGTTCAGAACCGATCTGAAGATCGCATGATCCGCCGACCACGCGGGGGTGAATGTACGTCGTAGTACGCCACTCAAAATTCGCATACGAAATCGTGCCACCCCCTGCGTGAAAAGGGCGCAGACGCGCCGCGCGGCTCACGTGCTAAACTCCCGGCGCGCGGCACGACAGAGCGAAGAAGCGCGCGCTAAACTTTGTGCGGAAGTAGGCGACAATGAACGACAGGGCGGCGGAAGAAAGTTATGGCGATGAGGTCGAGTCGGCGTTGCTCGACGCGGAGTTGTTCCTCAAGTACAAGTCGCCGCAGCGCGCCGTCGAGCGACTCGCCGCGGCGATCAGTCGGCAGCCGCACTCGCTTCGCCTGCGCGAGAGCCTGCGCGAGATCGCTTCGGCGCATGAACAGCCGCAGGAGGCCGCGCGCCAGTGCCTCGTCCTCACGAGTCTCTATCTCGAACACGAGGACTTCGACGCGGCGCAGGAGCGTCTGCTCGAAGCGCGACGACTCGACCCGCGCATCTCGATCACGAAAGGTCTCGAAGCGATCCGCCGCGCGCGCCGGCCCGACTTGCAGACGCACGCGCCCGCCGCCACGCACACAACTCGCACAGCTACCTTCGCGGGCGATCTCTCCGTCGTCAGCATCTTCGACGCCGTGCAGGTCTTGGAGAACGCGCGACTCACCGGCTCGCTCAACATCGACTCCGGCGAAGACTCTTGCAAGGTCTTCTTCAACGACGGCCGCATCGTCGGCGCGGAGTCGCGAGGCGAGACGGCCACCGGCGCGCTGCGACGCGCACTTGAAAAGACCGGCGGCTCGTTCGATTTCGAGCGCGCAGCCGAACCCTTCCCCGTCACCATCAATGCACACAGCAACACGAACCTGCTGCTCGACACGTTAAGAGAGTTGGACGAAGAGAAGGCTTGAGCTTCAGTCGAGCAGCAGACGCACTTGCAGTGCTTCGACGCGGTCGAGCGCGGCGAGTAGGCGGAGGAACTGCCGATAGTTCTTGCTGCGCGTCTCGATGCGCGCGCGCTCGCTCGTCGAGAGATCGTTGAGCAGGATGAAGTCGAGGAAGTCGTAGTAGTCGGCCGCAGCTTGATGCGGGAACTCGCGCGCATAGGTGGTGCGCTCGTTGTCTTCGGAGGTGAAGCCGGCGAGTGCGTCGAAGAGGTTATCGGTCGTCAGGTGCGAGCCTTCGCGCGCGAGGCTGATCGGGAGTCTGAGATCGAAGAAGCGCAGGCCCTCGGGCGTTGTGATCGTGCGTAGAGATTTCGTGCCCTCGCCGTCGAAGGGCGAATCCTTATCGACGAGGATGCGCAAGAGTCGCGGCTGATCTTCTTCGCCGACCGTGTCGAGCGCAAGCTGCACGCGATCCGCGAGGAACTTCTCGAACTGCGCTTCAATCGGGTAGTTGATCCGGCCCTGACAGCCGACCGACTCGCCCTCGCCCGCCGTCTCCGCAGGCAAGTGCGCGGGACACGCGTTGCAGATGCGCGTCTCGTCGCGCATTCGCTCCACCTCGTCGCCCGAACGTTCGATGAAGCGCAGCTTCTCCGCGCTCGGCGGCGAAGTCTCGCCGGTCGTAAGTTTCGTGTGCAGAGAACTGAGGCGGCCCCACGCGCGCAGGTGCTCTTCGCTGTAGCGCGCGCGCAAGGGGCAGGCATACTCGATGGTGAATTCTAAAGACATGGCTGCTTCCCGCTTGTTTTTCGCTGCCGCACCGCCCCATCAATTCCACTGAAGTTCGCGGCGTGCAGGTATAATAACAGGGTTCGACCGCCATCGTCAGTCTCGCATCCAGCGTTTCAACGATGCCTGATTTGATGAGCGTGAGACTGACAATCGGCCCCCGCGATTCGCAAAGTTGAGTCTTAGTTTATGACTGCCGCCCTCTATCCGCCGGGGCCGAAAGCCACGACGCCCGTCGCGCGCGTGCGCGGCTACCTCGCCTTCCGGCGCGATCCTCTGAGCTTCCTCACGCGACTCGCGCGTGAGCACGGCGACATCGCACACTTTCGCGTCGGCGGGCAGCACGCTTATCTGCTCAATCATCCCGATCTCATCCGCGACGTGCTCGTCAACAATCAAGACTGTTTCCATAAGGGACGCGCGCTGCAACGCTCGAAGCGTCTTCTCGGCGAAGGACTGTTGACGAGCGAGGGCCAGCACCATCGTCGCCAACGTCGCCTCGCGCAGCCCGCGTTCCATAAAAAACGGATCGAGTCTTACGGCGCGATCATGGTCGATTACGCCGCGCGACACTCCGCGCGATGGCGCGACGGTGAGAGCGTTGACATCGCGCGCGAGATGATGCGGCTCACGCTCGCAATCGTCGGCAAGACGCTCTTCAATGCCGACGTTGAATCCGACGCGGAAGAGGTGGCCCTCGCGCTCACAGAGATCATGGAGCTGTTCAATATGCTCCTGCTTCCCTACTCAGAATATCTCGAACGTCTCCCGCTCCCGCACACGCGTCGCTTCGAGCGCGCGCGTGCGAAGCTCGACGAGATCATCTATCGCATCGTCGAAGAGCGCAGGCGCGACGAGAGAGACGCGGGCGATCTCCTCTCGATGCTGCTCGAAGCGCGCGACGAAGAGGGCGACCTCTCAGGCATGACCGATCAGCAGATTCGCGACGAGGTGATGACGCTCATCCTCGCCGGCCACGAGACGACCGCCAACGCGCTCTCTTGGACTTGGTACTTGCTCGCGCAAAACGTGGAAGCCGAGTCGAAGCTCCACGCCGAACTCGATGAAGTGTTGGAGCACGGTCGTCGTCTGCCCACGGTCGAAGATTTGCCGCGCCTGCGATACACCGAGATGGTCTTCGCCGAATCGATGCGTCTCTATCCGCCCGCATGGGTCGTTGGCCGCCTTGCGATCAAAGACTACAGCGCACGCGGCTATACAATTCAAGCGGGCTCGCTCGTCTTGCTCAGCCAGTACGTCATGCATCGCGACGCGCGCTTCTTCACCGGCCCTGAAAGGTTCGATCCCGAACGCTGGACTGCGGAAGCGCGCGAGTCTCGACCGGCCTACAGCTACTTCCCCTTCGGCGGCGGCGCGCGTCGCTGCATCGGCGAGGGCTTCGCGTGGATGGAGGGCGTGCTGCTCGTCGCCTCAATCGCCTCGCGCTGGCGCATGAGACTCGACCCGAATCATAAGGTTGAAACTTATCCGCGCATCACGCTGCGCCCCAAGCGCGGCATACGCGTCACGCTCGAACAACGCAACGCATGAAACGATGAAGTGGGAACGATGAACGATGAAGTGAAAGACAAGTTGTTTTCACTTCATCGTTCATCATTCCCACTTCATCGTTCTGCCTGTGGCTCTGTGATTGCCTGAAGTGATCGCGGACGGGCCTGATCTGTCTCGATTAAAGCCACGGCGAGGTGTGTGCGATGGAGCGTGAGGAGCGAGTCGATCTTGTAAATCCCCAAGAGCCGAAGAGCTTAGACGAGCGCGACAAGACACTGGCGACGCCGAGCTTCGACGAGAACTCAATACACAGCGCGCGCCCTGCTGTACCGTTAGCGCATGACGTGCAACGCGCACGCGCCTCAAGATCGCTGCCGCTCGTCGCCCTCGCCGTCGCCGCCGGACTCCTCGGCGGCATCGTCGGTATCTTCGCGCTGAACTTCTACGAACGACGCGGAACACAGCCGCAGCCCGCGCAAGTCAACACGACGACGAACGCGAATCGTGCAGACGAATCGCGCGCGCCTACGCCTCAGGCGCAACCCGCCGCGACGATCAACGCGGCCTCCGCGCAGACGAACAACGCACGGATGAACACGACCGCTTCACTCCCCGAAGCCGACGCGTTGAAGAATGATCGGGCCGCCGATGCGAGCGCGGCGACGAATGCGCGCGGCGACAGCAACACGACGACACCGGGCGACGCGCACTCCGCGCAGACCGATCAAACGCAACGCGCCTCAGATGAGAATGAGACGCAAGAGCTGCGCGCCGCGCTTGGCGAATGGATCACGGCGACGAACGCGCGCGACATCGACCGCCAGATGAAGCTCTACGAGCCACGGGTCGCAGCCTACTATCTTTCGCGCAACGCCTCGCGCGAAGCCGTCCGCGCTGAGAAAGAGAACGTCTTTGCGCGCGCCTCTGCCGTTGACGTGCGCGCGGGCGAGCCTGAGATCACTCTGAGCCCCGACGGGCAGACCGCCGCGATGCGCTTCCGCAAGGAGTACACAATCGCGGGCAACGGTTTCGACAAGCGCGGCGCGGTCATACAGGAACTGCGCTGGCGTCGCACCGCGAAGGGCTGGCACATCACCAGCGAGCGCGACCTGCGCGTCGTTAACTGAAACGATGAATGATGAATGATGAATGATGAATTAAGAGAAGGCCCTATCGTTCATCGTTCATCGTTCATCGTTCATCGTTCATCGTTCATCGTTCATCCCTCCTTTTGCCTTCCCTTTCGCCAAGCTGTTAATCTTCCAACTCATTCCGGCGCGCGTGCGCTGCCACAGGGGAGAGTCCGAACCGAATGGAAGTCACGCAGGAGTTCGTTGATACGATGATCTGCCCGGCGTGCGGCGAGAAGCTGCGGCTCAAAGATGACGCGAGCGCGATCAAGTGCACGGGCTGCCGCCGCGCCTACCCCATCGAGGGCCAGATCATCGTGATGCTGCCTGAGAAGGCGACCGTCGAGGACGATGACGACGCCCCACGCACAACCTGAGACCATCGAAGCGACGAACGCTGTGCGACGATCACTCGCGCGCGACGATTCGACATCGCAGCGAAGCGACGGCGAGCATGATGCACTGCGCGCGTCACGCGAATCTTCGTCATCACGTGAGCCACGCGCACTCGCGCACGCGCGTTGGGACTGGTCGCAGGTACGCCGCGTGCTCGTCGTGCGCCTGCGATCCATCGGCGACACGGTTCTCTCAACGCCGTCGCTCGTCGCACTGCGAAGATTCCTGCCCCAAGCGCAGATCGATCTCCTCCTCGAAGACTGGGTGGCCCCTCTCATCGCGGGACTCTCGGAAGTTGATCGCATCGTCACGGTCGAGTGCGAGAGCGTGCGCTCGCGTCTCTCGGTCGCGCGCGAGATTCGCGTCGCGCGCTACGACGTGGCGTACAACCTGCACGGCGGCTCGACCGCCGCGCTGCTCACATGGGCATCAGGCGCGCGACAACGAGTCGGCTACGCCGATTATCGTTATTCATGGCTGCACAATCATCGCGCCCCGCCTTCGTCCGCGCTCTGGCAAACCGAGCGGACGCATTCCGCCGAACAACAACTCGCGCTCTTGGGATGGACGGGTGTGCCTGTCAGCGACCGGCCCCGCGCGCGACTCTCCGTCGATCCGCAAGCCGCCGCGCGCATCGGCGTGAGACTGCGCGACGCCGGTCTCTCTGAGGCTCAACCCTTCGCGCTCTTCCACACGGCAGCCGCTTTCGACTCGAAGACTTGGGACGCAGCGAACTTCGCGCGCGTCGCCGAACACCTCGACGCGCGCGATATTCAATCGGTCGCGGTCGTCGGCCCAAACGAGACTGAGATCGCGCGTGCCTTTCAAACTCATGCACGCACTCCGGTCACAGCGTTCGACGATCTCTCTCTGCCGGAAGTGACCGCGCTCGCCGCGCGTGCCTCGATCTTCGTCGGCAACGATAGCGGCATCGCGCACGTCGCTGCGGCGGTCTCTGTTCCTTCAGTGGTCGTCTTCGGCTCTTCAAACGTTGCGCACTGGCGACCGTGGACTGACGGGCCCTCCGAGGTCGTGCGCGAGGAGATGCCCTGCGCGCCCTGCCCCGGCTACACCTGCGCCGAGTTCGGCGAAGCGCAGTGCATCCGTCGCGTGAGCGTAGAGCGCGTCATCGATGCAATCGAGCGCGTGCTCGCGGCGTCTATAGATCGGAGGCCTGTGTGAACTACGAAGCGATCAACTTCGACGAGAAGCTATCGAAGTTTTCCGAGCAGTGGTCGCCGCGCGTCGTGGCGCGGATGAACGACTACGAGTTCAAGCTCGCGCGGATCGAGAGCGAGTTCGTGTGGCACAAGCACGATGAGACGGACGAGACGTTCGTCGTTATCGAAGGCGAGATGCGGATCGAGTTGCGCGACGGCTCTATTGAGTTGCGCGCGGGCGAGATGTTCGTTGTCCCGCGCGGCGTCGAGCACAAACCCGTGGCGACGCACGAGTGCAAGATCATGATCATCGAGCCTGCGGGCACAGTGAACACGGGCGACGCGGGCGGTGAGATGACTGCCGCCAACGACGTGTGGATTTAAGTCGGAAGCTCAATGGCCGCGAGGGCCTGTTCGGAAGTTTTTTTCGAGAGGAGAATTTCATGGCAGCAGGAGCGGCGGCGGCGGCGGCGGCGATTGCCAACGCGACAAAGGCGAGCGGCGTGATCGTGCGCGTTAGCCCGGAAAATTTTCTGGCGATCTTGCGGCGCGTCGAAAGCCCGCTCGTCGTCCACGCGACGGGCGGCATCTTCTCGACGAAGTATCGCTACCTCGTGAGCTACAAGGGGCTGGCCTTCTACACCCAATCGCCCGTGCCTGTGGAGCTGCCGCGCGGGACGGAGTTGGTGCAGGCGGAGAGCATCTGGGTTCCGAACTAAGCAACACCGACTTCGTGTACAATCCTCACCGCTTTGCACCCTTGCGGAATCGACCCCGTTTTGATGGAACCACTGACGCACGCGCGCGCGGCTGAGTTGATCGCGCACATCAGCGAGCGACGCGTCGTCGTCTTCGGCGACGTGATGCTCGACGAGTTCGTCTGGGGCGACGTGACGCGCATCTCGCCGGAAGCTCCCGTGCCCGTCGTTGACGTGCGACGCGAATCGGTCAGACTCGGCGGCGCGGCCAACGTGCTCGCCAACCTCGTCGCGCTCGGCGCGCGCTCTTGCGTGGTCGGCGTTGTCGGCGACGACGCGGCGCGCACGCGTCTGTTAGATAAACTCGCGGAGACGTGTGGCGAGCGCGGCATCGCGCAACTCGTCACAGACGCTTCGCGCCCGACGACGACGAAGACGCGCATCATCGCGCACAACCAGCTCGTCGTGCGCGCTGATCGCGAGCGACGCACGGCAGTCGCGCCGGAGATTGAAGATCAGTTGATCGAAATTCTCCTTGCGTCACTTGAAGGAGCGGACGCGCTCGTCGTCTCCGATTACGACAAGGGCGCAATCACGCCGCGCGTGCTCGCAGAGATTTTGTCGCGCGCCGGTGAGCGACGCGTGCCCGTGCTCGTCGATCCGAAGATTCGCAACTTCGATGCATACCGGCCCGCCACGCTCGTCACGCCGAACCACCACGAGGCTCTGCGACTGACGAACTCCGAGGACGACACGGACGCAGGCATCGCGCGCGCGGCGCGTGAGATTCGCGCACGACTCGCGTGCGAGTCCGTGCTCATCACGCGCGGCGAGCGCGGCATGATGCTTCTGGAAGGCGACGCCGCGCCGGTTTACGTCCCGACGACCGCGCGCGAGGTTTACGACGTGACGGGCGCGGGCGACACCGTGATCGCTACGCTCGCCGCCGCGCTCGCTGCCCACGCGTCGCTCGTCGAAGCCGCGTCGCTCGCTAATCACGCCGCAGGGATCGTCGTCGGCAAGCTCGGCACGGCGACAGCGAGTTCGGAAGAACTCATTGACTCGATCAAAACTGACGTTTGAACGTTTGATGCGAAACCACTCTATGAGATTCATCCGCACTCTACTCGTCGCCTGCGCGCTCGCGCTCCAATCGCTCGCGCCGCACGTCGTTCGCGCGCAGGCCCAACGTGATCGCAGGGCCGCCACTCCCACGCAGACTCAGCCGCAGACACAACCAAACGCACAACCAATCCCACAAGCGACGCCGACGCCGCGCGCGACCCCGCAAGCCACGCCATCCGTTCCCGCGCCGCACACGCTCGAAGTCTTGCGCGCGCGCATCAGTGATGTGCTCGCGCGACCGGAACTCGCACCCGCGCATTTCTCGATCAAGGTCGTCTCGCTCGATACGAGCGCGCTCGTCTTCGAGCAGGATGCGTTGAAGCTCATGTCGCCCGCCTCAAACATGAAGCTCTACACCGTCGCGGCCGCGCTCGACCGTCTGGGGCCAGACTTCCGCTTCGTCACATCTATTTATGCGACGGAGAAGCCCGACGCGAAGGGCCGCATCAAAGGCGACCTCGTTGTCTATGGTCGCGGCGATCCGTCGTTCGCGACGCGCTTTGCAGGGAACGGCGACTACTTCAAAGGCATTGACGAACTCGCCGCGCGCATCGTCGCCACAGGCGTGAAACACATCGACGGAAATTTGATCGGCGACGAGAGCTACTTCACCGGCCCCGCGCTCGGCGCGGGCTGGGAGTGGGACGACTTGCAGTGGTACTACGCCGCGCCCGTCTCCGCGCTCACCATCAACGACAACTCGTTCGACATCTCCGTCAAGCCCGGCGCGCGCGCGGGCGACAAGGCGTCGATCACGCTCGGGCCCGATCTGGGATTGAACAACACTCTCGCTGCCTCGCAGGGTCGCGGCGACAACTCTTCGCAGCTCTTCGTCGAGAACAACACGCGCACGGTCGAGCGCGGCGCACGACGCGACGTGTCGATTGATCGACCGTTGGGATCGGATAGAGTTGTGGTGAGCGGCACGATCCCGCTCGGCGATGCTGGCCTCTCAGAAAGTCTCTCCGCGCCGCGACCGGCCCTCACGTTCGTCGCGATGCTGCGCGCGGCTTTGCAGCGTCAGGGCGTGGAGGTCAAAGGGAGTTTGCGCGCGGAGCGCGCGGAAGAACGCGGGCCTTTCGCGCGCGATAACACGAAGCTCATCGAGATCGCGCGGCGCGAGTCGCCACCTTTCTCGGAGATCGCGGCGCAGACTTTAAAGCCGAGTCAGAATCTTTACACGGAGATCATTCTACGCACGCTCGGCAAGCAATCAACGCAGGCGTTGCCGACAACGAACACCACGCAACTCAACACCTCGACGCCCGCGACCACCGCACAGCAGTCAACGCAAACTGCGCAGCCGATGCAGTCTGCGCAGCCCGCCCCTGATAGGCGAACGAGCTCGCAGGCGGGCTCTGACGTTGTGCGTCAATTTTTGCGCGAGGCGGGCGTGAGAGATGTTGAGCGACTGTCGCTCGTCGATGGTTCGGGGCTTGCGCGGCAGGACTTGATCTCTGCGGAGTCAACGGTCGAGCTGCTCACCTACATGAGTCGTCATCGCTACGCGCAGGTCTTCCGCGCTGCGCTGCCCCTCGCGGGCGTTGACGGCACACTGCGAAACCGTTTCAAGAACACGCTCGCGGCGAATAACCTGCGCGCCAAGACCGGCACGCTCGCCAACGTCTCATCGCTCTCCGGCTACGTGACGACCGCCGCAGGCGAACGTCTCGTCTTCTCGATGATCGTCAACCACTACACGGACGAGCGCACTCCGCGCACCAACCTCATGGATCAGATCGCCTTGCTGCTTGCCTCATTCGACGGAAGAACGCAGTAGAGACGGCGCGACTTCAACGGGCCAGCTTCACGCTCGTGATGATCTGCTTGAAGGTCTGCTGGTACGACTCAAACTCGTCTTCGGGGGCCATCGTGATGATGTAGAAGAGGCGACCGTCGGCGGTCGCGGTCGTGTAGATCACGTCGATCTCCGTGACGCCCGTGACGGCGGATGGCCCCGCGACGACCGTCGCGTATGCGGCGCGACCGTCGCCGAAAGAGACGGCGCGCGGCTGTTGCTGCACGCGGAAGTCGGGGTTCGCCGAGAGTTGCTGTTGAACGAACGCGTGGGTCGCCGAAGACAGATCGCGCGACTGCGGTGCGACCGCGCCGATGAAGATGCCGTGCGTCACCATCATCGCGCCGTTCAACTCGCCGTATGCGCCTTTGGGCGCGAAGATCATGTTCGCGTCGTCGGCGACGAGTCCATCCCAACTGTCCGGGTACTGCAAGGCGAACGAGCCGTCCTTCGCTTGATATTGTTTGAACGACGCGGAAGGTTTCGGCGGTCGAGAGCCTTGCGGCACGTTGTTCGGGTCGGAGGGCCCCTTGCGTTCCGGTTGCGCTTGCGACTGCAAGCCCCCTTGCGCGCGCGAGCCCGTCAGACGTGCCTTGACCTGCTCAAACTCCGGCGTGTCATGCAGAGGCTTTGCGCTCACGTGAAGCGACGGCAACTCCGCGTTGATCGACTGGATGCGATTGCCCGGATCGGGATGGTCGCTCAAAAATTCCGGCGTGCGTTGTCCGCCTTGCTCTTGAAGCGTCTTGAAGAAGGCGGCCATGTCGCGCGGATCGTAGCCCGCGTCCGCCATGATGCGCGCGCCTTCGAGGTCGGCTTGAGTCTCCGCAGTTCGACCGAATCGCAGGAACAGCATGTTCGCGCCCGTGCCGCCGACCGCGCCGACCATCTGACCGAGATCGCTGCCTCTGCCAAAGACGCGACTTAACATCCCCACGCCCTTCTGCGCGATGTAGGCCTTCGACGCCTGATTCGTGCCGTGCCTCAAGGCGACGTGCGTGATCTCATGCGCGATGACTCCGGCGAGTTCGCCCTCGTCCTTCGCCGCCATGATCGCGCCCGCGTTGACGAAGACGAAGCCACCCGGCAAAGCGAACGCGTTGATATCGCGCGTGGCGACGACGTTGAATTGATATGGAAACTTTTCGCCCGGCGCTTTCGCTGCGAGCTTCGCGCCGAGGCTGCGTATGTAGTTGACGATGGGCGCGTCGTTCAAGATCGGCATCTGTCGCGCGATCTCTTCAGCCGAGCGACGACCGACCTCCACGTCCTGCTCCGGTGTGAACAGGTTGAAGCCCGGTTGAAAGTGCGGCGCGGGTCGCGCGCTGCCGGTCGTCGTGCCGCCGCCGGAAAAGAGACTGCCACACGCGAGTTGCGATGTGATCGTCGCGCACAACGCGAAAGTTAGAAACTTACGTCCGCCTATCGACATCGTTTTAAGGTCTCCGCCAAGAGGATCGTTTTAAACTTACACACATCATAAGTCATCGGCGCGGCGCGCGTCACTGAATTGACCGGCGTGGACGGAATCGTCCGCGCTTGTAAATCTTCGACGCGCTCTGTTACAACTCACTTTAACGCCGGAGGAATTTGTGTTTGTAACCGAGAGGAGTTCGAGATGAACAAGATGAGATTACGTCCCCTGTCATCGCTGGCGGCTGTCGCCGCGCTCGTGCTGTTATCGTCCGCAGTGGCGGGCGCGTTCGTCGATCCACCCACCGTCGGAACAATCGCGCCGGAATTCAGTCTGACGACGAACGAGGGCAAGCAGGCGAGCCTCAAAGATTTTCGCGGCCACTGGGTGGTGCTCTACTTCTACCCGAAAGACTTCACTTCCGGGTGCACTCTGGAGGCCCACAACTTCCAACAGGACTTGTCGAAGTATGAGCAGGCCCACGCCGTCATCCTCGGCGTGAGCGTTGACACGGCGGAATCGCACAAGAGTTTCTGCGCCAAGGAGGGCCTGAACTTCAAGCTGCTCGCGGACGAGGGCGGCAAAGTCTCCGACACCTACGGCTCGGTGATGGACTACAACGGCGCGAAGTATTCGGCGCGCAACACCTTCATCATCGACCCGCAGGGGAAGATCGTGCGCGTGTTTACGAAGGTCAGCCCCGCCGGCCATAGCGCAGAGGTGCTCGCCGCGCTCGCCGAGTTGCAGAAGAAGTAGCCGCGCACGACGCACGTCAGCACGAACAAACCGCCCGCAGGCGACTCGGTTAGTCTCGCCTGCGGGCGATTCTTATTTCATCGCGAAGATGCAAAGATGCTCACGCGCGCCTTGTTGAAGAGATCACGCGCTGACTGAAGACGCGGGCTTGCCCGTGAAAGTTTCGTTCATGGCTCTCTCACCATTCCCGTCGATCTTCCCCGCAAACTTCTCCGCCCAGCGCACGCGCCCCGTGATCTGCATGACGACGAACAGAGTCAGGATCGATCCTATCGTGATGGCGAGCCCCGTGAAGCCTTTGAAGAAGAAGGCGTAGGAGAACATCACGAGATAGATGAACTGCGCGAGGCCAGCCTCGCGCGCCGCGAAGCGCGTGCCGACGACGAGCCGCAGGTAACTAATCACGAGGAAGACCGAGACGATTGACGACGCCGCGAACGCCGCGTGGATCGAGACGTGATCGACCAGATATGCGAGCAAGAGATGGAACGAGAAGAACGCAGTGGCGAGAAAGAAGTAGTTCATCGGATGCAGCTCGATGCCGCGCATCGTCGTGATGATGAACATGAGGAAGAAGAAGAAAAAGAGTGAGACCGGCGCGAAGAAGCTGATGCGACCAGCGAGTGGCCCCGGCTGCAACTTCTCCGGCATCGTCATTCCGATCTGAAAGCCTGAGACTAAATTCTTGTAGTCCCACGCAAGCTCCCATCCATCCTTCGTCTCGCGCTTCTCCGAAGGCGAGAGCGTGTTTTCGGGGAAGTCTATCGCCTTGAAGTTGGTCGTCATCCTCATCTGAAAATCTTTCACCTGCGTCACGTCGCTGCCGAAATCGTAGCGCCACGCCGTCAGGCCCTGCGAGCGGTAAGCGATGTGAAGCGTCGCCGTCTCACCCGGTTTCACTTGCGCCGTCGCCTTCGCCGCGCCCTTCTCGTTCGTCAGTTGCATGGGCGCATCGTTGACGGTGAAGACGAGATCGTCGTAGATCGCCTGCTCGGTCGGGAACTTCAGAGTGAAGTTAACCTTGTCCTGCGCCGTCGTGTTGCGAAACGTGTAGAAGCCGCCGAAGCCGACCTTATAAGTGCTATACCAGAGCAGGCCCTTCTGCCTGTAGTCGAGCGCGAGCGCGACATCGATGCGGCTCGACTCGACGGGCAGCACGTCCGTCACCGTCAACTGTTCCGTCACAAACTTCGTCTTCCCGTTCTCAAGTGTCTCCGTCGTCTTCGGCACAACTCTCTCAACCGACGCGGCGGGCGGCGACTGCGTGTGCGGCGCGCCCCACGTCGAGACGACGCGACTGCCCAACTCATGATCCGAATCATACGTGCGCGAGAAGATCGTCGCGCCCAAGATGACCCACGCGATGGACGCGCACGCGAAGATGCACGCGATGGCGATGATACGCTTTAACATGGCTCTCAAAACTCCTTACGTTAAGTCTGACTCAAACTCACACGCGATTAGACTCGCGCACAGGCACGCGCGTCTGCCGACTGAGCCACGTCATGCACACGTGGCTTCCCACAACAGACCACTGCGCTTCATTCAGTTCACGATCACGCTGCGCCACGCGCTTCGACTTTTTGAGTCGTGCTCGCGATCCCCACATCCGGGAACGAGCCGCGACCGAAGAAGACGTGCCGCGCGACGCGGTCAAGCGGCGGCACACGCAACACCGCGCACGCAGCTTCTACCAAGAGCGGCGAGCGCATCGAGCGCACGACGCGACGCATCCACAGACGCGAAGTGAAGCGCGCGCGAAACTGCGCGCCCGAATAAGGCACGAGCGCACACGCATCGTTCGTCTTCAGATACTGCGAAGCGACGCGCGCTGCGAGCGTTGAAAGTCTGAGGGCCGGATCGAGTCCGCCTGCCGTCAGAGGCGAGACCGCGCCCGCCGCGTCGCCGACTACTAAGCCGCGCGCGCACGCGATGCGACCGAGCACGCCGCCCACAGGGATGCGTCCGCCGCGCCGCTCGACGAGATGCGCGCGCGTTAATCCGAAACGATCTGATAGACCGGAGCGAAACTCCGCAAGCGCACGCGAAGCATCGAAGCGTTCTGCATAGCCGCCGACGCCGACGTGCGTCTCCTCTCCGTCTTCGACAATCCACGCGAGATAGCCGGGCGCGAGTCGCGGATCGAGGAAGCAATGAAACTGCGGCTCGCCATCCCGCAAGCGCGCGTCCTCGTACACCTCTTCCACGCCGACGATCCACTCGCGGTTGCAATCGAGTTCGAGATCGCGCGCGACACGCGAGCGCGCGCCGTCTGCGCCGATGATGAAGCGCGTCGCGACTTGTCGCGTAAGCCCGTCGCGTTCGAGACTGACGAGTGTGCGAGCGTCCGTCGCCTCCGCTTCACAACTCACGTAGCGCGTCGCGGGCCACCACTCGACGCCGACGCTCTGACATTCGGCGAGCAGGCACGCGTAGAGCCGGCCCATGCGACCGACGCGAAACTCTGCGTGCGCGCTCTCGAAGGTCTGCGCGCGGCGCGCGGGCGAATACAGCGTGACGCGACGGACGGCGGGCCCCAGACAGTCCGGTGGGAGCGCGAAGTCTTCGAGCGTGCGCCGCACGAAGATGCCGGTCGTGTGCACGCGCTCCGAGAGATCGCGCTTCGCGTCGGCGAGCAGCACGCGCACGCCCTCGCGCGCCAGCAGACGCGCGCACTGCAACCCCGCAAGTCCCGCGCCGATCACAACCGCGTCGAACTCTTCCATGCCGTCATTCATCTCCATCACACCTCTTCTGCTCACTCCGCCGCCGTCCTCCGCCGCACGCCTTCTCTCGTTCGTCGCCCGCCGTCTCCGCCCGCGTAAGCCCTTCGCCATCTTTGCTCGTCGTCAACAAGTTCTTTGCAACGCAAAGCCAATGAGCAAAAAATTTCCCGCGACTCTTTCGCGGGCCTCGCCTGTCTCCTTAACTGTCGCGTGTCTTGCGGATGATCGCCTCCATGTGATTCAGGTAACGTTCGAGTGCGTTGCGTCCGGCGTTGGTTAATCGATATTCCGTCTTTGGCGTGCGCCCGTCGAAATATTTTTCGCAGGCGATGTACTTCGCCTCTTCCAGCTTGCGCGCGTGGACGCTCAGGTTGCCGTCGGTCGTTTTCAGCACGCCCTTCAGCTCGTTGAAGGTCATGCGTTCGTTGACGGCCAGCGCGCTGACGATGCCGAGCCGGAGTCGTTCATGGATCAGACGTTCAAGCTCCGTTGGGTCGGGCTCTGCCGCTTGCGCCGCGTTTGTCCGCGACGCGCCGCGCGCGACTGCGCGCAAGGTCAATGTCTGAGCGGAGCGCGCCTTCCGATGGTTCGCCTGTTTGAGGGCCGACTGTTTAGCCACCGTGTCTCCTCGCGATGATGAAACCGAAGATGATGTGCAAGCCGCCGAAGCCCGTCGCTAAAAATGTATTCGCCCAAGCCCACGGCACAAACGCAGTGGCCGCGCCGAGCAGCATGAAGCACAGGCCCATGACGGGTACGATCTGCACCGAGAACGCGCCGCCCGTCACTACGCCTGCGCCATAGAGCAACAACCACATGGATGGGATGATAGAGATCGCGCCCGCGCGGAAGAGCACCACCGTCAACAGCGCGCCGACGAAGAGCGGCGGCGACATATTGATGGCAAGCTTGCGTCCCGGCTTCGAGAGCAGAGACTCTTCTCTGGCCCTCGCCTTGCGCCACATGGCGAGCCCCGCGATGGCCGCCGAGAGCAGAGCTTCGACAAACCACACGAGCAACCAACGTCGCGTGGTCGTCTGTCGCCATGCGAGCCACGCGGCGCATAGAGCCGTTGCGCCAATGAGCGACTGGCCCCACCCGGAGACGGCGGTGAACGGCGACGCGCTCTCCATCGCCTCGCGTATGAAGCGCAGGTTGTCCATCGCGCGCGCGTGCAGCGCAGGTGGCTCGCCCGCTTCGAGCGGCTCAGCAGTGTTGACTGGGCGGAGTGATCTGAGGACGGTCATCGCCGCGCAGAATACGCCCGCGTCACGGCTTTGTCAAGTTCTTTGCCTGACAAAGCCAACTCTCCAAGCGGCAGGCGACGGGCGACTGCGGAAGTTTTGCGCTAAACTTTATGCGACGACGATCCGTTTAAGAAACTCGACGATCCGTTTAAGAAGCTCTTGGAGAAGGAGAAATATTTTTGACGACGGTGATCAATGAATTGTCTCAGTCGGCCGCGACTTTCGTCGCCGCCGGCGAGGGCGTGCGTGAGTTCAAACTTGCGAACGGGCTGAAAGTTCTGCTCGTCGGAAACAACGTCGCGCCGGTGGCCACCGTCTGCGTGCTCTATCGCGTCGGCTCGCGCAACGAGGCGGTCGGGCACACGGGCGCGACGCACCTGCTCGAACACATGATGTTCAAGGGCACGCCCTCGTTCAACAAGGCGCAGGGCACGCAGATCGCCGCCACGCTCCAGAAAATCGGCGCGGACTTCAACGCCACGACTTGGTACGACCGCACCAACTACTTCGAGACCGTCCCCTCCGATCAACTCGATCTCGCGCTCAGACTCGAAGCCGACCGGATGCGCAACTCTCTCATCGCCGACGAAGATCGACAGTCGGAGATGACCGTCGTGCGCAACGAGCTTGAGCGTGGGCAGAACGAGCCCGCGATGGTTTTGGACGAGGCGGTTTACGCGATGGCCTTTCGCGAGCATCCTTATCATCACCCGACCATCGGCTGGCGCGCAGATGTCGAGAACGTGCCGACCGCACGACTTAAACTTTTTTACGACACCTTCTATCACCCGAACAATGCGACGCTCATCGTCGCCGGAGATTTCGACGAAGGCCACTGCCTCTCGCTCGTCGAAAAATATTTCAGCGTGCACGCGGCGGCCACCGATGCGATCCCCGAAGTGTATACTGACGAGCCCGCGCAGGAAGGCGAGCGCCGATTGGTTGTGCGACGCGCAGGAGAACTCGCGCTCGTGCAGATCGCTTGGCACACGCCCTCTGTGCTCGGCGAGATGCGCGTGCTCTCGAACACGGAGCTCGCCGCGCTCTCTGCCGCGCCGCCAGAAGCGAACGACATCTACGCGCTCGTCGTTCTCGCCGCAGCCATGTCGCACGGTGTCACGAGCCGACTCTATCAATCGCTCGTCGAGCGCGAACTCGCGGTGAGCGTCCATGCGAATTGCGATCAGTTTCGCGATCCCGGCCTCTTCAACATCCATGCGACCGTGCGACCGGAAGCGGAGCCGCGCGCGGTCGAAGAAATGATCCTCGCGGAGATGAAGCGCGCTGCCGAAGAAGGCCTGAACGAAGATGAGATCGCGAAGGCGAGGCGGCAGATCACTGCGCGCTTCGCCTACGACCGCGACGGAACTTCAAACGTCGCCTCGCAAATCTCCGAAGCCGAGGCAGTCGCCGACTGGCGTTTCTACGAGACCTACGCGACGCGCATCTCGCGCGTCACATCCGCAGACGTGCAGCGCGTCGCGCAAAAATATTTCACAGAGGATAACCGCACCGTCGGCTACTTCTTGCCGAAGACAGGCGACGAAGCATGAGGTCATCAAGTATGCTGCGAGCGAAGTTTTCGGACGTGAGAAGCGTGAACAAGGAGACGTTGTTATGACCGGCGAAGAGATCGAACGCGCCATCGAATTTATGCTCAAGAATCAAGCCACGCTTGAGGGGCAGCTCGCGGAAACAAATCGCATCGTGCAGATGCACGCCGAGACGCAGGCCGAGTTCATCCAGATCGTGACGCACACCCTCGAAGCCCTCGGCGCGTCGCAGCAACGCACCGACGAAAGGCTCACCGAACTTGCGGCACGCACTGATGCACGGCTTGCCGAAGTCGCGGAGCGTGCTGACGCACGAATTGCTGAAGCCGAGGCGCGCGCTGACGCACGGCTCACCGAACTTGCGGCACGTGCTGACGCACGGCTTGCCGAAGTCGCGGAGCGTGCTGACGCACGAATTGCTGAAGCCGAGGCGCGCAACTCACATCGCTACGACGAACTCGACGCGCGTCTTGATCGGCTCGTCGGCGTAGTGGAACGTCTCGCCGAGCGGCGCGATTCAGTATGAAAGAAAATTCAACACGAGACGCGCGCCGGATCGCGGAGGCGCACGAGGGCAAGTCGTCCGAAGCGGCTGAAGCGAACACGGCGGAGAGCGTCGGGCGGACAAGTTTCGCGTCGCGCGTGGCGCGTGCTCAGTTGGAGACCGGCGCGACTTTGCTCGCGTTAGAAAACCGCGCGACGCCGACCGTCTCTCTGCGCGGCTCTCTGCGCGCGGGCTCTTACTTCGAGCCGCGCGAGCGGCCCGGCCTCGCGCGACTCACCGCCGAGATGCTTGAGCGCGGCACGCGGCGACGCACGAAGCTCGAACTCGCGGGCCACCTCGAACGCGCGGGCGCGGAGCTAGAGTTCTCGACCGATCCATTCGCCGTCAACTTCGCCGGTCGCTGCCTGAGTGAAGACTTGGACGTGTTGCTATCGGCCCTCGCCGAAAGTTTGCGCGAGCCCGCGTTCCCTGCCGAAGAGCTTGAGAAGTTGAAGCAGCAACAGATCGCCGCCATCAGGGAGCAACAGGCGAACACGCGCCAACGCGCCTACGAACGCTTCTCGCAACTTACCTTCGAGCCCGACAATCCCTTCTACACACACGCGGGCGAGCAACAGATCGAAAGCATCAACGCGACCACGGTCAAAGACGTGCGCGCATTTTACGAAGGACGATATGGCGGTCGTTCATTGATCTTGTCTATCGTGGGTGACGTTGCGTCGGGTGAGGTTCAAAGCAGATTCAGTGAGTTGTTCAGAGACTTCGCGGGGCCCGAATCGGTCGAGGTGAGCGTTGCCGATCCGGCCCAACATGAAGGACAACGGCGCGAGATCGTCGTCGTTAAAGAGAAGGCGAACGTTGACGTGCTGCTCGGCTCTGTCGCGCCGCTACGCCGCGACGCCTCGGACTACTACGCCGCGTCAATCGCCAACAGTGCGCTTGGCGAGTCCACACTCTCTTCGCGCCTCGGCCTTCAAGTGCGCGACCGCGAGGGCCTGACCTATGGCATCGCCTCGCGCTTCCGCGCGCCCACGCTCGCTGCGGGCCCGTGGTACATCGCCGTCTCCGTGAATCCTGCGAACGTCGAGCGCGCGATCGAGTCAGCGACCGTAGTGCTGCGCGACTACGTCTCGACTGGGATGCGCGAAGACGAACTCGCCGACGAGAAGAGCGCGGCCATCGGCTCCTTCAAAGTCTCCCTCGCGACCAACGCCGGACTCGCCTCCGCGCTCTGGAACGCAGAGTTCTACGGGCTGGGAACGGACTACGTTGATCGCTATCCGCAACTCGTCGAAGCCGTCACGCTTTCGGAAGTCAACGCCGCCATCCGCAAATACTTCCGCCCCGATCACCTCACCATCGTCATCGCCGGAGATTACGAAGCGCAGCCCGACGCGTCGCGGCCGATCGCATGAACACGCAAGCGACGAGTAGCGGCATCGGTCACAAACGCGCGGCTTTATGCTACTCTTCCCGCGCGCACGTCGAAGACGCTTTACGACTCCGCAACGCGCCCGGTTCAAACGAGGTAAGAGGCGAGAGAGATGCGACGACGCGAAGGCGACGGCTGCCCCGTGGCGGGCGCGCTGCAACTGATCGGCGACAAGTGGACGCTCATGATCGTGCGCGATCTCGCGCTCGGCTCGCGCCGCACGAGCGATCTACAGACGCGCCTGCACCCGATCAGCAGTCGCACGCTCGTCGCGCGTCTCAAGGACATGGCGCGCGATCAGTTAATCTCGCGCCATGAGTACAGCGCGAGCCCGCCGCACGTCGAATACGCGCTGACCGAACGCGGACGTTTGCTCTTACCGCTCATCGATAGCTTGCGCGAGCTAGGCACGGCGCTTGGCTGCAACGAGTGTGAGGACAGGCGCGAGCGACAGGGAGAATACTGCGACGCCTGCCCGTACCGACGCGACACGGAGGACACGCGAGGGCCGGCCCGACGCGCCCCGCGCCGCGAGAGCGACGATTCCATCGTGCTGCTGTGAGTCGGATAGCAGCAACGAGCATTAAGAGCGAAGCGACACTAAGAGCGAAGCGATACAATCACGTTAGTATCTTGAACGGCGAGACGCCGCGAAGGTCAATGAACCTCACGGCGTCTCGTTTGCATTTCAGATGCTGAACTGATTTTGAGATCGACTCAGTCGCCGACGCTCTGCGCGCTTTCGGCTGCGGGTTGATTGGAGATCGTTTCGCCGTCGGGCATGGTGATCGTCTCGTGATCGGCGGAGACGAGTTCGCCTTCGATGGTGATCTCTTCGCCGGTGGGCGTGGGCACAGGCAGGTTGTCGAGGTAGCGTTCGGCGTCGATGGCCGCCATGCAGCCCGTGCCGGCGGCGGTGATGGCCTGTCGATAAAAGTTGTCCTGCGCGTCGCCGCAGGCGAAGACGCCGGGGATGTTGGTTGACATCGAGCGGCCGGATGTTTTGATGTAGCCGACATCATCCATGTCGAGCACGCCTTTGAACATTCCTGTGTTCGGCTGATGACCGATGGCGATGAAGACGCCTTCGCAGTCGAAGATCGACTCTTCGCCCGTCTCCATCTCGCGCAGGCGCACGCCAACGACGCCCGTCTCCGGCTCGCCGATGATCTCTATAACTTCGGAATTCCACTTGAAGTCGATCTTCTCGTTCTTGAATGCCTTGTCCTGCATGATCTTCGACGCGCGCAAGTGATCGCGTCGATGAACGACGGTGACGCGCGAGGCATAGCGCGTGAGGAAAGTTGCCTCCTCCATCGCGGTGTCGCCGCCGCCGACGACGATGATCTTCTTGCCCTTGAAGAAAAATCCGTCGCACGTCGCGCACGCTGAGACGCCCAAGCCGCCCAAGCCCTTCGGCGCGGGCTCCTCGCCCGGTATGCCGAGCCACTTCGCCGACGCGCCGGAAGCGATGATCAACGTCTCCGCTTTGACCTCGTGCTCTTCCGTGTGGAGCGTGAATGGTCGCTCGGAGAGATCGACCGTGTCGATCCATGCGGTCAGAAACTCCGTGCCGAATCGTTCCGCCTGCTTGCGAAACTGATCCATCAGCTCCGGCCCTTGAATCCCCTCGGCGAAGCCGGGGTAGTTCTCGACATCGGTCGTGATCATCAACTGTCCGCCGGGTTGTGGCCCTTCGATGACAAGCGGCGTCATCCCCGCGCGCGCGGAATAGATGGCGGCGGTCAGTCCGGCTGGCCCCGATCCGATGATGACGACTTCCCTGTGCAGCGTGTCCTTCGGCATGATCTCTTTTGTCCATCTCCTGATGCACGCGCCGTCGAATTTCAGTGCGCGCGCGCGTATTCTTTGCGTGTAGCCTTTTCGCTTGTGCGTGTAGTATAACTCTCTGCGCTCGGAGTAGTCGAACCACGTCGAACAAGGGGACGCAAAGCAGCCCGCACGCTTGCGGTTACACGCGCGACCGCGCCGCGAAACGCCATTGGACTCGCCCGCAACTAATCAGATACAGGCTCGCCCGGTCGAACTCGTCGCCGTTATCGGCGCGGGCACGATGGGGCACGGCATCGCGCAGGTGGCCGCTCTCGCGGGCTATCGCGTCGTTATGCTCGACGTGGATCGCGACTCGCTCGCGCGCGGTGTCCGCTCAATCGAGGCGAACCTCGATAAAGGGATCAAGCTCGCCAAGCTGACGGAGGACGAGCGCGACGCCGCGCTGCAACGTCTGCGCGGCGCGACTTCGCTCGATGAAGCGTCGGAAGCCGATCTGTTCATCGAAGCCGTTCCAGAACGAATGGACTTGAAGCGCGCGACGCTCGCCGAAGTTGAACGGATCGCGCGGCGAGATTTCATCTTCGCGACCAACACCTCTTCGCTCTCGATCACGGAGATCGCTCGCGAGGCACGCGCGCCAGAGCGCATCGTCGGGATGCACTTCTTCAATCCCGTCCACATCATGCGACTGCTGGAAGTCGTCGTAGGACGTGAGACGAGCGAAGAGACGGCGGAGACTGCGCGCGCCGTCGGTCGCAGGATGCGTAAGGAACCGATCACCGTTAAAGATGTGCCCGGCTTTGCATCGTCAAGGCTCGGTGTGGCTCTGGGTTTAGAGGCGATGCGGATGCTTGAGCAGGACGTGGCGAGCGCGAAAGATATAGATACGGCGATGGAACTCGGCTACAATCACCCCATGGGTCCGTTGCGCCTGACCGATCTCGTGGGTCTCGACGTGCGTCTCTCAATCGCCGAATACCTGCACGGCGCGCTCGGCTCAGAAACTTTTCGCCCGCCGGAAATCCTGCGTCGCATGGTGGCCGCAGGACGACTCGGTCGCAAAACGGGCGAGGGCTTCTACGATTGGAAAGGCGGCGAGTAGCAATCAGCATTCAGTAATCGGCAGTCAGCCAGACGCTTCGCGCGCGCATTGCTGACTCTCAAAAACCGGTTGAGTAAAATTAGCGACTTCTTCTGGCTGAATGCTGAGCGCTGAGTGCTGAACGCTGAGTGCTTTCTTATGACCACGACCCCGAACGAGGATAGACGTTTCGCGCTGCGCATGGCGCTGCGCCTTCCCATTGTCGTGTCGGGTCGTGCCGACGACGGCGCGGCGTGGAGCGAGCCGACCGAGACGGATGACATCTCCACTTCGGGCGCGCTCTTTCATCTTAACCAGCGCGTCGCGCGCGGCGAACAACTTTACCTACGCGCACACCGGCCCGACGGCTCGCCCATCGAAGTGACGGCGCGCGTGGTGCGTACCGCTTCGGCGATCTACGGCACGGCGCGCGTCGGCGTCTCGATCCTTGAGCCGACCGAGAACTGGCTGCGCCTCTTCGTCTCGTGGGTCGCGGACGAGCAGGCCGCGCCGGAAGGCGAGCAGTCGAATCAGTAATCGTAAACTAGAAGTCAGGAGTTAGGAGTTGTGTGATTTAACTTCTGACTCCTGACTTCTGTTTTCCGACTTCCGAAATTGTTGGAGCATCAATGTCATCCTACGAGAATATCTTACTCGAACGGCGCGGCGCGGTCGCGCTGTTGACCATCAACCGGCCCGACAAGCTGAATGCGTTGAACATCAAGACGCGGGAGGAAGGCGCGCAGGCTCTCGACGAGTTACGCGACGACGAGACAGTGCGCGTCGTCGTCATCACGGGCGCGGGCGAGAAGTCTTTCGTCGCGGGCGCGGACATCGCGGAGTTTGCAGGACGCACCGCCTTGACGCAGCGCGACGTGATGACGGGCCGCTCGCTCTTCACAGCCTTCGACGCTTTCACGAAGCCCGTCATCGCCATGATCAATGGCTTCTGTCTGGGCGGCGGCTGCGAGCTGGCGATGGCGTGCGATATCAGAATCGCGAGCGAGCGGGCCCGTTTTGGTCAGCCGGAGATCAACCTCGGCATCATCCCCGGCGGCGGCGGCACGCAGAGGCTCACGCATCTTGTCGGCGAATCCAGAGCGATGGATTTGATCTTGACGGGCGAGATGATCGACGCGCAGACCGCGCAACAGATCGGCTTGGTCAGTCGCGTCGTCGCGCATGACGAACTCGAAGCGGAGACGATGAAGATCGCGGAGAAGATCGCCGAGAAGAGTCCCATCGCGCTGCGCATGGCGAAGGAGGCTGTGAAGACCGCCGCGCGCTCGACGCTCGACGAAGGCTTGCGACGCGAGATCGATCTCTTCGCCCTCTGCTTCTCAAGCGCGGACAAGGACGAGGGCGTCCGCGCCTTCATCGAAAAACGGAAGCCTGAATTCAAGGGCCGGTGATCGTCAACCGGATAGTCGCGAAAGCGGACAACGAACGGGCCAGACAGGACGACCGGAGACGTTGCGAACGCTGCTCATCATCGCAGGGATCGTGCTCGCTGCCGTCGGCGGAGTCGTCGCATACCGCGCCGCTTTTCTCGCTCCGCCCGCCGCGCTCGTCGTCAACGAATCTTCGGGCAGCGTCCATCAAGTTCAGAACGTGTGGGGCATCGCGGGCGGCGTCGCGCTGCTCGCGGCGGGCGCATGTCTCGCGTTCTTCGCCGCGCGGCGTCGCGCTTGAGAGGTGCAAGAGTCGTGCGAGTGATGCGCTTGACGCACTTTCGCGCGCTACGCTACTCTCTCTCTTCGTCACGCACGCGAGCGGAGACGACAAGGGGGCCGTAGCTCAGCTGGGAGAGCGCATGACTGGCAGTCATGAGGTCAGGGGTTCGATCCCCCTCGGCTCCATCAATAGAGATCGATAGTTAAGGGGCGGCTCAACCGGGCCGCCCCGCTTTTTTTTCGCAAGCAGGTGGAGGTTACTTGCCCGCGCGCATCACGCCGTCCCAGCGACCGGCCACGTCGAGGTGTATGCCGAGTTGATCTAGTGCGCGCTGGACGATGTGGTTGATGATGTCGTCGATGGTTTGCGGCCGGTTGTAGAAGGCTGGCACGGGCGGGACGATACTCACGCCCATGCGCGAGAGTTTCAACATATTTTCGAGGTGGATGTCGCTGAAGGGTGATTCGCGCACGAGCAGGACGAGCTTGCGTCGCTCCTTCAAGGTCACGTCCGCCGCGCGGTGGATCAAGTTGTCGCCCTGTCCCGACGCTATCGCCGCGAGTGTCCTCATGCTGCACGGCGCGACGATCATGCCGCGCGTGAGGAACGATCCGCTTGAGATCGACGCACCCTGATCGCCGCTCTGATAGTGTTGCGTCGCCATGCGCCGCACTTCCTCGACCGCGTGCTCGGTCTCGTGGGCGAGCGTGCGGGCCGCCCAGTTGCTCAACACGAGATGCGTCTCGATGCCGGAGCCTTCGAGTATCTGAAGGAGACGCACGCCGAAGATCGTCCCCGTCGCGCCCGTGATGCCGACGATTAATCTCTCGCCACCCGCCTCAGTCATTCATTACACTCCGCGATTCGGATCGAACATCAAAACATTCACTACATGAGGACACAGAGTAACATGGAGGAAGAACGTTGAAGTAGGAACGATGATCATTGAAGGATTGATCCATTGACCGATCGGCTCATTGATTCATGGAAGAAATGGATCAATAGATCAATCTCTTCCGTTCATCATTCATCGTTCATACTTTTCCTCCGTGCCCTCGTCTGAGCAAACGCGTCAAACCAATCTGACTTGATCGGCGTCTCTGCCGCCGACTCTCTTGACTCTGTGTCGCGGATGACCTAAAAACAGTTCGCCGCTTTGGTAGTTGTTTCTACGATAGATCACCGCAAGTATCATCGAACATTTTTAGGGTCTCATGCCGAACACCACAGACTTCGCACACCTGCATCTGCACACCGATTATTCGCTCCTCGACGGGGCCATCCAGATCAAGCCGCTCGCCAAACGCGTCGAGGAACTCGGCATGACGGCGTGCGCCATGACCGACCACGGCAACATCTACGGCGCGGTCTCCTTCTACAGCGAGATGAAGTCGCACGGCATCAAGCCGATCATCGGTTGCGAAGTCTATCTCGCGCCCGCCAGCCGCCACGACAAGGCTGACACGCGCAAGGGCGAGAAGCCATACAACCACATGATCCTGCTTGCGAAGGATCGAGAGGGCTATCACAACCTCGTCCGTTTAACTTCCAAAGCGTTCAAAGAAGGTTTTTATCGCAAGCCGCGCATCGACCGCGAATTGCTCTCGGAGTTCAGTGGTGGATTGATCGGTCTATCCGCGTGTTTGTCAGGCGTGCCGCAGATGCATTTGAAGAACGGCAAACTCGACGAGGCGGCGAAGTGCGCGCATGAGTTTCAGGACATACTCGGACGAGGAAACTACTTTCTCGAAATACAGGATCACCAGCTCGAAGACCAGCAGAAGATCAACCGGAGCCTCGTCGCGCTCTCGAAGAGCACGGGCATTCCGCTCGTGGCGACGAACGACGCGCACTATCTCTTCCGCGACGACTACGAAGCGCACGACGTGATGCTCTGCATCGGCACGGGTCGAACAGTGAACGACACCGACCGCATGAAGTTCGGGGGGCCCCAATGGTACGTGCGCTCGCCCGAAGAGATGGCGGAGATATTCAAAGACCTCTGCCCCGACGCCGTCTCTCGCACGGCGGAAGTCGCGGAGATGTGCGATCTCAAGCTCCCGCTCGGCGAGAATCAACTGCCCGTCTTTCCGATCCCGAAAGACGAGGGCGACATCTCGATTGACGAATACTTCGAGAAGGTCGTCCGCATCGGCTACGAGAAGCGGCGCGCGACCGTCTGGGATCGGCAGCAGTCTGCGGGCCAGCTCAAGCACAGCCTCTCGGAATATCAGGCGCGCGTCTCGCGCGAGATCGCGATGATCAAGCAGATGGGCTTCCCCAGCTACTTCCTCATCGTCTGGGACTTCATCAAGTTTGCCAAAGACCGACAGATTCCGGTTGGCCCCGGTCGTGGATCGGCGGCAGGATCGCTCATCGCATACTGTTTAGAGATCACAGACATCGATCCCATCCAGTACGATCTACTCTTTGAACGCTTCCTCAATCCTGAGCGCGTCTCGATGCCCGACATCGACATAGACTTTTGCGTCCACGGTCGCGCCGAAGTGATCAACCACGTGACGCAGCTCTACGGTCGCGAGTCGGTCTGCCAGATCATCACGTTCGGCACGATGGCATCCAAAGCCGCGATCAAGGACGTGGGGCGCGCGTTGGATATGCCCTACGCCGACGTGGAGAAGATCGCGAAGCTCATCCCGCCGCCCGTGCGCGGGCGCAACGTCTCCATCGAACAGGCGGTGGAGACCGTGCCCGAACTCAAGCAAGCGATAGAGACCGACGCGCAGGTCAAGAAAGTGATCGAGATCGCGCGACGACTCGAAGGCTGCGCGCGCCACTCTTCGGTGCACGCGGCGGGCGTCGTCATCAGCCCTCGTCCGCTCGAAGAGATGATTCCGGTCGCCGTCAACAACAAGCAGGAGCTGACGACGCAGTTTGAAATGTCTGATCTTGAGAAGACCGGGATGCTCAAGATGGACTTTCTCGGCTTGACGACGCTCTCGATCATCAACCAGTGCTGCAAGACGATCAAAGAGCTGCACGGCAGAGAGATGATCTGGTCGGAAGTGCCGCTCGACGACGCGAAGACTTACGAGATTTTCGCGCAGGGTCGCACCGAAGCGATCTTCCAGTTTGAATCCACGGGGATGCAGGAGATTTGCCGCAAGTTAAGACCGAAATCCATCGAAGACCTCTCGGCGTTGAACGCTCTATATCGTCCGGGGCCACTCGACGGCGGCATGGTTGACGACTACATCGACCGCTATCACGGACGCAAGCCGGTCGAATACCTGACGCCGGAGATGGAAGAGATTCTGTCGAACACCTACGGCATCCTCGTCTATCAGGAACAGATCATGCAGCTCGCGCAGAAGCTCGGCGGCTACTCGCTCGGCGAAGCCGATCTCATGCGCCGCGCGATGGGCAAGAAGAAGCGCGCGGAGATGGACGTTCACGAGGAGAAGTTCATCGCTGGTTGTGTGAAGAACAAGATCGCGCGCAAAAAAGCGAAGTCGATCTTCCACCTCATGGCGCAATTCGCCGATTATGGTTTCAATAGATCGCACTCGGTGGCCTACGCGCACGTCGCCTACCAGACCGCTTATCTGAAGGCGCATTACCCGGAACACTTCTACGCGGGCGTGATGACCTATGTGACGGACGACGCGGCGAAGATTTTCAAGTACGCGTCGGAGCTGCGCGCGCAGGGGATCAAGATGTTGCCGCCGGACGTGAGCGAATCTTATTCGGGCTTCACGCCAATCGAGGGCGCGATCCGCTATGGCCTCTCGGCGATCAAAGGACTCGGACAATCGGCCGTCGCTTCGATCATCAACGCGCGTGCGGCCCAACCGTTCACTTCGATCTTCGACTTCGCCTCGCGCGTCGGCGAGAAGGGCGGAGGCAAGCGCGTCATCGAGAGTCTGGTCTGCGCGGGCGCGTTCGATTCTCTCAAACCCGCAGGCGAAGAGTTGCAGCAGTGGCGCGCGCGCCTGCACGCGACCGTTGATCGCGCGTTGGAGCGCGGCGCGCGTGAACGCAAGGCCCGCGACCGAGGGCAGGCTGATATGTTCGGCGCGGCGATGGGCGACACTGCGGGCATGGACGAGTCGCCATGCTCGACTGAGAAAGTCGCGGCGTGGACGCACAAGGAGATGCTCGCGAATGAGAAGGCGGCGGTCGGCTTCTACGTCTCCGGCCATCCGCTCGAAGACTATGCGGAGAAGATCGCGCAACTGAACTGCACGCCGATCACGGAACTCGCGGACGTTGAACCGAACTCGCGCGTGCGGATCGCAGGCATGGTCTCGGACTTCACAGTGCGGACGACGAAGAAGGGCGACCACTATGCCTTCTTCCGTCTCGAAGACGTGACGGGCGTAGGGATCAAGTGCGTGCTCTGGCCCGAGGCGTACAAGATGAAGGGCAAGGAGGCGGCGAACGATGCCGCGCTGCTCGCCGTCGGTCGTCTCGACGGCGGCAATGAGATGACGCTGAGTCTCATCTGCGATGAGGTCTCACAACTAGACAAGGCGCGCATCCCAACGAACCAAGCTGTCACCATCCGTCGCAACGGCAAAGCGATCACGCAGGCAGTCGCTCTGGAATTGCCGAGCAGTGCAGACGCGGCGGCTCTGTGCGAGGCCATCATCGAGATGCTCTGCGCGAGCCCCGGCGAGTGCGAAGTCTTCATCGACGTGCCGCTCGCTGCCGGGTCTCACGTCGTCCGCACGAAGGCCGCGCGCTTCATCAAAGTTCATCCCACGCAGACGCTCAAGGACGAACTCGGCGCGCGCGGCGTGAGAGTCAAACTGATCGACGCCGCCCCGTCCGCCTGACGCATAGACTTGTTATCTCGCAGATCGTCGCTGCTTGGTCTCGCGACTGACTTCGGCTAAACTCCACAGCACACGTTCTCCCGCAGGTGCATAAATCTCTCAGGACAGGAGTATCAACTTGAAGAATAAATCAGGCGGTCGTCTTTTCGTCTGCGCGCTGCTCGCGTCTCTCGCGTGCGGCTCGCTCGTCTCCGGCGCGTGGGCGCGTGGGAAGAAGGATTCCAACAAGTCGCTCAAGAGCGAAGCTAAGATCAGCATGAAGGACGCGCGCGAGAAGGCCCTCGCGAAAGTGCCCGGCGGGCATATCAAGTCGAGCGAGTTGGAGCGCGAGAAGGGGAAACTCATCTACTCTTTCGACATCCGGCCCGCGAAGGGCGGCGGCATCGACGAGGTGCAGATCGACGCCATAACAGGCGAGGTGGTCTCCGTCCAGCACGAGACGCCCGCGAGTGAAGCCGCCGAGAAACGCGCCGAGCGCAAAGAGACGAAACATAAGAAGCACTGAGCGCGCGGGCAAGATTGCTCCGCCGACTTTACGTGCGCGATTGATCTCCACTGACTTTGAAGACTCGCAGTTGCGTCTCGCGAGGTGCTCGGTTGAGAGTCCACTATTCATCGGATGCGAGGGCGCGCGCGTTTGATCGCGCGCGCCTCTTCGCCTGCGCCGCCACTCTCTTCGTCCTTATGCTCTCCTGCGCGCGCGCACAGTCTCAAACTCCCACGCGCGTTGATCGTCCCGCGACGCTCACACAAAACTTCTCACAATCAACCCCGACTCCAACTCCACTTCCCGCGCAGACTGTGCAGCCGACTCCTTTCCTAGAGCCGGCCCTCTCTGCGCCGATCCCTTCCGCGCCGTCGGTTGAGCCCTTCGTTCTCCCGCCCGATGTCGCGCCAGCCGATGGGCTCACCTTCGAGCAACTCTACGAGTTCGCCGTGCGCGACAACGCACACGTCCGCGCCGTGCGCGCGCGCCGCGCCGTCGCGGAGGCGAGCGTTGCGATAGCGGGCGAGCGGCCCAATCCGGAATTCAACGCTGCCTACACGCGCTCCGAGCCGCACGCGGCGTTCACCGTCACGCAGCCCATCGAGATCGGCGGACAACGCGCGCGCCGCATCGATGTCGCGCGCAATGAACTACACCTGACGGACTTCGACGTTGATGCCGCGTTGCGCGACCTGCGACACGACTTAAGAGTCGCCTACTTCAACCTCGCGCTCTCGCGCAACACTCGCGATCTCGGTCGCCGCGTCGTCGAGCAGGCGAATCGACTCGTCGAGATCGCAGAGGCGCGATATGCGGCGGGCGACATCGCGCAGTTCGAGGTCTTGCAGGCGCGACTCGCCGCCGCGCGCGCCGCGAGTGATCTCACGCGACTTGAAAACAACGAGCGCGTCGCACTCTCCGCCGTCAATCAACTCTTGAACCGTGCGCCCGACTCGCCGCTCCCCCTCGCCGTCTCGCTCTTCGTCCTGCGTCAGCCCTTAAACACCGCGCAGCTCATTGGTCAATCGCTCGCGCAGAACGTCGAGCTGCGCACCGCCGAACAACAGATCGCGACCGAGCAGAGTCGCCTCCGACTCGCGCGTGCCAACCGCATTCCGACGCCCTCGATAGGGCCCGGCATTGAAGCCTTCGATCCGTCGCTCGTGCACAACTACGCCTTCACGATGCAGGTCACTGTCCCTTTGCCGATCTTCAATCGAGGTGGCCCCGAGATCGCGCGCAGCAACGCGCTCATCGAACAGTTAACTTTAGAGCGCGCAGACGTGCGACAGCGCATCTCCGCAGGCATTGGTCAGGCGGCCCTCCGTCTCGACGCCGCGCGCCAGCAGGTGGATTTCTACGAGTCGAAACTTTTGCCCGACGCCGAGCGCGTCCGCACGCTCGCCGAAGAGGCCTACCGCGCGGGCGAGACCGGACTCTTGCCCGTCATCGACGCGCAGCGCACCGCGCTCGAAATCCGGCAGGGCTACCTGCAAGCGCTCTTCGACTATCAGAGCGCGCTCGCAGACCTTGAACAGACGGCGGGCGTCCCCGTGAGATGAACAATCCGATTGAGACGAAGATGAGCGACACGCACGATCAAGTAAAAAGGACGCGACAGACGAAAGAGACTGGCAGCGCAGACAACTCTTCGCGTGCGACCGTCGAGACGGTCGATTCATACACGCGCCGCACGCGCCGTCTCTCGCCCGCCGCGCTCGTCGCCATCATTGCGCTCGTCGCGCTCGCGATCATCGTCTTCTTGATCGTACGCAGCCGCAGCGCACAGGAAGCGGTGACGGAGCCGGTCGTCGAAGTTGAGGTAGCTGCTCCGGCCCGCGCAGAGCTGCGCGAATATGTCGAGGCGGCGGGCACGCTCAATGCGATGCCCGGACACGAGACGAGTTTCAGCGCGGCGACATCGGGTCGCGTTGCGCGCGTGCTCGTGCAGGTTGGTCAGCGCGTGCGCGCCGGACAGGTGCTCGCCGAATTGGATCGCAACGTGCTCGCCGCAACTGTTCGTCAGCAGGCGGCGGCAGTTCAACAAGCGAGCGCGCAGGCACAGCAGGCGCGCTCGACCGCCAACACGCAGGGGCCGGTTACGACCGATCAGATCAGGCAGGCCGATGTTGCGCTCACGCAGGCGCGCGCCACGCAGGCGCAGGCGCAGAACGATTTCACACGCCAGCAGACGCTCTTCGAGCGTGGCATCGCGGCCCGCAAAGAGGTTGAGGCGGCGCGCACGCAACTTGCCGTCACGACCGCCGGAGTGACGCAAGCCGAAGCCGCGCTCGCCGCCGCACGCGTCAACGCAGCGCGCGGCGTAGGCGAGGTGCGCACGCAGGCCGCCGTCACCGCAGGCGGCGTCAACGCGGCTGAAGCGGCGTTGCAAGTGGCGCGTGCTGAACTCTCGCGCGCAACCATTGTCGCGCCGATCACGGGAACGGTGACGAAGCGCGCGATCAACGACGGCGAGACGGTCGATCCGGCTAACCCTGCGTTTGAAGTGATCGACGCTTCGTCGCTCGACTTGGTCGCGAATCTTCCGGCGCAGTATCTCGGTCGCATCAAGACGGGCGATCTCGCCGTCGTCAAAGTCGAGCCGTTTCCCGACAGAGAGTTCGAGGGCGGTGTCGTGCAGGTGGCCCCCGCCGTCGATCCGCAGACGAACACCGTGGCGGTGCGCGTGCGCTTGCCGAACCCTTCGGGCGAGCTGCGCGCGGGCACGTTCGCGGATGCGCGCGTCGCCGTCGAGATTCACGCAAACGCGCTCGCCGTGCCCGAATCCGCGCTCGTCGTCGAAGGCGACGAGACTTTCGTCTTCGTGCCAAAGGCAGACGACACCGTCGAGAAGCGCAAAGTTTCGGTCGGCATACGCGACGCGGGGCGCGCGGAGATCACCGAAGGCTTGAAGGATAACGAGCGCGTCGTCACAACCGGCGCGTTCGGACTTGGCGACAAATCGAAGATCAAGATCGTCGAGCCTTCAATGGAAGGCGATGAGAAAGCTGGCGAGAGTAAGGACAAGTCGGACGAGAAAGATCAGAAGGACGAACAGAACAAGAGCGACGATAAGAACGCGAACGATAAGAGCGAGAAGAATGCGAACGACGCGAAGGGCGCGGCGAAGTCGCCTGTGGGAGACGAGAAGAAGTGAACCTCGCGCGCTTCACCGACAAGCATCACAAGGCCACTTATCTGGTCGTCGCGCTTCTTTGCGTGGCGGGCCTCTATGCCGTCACGCAGTTGCCTTCGAGTATCTACCCGGAGGTCGAGTTCCCGCGCATCATCATCGTCGCCGAGGGCTCGCAGCTTGAGCCGCGCAACATGGTGACGGCGGTGGCCCGGCCCTTAGAGAACGCCGTCAGCGAGTTGCAAGGCGTGCAGATCGCGCGCGTCACAACGCGTGCGGTGCGCGGCTCTGCGGAGATCGGTGTGCAGTTCGCGCCCTCGACCGATATGCAGCTTGCGCTGCAACTCGTGCAATCGAAGATCGCCGAGGTGCAGCCGGAACTCCCCGTCGGATTGAATCTCAGCGCGGAGCGACTGACGCCTTCCGTCTTCCCCATCATCAGCTACAACGTGACGGGTGCGCCGCCCTCAGTGCTTCGCGATGTCGCGACCTACACGATCCGGCCCCGACTCGCGCGCTTGTCCGGCGTCTCGCAGGTTCGCGTCGAAGGCGGCGACGTGCGCGAGATCGAGATCGTCGTCGCGCCCGAACGACTCGCGGCGAATCACCTGAGCGTCAATCAGATCGAAGATGCCGTCGCGCAGACTTCCGCAGTCTCTTCGGTCGGCCGCGTCAGTCGCGACTATCAACAGTACAACGTGCTCGCGACGGGCGAAGCGCTCTCCATCGCGGACATCAAGCGGATCGTCGTCGCCACTCCGAGCAGCGACAATAAGAAGGCCGAAGATAACGGCGCGGATCGCGTTGCCGTCCGTGTCGGCGACGTGGCCGAGGTGAGATACGGCGCGGAGGATCGCACGAATATCTTCACAGGTGACGGCGTGCCCGCCGCGCTCGTCAGTGTGACGCGACAGATCGGCGGCAACACTGTCGAGATCGCCGACGAAGTTGACGGCGTGATCAAAGAGTTGCAGCCGCAACTGCCGCGCGGAGTGCGTGTCGAGCGCGTCTATAATCAGGCGTCGCTCGTGAGCGCATCAATCGCCAACGTGCGCGATGCGATCATCATCGGGGGACTCCTTGCCGTCGTCGTCTTGCTCGCCTTCCTCGGTCACGTCCGCATCACCTTGATCGCCGCGACGACGATCCCGCTCACGGTCGTCATCACCTTCTTTTTCATGCGGCTCTTCGGGCAGACGTTCAACCTGATGAGCCTCGGCGGCATCGCCGTCGCCATCGGACTCGTCATCGACGATGCGGTCGTCGTCGTCGAGAACATCGAGCGACACTTGCGACGACGCACCGTCGAGAATCGTCACGACGCGATCTACGGCAGCGTCGGCGAGTTGATGGCGGCGGTCATCGGCTCGACCATCACGACGGTCGTCGTCTTCCTCCCGCTCGTGCTGCTCGAAGGCGTGACGGGCCAGTTCTTCTCCGCGCTCTCGGTCGCGCTCACGGTCGCCGTTCTCGTCTCGCTCGTGCTCGCGCTGACTTTGATCCCCTTGCTCGCGGATCGTTTTCTTCCACACACCGAAGCGGACAACGCGCCGCCACTTCCGACTGAACGCGACGACAGCCGCATCGAACCGGAAGATGAAGCGGGCGCAGTGACGTTTGACGAGTCGCGCCTCGGCACAGGTGGCCGGCTCGCCGCGCGCATTCAACGAGGTCTTGCGAGCATCGAGCGCGCTTACGTGTCGGCGTTGGATTTCGTCTTCGCGCACCGACGCGCCGCGCTCTTCGCGACGCTCGCGGCGGTGGCCCTCGGCGCGCTCGTCTATACGCGACTCCAAACGGGCTTCCTGCCGGAGATGGACGAGGGCGGGTTCGTGCTCGACTATCGTCTGCCGCCGGGCACTTCGCTCACGGAGACGAACCGCGTCGTCTCGCAGATCGAGAGCGTCATCAAAGAGACGCCCGAAGTTGCAGCCTTCTCGCGTCGCACCGGATCGCAGCTCGGCTTCTTCGCCACCGATCCGAACGAGGGCGACATCCTCGTCAGACTCAAAGATGATCGCGCGCGCGACTCCGACGAGATCATCGGCGACATGCGCGCGGAGATCGAAAAGCGTTATCCGCAGGCGAACGCAGAGTTCGTCAAGCTGCTCGAAGACGTGATCAACGATCTCGCGGGCGAGCCGCGACCAGTCGAGATAAAACTCTTCGGCAACGATCTGGCGACGCTGCAAAAAACGGCGGCGGAGTTGGGCGACCGCGTCGAGAAGATTCCCGGTGTCGTCGAGATGTACAACGGCGTCGCGGCGGGCGCACCCGAACTCGTCGCACGCATCGATCCTGTCCGCGCCGCGCGCGCTGGCTTGAGCGTGCAGACGATCTCGCAGCAGCTTAACGACGCTCTGATCGGCCATCGCGTCACGCAGGTGCGCGAGGGCGACCGTCTGACCGGCGTGCGCGTGCGCTTGCCCGATGAGACGCGCTTCGACTTCTCAAAGATCAGCAACGTCCCCGTCACGACGCCCGCAGGTGTGACGCAACCGCTCTCCGCATTCGCCGACATCGAGCGCGAGGCTGGACAGAGTGAACTCGTCAGACAGGATCAACGTCAGATGGTGGCTATCACGGCTGGCTTGGAGAATCGCGATCTCGGATCGGCCATCAAGGACGTGCGCGCCGTTTTGTCGAAGACGAATCTCCCGCCGGGCGTGACTTACGAACTCGGCGGTCAGTACGCGAGCCAGCAAGCGGCCTTCGGCGGACTGCTCCTCGTCTTCGGGCTCGCGCTTGCGCTCGTCTTCGTCGTGCTCGTTGTGCAGTTTCGTTCTTACACGGAGCCTCTGGTGATCCTCTTCGCCGCGCCAGTCTCGCTCGTGGGCGCGCTCGTCGCGCTTCTTCTAACACGCACGCCGCTCAACATCTCTTCGTTCATGGGTCTCATCATGCTCGTCGGGCTCGTCGTCAAAAACGGCATCATCCTGCTCGACTATCGCGACAAGCTACTCGAAGAGAAAGAGACGACGATGCGGGACGCGCTGCGTGAAGCGGGACGCGTGCGCCTCCGGCCCATCCTGATGACGACGCTCTGCACGATCTTCGGTCTGCTCCCGCTCGCCGTCGGATTAGGCGCGGGCGCGGAGTTGCAACGTCCTCTAGCCATCGCTGTCATCGGCGGGCTCACGCTCTCAACCTTTGTCACGCTCTTGGTCGTGCCCACGCTCTCGCTCCAACTTGAAGAGGCTGGCGCGCGTCGTCGCCTGCACCGCGCGAGCGCGCGCGTTCAAGTGAGGAGGATCGAAATATGAAATATGATCCACTACACACACTGCACCGGCCCCACACCACACTCGTCCTCTCTTTCATCTTCGCCGCGAGCCTCTGCGCCTCCGCGCAGACCGCGAAGCACGCGACAGATAAGCAAGCGATAACGGAAGCGACTACGGTGGAGTACGCGACCACGTCGCCCATAACAACACAGCCAGCAACAACGCAGCCCGCGAGTGAGACGACGAGCGCGACGCCGACGCCGCAGCCGCGAGCGATACCGACGATAACGCCGCAGACAGGGCCGACGCCGCGCACGTCGCCATCGCTCGAACGAGAGTTCGTTAAAAACGTCTTGCGAGATCAGTGCGCGATCTGGACTTCACCGTTTCGTCTGAGCCACAGCGATGCGCGTTGGCTGCTGCCGCTCGGTCTCTCGTCCGCCGCGCTCTTCGCGACCGACCGGCGCACCGCCGGAGCAATCGACAACGATGATCATCTCTCGCTCAGTCATCACGTCTCTTTCATCGGCTCGGCATACGGCGCGGGCGGCATCGCCGCCACGTTCTACGTTGTCGGTCGCGCATCGCACAACGCGCGCGCCAGAGAGACGGGACTGCTCGGCGGCGAAGCGTTGATCGACGCCGGTCTTGTCTCTTTCGCGCTCAAGAACATCACGCAGCGACCACGCCCGCGTTCAGACGGTGGCCGGGGCGATTTCTTCGATGGCGGCAACTCCTTCCCTTCGGGCCACTCGACCGCCGCGTGGTCGCTCGCGACCGTCGTCGCAGAGGAGTACCATGAACGCCGCGCCGTCCGCTTCGCCGCATACGGTCTCGCCTCGGCGGTCAGCTTTGCGCGCTACACCGGGCGCAACCACTTTCTCTCCGACGTGCTCGTCGGCAGTGCCATCGGCTACGGCGTCGGTCGCTACGTCTATCACACGCACCACGACGCCGCACTCGACGCGGGCGGCGAGCAGGCGAGAGAGAGATCGAGACTGCTCCCGCGCATCGCGCCCGAATACAACCGGCCCGCGCGCGAGTATGGCGTCGCGCTCGCGTGGAGTTTCTGATCTCGCGTAGAGTTTCTCATCTCGCGCGGAGTTTTTGATAAGGAGTCGAAGCGATGCACCCCCACATCCCCGCGCGCGATATCTGGTGGCTCGCCGCCAGTGGCGCTTACGGCGCGCGCTACGCGCGACTGCGTCTGCGCCTCGCGCGCGCACGACGCAGCCCGCTCGCCTCCGACCCAACGGGCGACCTGCTGCGACTGCAAACGCTCTACGGCTACAACGCACACTCGCTCGTGAGCGTCGCCCCCGGCGCGCGCCTCTGGTCAACGCCGGAGATCGACGGCGCGATCATCTACTGCGAGTTCGGTCGCGTCTGGCTCGCGGCCGGCGATCCTTTAGCAAGCGAAGAAGAGACGGCGGAACTCGCGCGTCGCTTCGTCGCCGCCGCGCGCAGGCGCAGACGAGTGGCCGCTTTCATCCCGGCCACTGAACGCTTCGCGCGACTCGCGACCGAAGCGGGCCTGTGCGCCGTGAAGATCGCCGCCGCGCCCTACTTCGATCTCAAGACGTGGTCGCCGCGCGGCGACCGCGCCAAGAAGATGCGGGCCGGAGTCAATCAGGCCCTGCGCGCGGGAGTCGTGTTTGAGGAGATCGAAACAGTCAGCGAAGAGTTGCGACGCGAGACCGCCGCTCTATGCGGGACGTGGCTGCGAACGCGCCGCGCCGCCGCAGGGTTCGGCTGGCTGCTCGCGCTCGATCCCTTTCGACACGCCGCGCACAAAAAGTTCTACGTCGCACGCGACACGGAGGGCCACCTCGTCGGTCTGCTCGCCGCGAGTCCGATGCCTGCGCGCGACGGTTGGTATCTGGAGGACGTCTTGCGACAGCCCGATGCGCCTGCGGGCACGGCAGACCTGCTCGTCGTCGAAGCCTTGAAGCGTCTGCGCGAAGAGGGCGCACGGCTCGCCACGCTCGGCACAGCCCCGCTCGCAACCGAAGGCGCGGACGATATCTCAACGCACAGTCACGCGCAGACGAGACGCGCACTGCGACTCGTCGCCCCGCGCTTCGGCGCGTTCTACAACTTCGCGGGCGTGCGTCGCTTCAAGGCGAAGTTTGCGCCGAGCCATTGGGAGAGCGAGTACGTGCTCGTGCCGCGTGGTGCGACGATCCCGACGCGCGTGGCTTACGCCTTCGTCCGCGCCATCGTGCCCGGCGGCATCGTCCAACTCCTCGCGCGCCAGGTGGCCCGCGACGCCATGCGCAAAGCGAGGAAGAAGAAAACGATGAAGTAGGAATGATGAACGATGAAGTGAAAGACAGATCGTTTTTACTTCATCGTTCATCGTTCCTACTTCATACTTTGATTCGTCGCCTGCTCTCTATCTTGAAAGGATGATTCACATGAACTCTAGTCGTAAGCGTCAACTCTTCGTCTGTCTGGTCGCTGCTCTGGCAGTAGTCGTCTCCGTCGGCACGCGCGCCGCCGCGCCCACGGGCTATCACGTCGTCAAGACCTACAAGCTCGGCGGCGATGGCGGATGGGATTACCTGCTCGTCGATAGCGCGTCGCGTCGCGTTTACATCTCGCGCGGGACGCACGTGATGGTGGTCGATGCCGATACGGGCGCAATCGTCGGTGACATCCCCGAAACTCCGGGCGTGCACGGCATCGCCATTGCATCCGATCTGTTGAAAGGGTTCACGTCGAATGGCAGGGCCGGTAGCGTGACGGTCTTCGACACGAAGACTTTGAAGACGATCACGCAGGTCAAGGTCGGACAGAATCCGGACGCGATCCTGTTCGATCCTTCGTCGGGCCGCGTCTTCACCTTCAACGGCGCGAGCAAGGATGCGACCGCCATCGACGCGAAGACAGAGACGGTCGTGGGCACGATCCCGCTCGGCGGCAAGCCGGAGACGGCCGTCGCAGACGAGCACGGGCACATCTTCGTCAACATCGAGGACAAGTCGGAGATCGTCGAGTTCGACGCGCGCAAGCTCACCGTCTTGAATCGCTGGCCGCTCGCGCCGTGCGAAGAGCCTAGCGGACTCGCCATTGATCGCAAGCACCGTCGCCTCTTCGCCGGATGCTCGAACAAGTTGATGGCGGTCGTCAACGCCGACACGGGCAAGGTCGTCACGACGCTGCCTATCGGCAACGGCGTCGATGCCAACGGCTTCGATCCCTCGACCGATCTCGCCTTCTCATCAAACGGCGAGGGCACGCTCACGGTCGTGCACGAAGACTCGCCTGACAAGTTCACCGTCGTTGAGAACGCGCCGACGCAGAGAGGCGCGCGCACGATGTCGCTCGATACGAAGACGCATCGCGTCTTTCTAGTCTCCGCAGAGTTTGGGCCCCCTCCGCCCCCGACGCCTGAGAGACCGCGCCCGCGCCCCTCAATCGTGCCCGGCTCGTTCACGCTCATCGTGATGGAGAAATAGAGTCGCTAAATAGGGGGAGAGCAGTGGATCGATTGAAAGACAAGGTCGCGCTCGTGACGGGCGCGTCGAGCGGCATCGGCAAGGCAATCGCGACGCGGTTCGCGCAGGAAGGCGCGCACGTCGCGGTCAATTATAGACCGGGTGGAAAGACGGACGAGGATGCTGCGCTCGCAGAGGTCGCGTCGTTCAACTCGACGGCCATCGCAGTCGCGGCTGACGTGAGCAAGCGCGAGGACGTTGAGCGGATGATCGCGCAGGTCGTCGAGAAGTTCGGGCGGCTCGACATCTGCGTCAACAACGCTGGGATCGAGATCAAGCGGCCTTTTCTCGAAGTGACGGACGACGAATGGAACAAGGTGATCGCCGTGAATCTCTACGGCTGCTTCGTCGTCAGTCAGGCGGCGGCGCGACAGATGGTCAGGCAGGGCGGCGGCAAACTCGTCTTCATCTCGTCCGTGCACGAAGACATTCCGTTCCCTGAATACACTGCCTACTGCGCCTCGAAGGGCGGCGTGCGGATGATGATGCGCAACCTCGCGATGGAACTCGCGCCATATAAGATCAACTGCAACAACATCGCGCCGGGGGCCATCGCGACGCCGATCAACCAGTCGGTCTTAAGCGATCCGCAGGCGATGAAGAACGCCGTCACAGAAATCCCGTGGGGCCGCTTCGGCAAGCCCGAAGAGGTCGCTTCCGTCGCGGTCTTCTTAAGCTCAGACGAGGCGGAGTACGTCACGGGCAGCACCTACTACGTTGACGGCGGGCTGACGCAACAGGTGACGCTCTACTGAAACGATGAAGTAGGAACGATGAACGATGAACGGAAGACAAACTGCTCTCACTTCATCGTTCCCACCTCATCGTTGTTCCACGTGCAACCGGCGACGCGACAACGCATCTAAAGATTGTGTGACGAGATTCACGAATGCTTGTCGCGCACAAGGCTGATACGGTCAGCTTGAGAGTTGAAGAGACACCCCACAGACAGCGATAATCACTGGGCGATTCGGTTGTTTAAACAGGCTCAAATTTGAGCAGTCCTGAACGCTCCGGCATCACGCAATTTCTAATCTCTGGATCGCTTTCATAAGCTCCCCCGCCTCTTTGTTGTCCGAGCCTTTGGAGGAATCGTTAATGAGCTTGACTCGCAATCATCTCCGCCGCAGCATCGCAGCCCTCGTCGCAATCTTCGCGCTCTCCTTCGCAGTCGTCGCGAAGGACAAGGCGCAGGCGCAGTTCCCCAACATCAACATCAAGAACTTTGGTCAGATGGACGCACGCTTCTTTCGCGGCGCGCAGCCGAAGCCCGAAGACTACAAAGACCTCGCCGCGCTCGGCATCCACACCGTCATCGACCTGCGCGACGATCCGACTACTTACGAGAAGTCTGCGGTCGAATCGCTCGGCATGAACTACGTCAACATCGCGGTTGAAGACAAGCACGCGCCGCAGGAGGCGCAGATCGCCGAGTTCCTGAAACTCGCGAACGATCCCGCGACCGGCAAGTTCTTCGTCCACTGCGCGGGTGGCCGCCATCGCACGGGGATCATGGGCGCGGTCTATCGCTTCAACTTCTACGGCTGGAACTACGATCAGGCCTATGCCGAGATGAAGCAGTACGACTTCTACACTTCATGGGGCCATGGCGATCAGTTGAAGTACGTGCAATCTTACTGGCAGGGTATCCAGTCGGGCCAGACCCACGTCGCCGTCGCGTCCACAGCAACGACCGAAGCCGTCGCCGCTTCAGCCGCCGCGATTCATCAACAGTAACGCTAGACTGTTCTCCTCCGAACGACTTGAGCCGCTTCCCTGTCGGGGAAGCGGCTCCTTTTTTTCGCGCACAAACGTGTTAGAGAGACACGCGCGACTTTAACGGCGCGGCGATCCGGCTTCCCGCCCCGGCGCGACGCCTGTGGCGCGCGCGAGTGCGGTGATGCGCGAGCGCACGGTGCTGGTGAGCGTCGCCATCTCCATAGGCGTGTAGTTGGCGGCGCGGAAGGCGTCGCTGATCTGCCGGTCGCTCAGCTTCACGAGCAGGTTCGCCAGCCAGCGCGCCTCCGCGACGCGCGTATCGTCGAAGAGATCTTGCCGTTTGCCCTTGTAGAAGAGGAAGACGCGGTCACCCTTGACCTCTTCGAGGAAGGGATCGTCGCGGTAGTCTGCGGGATCGTTGCGACTGCGGCTGAGACGCCAGAAAGCGGGCACGTCCAACTTCACCTTCCCGAACGTCGCGCCGAGATCGCTGACGATGTAGCGCAACTCGTTGCGACCGTCCGCGCCTTTGGCGAGCAGCACCTTGTTGTTCGTGTCCTTGATGTCCCAGTTGTTCAAGAGGGCCATCATGATGATCAGCCCGCGCAACTCCTTCGTGCCCGTGAAGGGATTGTTGTTCCACTTCCAAGCATCGAGCCGCTTGATGTTTTCCGGTCGCGCCTCGAAGCGGACGTTGGCGAAGCCGCCGCCCGCGCAACGCTCGACCGGCTTCGCGGGCTTCGGCGCGCCGGAGATTTTCACGCACGGCGCAAGATAATTGATCTCGGTCTCGTAGCCGAGCGCCCAGACGAGACGCACGGCTGCGGTCTCAGCCTGCGCCTCCTTGCCCATCTTCGCCACCCACTCGCGACCCGCGCCGTCCTTGACGCGAAACTTCACAGAGTAGCCGCCCACATCCTGTTTGACGAACGTGACGTTCGACAGATCGGGTCGCATCCCTTCGCCGCCGGGCCCCCAGAAGAGATCGCGCGTGACGATGTCGTCGGGCGCGCGCCACAGGACGGGCGTGCCGCGCGCCGACTCCTTCTCGTCGGACTTCTTCTGCGCGAGGGCCACCTGCGACGACAAGCCACTAATGATCACAAGGATCAGTAAACGAGCTAACGCCGTCCTTCTAACAATCCGACCTGTCACTGAACTTGAGAACACTCGCATCATCCCTCCTCACTTGCGGGAGAGCATCTTGAATTAGCGACCGGACAAAGGGGCCTAAAAGCTGCGACTCGCGAAGCGGAAACTCTCCGCCCCGCGATCAACTCCGCGCACGCGGAATAGGCGGCGTCGGCGTCGGCGTCGGCGTGCTCGAAGGTGTCGGCTCCGGTGTCGGCGTCGAAGTCGGCGCGGGCTCAATCGTCGGCGTCGGTTCCGGGCTCGCGGGCGGAATCGGCGACGGGGTCGCAGTTGGTTCCGGCGTCGGCGTTGGCATTGGCTCCGGCGTGGCAATTCGCGTCGGAGACGGTGTTAGCGCGGGCACGGTATTGAGACGATTGACCGGCGTGCCGCGCGTCACACCCGTGACTTTCACCAACTCATTGATGCGACCGCGCACTGCGGAGGCGAGCGTCTGCACTTCGGCAGGCTTGAAGTCGGCAGCGCGAAAGGCGTCGGCGATCTGCTGATCGGTGAGTTGCGCGAGGAGCGAAGCGATCCAACGCGCGTCCTCGACCGTGATGTTATCGAAAAGAAACTGGCTCTTGCCACCGTAGGCGAAGCGCACCTTGCCCTTATCGACGCCTTCGATGAACTTCGACTTCGCGTAGTTCTCCGGCTCGTTGCGACTATGCGAGATGCCGCCGCCGGTCTTGCCGAATGTCGCGCCGAGATCGGCGACGATGTAGCGCACCTCGTTGTCACCACCGGCCCCTTTGTCGTGCAGAATTTTGTTGTTCTCGTCCTTCAAGTCCCAGTTGTTCAGAAGGCCCATCAACACAACGAGCCCCTTAAACTCTTTTGTGCCGACGAAAGGGTTCTCCTTCCAACTCCAGATTTCGGAACGGCTCACGTCTTTAGGTCGCGCCGCGAAGCGCGCGTCGGCAAAACCATCTCCCTCACAACGCGGCACGTCCTTACGCGGTTTCGCCGCGCCGGGAATCTTGATGCAGGGGACGAGATAGTTAACGTCGGTGACGTAGCCGAGCGCGGAGACTAAACGCACGGCGGCGGTTTCGGGTCGCGCCTCATTGCCGACCTTGACGACCCACGTCTGGCCCTGCCCGTCCTTGACGTGGTACTTCACAGAGTAGCCTTCCTGATCGTCCTTCACGTATGTGATGCGGGAGAGATCGGGCTTCAACTCATCGCCGCCGGGCCCCTGCGTGAGATCGCGCGCGGCGATGTCGCCGGGATCGCGCCACAGCACGGGCGTGCCCTGCGTCGCCGATGATGTCGCCGCAGATTTCTCGTCGGACTTTTTCTTGTCATCCTTCTTCTGCGCCGGGATGAGCGGGGGCAGGCCCAGCAGAGCGACGACGAACGCGAGCGCGATAAACGCGCGCCAGTTCTTCTTAACAGACATCTTCCGTTTGCCTCCCTTTCAACAAAGACCTTCCCGCTCAAGATCAAGCTCGATCTCTATCATCAAGCCTTCAAACTCACGCTCCCCTCGAAGTGCGACTGGCTATCGAAGGATTCTTCGCCCGTCGCGGGTCGCACGCGCACGTATGATCCGTCTGATTGCAACTCGCGGGCCTTCACGTTGTCACGCAGATAGGCGGCGAGCACCACGTCCTTGAGATAACGTCGCAACGATGCGTCACGCACGGGCGCGATCACCTCGACGCGGCGGTCGAGATTGCGGGCCATCCAATCGGAGCTGCCCGTATAGACTTCCTCTTCGCCGCCGTTGGCGAAGTAGTAGGCGCGACTGTGCTCTAAGAGACGACCGACGATTGAGCGCACGCGGATCGTCTCGGAGAGGCCGGCGACGCCGGGGCGCACCATGCAGATGCCGCGCACGATCAAGTCAATCGGCACACCGGCCTGCGACGCTTCGTAGAGCGCGCGGATCACCGCAACGTCTGCGATGCGATTGTTCTTCGCGATGATGCGCGCCGGACGACCCGCGAGATGATGCTCGCGCTCTCGATCAATCAGCGCGATCATCTTCTCTCTCAAGTTCACCGGCGCGACCATGAGTCGCAAATACTCTTTCTGCCGCGAGAAGCCCGTCAGGTAGTTGAAGAGATCGGTCGCGTCCTCACCCACCTCCTCATCCGCCGTGAGCAAGCCGAAGTCGGTATAGACGCCCGCCGTGACGGGGTTGTAGTTGCCCGTCGCGATATGAACGTAGCGACGCAGGCCCTCGCCTTCGCGCCTGATGACGAGCGCGACCTTGCAGTGCGTCTTCAGGCCCATCACGCCGTAGATGACGTGAACGCCCGCCTCTTCGAGTCGCTTCGCCCACTCGATGTTCGCCTCTTCATCGAAGCGCGCCTTCAGTTCGACCAACGCCGTCACCTGTTTGCCGCGCTCGCTCGCTTCGATGAGGGCCTGCGGGATCGGCGACTTCGCGCCCGTGCGATAGAGGCACATCTTGATGGCGACGACTTCCGGGTCGCGCGCCGCCTCGTTCATGAAATCGATGACGGTCGAATAGGACGTGTATGGATGATGCAGCAACACGTCGCGCGCGCGCACCACGTCGAAGATCGACTCGGCGTCTTCGAGCATGGCGGGCACGGTCGCCTGCAACGGCGCGTCTTTCAGACGGGGGTGTTCGAGCGTGTAGAGCTGCATCAGATCGTTCATGCCGAGCGGGCCATCGATCCTGTAGATGTCTTCCCCGTCGATCTCCAACTCGTTCGCGAGATAGTCGATCATCTCGCGCGGCATCGTCTCGGAGACTTCGAGGCGCACGACCTTGCCGAAGCGACGCTTGCGCAAAGTCTGCTCCATGCTGCGCAGCAGATCGTCAGCCTCGTAGTCGCGCAGCTCCACGTCGGCGTCGCGCGTGACGCGAAAGATGTGACAGCGACCCGCACGCATACGCGGGAACAGCGCGCCGATGTTCGCCGCGATCAACTCTTCGACGAAGACGAAGCGCGCGCCCTCGCGTCCGACTCTTACCAAGCGCGGCACGAGCGGCGGCACTTTCACTCGCACGAAGCGCGGCTCTGGCAATCCCGTGAGTGATCGCGTGATGCCGTGCTCGACGACGGGCTCGACCATCAAGCCGATGTTCAAACTCAGGTTCGAGATCGAAGGAAACGGGTGCGAGGGATCGACGCCCTGCGGCGTCAAGACGGGGAAGATGTGTCCGTCGAAATACTTTTTTAGTTGCTTGCGCTCTTCGGTTGAGAGCCGGTCGTAAGAAGCGATCTCGATGCCGCGCTCTGCGAGTTGTGGCAACACATCTTGGCGCAGGCAGCGCGACTGCTCTGCGATGAGCGGCGCGATGCGCTCGCGTATCAGTCGCAACTGCTCTTGCGGCATCAGCCCGTCCGGGGTCTTCGAGACGAACTCCTGATCCAACTCCTCCTTGATGCCGGAGACGCGGATCATGAAGAACTCGTCGAGGTTCGACGAAAGGATCGCGAGGAACTTGACGCGCTCCAGCACGGGCTGCGACTCGTCCTGTGCTTCTTCCAACACGCGGCGGAAAAATTCTATGAGGCTCGCCTCGCGATTGATCAGAAACTCGCGCGCGTGGCGAAGACTCGCGGGCAGCGTCATCTTCGGCGCAAGCTCACCGGCCGTCGTCGTCGTTGTTCGTCCGTCGCTCATCGTCTCGCGGGCTTTCGTCACTCGGTTGAGAAAATGTTCGTGCGATAGTCTATCAGTTTATTGAGACAAGCGCGCAGGCCTTCGGGATGCCCGAAAACTTGCGACGGCATGGGGAGACCGCAACCTGACGAGCGCGGCCAAGCTCGCTTAAGACACTCTCTGGAACGGGAGAAAACTTGCGACTATTGTGCGTCAGGCGGGCACGATAGCTCAAGGAAGAGAGCACGAACGAGGGCGCACGACATGATTTTTTCACATCTCGCTCGAAAGCGCGTCAGTGCGACTGCTTGTAGAGCCGCGCGAGGCGTTCGAGCGTGTCCGCCTCGCGCACAGACTTGTCGATGCGCTCGCGCTTGAAGCGCGGGATGCGCAGCACGTAGCCCGCGCGATAGCGGCTCGTCTGCTGTATGTCTTGGAAGTCAACTTCGATGACGATGCGCGGCTCGATCTCCACATCGTGCCCACGCGATGAAGTGATCAACTGTTCGAGTCGCGTCGTCAAATCTCTCAACACCTCTTCGGAGAAGCCCGTGCCGACTTTGCCGACCGTCAGGTACTCGTCCTTGCTGCGCACGGCGACGATGAGACTTGAGAGCAGACCGCGCCGACGGCCCGATCCGTAGATGCCGCCGACTACGACGACATCGAGCGTCTCGAACGCGGGCTTGATCTTCAACCAGTGTTCCGTGCGCTGTCCGGCGACGTAAGGCGCATCCGGGTCTTTTGCGACTAGGCCCTCCTGCGATGCGCGTAGGGCCTTCTTGAAGAAACGATCTTCGGCGGCGCGCTTATCGGTCACGATTGCCTCGGTCATCTGCACGCGCGCCGTGGGCCGGAAAAGTTTTGCGAGCCGCGCGCGACGCTCCGCTTGCGGCACGTCCAACAAATCCTCACCATCGTCGTAGAGCAATTCAAACAGGTAGAGCACGAGCGGAATCTCGCGCGCCTTCTCTTCGATGCCGTGGACGCGACCGAGGCGCATGAGCACAGATTGGAACGGGAGCTTACGTTTCAACTTTGGATCGAAGGCGACTGCCTCGCCTTCGATGATCGCGTCGCCGCCGCGCCAAGCCGCCGCAAGCGCGGCGACCACGTCGGGCATCGCCGTCGTGTCTTCGTTCAAGCGACGCGAGTAGAGTTTCACTTCAGGCTTCGCGCGCCCACGCTTCCGCAAGTGAATCTGCAAGCGCGCGCCATCGTACTTCACCTCGAAGATGATCTGCTTGCCCGCCAGCGTGCGAAAAATCTCGACGGGGTCGTCCATCTTCTGCGCGTTCATGAACTGGTAGGGCCGGAAGAGCGCAAGCCCGGCGCGTTCAAGCGCACGGCCACCCGCGCGCGCTTTCGTCGCCGCGAGACCGATGTCGTTCGTCAATGCGTAGAGTCGTTCGATCTGTCCCGCATCGGCGTCGAAGGCTGAAGCGAGCGCGCGTGTGATCGTGCCGAGACCTGCGCCGATCCTCATCTGGTTGAGCGTCATGCGCGTGAAATACTTTGCGCCCGATGCGGAAGTGGAAGCAAACACGTCTTCGATCAACTTGAGACGATCCTCTCCGCGTGCGACGGCACGATTCGTGCGCCGCCACAGCTCCGCAACCGTCATGGTGTCCTTGCGACCTTTGACGAAGCGCGCGACGAGTTCGCTCACGTCGCCCGTGCGTTTGATCTCGCGTTCGATCTCTTCGTCGGTCTGTCGCGAGAGCGCGGCGACGGCGGCGCGGATCGTTTGGGGCCCGATGCCGAGCTTGTCCGAGAGTTGTGGATCGACAACCTCGCTCGCCGTGAAGTGCGCCGCCGCTTCGAGTGTCTTTTCATCCGCGCGGCGAAACATTTCGGCGAGCAGTTTGACGCGCTGCGGATCGCTTCGAGCCTTACTCACTTCGTCATAAACGCGCGCGAGTTCCGAGAGCTTCATCGTTTTTCAAGTTTGCCGGATCAGAGTTTCGTCAGAGCTTTATGATTGCTGAGTATGCAAATTGCAAGCCGGATGTGCAGAGAGTGAACGTTATGGCGAAGACGAAGAAGGCCCGCAGGCTTGACGAACTCGCCGCGCAGATCAAGGTCTGCACGCGCTGCCCGCTCTGCGAGTCGCGCACAAATGCAGTGCCGGGCGACGGCAAGTATACGTCGAAGGTGATGATCATCGGCGAGGCTCCGGGGCGCGAGGAGGACGAGTCGGGCCAGCCCTTTGTCGGGGCGACGGGAAGATTTTTGAATCACGTTTTGGAAGGCACGGGGCTGGCCCGCACGGATTTTTTCATCACCAACACGGTCAAGTGTCGCCCGCCAAAAAATCGCACGCCGCGCATGCTCGAAGTTAAGACTTGCACGTCAAACTATTTATTCGAGCAGATCGAGCTGATTAACCCGCAGCTCGTCATGCTGCTCGGCACGGTCGCGGCGAAGACGGTGCTTGGCGTGAAGAGCATCAACGAGGCGCGCGGGCGCGTCGTCAAACAGGGCGAGAGAAAGTTTCTCGTCGGCTATCATCCGGCCGTCAGATTCTATCGAGAGGATTTGGGCGAGAAGGTCAGAGAGGATTTCGCGTTGCTCAAACGCGAGGTGAAGAAGTTGCAGAAGTGATCACGCGCGCGCCTCTGCTCAATCGCCCGTTGTCGTACAAACTTCTGCGCGTGACTTGCTGGCACTGACCTTGCAATCACACGACGCGAGACCTTCGCTTCGCTTGTTTGAGCGAATCAGTTGCGGACGCGAGATGTACGAGAAGCGCGCAGACGTGTGAGCGCGCGGCGACGCGAAAAAGGATCGACGATGGGACTCGAAACTTACTGGAAGAAGCGAGACTTCAAGCGCACGCCTGAACCACGTGGCCGCGTGGCGAAGAAAAATCTTCGACGCTTCGTCGTGCAGGAGCATCATGCGTCGCACCTGCACTTCGACTTTCGACTTGAGATCAATGGTGTGCTCAAGTCTTGGTCTGTGAGAAAGGGCCCCTCGCTCGATCCTGCGGAGCGCAGGCTCGCGGTCGAGACGGAAGATCATCCGGTCGAGTATCTGAAGTTTGAGGGACAGATTCCCGCAGGCGCGTATGGCGCAGGGCAACATATGAAGTGGGATGGCGGCACGTACACGCTCGTCGAAGGCGGCGATCCGCTCGTGGAGTATGAGCGTGGTCGGATGAAGTTCGAGTTGAAGGGAGAGAAGCTGCGCGGCGCGTTCAACCTGATACGCATGGGCGCGCGCGAGGGCCAGTGGCTACTGATCAAGAGCCGCGACGAGTATGCGGAGGAAGGTTGGCAACTAACTTTGCGCGTCGCGGACGACGATGCGGCGAAGCGTTGGCGCGGCGAAGTGGCGAGCAAGAAGAGCGCGAAGCGCGCGGGGAAGAAGAGCGTTAAGAAGTTTAAGACAAGGGTTGAGCGCGGCGAAGAGATCGTGCCCGCGCCGCGCCTGTTCGAGCGCGAAGAGTTAAGCGGCGATGTTGCGGTAAAGACGGGGCGTGATGTCGTGTCGCTGACGAGCCTCGAACGCATCTACTTCCCCGAAGCGAAACTAACGAAGGGTGATCTCATACGTTACTACTACGAGGTCTCGAAATTCATCCTGCCCTATTTAAAAGATCGCCCGCTCATCATGAAGCGTTACCCGGCGGGCATTCGTGGACAGTTCTTCCACCAGCACGACGTGAATGAGGCCCCCGACTTTGTGAGAACGATCCCGCTCGAAGTCGAAGACGGCGGCGGGCACACGGTCGATTACATTGTGGGCGACACTCTGGCGACGCTGCTCTACATGACGAACCTCGGCGCGATTGAGCGTCACCCGTGGCATTCGCGCACGCGCAATCTCGACCGGCCCGACTGGCTCGTCTTCGATCTCGATCCGGGCGCGGGCGTCTCGTTCACGACCATCTGCGAGGTGGCTATCACGACGCGCAAGATTCTCGAAGGGCTCGGACTCGAATCTTACCCGAAGACTTCGGGCTCGCGAGGGCTGCACGTCTATGTCCCCGTCAAGGCGGCATATGACTACGAGTTGATCGCAGACTTCGCAGCGCGCGTGGCGAAGCTCGTCGCGGCGCAGCACGCGGGCGCGGCCACCGTCGAGCGTTCGTTGAAGAAGCGTGGCAAGGCCACCATCTACGTCGATCATATGCAGAACGCGCGCGGCAAGTCGGTCGTCGCGCCCTACTCGGTCAGACCGCGCGAGGGCGCGCCCGTCTCCGCGCCGCTCACTTGGCGTGAGGTCGAGGCAAAGCGCATCACGCCGCAAGACTTCACGATCATGAACATTCTCGCGCGACTCAAAAGCAAGGGCGATCTCTTCGGCGACGTGCTGAAGAACAAGCAGACGCTTGGCGACGCGTTGAAGAGATTAGAGAGCACGACAGAGAAGCCGAAAGCTGCGCGTGCGCGCTCGTGAACGGAATTTCAAAACGAACAGACAAAGGAGAAGAGCATGGCGACGAAAAAAGGTGGGAGCAAGAAGAGCGGAAGCAAAAAAGGCGGCAAGAAGGCCGGAAGTAAAAAGAGTGGTAGCAAGAAGGGCGCGAGCAAGAAGAGCAGCAGCAAGCGGGAGTTGATCGACACGGGCACGGACAAGCGTTACGTGCGTCGCGACAAGAAGGGCCGCATTAAAGAGAGCGACGACGTGGGCCGCTCGCTTGCGCAGGACGTGAAGAAGAAGGCGAAGACGAAGGTCAAGTCGGGTCAGGGCGACCGGGGCGATCAGTAGCGTAAAGACAAACGACGATGAGCGACGAAGTAAAGACTAACCGTTTTCACTTCCTCGCTCATCGTTCTTACATCCCACTTCGTAGATGCTCTCGATCCTCTCTCGCGCTCTCTCGACGACGACGCGCTCGCTCTTGAAGGCGAGTCGCTCGATGGCCTCGCCGATCTCGATCCAGCGCGCCTCGTTAACTTCATGATCGTGGCCGCTCGTGTCGCCCGATGTGAAGCGCAGTAGATAGAAGTGCACGAACTTGTGGAAGCGCACGCGCGCGCCGCGCTCGCTTGCGTAGTACCAGTATTCGATCTTCTCTATCGGCGCGATCATCTCCGCGTCGAGTCCCGTCTCCTCGCGCGCCTCTCTGAGCGCGGCAGCTTCGGGCGATTCATTCGCGCCCACCAAGCCCTTCGGCAACTGCCAACGATTTTGCTCGCCGACCGAGATGAGCGCGACTTCCGTGCGGCCCTCGCTCCGGCGGAAGACGACGCCGCCCGCAGAGACTTGCGTCTTCGTCACAACACCGCTCATCTATTCGTCTCTTCAACGCGCACGCGCTTCGCGTCGATCACTTCGCGCCTTAGCGACGCTCGCGCTTCCAGCTCCGGCCCAAATTGACGCGCTTCTCGCGTCGCTGCAAACACGACCAGCAAACGTGGTGCTCCGTCCCATCCGGGTCGAGCCACTTCGTCAGCCTGCTCGTCTCGTGGTCGCATATCTCGCACACGCCCGCCACTTCACCCGCGTTGCGCGGTTCCACTTCAGCAGACATATTCTCTCGACCTCGCTCTTTGAAAGTTTAACTTAGACGCGATTCTAACGGCCTCGGCGGAATTTTTCACTCTTGCGCCGCAGACATCCGCACGCATCTCAAAAGAGAGCGCGCACTTATCCGGGCGCGTTCCCGTTCGTACATCTCGATCACATCTACTTCGATCCGCCGCTCGAACTCACGCGCTTGCGGCTTCACATAACATCGACCGCGCTCGTCGCCTCCGGTCACTTGCCGCTCGTCGCGGACTTCGAGTTGCGCGCAAACTAAAAAACCCCACGCGGGGGCCTGTTAGTTTCAAATCTCTACGGCTCGTTCAAGACTTCGCGCTCTTGCGTCGCGCGCCGCCCTTCTTCGTAGCTTTCGGCTTGTCGCCGTTGGGCAAGGGTGTGTGCGCGGCGAGTCGTGCGGCGGCGGTGTCCGTGACGATGCAGAGACCGTGAACTTTATCGGCAGTCAACGCGCGCACGAGTGCGGCGGCGTCCGCGTAAGATAGTTGCCCGCGCTCGTGCCCGTGCTCGCTCATCACAGACCAGCTTTGTTCGTTCAGCTCGCTCATCCTTCGTCTCTCATTCGCCCCATCGTCACGCGCGTTTACGAGTTTAACGAAACTCGATGCGCGACGCACGCGCGACACGCGCGTCGAAAATACGTGTTGACTCGCGCGCGGGCTTAGAGTAGAAACACGTCCGATTCGCACACCCACCGGGGATGCTTCGCCAACACCTGCCGAGAAACTTCCGGGAGACGAGATGCTAAAAGAATTTCGCGAGTTCATCAACCGTGGCAACGTCATCGACCTCGCCGTCGCCGTCGTCATCGCCGCAGCGTTCGGCAAGATCATCACGAGTTTCGTTGACGGCATCATCATGCCGCCCATCGGTCTCATCTTGGGCCGGGTCGATTTCGCGAGCCTCTTCTACGTGCTCGACGCGTCGAAGGGCCTGCCCGCCTCGCTCGCCGAGGCGAAGGCGAAGGGCATCCCCGTCGTCGCCTACGGGCAGTTCATCAACGACGTGATCAACTTCCTCATCGTCGCCTTCGTCATCTTCCTCGTCGTCAAAGCCTACAACCGCTCGAAGAGTAAGCAGGCGGCCGACACCGGCCCAACGACCAAAGACTGCCCGCTTTGCCTCACCTCGATCCCGCTCAAAGCCGCGCGCTGCTCAGCGTGCTGCGCTGACCTGCAAGCGACTTGAGCTGGGACGACGAACGAGAGTTGATCACGAACGAGAAAGGGTGAGGCATGAAGCGTCGAAACTTTTTGCGTGCGTCGAGCGCGACCGCGCTTTCGCTGCCGTTCGCCGCGCGTCTCCCTTCGTCGGCGCAAACAACGAACGCGAACGGCGCGCAGGCGAACGCGAACAGATTGATCAAGCCACAAGCCCTGCGCGCGGGCGATACGGTCGGCGTCATCGCGCCGGGCACGGCTGTTCCCGATCCAGACCGCCTCGCGCTCGTCGAGCCGACGCTTAAATATTTCGGACTGCGCGCGAAGGTCGGCAAGTATGTCGCGCAGGGTTCGGGCCACGTCACACGCACCGTCTCAGAACGGCTTGACGATCTGCACGCGATGTTTCGCGACCCGGAAGTGAAAGCCGTCTTCTGCATTCGCGGCGGCTACGGCTCGATGCAACTGCTCGACCGCATCGACTACGATCTCATCCGCCGCAACCCGAAAATCTTCATCGGCTACAGCGACATTACCGCCTTACATCTCGCCATCAATCGTCACGCGGGACTCGTTACCTTCCACGGGCCTATCGTGCTCTCGTCCTTCACCGATTACACGCAGCAGAATTTCCGCCGCGCGCTCTTCGACACGCGACCCGCAGGCAAGCTCACGAATCCTGCGGAGTCGAATCAGCTTCGGCCCGAACACCCTCTGCGCACGATTCGCGCGGGCACGGCGACGGGCCAACTCGTCGGCGGTAATCTCTCGCTCGTTACAGCCTTGATGGGCACGCCCTATGAGATCGAGACGCGTGGTCGCATCCTCTTCATCGAAGACGTGGGCGAAGAGCCTTACCGGATTGATCGGATGCTCACGCAGTTGCGACTCGCGGGCAAGCTCGAACAGGCGGCAGGCATCATCTTCGGCGAATGCAGCGAGTGTGCGCCGAACGATTACAAGCCTTCGTTCGCTTGGGACGCGACGCTCGGCGAAGTCTTAGACAACATCCTCGGCTCAGCGCGCGTGCCCGTCTTCACCGGCCTCACCATCGGCCACACCGCCGATCAACTCACGCTCCCACTCGGCGCACAGGCTGTGCTCAACGCCGACGAGAGGACTCTCGAACTCAAAGAGTCAGGCGTGATCTAGCCGTCCAACCTATTCCCTGTAACTTTTCGGTCGCTCGTGGATATCTATTCAGCGCGAGAAGAACGTGCGTGTTTCCCGCAGGGAGCTGGCTAACCCTTTGCTCCCGCAAGAAAGCGGCTCGTTCACTCGCGAGGAGGAGTTCATGACGACAATCGAATCGATCAACACTCAGTCTCGCAAGCGGACTGTTGGCGGTCTGGTTTATCGTTGAACTCGCGCTCAGTCGTTTGCTCGGAGCGACTCAGGCGGTTTACGAAGAGATCGCGCGCTCGGCATCTTGCTCTCGTCAGCGAAAGTGAAAGTCCACCGCGCGCGGCGCGCGCTCGCAGACCTTCGTCACCGTTAGAGATCGAGATCGAGTTTGAATGATGCTGGGCCGCCTACTCCCTCATCCGCCAACGACTCCGCACCACTGCACTGTGATCTTCCCTTCGCTTGACGTGAAATGTTTTGCCTCGAAATCACATCTACATTAGAAAGCAGTATTCAGGATGAGTACCTTCGGCAATTCAATCGAGAAGAAGTCTCATCGGATGTGAGATTGACTTACCACCGATGGGTGCGAACGAAAATCCCGACTTCACAGGAGAAGCTCAATGGCAACAGGCGATGACATATTCAGACTTGCGCTCAAGCACGTCGGCGAGCCATACATTTTAGGCTCCGTCGTGCCGATGAATAATAAGAACTGGCGTGGCCCGTGGGACTGCGCGGAGTTTGTTTCTTGGTGCGTGTTCCAAGCCTCGGGAATACTCTACGGCTGCCAAAACGATCACCTGCCAAACCCCGGTCTGGTTGACGCCTTCACCGGCTGGTGGCGCAGAGACGCCGACCTGCTCGGCACAAAGATCGGCGTCGGTCTCGCGTCTCAGACTGTTGGCGGCGTCGTCTTGCGTTATCCGCAGCCGGGCATGATGGGACACATCGTCATTTGCGATGGCAAAGGCGGCACTGTCGAAGCACACTCGCACGTCGATGGCGTGATGAGAGGCGTAATCACCGGGCGCAGGTGGGACACCGGTGTGTTAGTGCCGGGCATTCAGTACACTCAGAATGCGACGCCGGTCGTGGTCACACCGCCGACATTGATCTTCCGTCTCACTAATCCGTACATGCGCGGCCAGATGATCCGAGACATTCAGGCCAAGCTCAAATCGCTGGGCTTCAATCCGGGCCTGATCGACGGCATATACGGAGAACAGACCGCGGCGGCGGTTCATGGATTCCAACTCTCCAACGGGCTTCTGACAGACGGCGAGGTAGGGCCGGAGACTGCGAAGGCGCTTGGCGTAGCTCTACCTTAGCTTCTCCACGCCGACTAATTCAGCGCGTCATGCAGGGGTCAAAGCCCGCAGGTCGGTTTACGCCGACCTGCGGGCTTTGACCTTCGTATCAGCGTCGGCGTGCCACACTATTCACTCATCCGCAGCGCAGCGCAGGCCCGCGAAGGCGATGCGGAAGTGGCGACGGAAGAAGTTGCGGAAGGAAGTTCTTAAGATCGACGAGTGGGTGGCCCAAGAGCCGCCGCGTAGCACGCGATGATCTTCGTCGAACCAGACTTCGGAATATTCGGGATAGGGGAAGGCCCTAAAGCCCGGGTAGCTAGCGAACTTTGAGGATGTCCACTCCCAGACGTTGCCGGTCATGTCGAGACATCCGTTTGCGCTCGCGCCCGAAGGCAATGACGCGACAGGTGTCGTGCCCCACAGTTTAAGATCGGAGTTGCAACGCCTGTTGGTCGGCGCGTCGTCGCCCCACGCGAAGAGTCGCTTCTGTTTACGATCCGCGTCCCACGAAGCGGCCCGCTCCCACTCGACTTCCGTCGGCAGACGTTTGCCCGCGAAGCGCGCGAAGGCTTGCGCCTCGTACCAACTCAGGCTCGACACGGGATGATCGAGCGGCAAAGACTCTTCGCCGAACATCGCGCGCACGCGCCACGACGACGATAACGTTGATGTTGATGCGACGGCGCGCAACCAGTAGAGCGGATGCTGCCAGTTCTCACGCGCGCGCCAAGCCCAACCCTCTTCATCCCAGAACTCGCGACGCGTGTAGCCACCTTCGTCGATGAAGCGCGCGAACTCCGCATTCGTCACCGGCGCGCGATCAATCTTGAAGGCGGGGATGGAGATCGCGTGCGCCGGAAGCTCGTTGTCGTAAGCGAAACGATCTCTCCAGATCGCGCCCATCTCAAACTCGCCCGCAGGCACTTCGATCATCTCGCGCGGCGTTTGCACGACCCGCGCCAACTCGTCGCGCGCCGCACCGCTTGTTAACGAGAGACGGGCCGTCTCGTCGTCAGCGTTCGACGTTGACGGGCGAGACTTCTTCGCAGGGTCGAGCATCTGTAGCAGGTAGGCGAGCGTCTCTTGATGTTGTCGCTCGTGTTCGAGGACGAGGCGGAAGACGTAGCCGTCGCGCAAGACCGCGTCGTCCGTGTCGAACGATACGGTCTCTAAAAAGTCGAGTACGCGCGCGCGCACACGCGCGAGGTACGTTTCCATCTCGCGGCGCGACGGCAACTCTTTCGATTGCTCGCGCGGCGTCGCGATGGGATCGAAGATGCGCTCGTAACGCTCATCGGGACTCGCGTCGCCTTTAACTTTTTGCAGAATCCAATAGGCCTCGAAGACGCCGATGTGCGCGAGATGCCAGATGATGGGCCGGAAGCCGAAGCCCGGACTCTCGTGCAAATCAGACTCGCGCGGCACGAGATCGAAGAGACTGAGCGTCGCTGCGCGCGCTTCTGCAAGTTGCGTCGCGAGCGTCTCACGAGTCTGCGCGAGAGCATCACGCATGGTTGTCGTTCCTTCGTTTACGAGCACCGTCATGTCTGTATTCAGCCTCCGCGCTCGCGGCGTGGATAATGGGCCGCGTTGGGCTATGATAGCACCGTACCCCAATGCACGTTAGGCGGCGCGGGACGCTCTCGCGCTTCAAACACGACGACGACAAGCGAAGATGCGACGGCGCGCGACGATGTCTGCGACGACGATCCCACAGGTGATGGACGTGACGGATTTGATGGGCGCGCGCCTGCGTCTCCATGCGCTCGCGCGCGAAGATGACTCGCGGGGCCACTTCGCCGACGACGTGCGACGCGGTCTCACCTCGCAGCCGAAGCGACTCTTCCCGAAATACTTTTACGACGCGCTCGGCTCTCAACTCTTCGAGGCCATCTGTCTGCTGCCGGAGTATTACCTCACGCGTGCCGAAGACGAAATTCTCTCGCGCCATGCCGACGAGATCGTCTGCGCAGTCTCCGCTCCGCACATCACGCTCATCGAGTTTGGTAGCGGAAGCTCCGCGAAGACGCGCCACCTGATCGACGCGCTGCTGCGCCATCAGGAGGGCCTGCTCTACGTTCCCATCGACATCTCGCCCTCCGTGCTCGAATCCGCCGCGCACACGCTGCTCGACACTTGCGAGCGTTTGAGCATAGAGGCTTACGCCGCCGACTATGATGATGCGCTCGCGCGCTTGAAAAACGACGCGACGACGCGCGCGCGCACGCTCGCCCTCTTCCTCGGCTCGAACATCGGCAACTTCGAGACGCGTGAGGCAGGAGAGTTTTTGCGCAAGGTGCGCGGCGCGCTTCAAGCGGGCGACGCGCTGCTCGTCGGTGCGGATTTGAAGAAGGACACGCGCGTGTTGGAAGAGGCATACGACGATCCGCTCGGCGTCACCGCCGCCTTCAACCTGAATCTACTCGCGCGCATCAACCGCGAGCTCGGCGCAGACTTCGACCTCAAAAGTTTCCAACACGTCGCACGCTACGACGAGCGGGCCGGTCGCGTCGAGATGTATCTCAAAAGCCTGTGCGAACAGACGGTGCGCTTCGGCGCGCTCTCGCTCGAAGTCAATTTCAACGCGAGCGAGCGCATCCACACGGAGAACTCGCACAAGTACGATATGGCGGCCCTCGATGCGCTCGCCGCGCGCTCCGGCTTCGCGCGCACGCGCACGTGGCTCGACGAGCACAAACAGTTCAGCAGCAATCTCTTCACAGCCATCGCGGAAAGCGAGCCTCGACATGACTGACGAAGCGAGTCGCACGACGACCGGCCCAAGCGATGTGACTGACGCAACTGACATGAACGATGCGCCGGTGGCTATCAACGCGTCGATCTCGACGAGCATGAACGGAGTGATGAAATCGCCGCAGCAGCGCGAAGGCTTTCCGCTCTTGACCGAAGCAGTCTCGACGGACGCCGCGTCGCTCTTCGCCGAGAACCTGCGGCGCGGCGCAAAGTCGCCCGCCGAGTGGATGTGCGGCGTCGAGTTCGAGCTGTTCGGCTACGACGCGCGTCGCGACTTCGCGCGACTCGATCCACATCAAGTGCAGCGCGTGCTCGCGGGCTTTGCGCCTTCATCGAACGATCTCGTTTACGAAGGCGGCACGCTCATCGAAGTCAACGCCGGGCAGATGAACCGTCTGACGGTCGAACCCGGCGGGCAGATCGAGTTCTCCGGCGCGCCGCAGCGCAAGCTCGCGGACGTTGAGCGCGAAATACGTCGCTACCTCGCGCGACTCTCCGAGATTGCCGACCGTCATGGCTTCGTCTTCCTCGCCTGCGGTTTCGATCCACTCCGCACGCTCGCCGAGCAGCAGTGGTTTCCCAAGCTGCGCTATGAAGTGATGCGCCCGTATCTGGCCCGACGCGGGGCACGCGCGTGGGACATGATGACGCGCACCTGCGCCGTGCAAACCAATCTCGACTTCGGCGACGCGGAAGACCTGCGAAAAAAATTTCTCGTCGGCAATCGCCTCGCGCCCATCGTCACGGCCATCTTCGCCAACTCACCCTTTGAAGACGGCAGGCCCTCCGGCTACAAATCAACACGCGCCGCCGCGTGGCTTGCGACCGACGCGGATCGCGCGCTCATCTCGCCGCCCGCGCTTGACGATGACTTCACGCCCGAATGCTTCGTCGCCTACGCGCTGGGCGTGCCCATGCTCTTCGCGCAGCGCGACAGCATCTATCTCGACGGGCCCACAGGCACGCGCTTCGGCGACTTCCTCGCGCACGGCTGCGACTCAATCACTCCGCAATTCGGCGACTGGGCCGATCACTTAACGACCATCTTCACCGACGCGCGACTCAAGCAGCACATCGAACTGCGCGGAGCCGACTGCGGCGACGCCGAAGCCGCGCTCGCACTTCAGGCCCTCTGGAAAGGCCTGCTCTACGACGCGGACGCGCTCGACGAAGTGTTGCGCCTCGCGCCGCGACTCGACCTTGCCGCGTCAATCGAGCTGCGCGAACAGGTGGCCCTCCACGCACTCGAAGCGCGCGCCGCCGGAGTCGATGTCAACGCGCTCGCGAAAGAGATCGTCGCCCTCGCCGCCGAAGGCTTGCGTCGCGTCGAGCCTGAAGAAGTTCAATATCTTGATCAGCTTCGCGCCCGTGTCGTCGAAGAAGAGATCACGCCCGCAGACATCCTGCTCCGCAATTTCAACGGTCGCTGGCACGGGTCGATTGAGCGCGCCGTTGAATATCTGCGGATCGCTTGAACGAGATGTCAGCCGAAAGCCCCGTCGTCGAGTTCCAACACGTCAGCTTCGCGCCGCCGGGCGCGACTGCGCCGATCATCTCCGATCTCGATCTGAAAGTTTTTCGCGGCGAGACGCTGGTGCTGCTCGGCGAGTCGGGTTGCGGCAAGACGACGACGCTCAAGCTCATCAATCGACTGATCGAGCCGACGGCGGGCGACGTTCTAGTCGAAGGACGCGCGACAACGAAGTGGGATGCGATTGCCTTGCGCCGGCGCACGGGCTACGTCATACAGGAGGCGGGCCTCTTCCCGCACTTCACGGTCGCGCGCAACGTCGGGCTCGTCCCCGCGCTCGAAGGCTGGTCGCGCGAAAAGACCGTCGCGCGCGTCGCGGAGCTGCTCGCGCTCGTCGGGCTCGATCCGGCCCACTTCTCTGAAAGATACCCGCGCGAGTTGTCGGGCGGTCAACGTCAGCGCGTCGGCGTCGCACGCGCGCTCGCCGCCGATCCGCCGCTGCTGCTCTTGGATGAACCATTCGGCGCACTCGATCCTCTGACACGCGCCGCCCTGCAACGCGAGTTCGCCGCGCTCGCGCGCAGGCTCGGCAAGACTTCGGTCTTCGTTACGCACGATGTTCGTGAAGCCCTCTCGCTCGGCACGCGCGTCGCGCTCATGCACGCCGGTCGCATCGTCCTGCTCGCGACCCCGAAAGAGTTTTTAGAAACGACTGAGCCACACGCGCGCGCCTATCTCGCCACGTTGCGACTCGGCGACGATCTCCTCGCCGCAAACGATGGCCCAAGCGCGCATGACGTTCCCGTCACGCGCGACAAAACAACTATCGGGAGTGAAGCGGACGACGCGCAGCCGCGCGAGCTACACGGATGAACTTCCTGCAAACGCACTGGCGCGAGTTGTTGGCCCTGACGGGCCAGCATCTCTGGCTCGTCGTCATCTCCGTCACGTTCGCGGTCGTCATCGGCATCCCCGTCGGCATCGCGCTCACGCGCCATGCGCGTTGGAAGCGGCCCGTGCTTGGAGTCGCCGGAATTTTGCAGACCGTGCCGAGCCTCGCGCTCTTCGGCTTCCTCATCCCGCTCCCCTTCGTCGGCGGCATCGGCGCGCGCACGGCCATCGTCGCGCTCATCCTCTACGCGCTGCTGCCCATCATACGCAACACCGTCACCGGCATCGAAGGCGTTGACGCGAACGTGCGTGAGTCGGCGACTGCGATGGGCATGACCTCGCGACAGATACTCTGGCAGGTCGAATTGCCGCTCGCGACGAGCGTCATACTCGCGGGCGTGAGAGTCGCCGCAGTGATCTGTGTCGGCGTCGCGACCATCGCCGCAGCAATCGGCGCGGATGGACTCGGCGTCTATATCTTTCGCGGGCTTCGCATGAATGACAATCGCCTCGTGCTCGCGGGCGCGATCCCCGCCGCGCTGATGGCCCTCTCGATTGACTGGCTCATCGGACGACTCGAAACGCGCCTCAGCAGCTATGTCCAAGTCCAAACCGCGAGCGAGAAGGATGCGAGGACGATCCTGCGTCGAAGGATTATCGCCGCGACGCTCATCTTGATCCTCGGCGTCGGTGGTTACGCACTATGGCGCGGTCGTCGTCCGGACGTGATCGTCGGCACAAAGGATTTCACGGAGAGCGTCATCCTCGGCGAAATTCTCGCGCAGAGTTTGGAAGCGCGCGGGCTGCGCGTCGGGAGACATTTCGAGTTGGGCGGCAACATCTGCCACGACGCGCTCAATGCCGGGGAGATCGATGTGTATCCCGAATACACCGGCACTTCGTTCACCGCGATCCTAAAGCATCAACCGATCACAGACCCGCGCGCCGTCTATCAACAGGTGGCGCGCGAATACGCAGAACAGTTCAACGTCGAAGTCTCGCCACCACTCGGCTTCAGCAACGACTTCGCGATCCTCGTGCGTGGTCGCGACGCGCGCGCTCTGAACCTGCGCACGATCTCCGATGCCGCGTCGCACACTCACGAGTGGCGCGCGGGCTTCGGTCAGGACTTCGTCTCGCGGCCCGACGGCTACGAAGGATTCTCGCGCGCTTACAATCTACAATTCCGCGAGCGACCGCGCGAGATGGATTTGTCGCTCACCTATCGCGCGCTCGCCGCCGGTGAAATCGATCTCATCGCGGGCAACTCGACCGACGGTCTCATCGGCGCGCTCGATCTTGTCCAACTCGAAGACGACCGCCACTACTTCCCGCCCTACCAAGCCGTCTTCCTCACGCGCCGCGACGCTCTCGCACGCACGAACGCGCTGCGCAACGTGCTGCAAAGTTTAAGCGACGCGATCCCGACCGAAGAGATGCGCCGCCTCAATTATGAAGTCGATGGCAACAAGCGCGCACCCGCCGAAGTCGTCCGCGAATGGCGACAACGCAAGGGCCTGTAAGGCACGGACAATCTCCCTCGCGCGACTCAAGACGGCCTGTAAAAGTAGAATGCTCGCGTCCCGCGTCTAATTGGAAAAGGAGGCAGAGTTCATGAAAAAATATCTCCTCACCCTGCCATCGCTGCTCTGCACCATCGGAGCTGCGATCTTAGGCATGGCCCTTGCGAAAGACTCCATCTCTAAGATCATTACTCTTCCGGAGAAGGCGTATAGCGTCATGCTGATCGCCGGGGTGACGTTAATTCTTTTAGGGCTAATCGTCCTTCTCTTCTCAGTGGTGAGTTCTCCAACCAAGAGCATTATTGACAAGATTCTATTCAGCAGGCTCAACTCGAAGTACGTCTGTGTTCAGGCCACCCAAGCCGACTTGCCACAGCTTCATGATCTCTATACGGAATATTTCGGCGCGGACGTACCTTCGGTGAGCCTGATGCGTTCGTGGATGCAGCAGTATCGAAAGACATTCGCGATGGTGTACCGGGTCAATGACATGTCGATCAAGAAAAAGGAGCAGGTGCTCGTCGGCTCGTACAAAATTCTGTTGATTACGGAAGAAGCCGTCAGGGAGTTGGAAAGAGGGCAGCTCAGCGGCTCGACGTTCATGCCCAAGCACATCGCCCGCCGCCAGAAGGACGCCGCAGCTTACTATGTGGGCGACGTTGTAGCGACGACCCAGTTTGCGCGCGGAGTGCTCTTAGGGTATCTGAACGCGGCGTGCGAGCAGGCCATCCGAAAGGGGTTTCCTATTTATGCCCGACCGCTGACCAGCGCAGGACGACGCGTGATGACGGGTTACGGCTTCGTGTTAGCTGCGGATGGGAAGACGGCGCCTGAACTCGGGCGGCTGTGTAAGCTCGTTACGAATCAGGATAAATCTTACACCCGAACCAGAACACCCAGATCAGGTAGCAGAAAGCTGAAGGATAAGCCCCGCGAAGATTCATTAGAGTAAACGAAGAGAACGAAAGCCTTGCTGCTTATCATCATCATACACTTTCCTGATTCCATATTTTCCCGGCAAAGAGCTGCCGTCGAGACGCGAGAAGGCGCGGGGCGAGAACATTAAATGTTGATCGCCCCGCGCCAAGAGAGTTCGGCACGCGCAGTTACAATACTACCGCGCTCTTAGTTACTTCTTCTTGAGCGTGATGCGCAGAGGCTCGCCGAGCGTTGAAGGATCAACGTCGAGCTTCTGATCCTCGTAGCCTTTGGCTTTGACGATGAGGTGCAGGTGGCCCATGTGGAGCGGCGGCAGCACAGCGACGCCGTGTGAGTCCGTCGTGTTCCAAGACTCGCAGTAGAAGCCGTCGGTGCGCTCGGATTCGAGCTTGAGATAGACGCCGGGGACGGGGTTGCCGTCTTGGTCGAAGACGCGGGCGTCGAGTCGCCCGATACCGTTCATCGCGGAGGGGGCCCTGCCCATGTTGGGCGTGTCTGACTGTGACGTGCCAGACTGTGCGGCGCTGGCGGTGGCGAGCGCGAAGGCGAAGAGGGTGGCGAAGATAAGTTTACGCATCTCTGATAAAATCTCCTGACTTGTTCGAGAAAGTTCTTGCGAGCGGACGTGGGTTTCAGCTTCCGATGGGGTTCGGAGGAGTCGCGGCGGACTCAAGTAAGATTATATTCGCACGCAAGCGAGTCGGTAAAGTTTAATTTCACTTTTGCGTTCGGGAGGTGAACTGTTATGACTTTGATCGAGTTCCTCGTTCTGCTGCTGGTCGCGGGTATATGTGGGGCGCTGGGTCAGGCGATCAGTGGTTTTTCGCGGGGCGGCTGCCTCGTCTCCGTCGTGCTCGGCTTCATCGGCGCGCTCATCGGAATGTGGATCGCGCGCAACCTCGGATTGCCTGAGCCGCTGCCCGTCGTCGTCGGTGGCAGAGCATTTCCCGTCGTCTGGTCAGTGGTCGGCTCCGCGCTCTTCGTCGCCGTCATCGGGCTGCTCACACGTCGGCGCGCGTGATGTTCGCGGCGCGAGCGCGTCCGTCTTGCTCGCGCCGTGAGCAATCGTTTACACTCGCGCTTAATCGTCTCCCGAAAATTTGATCTCTTGTAAGGACTCGCGTGCACGCGTGCGTCAGGCGTTGATGCCGGAAGCGCGCGGCCTTCTTTTCTTCGCATGACTTTGACGCGCAACAAACAGGGCGACGGCGACGACGCGCCCGACCTCAGCCACTTCCGCCGACGCTACCCGTTGACGGTGGCGAGCCTCGGCGCGCTGCCCGACCGCGAGGCTTGGCTGCGGCGTGTGTGGCTGGCGGAGTCGCGGTGGCGCGACGCGCTCGACGATAAATCAATGCGTGAGTCTATCGTGCGCGCCGCGCCGCCCGCGCGACTCACGTTCGAGGGCCAGTGCGAGATCGTTTACGCGGGCGCGTCGGGTTTACTGCACGCGGCGGTGATGGCCTGTTGCCACGACCGGCGCGTCGTCGTGTTTGACGAGCGCACGGAGGCTGACGGCGGCCGCATCTGGAATGTCTCTGCCGAAGAGTTGGAAGGTCTCGCGCGCGCCGGACTCTTCACGAAAGAGGAGATCGAAGCGACGATCATCAATCGTTTTCGCGCAGGTCGCGTCAAATTCCACGACGCGGGCTCGCGCTTGAAAGCGCCGCCGCTTGAAGTGAAGGGCGTGTTAGACGCCGCGCTCGATGCGGATCGTCTGCTTGCGGTGGCCGCCTTGAAGATAAAAGCGAGAGAGGGCTGTGTCGTCGTTGAAGGCGCGCGTGTGGTGCGCGTTTACGTCGAGCGTCATCGCGTCTCGGTCGAGTTCGAGAATGCGCGTGGTGCGCGCGCGTTGTACGCGGCGCGACTCTTCGTCGATACGCGCGGCGCGGCTTCCGGGGTCGCGCAGCAGTTGAATGAGGGGCAAGCGTTCACGCACGTTGCGCCGACCGTTGGAACACTAGCGCGCGGGTTCGCGCGTGGCGTGGAATCGGATCGCGTTGACTTCCAGATCGCCGACTTGATGATGAGCACAGAAGACTCTTCGCGACACAGGCAACTGCTCTGGGGCGGCTTCGGCCGGGACGCGCGCCGCGAAGAGTTCACGTCGCAGCTCTTCTTCTACGACGCGGTCGATTCGCCTGCCGACAAGTCTCTGCTCGCGCTCTTCGAGCAGTATTTCGAGAAGCTGCCCGCCTATAAGCGCGCGGGCGCGCACTGGAGAGTTGTGCGTCCCGTCTTCGGATACAATGCGAGCCGCGCGATGGGCGGTTGGAGATCGCGCGCGCCGCGCTCTGAGGATCGCGTGCTGCTCGCGCATGATGGTTCGACGCGTGCGAACCCATTCGCTCCGACGGGCGCGGGCGCGGCCCTTCGCGATCTACGCAAGTCAACGCACCTGACTGAACTGGCCCTCGTCGCAGACCTGCTCGACGCCGCGTCGCTCTCCGAGATCGCGTCGGAGAGCCCGCGCGCCGCGCATGCCGCGCAGCTTGCGGAATTCCTGCGCCCGACGACGAGCGAACGTGAAGAGCCGGCGAACGTCAACGAGACCTTGAACGCGGTGATGGCCGCGCTGCACGAGTTGGACGAGCGCGTGCGGCGCGAGCTATTCCAAGATCGACTCTCCTTCGGCGCGCTGCGCAGCCTCTTGAGCCGCACCGTGCAACTCTACCCGCGCATCCTCCAGCGCGTGCGCGAACACCTCGGCGCGCGCGGCACATTCCTCTGGCTCGCGCACGCCGCCGGGGTGGCCCTCAGCGAGCGGCGCGGCGAACATGACGAAGAGCGACCGGCGGGCACAGTCGATCTCAACGCGGAGAAGGCGGCGCGTGAGTTTGCGCGTCATGTCGAGCTGTACAGAAAAAGTTAGTTGTAAGAGATTCAGCCTCGTGGCGGCGGGGCGGTTTGCGGAGAGCGAGCTTATTCAATAGGCATGAAGCGAGGGGCTCGATCTTGAAAGGATCGGGCCCCTCGCTTCATGCGCTTGCAATCGTCGTTAAGTGTAGCTGATGGAGATTCGCGAAGTTGGTTTTAGCGTGACGGTGATCTTGCCGCTCGCCGGATCAACCGTGCATGAGCCAGCGCCTGTGATCTCCATGCTGCTGAGATCGCCGAGGTCGTTCTTGAACTTCTTGCCGCCGCCCGGGAGGACACCTTTGTCTTTGAACTTTGACGGCATATCCACGGCAATCGAACCGCCGCCGTCAACGATGATGGGCGGATCGGCCCCCGCCGTCGGCGAGGGCTTCCCGTCCTTTTTGATCTTGCTCGTGGCGGTCGTCGGCGCGGCGGAGGATTGGCCGGTCTTGTTCGATCTGGTTGGCATCTGAGGTCTTCCTTTCTCGCTGATCGTTAAGAACGTTCGAGACGTGAGACTGTCTCGACGAAGGCGTCTGCGCCTCGTCCGCGAACGTCGCCTTGCGGGGGCGGAAACTGCCGGACTGCACGCGCGGGGCTATGGGGATCGCGTGCGCGATCCCCACGCGCGTGCGCGGAGCTTGAGGGGGGCCCTGTTGAGCCCTAACTATTTCCGCCGCCATCGACGATGATCGGCGGGTCTGCGCCGAACACAGAGTTGTCAGGGCCGCCCGCTTCGGCGAAGTCGAGTTCGCCGCCCATTTCCTGCGCGCCTTCGGCAGCTTCGCCGTTTGCTTCCTCGCCGAAGTTTTCTCTATCTTGATTCTGCATTTCAAATCTTCCTTTCACGGTGAACTTAAGTTTTGAGGCGAGAGTCAGGAAGGACGCGACGCGGCGGTCAGATCATTGAGCTGCTTGCGCCACAGTTGCACGTCCGGTCTCGCCTGATAAGTGTCAAACGCTTCCCCCCATGCTCGTTGAAGATCGTCTAAAGCGGCTGAGGCGCGCGCGGCGTAATCACGCGCCGCGTCCGCGTGGTTGGCACGCGCGGCGGCGCGCGCGGCAAGGAGCAGAGCGCGCCACTCTGATTCGTGCCGTCCGGCCCGCGCGAAACTCTCCTGCGCTTCGAGCGCGTTGGTGAGCGCGCCCTGCGCGTCGCCGACAGCGAGCAGCGATTCGGCATAGGCGAGCAGCGCGCTTGAGAAGAGCGACGCATCGCCGAGACTCTTCGCCGCATCGAGCGCGTCGCGACAGCTCTGCACGCTCGCGCCGGTCGAGCCTGAAGAGACTTGCGCGAGTGCGACGACGAGTTTCGCCTCGGCGCTGGCCTTCTTGTCCTGCTCGCCTGCGAGTGTGACGACCTGTTCGCCCTTCGACTTCGCCGTAGCAAAGTCGCGGCTGGCGAGCGCGAGGTGCGCTTCGTTCAGTCGCAGGTAGGCGGATAAATCTTTGTTCTTCGCGTCCGGCTTGTCGGCGATTGCCGATGCCTGCTCGACGAGCGCGCGCGCGTCGGCGAAGCGACCGAGCCAGCACAGCGCCTCGCTCTGGTTGCTCAGGCTGTAGCTGAAGAGCACCTCGTGGCCCAGCGTCTTCTGAATGCGATAGCTCTCGGCGAAGTGTTGAAGCGCGCGAGGGTAGTCTTCCTGATTCAGCAGGACGTTGCCGATCTCGGAGTGCGCGCCTGCGATGAGCATCTGATCGCTGCTCTTCTCCGCGTCTTCGAGTTGCTGCCCGAACGACTTCAATGCCTCCGCGTAGTTGCCCCTCTGACGCTGGACGCGACCGAGCAGACTGAGGGCCTGTTGAGACTCTTTGTGGTAGCCGCCCTGCTGGTAGAAGACGAGGGCCTGCTGGACGTAACCCACGCCTTCATCTGTTTTGTTCTGCTGAAGACAGAGACTCCCCAAGTTGATGAGCGCCTTGGCGCGCACGCGTTGCGCCTTGTTGCGCTCGGCGATGTCTAAGCCTTGACGCAGGTACTTCTCCGCCTCGGCGTAGTCGGCGCGCGAGAAGTAGGTGTTGCCGAGATCGACGAGACCGAGCGCAGCCAAGTTCTCTCTGCCCTTCGCCTGTGCGAGATCGACCGCCTCGCGCGCGTAGGTCGGCGCGTCGGGACTGTTCTCGGCGGAGGCGACCGCGCTCAGTTGCAGCAGCGCGTTGATCTGCTGCGTCTCGTAGCCGTTGGCGCGTGCGAGATCGAGGGCCTGCTGTAGCTGTGCGCGCGCGCCCGCGTTGTCGCTCGTGGCGCGCAGCATATAGCCACGGCGGTAGAGCACTTCGGCGCGGCCCTCCATCACGGCAGTGTCCGTGTAGATCGACTCGGCTTTATCGTAAGCCGCCGCCGCGCTCTTGTACTCGCCCTGTCGCGTGTAGAGATTGCCGACTCTCAGGTATGCAGTGGCGTAGTCGGGCTTGAGCTGCGTCGCCTTGAGATAGTTTTCGACGGCGTGCTTCGCGTCCTCATCCTTCTCGTAAGCGCGACCGAGATCGACGTAGGCGTAAGCCTCGTTCGGCGTACCCGTGGCGATCTCGGCGTAGCTCTTGACGGCTGATTGGAAGTCGCGCGTCACGGTTGAGGTCACAGCGTCCAAGTAAAGTCGCTCGCGCGTGGGCAACACCGAACGATCAGGAACGAGTTGATTGACTCGAAGCATCTCGTCCTTCGCGCGGTCGAGATAGTCGAGTTCCGTTAGCGACTCGGCGAGCGAGGCGTGGGCGAGCGCATATCTATCATCTGCTGAGACGGCGCGCCCGAAGTATTTGCTCGCCTGCCAGTACGCACCCTCGCGCATGAAATCGACGCCGCGCTCGTAAGCGTTCTTCGCTTCGGGCGTGGGCTCGTGCCCTCCGCCGCGCCACAGGCGACTCGCGCCCCAGAAGGCGAGGACGATAAGCGCGGCGACGCCGAGCGCGGTGAAGATCGAGAGACGCGGGCGACTCAGGTTCTCAGAGAAGGTCGTCAGCGCGCTTCTCTGCGGCGCGGTATCAGCGCTGCGACGCACGCTCTGCGTGAGCAGGTGGCCGTTCGAGGTAACTTTCAGACGCGCCTCGCGAAGCGCGGAGACAAACTCGTCCGCAGACTGGTAGCGATCTTCGGGCCGCTTCGCGAGCGCCTTCAGCACGACGCGGTCGAGCGAGCGCGGCAAGCTAGGGTTGAACTTCGAGGGCGGCGGCGGATCGACGTGAATGACCTGCGCGGCGATCTCGACGATGGTTGCCCCGGCGAAGGCCGGACGACCCGCGATGCATTCGTAGAGCAGCGCGCCGAGCGCGAAGAGATCGCTTCGCGCGTCGATGTTCTTCCCCTTCGCCTGTTCGGGCGAAAGATAGAGCGGCGTGCCGATCATCATGTCGCTGCGCGTCATCGCGCGCTGCAACGTCTGCGCCTCCGGTGCACTCAAAGCCTCGTGCTCCGCGCCGACGAGCTTCGCCAACCCGAAGTCCAAGACCTTCACCTCGCCGCGCTCGTTGACGATGACGTTTGAAGGCTTGATGTCGCGATGGACGATGCCGAGCCGGTGCGCTTCCGAGAGCGCGTGCGCCACATCTTCGATGATCTGGAGCGCGCGATCAACCGTCAGGTTTCCAGAGTCGATGATCGAGCCGAGTTCCTGTCCCTCGATCAGCTCCATGACGATATAGGGTTTGCCGTCGGGCGTCTCGCCGTAGTCGTAGAGCGTGGCGATGTTCGGATGGCTGAGCGCGGAGATGGAGCGTGCTTCGCGCAGGAAACGGGCGTGGTAGAGATTGTGCGCGGCGGGCGCGGCGTGCGGCACTTTGAGCGCGACGCGCCGGCCCAGTCGCGTGTCCTCGGCGAGATAGACCGCGCCCATGCCGCCCTCGCCGAGTTGCGAGAGGACGCGATAGTGAGAAATGGTCTCGCCGATCAACTGGCTCGTCTTCTCCTTGTCTGTTCTATGGTGTGAACCCCTGAAGCTTGTTAGATAGGCGGAAGGTCGCGGGAAAGTTTCGAGCCGCCGGACTCTCATGCGGCGGATTTGGCGGACGACTCGCGAAGCGACGTTTCTTGCCCGCGTATTCTGCGCTAAAGCCGGACGCATTTCAAGCGATATTTAGCGCATCGCGCGCCCTTTCCTATCCTTCGAGTAGGACGCCCCGCGACGGGAAAGACTCTCGATTTCACTGTTTTTACGGGCATACTCTGCATTGTTCATCCCGTTCTCGCACAACCAACTACAAGATTGCGCTCGCGTTGACAAGAGAAGAACCGTTAATCGAAAATCGTCAATCGTGAATAGAAGTTGAATCTATTCACGATTGACGATTTTCGATTGACGACTTTTTTACTTTCTTGCTTCCGGCGTGATCTTCAGCTTCAGTCTCTCGCCGCCGCGCATCACTTCGACTTCATACTCCTCGCCCGCCTTCATCTCGCCGAGCGCGTAGGTGTAATCGTAAACGTTCTTCACGTCGCGACCGGCGAGTCGCACCACGACATCATTCGCCTTCAACCCGGCCCTCTCCGCAGGCGAACCTTCGCGCACGCCGTCGAGCTTGAGCCCTGCGCCGCCCTCCGCGTAGTTCGGGATCGTGCCGAGATAAACTTTGAAGCCCATCGAGCGGCCCGTCGCCGCGTCCGACTTCGCCTGCGTGTACGTGGGTCGCGTCGCTGCATCATCCACTTCGCGCAACACGTCGCGCACGAACGCTGTGACGCGCGCGAGTCCTTCATAATTGATCCTGTCAGCCGTGTCCGTCGGCTTGTGATAGTCCTCGTGCGTGCCCGTCCAGACGAAGAGCACGGGCACTTGCTTCGCGTAGAACGAAGAATGATCGCTTGGGCCATAACCATCTTCGTTGAGCGTCAGGAGAAAGCGCGGCTTCGGGTTCGCGGTCGCGATCACTGTGCCGTTCGATCCGGTGACGACGGGCACATCATTCGGCGTGCGCTGCGACGACGGCACGCCGTTGACGTTGACCGTCAAATTCATGTCCGTGTTTGCATCCTCGACGACCTTGCGCCACTCGGCCGCCGTGCCCACGCCGCCGACGATCAGCTTGTTCTCTTTCATCCGACCGATCATGTCCATGTTCACCATCGCGACCGTGTTGGCTAACGGCGCGCACGGATTCTTCACGTAGTAGCTCGAACCGATCAGGCCCTCCTCCTCGCCACTGAAGGCGATGAAGACGACGGTGCGACGCGGTCTCTGCCGCGAGGTCGAGAAGATGCGCGCGAGTTCGAGCAATCCCGCGACACCCGAAGCGTTGTCGTCCGCGCCATGATGAACTTCGCCTTCGCGCGTGGCGAGCGAGCCTGCGCCGCCGAGTCCCAGATGATCGTAGTGTGCGCCGACGACAATCGTCTCACCTTTCAAGCTCGCGTCGCTTCCTTCGAGTACGCCGACGACGTTGTACGCAGGCTGCATCCGCCGCGCGATGTCTGTCTCTAAGCTGAACGCGACGTTCTTGAGCAGCGTCGAAAAATTTTTGCCCGTAGCGTTCGGCTGCGCGCCTTGAGTCATGGCCGGTTGCGTCGTTGTCGTCTGGCCCGTCGGGCCCTGCGTCGCACTGCTCTGCGTCGTCGTGCTTTGCATCGCAACCGTCGGCTTCGCGTCCGCCGACTGCTGCAACATCTCGAACGTCACGGAAGGGAGCGACGCCGCTTCGACCGCGCGACGCGCGACCTGACGTGAGACAACGGCGACGGGGATTCCGGCGTCGCCCGCCGCCGCGAGATTCTCGTCCACGCGCAGCCGCGCGAGTCTCTCGTTCTTGAAGTTCTCCTCGCGCGAGATGACGAGCAGGGCCGACGCGCCGTGATCGCGGGCCGCCGCAGCCTTGAAGCGCAGATCGTCGAAGCGCGCGAACTGCCCGTGCGGGTTGTCGCCGTCGGGCGTGCCCGCGAACGCGAGCACGATCTTTCCACGAGCGTCAACGTTCGCGTAGTCGTCCCGATTTAACTCCGCCGCCGTGATGCCATAGCCGACGTAAACGACCCCGCCGCGCTCGACCTTCGCGTTCGCGCTCCACGCCACGGGCGACCAATCCTCGCCGAGTCGCAGATCGATTGCCGCCGCATCGCGCGCGGGCGGAGGCACAACCACGCCGGGGCCACCCACGACCACGCGCGGCACGAAGCTCATCGCGTTGTGCTTACCGAGTTCGACTGCGGCGACGTATGGGAACTGTTGCAGGTACGAGTTGACACTGATGAGCGACTTGCCACCATTGAGATCGATCTTCGCAGCCACGCCGGGACGCAAGCCGAGTCGCTTGAACTCCGACTCGACGTAAGCAGCAGCCTTCTGCGCGCCCGCCGTGCCCGTGCGCCTACCTTCGAGTTCGTCCGACGCGAGATAGCGCACGTGCGCGCGCAAGGCTTCGACGTTCGGCTCGTCGGCGCGCGCGGACTGTTGCGTGGGCTGCTGCGCGAGCGAGGCTGTCGCCGCGAGGGCCAGTGCGAGGAAGATGGAGATTCCGCGTCGCGTCGTTCGTTTCATAACGATCTCCGTTCGCGCGTGCGCCATGTCGTTCAGCACGGCGCGCAACGTTGCCTTAGTCAATCCAGTCGGCGATGAAGATGTTGGTGTCGCCTTTCGCCGCGCCGTTGCGATTCGAGGCGAAGACTAATTTCCTGCCGTCGGGCGAGAACATCGGGAAGCCATCGAAACTCTCGTTGAAAGTGATCTGTTCGAGATGCGCGCCGTCTGTGTTGACGACGAAGAGATTGAAGTCGCGACTGTGAATGTCGGGATAGTTTGACGAGAAGATGATGCGCTTGCCGTCGGGCAAAAAGTAGGGCGCGAAGCTCGCGACTCCGAGTTTCGTCACCTGCCGCTTGTTCGTCCCGTCAGCGTTCATCACCCAGAGTTCGAGCGCGTTGGGCTCGACGAGATTTTGGGCGAGAAACTTTTTGTAGCGCGCGATCTCGGCTTCGGTCTTCGGGTGATTGGCGCGATAGACAATTTGTTTACCGTCGCGCGAATAGAACGCGCCGCCATCGTAGCCCAACTCGTTTGTCAGACGCTTCACGTTTCGCCCGTCGGCGTCCATCGAGTAGAGATCGAGATCGCCGCTACGCATCGAAGTGAAGATGATGTGCTTGCCGTCAACAGAGATCGTCGCTTCGGCATCGTAGCCGTCCGTCTCGGTCAACTGCTTCAAGTTCGAGCCGTCGGGGTTCGCAGTGAAGATGTCGTAGCCGGGATAGATGGCCCAGACGTAGCCGTGCGAGTAGTCGGGCGGCGGCGGGCACGCGGCTGCGGCGAGGTGCGTCGAAGCGTAGAGAATTTTCTTGTCGTTAGGGAAAAAGTAGGAGCAGGTCGTGCGGCCCTTGCCGGTCGAGACCATGCGCAGGTCTGTGCCGTCCGCGCCCATCGTGAAAATCTGATCGCACGGCATCGCCCCGTGCTTCGACTGGAAGATCAGACGCTTGCCGTCGCCGCTAAAATACGCCTCCGCATTCTCGCCCGTGAAGGTCAACTGCCGGACGTTTCGCAGATGCTTCTCCGAAGGCAGACCGAGGCTCGTCGCGGGCTGCTGCGACGAAGGAGACGACGATCCGTTTTTCTTCGTCTGCGCGTCGGAAAACACGACGAGTGAAACGATGATGGCGACAAACAGCACGAAGCAGGGGAATGTTTTTTTCATGGTTCGGAAGAAAAGAGAAGACGACGTGCGGGAGATACGCGCCGATACTCTATCCCTCGCCTGTCGCCTTGTCACGCGCCCGATGCCACGCGTCTTCTATTTACGATTCACGACTCTCATCCGTGCTTGCGCTCAAACTCGCGCATGAAGGAGGCCAGAGCCTCGCAGCCCTCGCGCGGGAAGGCGTTGTAGATCGAGGCGCGGATGCCGCCAACCGAGCGATGGCCCTTGAGACCGTCGAGCTTCGCCTCGGTCGCTTCCTTCGCAAACTGCTTTTCTAAATCTTCACTCGGCAGACGGAACGTCACATTCATCAGTGAGCGCGATTCCACAGCAGCATGACCGCGATAGAAGTTCGTCGCATCGATAGCATCATAGATCAGTCGCGCCTTCGCTTGGTTCTCGCGGTACATGCTCGCGAGTCCGCCCTTGTCCTTTACCCATTCGCAGACGAGATTGAGAATGTAGATGCCCCACGTGTTCGGCGTGTTGTAGAGCGACTTGTTCTCAACGTGCGTGCGATAGTCGAGCATCGTGTGCAGGCCTTCGGGGATGCGCTGCAAGAGATCGTCGCGAATGATGACGACCGTCAAGCCGGACGGCCCTAAGTTCTTCTGCGCGCCCGCGTAGATGAGCGCGTACTTCGACACGTCAACCGGGCGCGACATGATGTTCGACGAAGCATCCGAGATGAGCGGCACATCATTGACTTGCGGCTCATCTTTCCACTCGACGCCCTCGATGGTCTCGTTCGCGGTGATGTGAACGTAAGCCGCGCTTTCGTCGAGTTTCAACTCGTGCGACTCGGGCGTGCGCGTGTAGCGACTGTCGGCGAGGTCTGCGGCGACGCTCACCGCGCCCACCTTTTTCGCTTCCTTGAGGGCCTTCTTGCCCCAGCTCCCCGTGATGACGTAATCCGCGCTCGCGCCTTCCGCGAGCAGGTTCATCGGGATCATCGAGAACTGCAACGACGCGCCGCCCTGAAGGAAGAGCACGCGATAATTGTCGGGTATGCCCATCAACTCGCGCATCCCACGCTCCGCGCCCCCGATGATCTCGTCGAACGCCTCAGAGCGATGACTGATCTCCATCACAGACATCCCCACGCCCGGCAACGACAACATCTCCTCACGCGCGCGCTCCAACACCGGCACAGGCAGCACGGCGGGCCCCGCGCTGAAGTTGTAGATTCTGTCAGTCATGTCTCTTCCCTTTCTCCAATGCTTGATCAAACTCGCCTCAGCTAAACTTAGCTCCAATTCATCGTGCGAATATGATTGAAATTGATCACGTCAATGCCTTGACTATCCAAGTGCCCCGCTAAGCGGAAGTCATCAGTTAAGACTAGGTATTGATTCCGACTCAACTCCAAAATTCCACAATCCGTTAAACCCAGTTTGGCGAATTGCGGTGCGGAGGCTATGTTCGCGCTCGTGAGGTAATGCTCTTCCAAAAGGGTGAGATGTTGTGCGAATAGAGGATAGAAAGCGGGTTTAAGATTTTCTGGCAACTGACCCGCGAGGTTACTTACTTCCGTGAGGATATTAGGTGTCGTCACGATGCGGCTAAAGAAATCGAAAAATTCCGCCAAGATATAAAAGTCTTCGACGGTAAACTTGGCTGTTCGTTTGAACTTGGGGATTCGCTTAGGGTCATACATGCCAACAACGAATAAGAGCAGTAGATTAGTGTCAATCAGAATCCCTCTACTCTTGTATTGCGTCAGTAGATGATCAAGCTGCCTCATGCGTTAATTCTCTGATCTTCATTGATAGAACTTCTCCACCTTCCCTATCAACTTTGAATATCTTGTATTGCCGTCTCCCGCCGAGATTAAGAACGCTTGAATTTGGCGGGGCGGGAAAACTAAGAGTTATGAGCCAATATTTTTCATCCTCCGATAGTTCAACCTCTTCCAACCGAACATCCGAAATAGTCTGCTCCGGATAAAGTCCGGTGATAAAGTTAGAAGCCAATTGTGCAGCTTGCTTCACGTCAATCATAGAGCACCTCTCATAACGTCGATATGCTGACCCAGCATTTTAGCTCCGAAGTTCCAGCAAACCCAACTCGATGATGTCTTCACCTTCGCGCAAGTTCGACAGCATCTCTTCCGGCGGCGCGGCTTCGAGATTGATGCGCGCAACGGCGGCTTGCGCGCCCTCGAAGACGATGTTCTCCATCTCTTGCACGTTGATGCCGGCGGCACAGATCGCATCGAGCACGCGGGCGAGCACGCCGGGCCGGTCGCGGTGTCGCACGACGAGCGTGTGCGTGGCGGGCGTGCGCGCGGCGAGGTTGACGACGTTGGGTACGCGCCCCGTCTCTTTGAAAGTTTGAATGATGCGGACGGTCTCTGTGGCAATCGCCTCCTGCGCTTGATCGGTCGATGCGCCGATGTGGTGCGTGCCGTAAAGATTCGGCTCGCGTGCGATCTCGTCCGTGAACTCGGCGGTCGCGGAGGTCGGCTCGTTCGCATAAACGTCGAGACCGGCCCGCAAGTTTTTCTCGCGCATCGCACTGATGAGCGCGTTCTGATCGACGACCTCGCCGCGCGCGGTGTTGATGAAGTATGCGCCGTCTCGCATCGCGTCGAAAAACTCTCTGCCGATGAAGCCGCGCGTCTCAGGCGTCAAGGCGACGTGCACGCTGACGATGTCGGACGCGCGCGCGACATCGTTGGGACTCTCTTTGCGCTCGACGCCAAGCTCCGCCGCGCGATCTTCCGTCAAGCTCCGACTCCAAGCGACGACCTGCATCCCGAAGCCCCGCGCGCGCGTAATCACTTCTTGGCCGATCTGGCCCGTGCCGACGAGTCCGAGCGTGCGACCATAGAGCCCGCGCGCTTTCGAGAACTCCTTCTTGTTCCAATGGCCCTCGCGCAACTGCGCGACGTTGTCGGCGATGCGACGGTCGAGCGAGAGGATCAAGGCGAGCGCAAGTTCGGCGACGGCGACGGCGTTCTTGCCCGGACAGTTCGAGACGTAGATGCCTCGACGCGAAGCAGCCGCCACGTCAATCGTGTTGTAGCCCGCGCCCGCGCGCACGACCAACTTGATCGCGCCCGCGTCGAGAGCAGCTTCCGACACCTTCGTCCCGCGCACGACGAGCACGTCCGGCTGATACGAGCGGATCGCTTCCGTCAACGCGTCGTCCTTCAAGTCCGGTTGAAACGAGACCTCGCAACCGGCGGCGCGCAGGCCCTCTTGTCCCGACTGCTCGAACTTATCCGCGACCAATACTTTCATCAGCCTTCGCCTCTCGTTGCGCTTCAGGATTCGTGCACGGCGTAAAATTCCGCGCGCGGTTTGAACTCGTCGCGCGTGATCGCATAGACGACGCAGTCGCTCTTGTAGTGCACAGCGTTCTTCTCGTACCTCATGCCGAGCTTTCCCATGACGTGCCGCGAAGCAGTGTTCTCCGGATTCGCGACGGCGACGATGCGCGCAAGGCGGGCCGTCTCGAAGCCGTAGCGCAGCCACGCGGCGGCCAGTTCGGTCGCATAGCCCTGTCCCCAGTAAGGCTTGTCGAAGCCGTAGCCGATCTCGATCTCGCCGGAGTCTTCGAGTGGCTGCAACCCGCCCCAGCCGAGGAACACATCATCCGACTTGCGGATCGCGGGCGACGAGGAGAAGCCGTAACGTTCGCGACAGTCCATGTAGAAACGCAGACGCTGCTCGGTAAACTCCGGCGTCTGCGTCGCCGTCCCGCCGAGATAGCGCACCACGTCTGCGTCCGAGCGCAGGCGGATCATCTGCGGCAGATCGTCCCATGTGAACGGACGCAAACGTAGTCTCTCGGTCTCGATGATCAAACTCTTCACTCCCGCGCTTAAATTTGATGGATCAACAGGCCGTCTCTCAGCTTCGGCTCGAACCAAGTTGACTTCGGCGGCATGACTGCGTTTGCATCGGAGACTCGCAATAACTCTTCGACCGAAGTCGCATGAAGCGCAAAGGCGACTGCCGCGCGGCCTTCGTCCACCAACTTTTCTAATTCCTGCGTGCCGCGTATGCCGCCGATGAAGTCGATGCGCTTGTCCGTGCGCTGGTCTTTGATGCCGAGGATGGGATCGAGCAAGTTGTCTTGCAGCAGACTCACGTCGAGCGTGCGCGTCGGATCGTTGTCATCCTCATCAGCGCGCGGCGCGTCACCTTTGAGCGTGAGCCCGTACCAATGCCCGCCGAGATACATGTGCCAGTGTCCGCTCTTGCCGGGCCCTCTTGGATTCGCGCCCTCCGTCACGTCGAAGCGTTCGCGCACCTGCGCGAGAAAATCGTCGGGCTCACGTCCGTTCAAATCTTTGACGACGCGGTTGTACGAAAGTATCTGCACTTGATCGTCGGGGAAGATGACGCAGATGAAACGGTTGTACTCCTCTTCGCCCGTGTGATTCAGATTCTTCTCGCGCAGAGCCGCACGCGCACGAGAAGCCGACGCCGCGCGATGATGGCCGTCGGCGATGTAGAGCAGTGGGACTTCCCCAAACGCGCGCGCGATCTGTTCGGGCGCGGGCGCGCGCCAGAGCGTGTGCTGCACGCCATCGGGCGCGTTGAAGTCGTAGAGCGGCGCGCTGTTCGTCCCGGCTTCGACGAGCGCATCGATGCGCCGGTCGGCGCGATAGGTGAGGAAGACCACTCCGGTCTGCGCGCGAAGTTGGATCATGTGGCGCGTGCGGTCATCCTCCTTGTCGGGTCGCGTGCGCTCGTGCTTGCGAATCAGATCGTCGTCGTACTCATCGACCGCGCAGCACGCGGCGACGCCCACTTGCACGTGCTGGCCCATCTTGAGTCGATAGAGATAGAGACTCGGCGCGTCCTCCGATTCGAGCGGGCATGATGCGATCAAGTTTTGAAAGTTCGCGCCCGCCTTTTCATAAACCTGATCACTGTAGATGTCCGTGCCATCGGGCAGATCGATTTCGGGGCGCGTGACGTGTAGAAAACTGAGCGGGTTATCTTGCGCCAGCGCACGCGCTTCTTGCGTGTTGACCACGTCATACGGCACGCTCGCCACCTGCTCGACCTTCTCCACAGGCGGGCGCAGCGCGCGGAAAGGATGAATGACAGCCACTGTTCTTTCCCTCGCCAAAAAGAAATTGGAATTGCGGAAACTTTACGCGATAGACTATCCGCAGACGCGGCACTTTGCCAAGCAGCGAGAGAACTTTGATAGGCGCGATTCTCTCTGTTCAGCTTTGGACGCTGCTCCGAGCGCGCTGCGACTGTTCATGCGGCAGCTTAGCAAGAAGTTATGTTGCTTACGTTCCAGTTTCTAAACATGCTAGGCTTTATGTGGAGGTAAAGATGACATCACCCTTGAATCTTGAAACTATTTTGTCTGAATTTTCCGAAGATGCAGATGCCTGGGTTCTTCGGGATCGCACTTCGGGGAAGTATGTCATTATTCCCGATCCGAGATTTCCCGGAAGAAAGCCGATTCGTTTCTTTATGCGTCGTGAAGATGCGATAGATGTGTTGCAGGAGTTGAATGGCGAGAATCCTGTCTTGCGAGACAAGGAAGTTTATCCTTTTCAGGTGAAACTGCTGGAATCTCTCAGACGGATTGCTTCCGATACTAATCCAGATAATGCTGATGCCTTCGTTGTCCATAGCCCGAATGAAGTATATGAATATATCCGTGAGCGGCAATAGAATATGGAAAATTTAGCGAGTCGCAAGTGCGTGCCGTGTCATGGGGGCGTGCCGCGCGTGGAGGGCGAGGAGTTGAGAAGTTTAGCGTCGCAAGTTCCTGCGTGGGAGGTCGTGGCTGATCATCACCTGCGTCGGCGTTGGGAGTTTGCGAACTTCCGCGCGGCGCAGGAGTTCGCGAATCGCGTGGGCGAGGTGGCGGAGAGTGAGGGCCATCACCCGGACATCTCTTTCGGCTGGGGCTACTGCGAGTTGACGATCTATACGCACGCCATCGACGGCTTGAGCGAGAGCGACTTTGTGCTGGCCGCGAAGATCGATAGGCTATGAGTTGAGCAAAGGCCATCGGGATCGTAAAAGGGCCGTCGGGATTGTGAACCGGCCCGACTCGCGCGAGGCTCGCGCGGCGGGTTATGATTCTGGTCGCAAGTTTGGAAGGCGGAGGTTTCTAGTCGCAATGAGATTGAGATCAATGATTGTCGCGCTTGCGCTCGTCGCGTGTGGCGCAAGTCTGGCGCACGCGCAGGGCGAGGGCCAAGATTTGCCGCGCATCTCGATGGACGAGTTCAAGGAGAAACTCGCGCGCGGTGAGATCGTCGTGCTCGACGTGCGCGCCGCCGGAGTCGGCGAGAAGATCAAAGGCGCGGCGTACATCCCTGAAGCCGATCTGCAAGCGCACTTGAAAGAGTTGCCGCGCGACCGAGAGATCGTCACCTACTGCGCTTGACCAAACGAACACACCAGCGCCCGTGCGGCGCAGTTTCTCATCTCTCAAGGCTTCACCAAAGTTCGGCCACTGCTTGGCGGCTGGAACTCTTGGGTCAGCGGCGGCGGCGCAGTTGAACCCGTCAGCGCGCCCGCGACGACTCTAACCGGCCCGACAACGAACACGAACGCCGCGACAACGACGAGCACACCGCCCGCGTCGGCGAATCAGCCGACCGCAGGCCCCGCATCGAAGCCGACGAACAACGCGACGACTGACGCGAAGCCGACAACAACGACCCAACCCGCGCAGACCAAGAAGCCCGCATCCAAATCCAAGACCGCGCGCAGACGCAGACCGTAGAGCGTCGCCGTCAGTTAGCTTACGACAACTCAAAAAACGTTGAAGCTCTGACGACTGCGAGCAGTCGTCAGAGCTTCAACGTTTTTCGTCTCGCTGTTTTTCGTCTCGCCCGTTTTACTTCACGCGACTCTTCTTCCGCTTCAAGAAATCGATCAGCACGAACTGCGAGAGGTTGCCGGGCGTGGCGAAGTAGGCTTTGCCAGAAGTCATCGCCGACATCTGGAACACTACTCCGAAGAGAGGCAGGAAGATTGAATAACACGCGCTCCTTCAATCAACCTTCATGCCAGCGGCGACAGGACTGCTTCCGGCGGGCGAGAGGCAAGATAATGTCCGCGTGAACTATGAAAGACTCATCCCGATGGACGCTGCTGGAGCCGCGCCCGTAAGGTGTGATTAGTCGAGAGGGATCGCGCCTTGCCGCTTACATTATTTCAACGGATGAAGAGTTACTGATCGCCCGCGACACTGTGCGTTGTATCAGCGGCGTTCAGGGACATTACTGAACCACTGCACTGAGCTATCGCCTGCCGTGCATCGTACTCTCAGAGAAAGATCAGCTTTTTGCAACAGCGAAATGTTCGCAGTTAATTCAACGCTCCTGCCTGTTCGATCATTCCACGCAGGCTAACTTGACCCGTGTAGTTTCCGAAGAGAATGCGTCCAGGCGCGGCGCACCAAGTTTCGCGCGCACTGTGCCAGAGCGTCGGCAGAGTGATCGAATACTGTGGGATGGCGCGGGGCCAACGGCTGACGACAAGCTGCGCCGGCTCGCCTTGAATGCCTAACAATTTCGTCAACTCTTCGCAGACAGCCGCGCTGATAGCTTCGTCGGTTGCCGCGACCCAGTGCGGCTTCGATGTCCCGCCGAGCAAGATGGTGAAAGATGCATATCGCGCTTCGTCGAAGACTCGCCCCGCGAACGCGCTTGAGTTAAAGAGTATTCCCAGACATTTGCGCCCTTCTGTCGCAGGTACGAGCACGCCGACGCCGCTCACCTTTCTAGTAAAAGAGGCGCGCTCGACAAATGCTGTGACCGAAACTATCGGCGTGTACTCAACCGCTTGTAGTTGACGACTGAGATCGGGCGCTTCTGTTTTCAGCAGCTCAGCGGCGGCATGAGCTGGCGTCGCAAGCAGAACGTTCGGTGCATCCGGCACAGCGCCGACGCGCGCGCTTCTTTGGAAGCGCGCGCCCAAACGCCGCTCAAGATATTGTTCAAGTCTTGCGGTGACTTCGCCAATTCCTAATAAGGGTGCGACCATGCGCTTTCGCTCGCGCGCCTGTTTGCGTCTCTTATTCGTGTCGTTTCCGTCTGGTCCGTTCTGATCATTCTGGTCGTCTGGCGCGCGTCGTGTGAACACCTTGCCGAGCATGGTACCGAGCAGCGTCTGGCCCGGCGCGATGACAAGTTCGGGGAAAGCTGCGGCGACGCCCAACTCCGCGGGCTGGACGCCGTAGATGCCGCGCACGAACGGCGTCAAAAGATATTGCGTCGCCCCTTCGCCGAGATGCCTGCGCCCCCACGTCTCAAGATTCAAAGCGTCTGCGTGATTCCGAGAGCGCACGAACGCCGCGTGACCGAAGGCGCTCAGCGCTTCGCCCGCACTGAGCGGAAACTTTCTGAGCCGACCGTCGCGCAGGATGAAGCGGGCGCGCGAGTCGGGACGGATTTCTGTCAGCTCAACGCCCAACTCCCGACAGAACTCGACGACCGTCGGCGTCGCGAGCAGCGAATGCGCCGCCGCTTCGGCGATGCCGTACTCGGTGCGGCGCGTACTGATTAACCCGCCCGCGCGCGCTCTCTCTTCGAGCACCGTGACCCGATAACCTTTTTTGTCGAGCGCATAAGCCGCGAGCAGTCCGGCGATGCCTGCGCCGACGACGGTTGCCTCGCGCCTCTTTGAATCCAACGTGCCTAACACAACTGAGCCTCCGCTAGAACCGAACGTAACACACGGGGGAATTCGGGATCGCCGTTGAAGGCGCGGGCGCGGTAGTAATGCGTGACTCCGCAAGCGCGAGCCTGCCCGGCGTAGAGTTGATCCAGCTCGAAGAGCGTCTCGATGTGATCGCTCACGAAACTGATGGGCGCGACGACGAGGCGGCGCACGCCTTCTCCGGCGAGCCGCGCGATCTCGTCTTCGAGGTACGGCTCAAGCCAGGGCATTCGTCCGTTGCGCGACTGGAAGCAGAGCGACCACGGGTGGCGAAGCCCGCGCGCGACCGCGCCCACCGTACGTTCGATGTCCGACGGATACGGGTCGCCGCGTTTGACGATCTTCAGCGGGAGCGAGTGGGCGGAGAACAGCACGTGGATCGGATCGTTCGCCGCGCCGCGCTCGGCTTCCGCGCGTTCCAACGCCTCGTCCACCGTGCGGCGCAGCAGCGCGGCGTAAGAAGGGTGATCGGGGTAATGTATGATCTCGCGCGTCGGCGGCTGCCAACCAAGTCGCCGCAGCGCATCTCTCACCTCTTGCAGGCACGTGCCCGTCGTCGTCGTCGAGAAGTGCGGGAAGAGCGGCAGGATGACGAGACGCTGCGCGCCCCACTGTTTCAACTCCTGCAACGAGTTCTCGATTGACGGCTCCGCCGAGCGCATCCCGACCTCGACGCGCACGCACACGCGCGAGTCGTTCGCCAGTTCGCGGCACAGGCCTTCAGCCTGCATGTGCGTCCACTTCAACTGCGGCGAGCCGCCCCCGATCAACTCGTAGCTTTTGATCGACGAAGCGCCTTTGACCTGCGCGATAGCGAAAGCGATCAGTTGTCGTAGCGGCGAAGGGACGCCGACGAGCACCGACGGGTTTGAGAAGAGGCGATATAGAAAAGGCTTCACGTCATAGAGCGTCCACGGGCCGCCGAAGTTCAGCAACGCGATGCCCACCCGCTCGCGATTGCGGATTTCTGACTTCAAGAAGCGCAGCAACTCGGACTCGTTCGCTGGAGCGCTCACCCCTCTCGTCATCGTGTTCGTTGAGACACTCATCGTCGAATCGATCCTTTCCGTCTGTAATCCGCAATCGTCAAATGGTTCGACTGAAAAGTTTCGCGCCCTCGCCTTTGCGCGTGAGCCGCGCGTCGAACGCCATGCAGGCGTTACGCAGAAAGGTTTTGCCCGCGTCGCTGATCTCGCAGCCGGAGTCTGTCAGCCGGACGAGACCGTCGCGCCTCATCTCCGCGAGTTTGTTAGGGATCGTGTCGAGGTGCGGGACGTAATCGCTGAGGCAAGACCAGTCGGTCGCGAACTTCGTCATCAGGTTCAGGATGTGACGGCGCAAGGTCAGGTCTTCTTCGTCGAGGACGTGACCGCGGAAGATGGGAAGCTCTCCGCGCATGACGCGCTCGCTGTATTTTTCGACGACCTTCTCGTTCTGCGCGAACATCTGCCACGAGTCGCTGATCGAGGAGACGCCCAAGCCGATGAGCGGCGAAGTGTGGCGCGAGGTATAGCCCATGAAGTTGCGATGCAGCTTGCCTTCGACCGCCGCCGTCCATAGCGAATCCGTCTCGAGCGCGAAGTGATCCATGCCGATCTCTCGGTAGCCCGCCGTTTCGAGCATCTCGCGACCAAGTTCGTAGAGGGCCCGCTTCTCATCGCCCTGCGGGAGATCGTCTTCGGTGAAGTGTCGCTGACCGGGCTTGAACCAAGGGACGTGCGCGTAGGCGTAGAACGCGATGCGGTCGGGTCGCAGGCGGCGCACGGCTTCGATTGTCTGCTCGACGCTCCGCAAGGTCTGGAACGGCAGACCGTAGATGAGATCGTAGTTGACACTCGTGAAGCCTGCGGCGCGCGCGTCATCCGTCACAACGCGCACCTGCTCCTCCGTCTGTACGCGGTGGACGGCTGTCTGAACTCTCAGGTCGAAGTCCTGTATGCCGAGACTCAGGCGGCGGAAGCCGAGCCGCGCGAGAGTGTCGAGATGTTCGCGCGTGGTGACGCGCGGGTCGGACTCGATGGAGAACTCCGCGTCCCCGGTGCGCTCTACGTGGTCGAGGATGCCTACGACGAGCGTTTCGAGTTCGGCGGGCGAGAGGAAGGTGGGCGTGCCGCCGCCGAGGTGCAACTCGGAGAGCGGCAGGGCCCGCGTGCGCCCTAATCGCTCGCGGTAGATCGCCCACTCGCGGAGCACGCTCTCGACGTAAGGTGCGCCGACCGAAGTGTTGCGCGTGATGCGCGAGTTGCAGCCGCAGTAGGTGCAGAGCGACTGGCAGAAGGGGACGTGGACGTACAGGGCTGCGCCCTCGCCCGCTCGCTCCGCCTCGTCGAGCGAGCGGGCGACGCTTGCGATCCATTCGTCTTCGGTTGGCGTCCGATCCCAGTAGAGCACGGTCGGGTAGCTCGTGTAGCGGGGACCCGGCACGTCGTACTTCCGCAAAAGTTCGTTCACGTTCGAGGCGGTGGTGATCATCATCAACTCCTGCTTAACCTTCTCTCAGCTTGCGTGCGTGAGACTGCGAATTTTCACCGACGCGCTGTGAAATTCTCCCCAAGCCGCGCGCTTTGAGTTCGTCCGCTCTACCTTCCACTTCGCGACTCGTCATCACGCGCCTTCGTAGTTATTCACCTTCAAATCTCAACTTAAAATCGCGGACGTGGGGCGTGCCCGCAGGCGTTGTGCGTGCGCTTCATCGCCCGTGTCGTCACGTGGAACGTGAAGTGCAATACCTGTGCCCGTGGTGACGGCGATCACAGCGCGGCTGTAACGGAAAACTTTTTGAGGTGGCGCGAAGAGAGTCACCGGCGACGCGTCGCCGCGATTCATATGCTTTGAAAAATTGGGAGGATAGATTTCATCATGACACTCGACACGAACCGGACGGTGCGCGAACTGGCGCTCGACATGCCCGACGCCACGCGCGTCTTCGAGCGACTGCGGATCGACTACTGCTGCGGCGGCAACCGCACGCTCTCGGACGCCTGCCAGTCGGCAGGCGTGAAGGTTGAAGAGGTGACGGGATTGTTGGAGCGCGAGGCGGAGTCGCCGGATCACGACGGCGGGATGCTGGACTTTCAGTCGCTCTCGCTCGCGGAGTTGATCAGTTACATCATCGAGAAGCACCACGTCTTCACGACCGCCGAGATGGCGCGCATCACCGCGCTCGTCGATAAGGTCTGCGGCAAGCACGGCGAGCATCACTCGGAGTTGATCGAGGTCGGCACGCTCTTCGCGCGGCTCTGCGATGAGTTGCGCCCGCACATGTTGAAGGAGGAGCGCGTGCTCTTCCCTTACATCGCGGTGCTCGAAGTCTCGACGGCGCGCGATCTCGCGCCGCCCTTCGCGCCCTTCGGCACGGTGAACAACCCCGTTCGCATGATGATGTTCGAGCACGACGCGGCGGGCGACATCCTGCGCGCCCTGCGCGACGCCTCGCGTGACTACGCCGTGCCCGAAGACGCCTGCATGAGCTACCGCGCTCTCTACCATGCGCTCGAAGCCTTCGAGGCAGACCTGCACCAGCACATCCACCTCGAAAACAACGTACTCTTCCCACGCGCCGTCGAACTTGAGCGCGCGACCCGCGCGTTCGAGCCTGCGTGCGAAGTTACAACACGAGGTTGTCAGTGATGATGCGATTACCCGTCGAAGACGATCACAACTCGCGCGGCGCGTCGTTCGGCGAGTTGTGCGCCGCACCCTCCGGCGGCGACGCCGACGCGGTCGGAATCTTCTCTTTGCTAAACACGCTCCGGGCGCGGCTCGTCGTGTACATCCGTGCCGAACGAGTCCGCCATCACCGCGCGTCGCGTGCAAAGGCAGGGCGCGCATTCGAGCAGCCCCGTGTCGATCACGACTACTTCTTTAGTGAGGTGGCCGCCTGCGTTGACGCTTTACGCGCCGCGCTAAGGGCTGCGCGAAGTTCCCCACTATTGCGGGAAACCCCGCAGCAGCCGTCGCACATGGCGCGCGCAAAGACTTGAAAATACTTGCGTGCACGGTCGGCACAGTCTTTGCGAGTTCTTCGGTCGGGAATGTTATGGCGCAGGCATTTCGAGTCGTGCGCCGCCATTAGAGGAGTGTGCATCATGGAAACGAAAGACATTGATAACCACGTCATCCTTCAAGCGGACGTGCCGGGCGACGAGGAGCGCGTGCGCGCAATCCTCGCGGGCTGGGGGCTGGAAGAGAATTCGATCTACCGGCTGCTGACCGAAGGTTGCGCCGCCATGCCGACGCAACCCAAAGTTGTGAGGAAGCAACCGGACGAGACGGTGATGCTGCTGCACGGCGGCACGCTGCCGCGCGTCGGCTACGCCTCGCACTAACGCCGCCCGCGAATCTTTCGCGCCGGTAAGAAATAAGAGAGCCTGCCGTTAGTCTGACGCTTCGCGTCAG
>JAVXVG010000020.1:0-83006 GCA_032229975.1 Acidobacteriota bacterium | reverse complement strand
GCTCGCAGGAGTTTCAGTTGAAGGGCCTGTTCGTCTTCCGCTTCTACAAAGTGGCCTTCAACCGCCTGCCGCTCTACAGTGAGATCATCCCTGACATGGCGAGCGTGACGGGCACGACGACCGCCGAGTTGCAGGCAAAGAAGGGAGCGTTCACGAACGCCTTCGCGCAGCGACAGGAGTTCAAGACCGCTTACGACGGGCTAACGAATCAACAGTTCGTCGATACGTTGATGAATCGCTACGGCATCGCGCAGATCACGACGCCCGATCCGGCGACGCCCGACGGCACGACGAAGATCACGCTCACGCGCGCAGACCTCGTCACCCGTTTGAACGCGGGCACGCTCACGCGCGCGCAAGTCTTACGCGCCATCGCAGACAGTGATCAAGTGGGCACGACGGAGTTCAACCCGGCCTTCGTCGCTATGCAATACTTCGGTTATCTGCGCAGAGACCCCGAACCGCAGGGCTACGCCAACTGGCTCGCGACGATCAACGCCAACCCCGCCGACTTCCGCTCGATGGTCAACGGGTTTATGAACTCGCAAGAGTATCGTCTGCGCTTCGGGCCGGCGTAAGGCGACGCGGCTTCGCTTCTTGCGACGGTGCAGCCAACTTGCCGGACGCACGCTCTCATCAGAGTGCGCGTCCGGCTAACTTGCTCTCGTGCGGGCGTTCCGCTTAGAATGCCCGTTCCCGGTCGTCCGCGTCAGAAGTCTCTCCAGCGCGCGGGCACTCGCAAGGACAGTCATCTTGAAACGCGGCTTATCTGTCCGCGGTCTTCGTTTGGAGATTTCCCGGTGAAACAAGTTCTACGCCTCTCAACGTTCGCGCTCGCGCTCTTTTGCCTCGCCGCCGCACAGGGCTTCGCGCAGACGCCGACGCCGACGCCCGACCCCTTCGTTGCGCAGATCAGCAACAGCGCGGGCGACACCTTCGCGCGCGACATCACAGGCGATGGCCGCTTCGTCGTCATCGAATCGACCGGCGACATCGCGACTGTTCCGCCGGGGCAAACCGCCGCCAACAAGTCGCCAAACAACGCCGACGGCAACATCGAAATCTTCCTCTACGATCTTGCGCAGCGTCGCGTCTTTCAGATCACAGACACGCGCAGCGTCGTCACGGACACGACCATCACCAGCAGCACCTCCGCGCGCTTCACGCAGTCGAACATCGCTGTGGCTATCAGCAACGCCAGACCGATGATCAGTCGCGACGGCAAGTGGATCGTCTTTCAGTCGAACGCGCCGACGCCCAATCAGTTCTACGGCGACACGCTGAACGCCGCCGATACGGCCACCGCCAAAGCCGACAGCAACACCGAAATTTTCCTCTACCGCATCCCCGATGTGACCCCTGCGAGTTTGACGAGCGGCGACACCGCCGACTACGTCGATCTGCGACGGGGCACTTTCACGCGCCTCACAAACACTCCCGCGAGTCGCATCCCGACTGCGGGCACGGCCACCATCCCGCCCTTCGCCGCCGAAGATAATCGCGAAGCGCAGATCAACGACGACGGCTCGCGCATCACCTTTGTCTCGACGCGAAACCTCGCGACCGTGAACGGCAAGACGAACGCAGACTTTAGCCCGGAAGTCTATGCGTACAATCGCACGACGAGCGGCATCACGCAGATCACCGTCACGTCGCTCGATCAGAATCTCTTCGTCTTCACCATCAACCCGAACATCTCCGGCAACACGTCGGGCGATAGCGTCATCGCCTTCGCCTCGAACGCCACCGATCTGCGCGCCGCCGACGCGAACGTCAACATCGCGTCCGGCAACTCGGATGGCGACACGGAGATTTTCGTCGCCACCTACAACGGCTCGAACGTCACCTCGATGAAACAGGCGACGCGCACGAAGCGCAAGGTGGTTCAGGACACCGTCAACTTCTTCAACCCCGGCCGGCGCATGACGAACGATGGCTCGCTCATCGCTTTCGAGTCGGTCGCCGCCGATCCGAAAGGCGATAACAGCGCGACCAATGATCCGAACCGCGCGATCTTCGTCTATAACGTCGCCGCAGACACTTTCACGCAGGTGGGCCCCCGCGCCGTCTCCACCACCGAGGTAGAGGACGTGCTGCGCTTTCCCACTTTCGCCGCCACGGACAACACGCGCGTCGTCTTCATCTCCGATCTCAACCTCAAGGCTGATGCCACTCGTGTCGCCCAGAGCGATGCGACGGGACTGAATCCGAGTCGTCTCAAGCAGATTTTTTCAGCGACCATCGGCGCGACGAGCACGGTCACACGATTGACGAACCTGACGGGCACAGACCCCGGCTTCTCCATGCAGGCCTTCGTCTCCAACACGCAGGAGCGGATCAGTTTCAGTCTCGCCAACTTCGAGTTCGGCACGGGCAACTCGGATCGCGCCAACGAGGCTTACTATCTCGTCACGCCGCCCGCGCCTTCGAGCGCAGACACCGCCGCCTCCGCGAGCGCACTCGCTTTCTTCACCGGCGCAAGCCGCATCCCCGTGCTCTCGCCGACGGCCACCCCGACCCCGACGCCAAGCCCCGCGCCGCTCGCCACGGGCCTTGCGATTGGTGAGATCGGCGTGGTCACGACGACTACTGGTTCACCGGCTACACTCGCGCCTTCGTCGAAGAGCGTCTGCACAATCCCGACGGGCTGCGACGCCGCCAGCGAGTCGCAACACATCCCTTCGCTCCCCTTCGAGTTGAACGGCGTCTCGCTCTCCGTCAACGGCGCGGCGGCCGGTCTCTACTTCGTCTCGCCAAACGAGATTCAGTTCGTCGTCCCGCCCGGACTCGCCGTGCAGACCGGCACGGCCACCTATCCCGTCACGATCAACATCCGCAACGGGGCCACCGTGCGCACCGTGCGCACCATCTTGCAGGTCGTCGCCGCGCAGCCCGACGTGTTCACTTCGACGAGCGACGCGGGTGGCCGCGCCGCCGTGACGAACGTGACGAACCCTCTGCTCTCGACGGGGACGCCTGAGCCATTCACCGTCACGACGACCTACGTCAACGCTTCGGGCACGTCAACCACTTCGGCGACGCGTCTGCGCCTCGTCTTAACGGGCGTGCGCGGCGTCTTGCGCGGCGCGCTCACCGTGCGCTTGACGAAGAGCGACGGCACGACGGTCGATCTCACGGGCGACGCCATCCCGACCGACCCGCAGGCGACAGACATCCCCGGCGTCTTCACGCTCGACATCATCCTGCCCGCCTCGCTCGCGGGCGCGGGCGATGTTAAGGTCACGGTGCTCGTCACAGGCGGCGCATCGAGTCGGCCCGCCGCAACCGCGCCGAGCTTCCGCATCAACTGAGGTCGTCGGCGCGAGCGACATATAGACGCGAACATGAAAGACCGGGCGAGGCTTTGACGAAAAGCGCGCCCGGTCTTTTCACTTCAACAAAGAAGCATCTCAACTTTAACGAGGAAGCGATCCGCGCGCGCCCATGCGAATCGGACTCGACGGCATCCCGCTCACCGAGGCGAAGGCCGGCATCGGCCATTACACCGCCGAGCTGTCGGCGGAACTCGCGCGACAGTCGCCTTCGGACGACTTCGAGTTGATCCTGCCTGATCGCTTTGAAGTCGTCGTCGGCGACAGAGACGCGGCGCAAACTCCGACCGTATCAAACCTGCGCGTCATGCGTGCGCCTTCTGCGGACGTGCGCCTGCGCTGGTGGTCGATGGGCCTGCCGCTCTACGCGCGCGAACACGACCTCGCGCTCTTCCACGGCACGAACTATCACATCCCCATCTGGGACCTGTGTCCCACGGTCGTCACCATTCACGATCTCTCTTCGCTCCTGCACGCGGACACGCACCGCGAAGAACTCGTGCGCCGCGCGCGCCTGCGTCTGCCCGCGATGGCGCGCGCCGCAACTTTCATCATCACAGATTCCGACAGCGTCAGACGAGAAGTCTGCGAACATCTCGACGCAGAGCCGTCGCGCGTCGTTGCCGTTCCGCTCGCGCCGCGCCGCGCGTTTCGTTTCGTGCCCGCACACGAGTCTGTCGAGGTGCGACGCAGGCTCGGCGTCGAAGACGATTTCCTGCTCTTCGTCGGCACGGTCGAGCCGCGCAAGAACCTCGCGACGCTCGTGCGCGCTTACGCCGAACTCGCGCGCGCAACTGACTTCACGACGCAGCTCGTCATCGCGGGCGGTCGCGGTTGGCTGAGCGACGAACTGTTTGAGTTAATCAAGCGCGAAGAGTTGACGGAGCGCACGCTCTTTACCGGCTACGTCACAGACGAAGAGTTGCGCGCGCTTTATTCGTCCTGCACGCTCTCGATCTATCCGTCGCTCTACGAGGGCTTCGGCCTGCCGCCGCTCGAAGCGATGAGCTGCGGCGCGCCCGTCGTCGCGAGTCGCATCCCTGTTCTTGAAGAGACGTGCGGAGGCGGCGCGGCGCGTCTCGTCGATCCTGTAGATCACGCGGACGTGGCGCTGGCCCTCGCCGAATTGCTCTCCGATGCGAACGCACGCGCGCAACTCTCTCGCGCCGGACTAGAACGCGCCGCCGCGTACACTTGGGAGCGCACGGCGCGACTGACGCGCGAGGTTTATGATGAAGCGATCAGCGCGTGGCGTTTCCAGCGCGGGATGACGAAAGCGAAGGTGTCTGCTGTGATGAACGAGGAGAGATGAAACGAGCGCGCACGAAGGCCGGACTGTCAGAATCGTCGAAGTCGCGCACTGAGTCTTCGACGAAGAGTCTTGAATCTTTCAAGTCGCGGCTTGCGTCTTTGAAGTCCCGGCGCGCGGACGCCTGCGCGCTCGTTGTCATCATCGTCTTCTTCGCTCTCTTCTTCGGCTGGCTGCTCCTGCCCGAAGGCGCGTATCCCGTGAGCGGCGACTCATACTTCTATTCCTACCCTCTGCGCACAGATGCGTGGCGCATGATCCGCGCCGGCCACCTGCCGCTCTGGACGCCGCACGTCATGGCGGGCTACCCGCTCCTCTCGATGGCGCAGCTCGCAATCGGCTATCCGCTCACGTGGGGCCACCTCGTGTTGCCCGGTTACGTCGCGGAGACGATCTACATCCTCGCGCCGTTCCTGCTCGCTCCCTCTTTCACATATATCTACGCGCGACAGATCGGACGAAGCCGCGCTGCCTCGCTCCTCTCCGCGCTCGCCTACGGTTGGGGCGGCGGCATCGCGAACGGGCTCGCGCACAGTGGAATGCTCACCAATGCCGTCACGTGGCTGCCGCTCTTTCTCGTCGCGATAGAGCGCGCGCACACGCGACCGCTCATCAACTGTCTGATAGGTGCGACCGCAGCCTACACGATGTGCGTCCTCAACGGACACGCGCAAGGGTTCGTCTATACGGGCGCGCTCGCGCTCTGCTACGCCGCCTTCGTCTCGCTCTTCGACACACGCGCTCGCGTCGCTTGGGATCGGTGGCGGCCACTCGCGGTCGGCGCAGGCGCGGTGGCCTTCAGCGCGGGACTGTGCGCGTTTCAGATCATGGAGACGCTGCGCGCCGCGCGTCGCAGCGTCCGCAGCGTGATCAGTTACGAGACCTTCGCCGAAGGATCGTTTCCGCCCGCGCAACTCTTCGAGTCGATGGCTCTGCCGCTCTTCTCAAAGAGCGATGTGTCGGCTTACGTCGCGCCGCTCGCGCTCGCCTTCGCGCTCGCGGGCGCGTGGCTCGCGTTGCGCCGCAACGACTCACGCCGTAGCGATCCGCGTCCGGCCTTCTGGTCGTGCGTCGTCGTCGCCTCTTTCCTGTTGATGATCGGCGACACGACACCGTTCTATCGACTCGCCTATTACGCGCCCGTCATCAACCGCTTCCGCGTGCCCGCGCGCCACAGCTTTGAGTTGACCTTCGCCATCGCTGCGCTCGCAGCTTATGGCTTCGACCTCATCGCCGCGCGTCTCGCCGCGCATCGACGAGAGAGAGACGCAAACTCGCATGCGCAAAATTTTCGACGATTCGCCGCGCTCGCGTCGGTCGCGATCTGCGCGGGAGTGGGATTTGGTTGGCATCATGTCGCGCTCAGTGGCCCTGCCACGCCGGACGGTTGGTCTGCGTTGACCGAGCGGCAGTTCGCCGTCTGGAAGATCGTCTTCTCCGTGCTGACGCTCGCGGCGGCGTGGCTCTGTCTCAATGTAGTGAATGCGCCGCGCTCTCGCGCCGTGCTGCTCGCGTGCGCGCTCGCCGTCGCGCTCTTCTTCGAGCCGTTCATCTGCTATAGCCTCTGGTGGCGCTACGTGCGAAAGGACGCCGCGCGCTTCTCGACGCCCGCCGCCGCGACGCGCTTCATGCTTTCGCACGCACCCGATGAGAACCGCGTCTATACGCGCGTCAATCTCTTCGCCGACGAGACGATCATCCCGACGCGCGTGGACGGGCCCGACCTCGCAGCCGCGCGTGGCTTGCGCGAGGTCGCGGGCTATGAACCGCTCGCCTTCGTGCGCTACACGCGCGCGCTCGCCGATGCGTACCCGGACGTGAACGACGCGCGATCCGGCCCTCCACCTGATACTTCCATCTTCGGCGCGCGCTCGCACGTGCTCGATCTGCTCAACACGACCTACGTCGCAGTGTTGCCCGACGCCAGCGATCCACTCGTGAAGACTCTCCCGCGCGCTACAACTGAATCGCTGACGACGATGACAGTTGCCGATCAGACAACGACAGTCGCCGGACAGGCGACGACAGCCGATGCAAGTGCGACGCAGTCGGCTGCTTCGTCCGGGCCGGATCGTTGGGGGCCGGTTTACGACCGCGAAGGTCTGCTCATCGTGCGCAACCGGCGTGCCTGCCCGCGCGCGTGGCTCGTCGCAGAGGCTGAGGCAGTGGACGGCGAACAGGCGTTGCGCAGAATACGCGGCGGCGGTCTCGACTTCGATCCGCGTCGCACTGCTCTTCTCGAAGACGCGCCGGACGAATTGCCGCAACTCCCCGGAGGCGAACTCGCTTCGGGGAGCGACGCGCGCGTCGTCGCCTATGAACCGAGCCGCGTCGTCGTCGAGACGAACGCACAGACGCCGACGCTGCTCGTCGTGAGCGAGATGTTTTACCCGGGATGGGAGGCGACAGTTGACGGTCGGGCCGAGCGGATTCACCTCGCGGACTTCCTGCTGCGCGCCGTACCGCTTCCTTCGGGCGCGCATCGCATAGAGATGCGCTATCGCGCGCCGCAAGCGCGAAACGGCTTGATCGTTTCAGTCGCGACGTTGCTCATGCTCGCGTGTCTGGCCCTCTTCGCGCGTCGTCGATAGCAGAACGGCATAAGCGAACGCAAAGCAAAAAGGTCGGGCTCACGTGCATGAGCCCGACCTTAAATTTTTGCGCGTGGCGCGCGGCGGCTAGAAGCGGTTGCGGTACTCGGTGGAATAGGCGAAGCCGTAAACCATCGTGTTGAAATCGCCGGGGTGAGAGTTCAAGTAAGTGAGCCAGTCGTTGTAGCCACCGGGTTCGGGCGCGCGACGCAGATAGCCATAATATTGCATGCCGACGAAGCCGCTGTTGAATTCCGTCTGTTGCACCTGCGTGCTATCGACGACGGCGCGCAAAACTTTCGCGCGGTCGAGCGTGCCGGCGTTGAGTTGATTCGTCAGGTCGGCGGTCGTCAGCGTAACCTGCAAGCCCGCGTCCGGGTTCTGCGGATCAATCGTCGAGATGGAAGAGAGATTGTAACGGTTCATCAACGCGGCGACGTAAGCCGCGTTCGAGAACGAGCCGTAAGCTGCTTGAAAATCGCCGCGCGAGGCGAAGCTCGTGGCGTAGGCGGCCTTCTTCTGTCGCACCTCGGCGGTCGTCGTGCCGGTGACGGCGCGCATATCGCCGATCATCTCGTCGTAAGAGGGGAGTCGTCCGAACGACGCTTTGTAGAAGCGGAAGGCGTAGTAGCCCTTGATCTGAAACTCGGTCGAGAGGAAGAAGTTTCGCGAGACCTGCACGCGCTTGCCGTTGGGGCCATCGAGGCAGGCGGGGTCGCCGCTGCAACTGTTGAGGGCCGACATCCAGTCGTTGAACCCTTGCTGATCGGGGAAGCGACTGAGGAAGTCGATGTACTGCTGCTGGACGAAGAAGTCGCTATCGTCGATGGTGATGCGCGTGTTGGTGCCGGGACGCAGGCGCACCGGCTTGACCTTCACGTTGCCGTAGAACAACTCGGACGGCAGCGTCGGGTCTTCCGTCACGACGCGCAAGGTCGGCGACTGCTGGCCCTGCGCGAATGCGCCGAGGGCGAAGAGTGCGACGAGGGAACAGGTCAGGAAAATCTTACGCATGGGTTCTCACTCCCGGTCTTCGAGCAATGGTGGGACTTGTCGTCTTGTGGCTGAACTTTAAGGAGAGCCGGGGCTACTCTTTCGTGGTTCGTTAAACCGCCTTCGGGCGGCATTCCGACGAACTCTAATCTAACGTGCGCGCGGCACGCTTGTCAATAAAACCTGCTCCCCCTCGCAAGCGTTTAGACGCGCATCGCGCGCCGTTGGTTGGTAAAAACTTCCGTACCCGCCACGGGCGACTCTCGATGCGGCACAAGCAGCGCGGGGCGCGGGACACGGAGCGCGCTGCCCCGGCCCAATTTTTGGCTTTGCCACGCGATTGGGGTATAACAACTTTTCCGCGAGCGAGCGTTTTCATCAGCCAAAATTTTAACGCGCCGACCGCACAACCGCGCTCCCCGCGACGACGGACTCGAAGCATCGATCTTGCCGGAACAACTCACACTGCAAACACCTGACGAACGTGACGCCGCGCTTGCCGCCCCGCGCCACGAGTTGACAGACGATTCGGCGACGAACGAAACGCCGCCTCGCAACTCGCCGACTCATAACCTCCTCCGCGCCGACGCTCATACCAACATCTCACCGCTCGAACGGGAAAGGCTCAAGGCGCGCGCAGAGATCGCCGCGCACTACGACCGCCTCGCCGCGCGACGCGACGAGTGGCGCGCGCGCAACAACTACTATCACGAGACCGTCGCCGCGCTGTGCCGCGCCGTCATCCCTGCGGGCAAGTCAGTCCTCGAACTCGGCAGCGGCACGGGCCATCTACTCGCCTCAGTCCGACCGCGCGAGGGCGTCGGCGTCGATCTCAGTCTTCGCATGAGCGAGCTTGCACGTCGCAAGCACCCGCAGTTGAATTTCATTCAAGCCGACGCCGAGCAACTGCCGCTCGCGCGCACGTTCGACTACGTCATCATGTCCGACTTGGTCGGCCATCTAACAGACGTGTGGCAGACCTTGCGCAACCTGCACCACGTCTGCAACCCAGAGACGCGCGTCGTCGTCACGACCTACAACTTCCTCTGGCAACCCTTGCTCGCCGCAGCCGAACGCCTCGGTCTCAAGATGCCGCAGCCCGCGCAGAACTGGCTCGGCGTCGGCGATCTCGAAAATCTTTTTCGCCTCGCTGACTTCCGCATCGAACAATCATTCACGCGCCTGCTTGTCCCCGCGCGCGTGCCCGTCGTCGGTGAATGGCTCAATCGTCTGCCGCAACACAATCGCCTCCTCTCTCACTTCGGCCTGCTCAACTTCTTCGTCCTGCGGCCGGCGACGAACGATGAAGCGACGCGCGATGCCGCGATGGATCGAGAAGCAGCGAGTCGCGAAGCGCGCGGCGTTGTGACCGGCGGAGAGATAGACGCGACGCCGACACGAGCACAATCACACGTCGTCTCGGTCGTCGTGCCCTGTCGCAACGAGGCTGGCAACATCGCCGCGTGCGTCGCGCGCGTGCCTTCGATGGGCGCGCGCACAGAGATCGTCTTCGTCGATGGCGATTCGACCGACGGCACGGTTGAAGAGATCGAGCGCGAGATCGAACGCTGGCGCGGCGTCAAAGAGATCAAGCTCATCCATCAAGTCCCGCGCGGCGAGACGCGGCGTGAAGATGATGATGCGACGAGTCGTGATGGCGGTGAGACGCGTGAGACGCGAGCCGCGAACCTGATGTTGAAATTGGGCAAGGGCGACGCCGTGCGGAAAGGCTTCGCCGCCGCAGAGGGCGATGTGCTGATGATCCTCGATGCAGACCTGACCGTGCCGCCCGAAGACTTGCCGAAGTTCTACGACGCGATAGCGAGCGGCAAGGGCCAGTTGATCAACGGCACGCGGCTCGTCTATCCGCTCGCCGATCAATCGATGAAGTCTCTGAACTTTCTCGGCAACAAGTTCTTCAGTTGGCTCTTCACGTGGCTGCTCTCACAGCGCATCAAGGACACGCTCTGCGGCACGAAAGTTTTGCGCCGCGCAGACTACGAACGCATCGTCGCCGCGCGCTCGCACTTCGGCGACTTCGATCCCTTCGGCGACTTCGATCTTCTCTTCGGCGCAGCGCGACTCAAACTCAAAATTACGGAGCTGCCCGTTCGCTATCAAAGACGAACGGCGGGCGAGTCGAAGGTGCGCGTGCTTCGTCACGGCTGGCTGCTCGCGCGCATGTGCATCGTCGGCTTCCTCAGACTCAAGGCGCAGCCATGGCTTGCGCGCCTGCGTCGTCGCCATTGAAGAGAATTGTCGATCTGAAATCTGCGATCCGGCATTTGAGATTAAGTTCTTCTTCTCCGTTTCATCCGCAACTAATCTTCTTGATGAGCTACGCACTGGGCATCATCTGCTACGGGCGGCACGAATCGGCGGCTGTCGTCGTCGAGTCGGGTCGCGTCGTCGCTGCGGCTGAAGAGGAACGTTTCTCGCGTCGCAAGTTCGACGCGGACTTCCCCGCGCGCTCAATCGACTTCTGTCTCCGCCAAGCGGGCATCAGCGCAACTGATCTCATCGCAGTCGGCTACGGCTTCGATCCGCGCCGACGCCTCTTCGCGAAAGCTGCTTACGCCGCGCGCCGCTTCCCCTTATCCGCCGCGCTCATCAACTCCGGCTGGCGACTCTCGCGCAAGATGAACGGCATCGAGCGCGACCTGCGCCAGCGCATCGGCTACGACGGAAAAGTCTTCCGCTTCAATCACCATCTCTGTCACGCCGCGAGCACGTTCTTCGCATCACCTTTTGATACGGCTGCGATCCTCACGCTCGACGGTGCGGGCGATTGGGAATCCGCTTGGTGGGGCAAAGGCGCGGGCACGCGCATCGACGCGGGCCAGAGCATCGACTGGCCCCAATCGCTCGGTCACGTCTATTCGGCCTTCACGGAGTATCTCGGCTTCGAGCCCTTCGCCGACGAGTACAAGGTGATGGGGCTCGCGGCTTACGGCGAGCCGCGCTACCTGCGAGAGATGTCAGAGATTTTCCACGAGACGCCGCGCGGCTATCATGTCGATCTCTCTTACTTCAACTTTCAGAGCGCGCGCCCGCCGCGCTACTCGCGCAAACTCATAGAACGCTTCGGCCCGCCGCTCACGAACACCGACGGCTACGTGCCGCAGCGCTATCGCGACGTAGCGGCATCGGCGCAACGTCAACTCGAACGCATCGTCTCGCACCTCGCGCGCCGCGTCGTCGAAGCGACTGGCGAGCGCAAACTTTGTCTCGCGGGCGGCGTGGCGATGAACTCTCTGGCGAACGGGCGACTTCTCGCGGAAGGCGTCGTCGATGAACTCTACGTCCCGCCCTGCGCTTCGGACGCGGGCGTCGCGCTCGGCGCGGCCTACCTCGCGCACCTGAAAATGACAGGCACACTCGAACGCGCAGAGCTAAAGACCGCCGCGCTGGGGCCCGAATACGACGACGCACAAACGCTCGAAGCGATCAACGGGCGCGGGCTCAACGCGCGCGCAGTTAACGATCCGGCGAGTGAGGCTGCGCGTCTCGTCGCGGAAGGAAAGATCGTCGGCTGGTTTCAGGGCCGGATGGAGTTTGGTCAGCGCGCGCTCGGCAATCGCTCGATTCTCGCAGACCCGCGCCGCGCGGAGATGAAAGAGACGGTCAACGCGCGCATCAAATTCCGCGAACCCTTCCGCCCCTTCGCGCCCTCCGTTCTCGCGGAGCGCGCCCCGGAATATTTCGACGACGCGCGCGGAAACTATTTCATGACGCGCGTCTGCCCCGTGCGCGCAGACAAGAGAGAAGTTATCCCCGCCGTCACGCACGTCGATGGCACGGCGCGCGTGCAGACGGTCGAGCGCGAGACCTCGCCGCTCTACTGGAAGTTGATCAAAATTTTCAGCGAGTTGACCAGCGTGCCCGTCGTCCTCAACACTTCTTTCAACGTCAAGGGCCAGCCCATCGTCAACACGCCGTCGGAGGCGGTCGAGACTTTTCTCGCGACCGCGCTCGACGCGCTCGTCTGCGGCAACTACCTCATCACGCGAAACGGCGAGAGCGACAGATAGAATCGATGCTTCATCAACGCTCGCCCGCGCTCGACTCTTCGTCGTCACGCGTGCGCGTGCGTTCGCGTCGTGCGAGTGAAAGGGCAACGAACGCGACGGCGAACATTGAAAGCGCGGACACGAATGCGCCGATGCGGAGACTACGCGGCGCATACGTGAACTCAACCGCGTGATCACCTGCGGGCACGCGCACGCCGCGCAGCGCGTAGTCGGTCTGATAGATGCGCGCCTCTCGATTGTCCACAGTCGCACGCCAGCCCGGATAATAAACATCACTCAAGACGAGGAACGCATCCGCGTTCGCGCTCGCGCGCAGACTCAGCGCGGTGTCCGTCTCGCGCACGATTGAGACGACACTGGCCGCGCCCGTCGCGTTCGCCGCGACGGGCGACGCATCCATTGCTGCATCAGGCGTCGCACCCGTCGTTGAAGGGGGCCCGCTCGTCGAAGAGTTGATCTCGCTTGCGGACTCTTCGACGAGCGCGGTGCGCGCGGGATCGAATGTGCGACCGTCGGGCAGGCGCGAAGTTTTAATCGACTTGAGCGCGTCGTCGGGCGCGAGCGTGAGCACTTCATCGACGAGCCACGCGCGGGGACGCGCGCGCAGGTTCTCGTAGAGACTCACGCCGCCCGTGTCTTCAACGCGACGCCAACGCGACGGATCGACGGCGTGCTCGGAGGCGAGAACCGGAGTCGCGTGCGACGAAGTCTCATCAATCAAACCGATCTTCTTCACGTCAACCGATCCACTGCCGCCGATCCATTCGAGACGCAGACTCTTGATGTCGAGCGCGCTTCGCAAGCGCAGGCGCGCGACATAAGAGTGGCCCTCGCACTGCCCCGCGCCGCGCTCGACCGTGAAGCTCCCGAAGACCTGCGCGCGCCGGTGCGAGATCGTGGGCAGCACATCGGCACAGTCGTGCGCCCACTCGGAAGTGTCCACGCCCGCGCGCAGGGTTTGCGTCTGCGCATCGCCGTGCTCGTCAGTCGCGGTGATGCGAAGGACGGGCGCATCGTCTTTGATCGCTGACGAGCAGGCGAGCGCGGTGACGAGCGCGACGGAGTCCGCGCGCGCAGGGAGGGTCAGCGTGAACTCCGCCGCGTTAGAGCGCGCGGCGTCGCAGCCCTTGCCGAGCGCGATGTTGAGATCGGACCTGCTCCACGCGATGCCTTGCGAGACGATCCACGGAGGGCCATTGGCTTGCGAGCGACGGGCCAGCGAGTCACTTGTTGGTGAGCCGTCGGATTGCGACTCGCTCTCGTCGCGCGGCGCGGCGACGTAGCGGACGGCGAAGAGATCGAGGCTGCGGTCGGTCGCGCTCTGCCAGTCGGCGGCGACGCCCCCGTCGTTCGTCATGTCGAGCAGGCGGCCCGTGCGCGCGAGGATAAGCGCGCTGTAGCCGGACGCGCTCGGAACTCTCCAGAGCGCGGAGACATTCGGCGGCGAGCCTTCGCGCGGAGTGAGCACGCCGCGCGTGGGGAGCATTCGTTGATGCGTGTCGCGCAAGAGTTGTGCGAGGCGCGTCGCGCTCGCGGGCGGCGTGAGCATGCTTGCGTCGGGCGAGGTGAAACGCCACTCATAGAACCAGCCGAAGCTCGCGAGGTCGAAGACTATCGCGACGAGGAGCAGCGCACGCCGCACGTTCGACGCTGTGCATCGCGACCAGAAGATGAGCGCAACAGCGCCGACGATGAAGACGACTAAAGGTGCGAGCGTCGCCGGATTGTGCCACGGCGCGAAACTCAAGTTCACGACGCCAGCGCGCGTCGCCCCGTCGCGCAGCGTGCCTGTCAGCGCGACGAGCGCGCAGAGTCCGAGCGCGAAAGCGACACACGCGATGATGAGCGTGCGTTGTATCAGTCGCGCGTCCGCGATTCGTCTCTCGATGGCCGCGATGCCGAGGCTCGCGAGCGCGCTCGCGGCAAGGGCCAGCTCAAACAAGTGGCGCGCGGGCACGCGAAACTTGTCGTAGGCGGGCAGGTGAAAGACGAAGCGCGCGAGCGGCAGCGCATCGCCTGCCGAGAGCGCGAGCGCGAGCAGAAACGCGCCGGCCCAGAACCAAGCGACGCGCTCGCGCCTGTGCGCGGAGAGCCCTACAAGAGCGAGCACGAGCGGCAGCACGCCGACGTAGATCGCAAGTTCGGTCGCGCCCCAGCCGCCCAGAGGTGGCCCCCAGAGGTCGAAGTAAGGAGTCGCGTAGAAACTTCCGGGCGAGCCGCCGAAGGCGTAGGGAAAGAGCAGACGCACGAGATGGCGCGGCGGCAGAGAGAACGAGACGAACTCGGCGAAGCTCATGCGGACGCGCTGGCCCTGCTGTGTGAGTTCATACGTCGGGAGCAGTTGAACGGCACACGCGGCGACGCCGAGCGCGAGCGATGAGAGCATCAACGCGATGCGTCGCAGGCCACGCGCATTAGTCAGTCCTCCGAGCGCAAGCGTGTAGAGCAGCGCGAGACCGAGCGCGTAAGTGAAAATCTGGAAGTGGCCGGCGAGTCCGGCGCAGGCGACCCCGCACGCGCACGCTGCGAACCAGAACGCGGACACGCGCCGGCGCAATTCTTCGAGCGACCAGAAGATGGCCGGGGCCCAAGCCGCCGTGTGCACGAGCGAGACGTGGCCGAGTTGCGCCGAGAGGAAGCCGCACATCCCGTAGATGAGTCCGCCAGCAAGCGCGGCGAAAGTTGATCGCGTGAGTCGGAATGCATAGCCGTAGGCGAAGGCGGCAGCGAGCACGTAAGCCGAGACGACGAAGGCGTCGTATGAGCGCGGCACGAGTGAGAAGAGGAGGGCGACCGGATAGAAGGCCATCGCCTGCGGGTCTGCGGCGAGCGGGTAGCCGCCCCACAAAAGTGGCTGCCAGAGCGTGCGCCCGGCGTAGAAGAACGGCGCGTGGAAGTTGAAGCCATCGCCCGGCGCGAGTATGTGTTGAGAGAAGATGACGGGTGAGAAGAAGATGGTGAAGACGAGTGTGTAGAACCCTAGAACTGCGACTGCGTGCAGCGCGGCGCGACGGTGGTGGCCCACGCGCGTGTCCGCGTGCGACAACGCGCGCGCGTGTTCGCGTGCTGGCTGCGGCGTCGCGGTCGCAGCGTCGTTGCGCTCTCTCGTCGGCGGGCCTTCTTTCATCGCCGCGCTTCTTTCGTCGTCGCGCCGCCGATCTTCCAGAGCGGGTTGAAGGGCGCGGAGAAGAGCGCGAGCACGGCGAGCGCGCAGAGGCTCACAATCAAGCCGACGCGGAAACTGCGCGGACGCAACCCGAATCGAACGACGTGTGCGCCCGCCGTCATGTGGACTCCGCGCATCGCGTAGTCGGTTTGATAGACGTGCGACTCCTGACCGTCAACGCTCGCGTGCCAGCCCGGATAATATGCGTCGCTCAAGACGAGGAACGACGGCGACGCAGACTCGGTGCGAACTTCCATCTTCCAATCAGACTCTTCAACGATCCGCGCCGCGCCCTGTGCCCGCACATCATCGTCTCGTGTTGATGCGTCCGCGCTCTGCGACTGTGTGCCGTCGTTTGCGGTTGAAAAATTCTGCGGCTCTTCGACGAGTGCGGTGCGTGCGGGATCGAAGAGGCCACCGTCGGGGAGTCGCGAAGTTTTGATCGCTTTGAGCGCGTCGTCGGGCGCGATGGTCAATACTTCACTCGCGAGCCACGCGCGTGGCTGCGCGCGCAGGTTCTCGTAAACGCGCGTGCCGTTCGTCTCTTCGGCTAGACGCCAGCGCGTCGCATCGCCGAGCGCGGCGGACGCCGCAGTGACAGGACTAGAGAGGTTGCGCTCACGATCAACTATGGAGAGCTTTTTGATCGAGAGCGAGCCATTGTCGCCTGTCCAGCGCAGCTCAATAGTTTTGATCTCGAAGGGTGCGCGTGTCGCGATCTCGCTCGCGTAGTCGTGACCGGCGCAGGGCGCGGGTGGCCGGTCGGTTGTGTAGGTGCTGAAGACTGGCGCACGCGAGTGGCGCACGCGCGCGCGCACGTCGGCGCAGTCGTAAGCCCACTCGGAGGTGTCACGGCCCGCGTCGAGTTTTAGCTCAGACGTGTGGCCGGCCTCATCTCGCAGCGTGATGGAGAGGACGTGCGCGCCGTCGGCGATCTGATCCGCGCAGGCGAGTTGCGTGACGAATGCGAGATGCGTGGCGCGCGCGTGCGCGGGCAAAGTGAAACTCTCGCTCTCGCGCGCGGCGTTGCAGCCTTTGCCGAGCACGATGTTGAGATCGTCGCCCCAAAGGATGACATCGCCGGGCGGGCCCATTCGTTGTGAGTCGAGCGCGCTCGGATCGGTCGCTCGCGTAGTATCGCTCATCTTCGCATCGTCGGTCGGCGCATCGTCGCGAGGCAGGGTGACGTAGCGCACCGCCGCCAAGTCGAGACTGCGATCAGAGTTGTCCGCCCAGTTGTTCGCGACCGCGCCGTGCGGGAGCATCGCGAGCAGACGGCTCATGCGCGCGAGCATGAGTGGCCCATAGCCACCCGCGCTCGGAATCTTCCAGAGTCGCGACTGTTCGGGCGGCCCTTCGTCGTTTGCGCCGAGCCCGCCGCGCACGGCGAGCACGCGCTGCCCGGATTGTGTGAGGGCGTCGCGCAGGCGCGCGGCTGCGGGCGGCGGCACAAACTCGGCGAACGTGGGCGAAGCAACGCGCCACTCGGAGAACCAACCGAGACTGCCCATGTCGAAGATAAGAACGACGAAGAGAGCGACGGCGCGTGCGCGTGATGTCGTGCGTCGCGACCAACAGAGCATCACGACGGATGATGCGAGCAACACGAAGAGCGGCACGCCAGTCGCGGGATTCTTCCACGGCGCGAGGCTCACAGCATGGCCGACGATAGCGCGGGCCTGCGCGTCGAACCATCCGCGCGCGAGGGCGAGCGCGAGAAGTGTGAAGAGCGCGAGGGCGAAAGCGCAGATGATGACGCGCTTGATCTGTCGCGTTGTCACAACGCCGCGCGTGATCGCGTTGATGCCGAGGCCTGAGAGCACGCTCACGGCGAATGAGAGTTCGAGCAGGTGTCGCGCGGGGGCGCGAAATTTGTTGAAGAGCGGCAGGTGATACGTGATGCGTGCGAGCGGAACGCCGCTTCCCAGCGCGAGAATGAGCGCGACCGCCGCGACGCCCAACCAGATAAGCACGAGGCGTTGTTTATGACGCGAGACGACGGCGATGGCGGCGAGCAGCAATGGCAAAAGGCCGACGTAGCCCGTCACCTCGCTTGCGTTCCAGCCGCCGCCTTCCGATCCCCACGCGCCGAAGTAGGGCAGCGCGTAAGACGTGTGTGGCGCGCCGCCGAACACGAGCGGGAAGATGAAGGTCGGCAGTTGACGAAGGGGAAGTTGATAAGCCGTGAACGACTCGAAGTTGATCGCGGCGCGCGGCGTTAGTCGAGAGAGTTCCACGGTCGGCGCGAGTTGAACGGCAGCGAGGCACGCGCCGATGACGACGAGCGCGGCACAGAGCGCGAGATAACGCGACGCGCCGGACGTTGCGCCGCGAGCGCGAAAGATGGCGAGTGCGCCGCCGAGCGCGAGCGTGTAGAGAAAGATTTGCGGGTGGCCCGCGAGCGCGCAGAGCGCGATGGAGAGCGCGCCGACGACGAACCACACTTTCTCTCTTAGCCCATCGAAGCGTCGCAACTCTTCGAGCGACCAGACGAAGAGCGGCAGCCACGCGGCAGCGTGAATCATCGATGCATGAACCGAGTGGGCGATCATGAAACCGCAGAGCGCGTAAGTTGTGCCGGAGACGGCTGCGCTGAAGCGTGAGCGCGTGAGGCCATAGACGTAGCCGTATGTCGCGCTCGCGGCGACGACGTATGCCGAGAGCATGAAGATGTTCCATCCCTGCGGCAGCAGACGACAGACGAGATGCGGCGGATACCAGAACATCGCCGAAGGGTCTGCGAAGCGCGGCGTGCCGACCCAGACGAGCACATCCCACCACACGCGCGGGCTATAGAAGTTCGGGACGAAAAAATGTGTGCCGTCGCCGGGCGCGAGCAGTCGGCCCGTGAAGACGACGGGCGAGAAGAAGATGGTGAAGAGCAGCGCGAAGAGAAGCGGCACGACGAGCGCGTGTATGAGCGCGTCTCGCGTCGCGTCCGGCCCAAGAAGACCGAATGAGCGTACTCTCGTCGGTGCGTGCGGTTCTGCCATGCGGCGAGTTCCATCCGTTCACGAATCAAGGCGCGCAGTCGCGGCGTTATTGCAGAGCGAAAAAAGTCCGGCGTAGGTTTTAGCAGTGGGTGCTTGTAGAGTATAGGTTTGGGGACTGAATCGGCAAAGCTGTGAATCAGGCCCGTTTGGCTGTAAGACTCATTCAGCCCCGGCCCGTGTCGTAATTTATATCATCCTTGTTAAAGAGCGTGCCTGACTCCGATCACAAATCCGTCCAAACGCGCAGCCGGTCTCACGAACAGACGCCGCCGCGCGGCGACACGCTCACGCAAGTCTCGCTCGAAGAATCCGTCTGTCCCAACGGTTGCAGCGCGGCGGGCGATGAGTCTTTGTATGAGTTCGATCACTTCAACGTGTGCCGTTGCCCGGTGTGCGGTCTGGTGCGTCTGAACCCGCGACTGCACGAGGAGAAACTGACGGGGCTTTACGAGGGGGAGTATTTCACGGGCGCGCACGAGATCGGCTACGACAATTACGAACGTGATCGATTGCTCTACGAGAAGACTTTCGCGCGTCGCTTGAGATTGATCCGTCGCTTTAAGCCTTCGGGCCGGCTGCTCGACATCGGGTGCGGCCTCGGTTACTTCCTCAATGTTGCGCAACGCGAAGGCTACGACGCGCACGGGTTGGACTGTTCCAACTTCGCTGTCGAGCATTGCCGCGCGCGATTCCCCCGCAAGGTCAGTCGCGGCTTCCTCGCGCGCGATCTCTTTCCCGACAAATTCTTCGACGTGGTGACGATGTTCGATCTCTTCGAGCATGTCTATCATCCGCGCGAGTTTCTGAGCGCGCTGCACGCTGCGACTAAGGACGATGGCATCATCGTCATCACAACTCCAAATCGACGTAGCCTGCTCGCGCGCGTCTCGCGCAGAAACTGGGTCTCCTACAAAATTCCCGAGCACGTCTTCTACTACACGCCGGAGACGCTGCGGCACATAACGAGCCCGCTCTTCGAGGTGGCCCTCGTGCGACCCGAAGGGCAATACTGCTCGCTCGATTTTCTGGCAGAGCGCATAAGGACGTTGAGCCGCCCGCTCGGTGGCGCGCTCTCTCGCATCGTGCGTCGCTTGGGCGCGGGCGCACTGCCCATCTATGTCAACTCCGGCTCGATGACCGTCATACTGCGAAAAAAGTTTGAACTGCAAGGCTGAGCTGCGAGCGGACGCGTGCTGACGATCAAGTGCGAAGTGCGCGCAGTGTGGGCGCGACATCTTCTTCGTCGTTTAACGCGCGCTTGCGTCGCTCACGTTGCGGTAGAGCGTGAAGATGTAGCCGCCGTGTTCATACCAGCGTGGCGTGTCGAGGCGCAGCGTCGCGCCGTGCTGTTTAATGAAGTGCGGCGGATCGCGGCCGTCGCCGAAGGTGGTGTAGGGCGCGGGCACTTCCATGCCGCCGGAATATGGGAAGTAGTGATGCACGACGACGACTTCCGTAGAGTCGCGCAGCGAGCGCGGCGTCCACGGCGTGCGCACGAGTTGATCTTCGGAAGGGACGGGCGTCAGCGCGTCCGAGGGCCGGAGCGCGGCGAAGACGTAAGTGTCCCAGTAGCCGCCGAGGAGAACCGCGCGTGGATTTCGCGCGGCGATCCCCGCCGCGATCTCTTTCAAGTTTTCATATTCGGGATTCTTCGCGACGAGTGGGAACTTGAGCGCGAGCACGAGCGCACACGCGATGGCGACGCCGGGAAAGACAACGCGACGCGCAGCGTAAGCACGCGCGGGCAGCGTGAAGAGAAGAAGGAGCGCGGAGAGTCCTGCGAACGCGCCGAAGAGATGCGTGAGCGCGAGATAGCGACCACCGTAGAGGTTCAACCTGATCCAGAGAAAGACGACTGCGCTTGCAAAGTTGATGAGCGCGACGGAGAGACTGCCGAGCATGAGCACAGAGGCATCGAGTCGCGCGCCTGCACTTAACAAATTTGATGAGTCGTGTGCGTTGCCGTTGATGAGTCGGCGGATCAAGAGAGTGATGACGAACGGCGAGACGACGATGGCGGGCACGACGAGCCACCAGAGCGGCGCGGCTATGAGGTTTGCGAGCTGTACATGTAGGTTTGTGGAGAAGTGGCCCCAGTCAACTTGCGTCGGCGTGTGAAAGTCCGTGCCGAAGTGTTTGAGCGCGTGCCGGTGATAGTTCGCTTTGAGCAGTTGTTCCGCGACCGTGCCCGCCGCGAGCGGGAGCGCGCACGCGAGCAGTCGAGTGAGCGTGAACCGCACGCGCTCGCGCGTGTAATCGAGCGCGTGCGTTTCGTCTGTCGATTGCGCGCTCTCTGCATCGGTCGCGTTGATGCGCGCGCGCGCGACTTCGAGCGCGAGGAAGACGAGGAGCATCGGCGCGCTCAAGGGCGAAGACCAGATGGCAAGAAGAGAAAAGATGAAAGATGAGAGCGACCGGAGGGCCGTCGTCTTGAGCGCGGCGGATGTGGCAAAGAGTCGCGCGCAGAGTCCACGATAACTCCACCACGCGAAGAGGAGCGGCGTGAGCTGCCAACTGTAACGCTGATTGAGGACGAAGACGTAATGGCCCACGGTCGGGTGCAGGCACAAGACCATGAGGAAGAGCGCGGGCGCGACGAAGCGCGTGGGCCTGCCGAGCGCGGCGACGGCCAGCACGCCGAGAAAGAGCCACGCGACTTGCAGCAGGAAGACGCTCACGTCCGTCCAGACGAAGCCGGTCGTATTATGAACAAGCTGGCAGAGGATGAAGGGATACGCGCCGATCTGATCCTGACCGTAGATGTATGTGCGGAAAGGATCGATGATGGGGTCGTCGGCCATCAGCACGGGTAGCGCGCTATCGGAGTTGAAGGGCTGCACGTAGATGCTATCAGGGGCGAAGACCTGCGCGGCCCTCACGCCAGCCGCGCCCCACGCGAGAAGGGCCAACGCGCCGAAGAGGATCGCGCGCGTCTCTGCGTGGCCCCTTGCCCGTGAGAAGAGATTCATCCGTGTGCGTCTCGAAAAAAGTTGAACGGTCTATGATCTTCGAGTAAGAACTTGTTGACTCGCGAAACGTGCGCGCGACAACTTGACGCGCTGTCGTGCTTCGACAAGGGGCTAGGATAGCAAGAGACCGGCGCGCGGCGAAGAGAAGTGAAAATTATCTCGCAGAGCAGACGACTAAAGGTGCGACTAAAATCGCGGCGCGCGGATGCGTCTGCGCTCGCGCTCATCATCATCTTCTTCGTCGCCTTCTTTGCGCCGACGCTGCTTCAGGGAAAATTTCTCGTCGCGGGCGATGCCTTCTACCAGTCGTACCCGTTGCGCACGGTCGCGTGGGCAATGATCAGGCGCGGCGAGCTGCCGCTCTGGACGCCTCATGTCTTCTCCGGCTACCCGTTGCTCTCGATGGCGCAGGTCTCGCTCGGCTACCCTCTGACGTGGGGCTATCTTTTTCTTCCCGGTCGTTGGGCCGAACAGATCGTGGTGCTCGCGCCGTTCCTGCTCGCACCCGCTTTCACATATTTTTATGCGCGAGAGATCGGCAGGAGTCGGGCCGCCTCGCTCGTCGCTGCGCTCGCCTTCACTTACGGCGGGGGCCTGTGCAGCAAGCTCGGCGGGCTCGGCTTGATGGCGAACCCGGAAATGTGGCTGCCGCTCTTCCTCTTGGCAATCGAGCGAGCGCGACGCGGCAGCTTCACGCGCTGCCTGCTCGGCGCGACCGCAGCTTACGCGATGTCCGTGCTCGCGGGTCAGGCGCAGGCTTTCCTGTTGGTCGGCATGGCCGCGCTCGCCTACGCAGCCTTCGTCTCGATCTTCCGCCCGCGCGACGACGCGTCGCGAGATATCAACGACGCGACGCAACCAAGCGACGACGCGCACGCGAGCGACAACTTATCTCGAAGCGATGACGCGTACGGAAGCGATGATGTAACTCGAAGCGACGATGCGCGCGGGAACGACGCCGCGCGACTTAGCAATGACGTTCTCAGTTGGATCGCATGGACGCGCTGGCGTCCGCTTGCGGTAGCGTGCGGCGCGATCTTTTTGTCGGCCGGTGTCGCGGCGTTTCAGATTTTGGAGTCGGCGCGCGCCGCGCGTCGCAGCGTGCGCAGCCGTTTGCTCTACGAGACGTTCGTCTCCGGCTCGTTCACTCCTGTCGAGACACTGCGCTCGTTTCTCGCGCCCGTCTATCACTACATAGAGGTCTCGACTTACGTCGCGCCGCTCGCGGCTCTGCTGGCCCTCATGGCAATCATTCACGCCGCGCGCGAGCCGCGAAGACACGCACGCATCTTCTTCTGGCTCGGCGCGGCGACGTTCGCATGGCTGCTCATGCTCGGCGATTCGACGCCGCTCTACCGTCTGCTCTATCACGTCCCCATCCTTAATCTCTTCCGCTATCCTTCGCGCCACGCCTTCGAGTGGACGTTCGCCCTCGGCATCCTCGCCGCTTACGGATGGGACGCGCTGACGACTTTCGCCGCGCGCGAACGCGCAGGTGTGACGAAAGATCATCTGAGCGCGCGCGTCGATGATGCGACGAAGAATCATGCGAGTGTGCGCGAGATCGTCGTCGCTTCGCTTCTCGCCGTCGCGTGCGCCGCCGTCGCGCTGCTCTGGTGGCGCGATGCAGTCGTGCGTCCGCTCGCGTCGAACTACGGGCTCGACTCCGGCTTGATCCCCGCGCTCGCCGAGTCGCGCTACCTCGTCTGGAAACTCGCGTTCACGTGCTGCGTCGTGCTCTTGATCTGGCGCGCGCTGAAGGTGGCCCCCCGGCGCACGCGCGGCGCGTTGCTCGCGTTCGCGGTGGCGATCTCGTTTTATGTCGAGCCGCAAATCCTGCAAGCGCACGTGTGGTTCCCCTACGCGCGGACAGTCGCAGCATTCACGGACGCGCCGCCCGTTTCGCGCTGGCTCGCGCAGTACGCGCCCGCAGAGAATCGCGTCTATACGCGCGTCAACCTGTTCGTCGTCGGCTATTGGACGCCGCCGCCCGTCGATCTGCCGAACATGACGGCGACGCGCGGGCTGCACAACGTCGCGGGCTACGATCAGTTGATCCTCGAACGCTACAGCCGCGCGCTCGGCAACGCGGGAGCAGACGGCGTCAACCCGCGCTATGGCCTGAGGGGCCCGCCCGATCCGACTCTGTTCGCGCCGCGCTCGCGCGTGCTCGATCTGCTGAACACTTCATTCGTCGTCACGTTCGCAAATCTCTCGACCAATCCGGTTGAGCAGACGGACGCGCGCGCGCGCGCTGAAGCCCTTGCATCTCTCGACGCGACGCGCTGGCAGTTGGCTTACGAGAGCGGCGGCGTGTGGGTCTTGCGAAATTTGCGTGCGTGCCCGCGCGCTTGGCTTGTCAATGAAGTCATTCCGGTTGACGGCGAAGAGGCTCTGCGACGCATACGCGGCGAGCGAGATGAACACACTGACGATGCGCCCTTCGATCCGCGACGCACCGCGCTTGTTGAAGATGCGCCGACGGAGTTGCCACATTTCGCGGGCGGCGAGCTTGCGGCTGACGCGGCGGCGCGCGTCGTCGAGTATGAGCCGAATCGTTTGAGCATCGAGACGAACGCTGACAGGGATTCTCTGCTCGTCGTGAGCGAGATTTTTTATCCGGGTTGGGAAGCGAGCGTTGACGGTCGTGCGGAGCGGATACGTTTGACAGATTTTCTGCTGCGCGGCGTCTTCGTGCCTGCGGGCCATCATCGGGTCGAGATGCGTTACCGCGCGCCCGCCGCGCGCAACGGCGCGATCATCTCTGCGTTGACACTCGCGTTTCTCGTCGGGCTCGGCTTCGGCGGGCGCATCAGGCGCGCTCTTCGGTCGCGTGTTGAGCGATGATGCCGAGTGCGAGACGTTTGGCTTCGTCGAAAATCTCGTCGATGTCTTTGTGCGCGAACTGTGCGTGCCGCCCGACGTGCTGGATGTTCGTGTGCGCGGCGAAGAAGTCGCGTGCGCGGCTCATCTCTGCTTCATAGACGCGATCATAGATCGGGTAAGCGTTCGGGATTTCGATCACTTTCGTGTCGAGCACGTCTGAGGGCCTGATGATTCCGGTCTCGGCCAACTCACTGACGACGCGCTCCGGCGAATAGCGCGCCACGTCCGTCACTTCACAGCAGAGGACGGTGCGACCGTCGGGGAGCGTGTCCGCGCCGACGAAGTTCTTGAACTCGGCGACGCGGTTCAAGATGAAGTCGCGGTCGGCGAAGTAGAACCAGTGATTGTCGGTCACATGATCACGGTCGATGAGAAGATACGTGATGCGCGCGGGCCGGAAGCGCAAGCTCAACTCAAGACCGAAGAGTCGCGCGAACGAATTGAGCGGGAGCGACGTGACGAGCGCGTCGAACTCTTCGGCGTGACTATGGCCCACAGCGTTCGTGAAGCGGCACGCGTACCTGTTCGTCGCCTCGTCGCGGCTAACAGAGACGAGGCGCGAGTCGAGTCGCACCGAATCTTCGACCTCTTCATAAAGTCTCTGCGTGATCGCCCCGTAGCCTCCGCGCTTCGGATAGTAGAACTCTTTGAAGTAGAGCTTCGACTCGCGGCGCACCATGTCGCGAAGTCCGGCGACGCGAATCTTGCGCCGACCCCACTCGGCGGAAATTTCATTCGCGGGAATACCGAAAAGTTTTTCCGAGTAGGGCTTGAAGAACATCTCGTTAAGCCCCGCGCCGAAGCGCGTGAGCACGAGAGATTCAAAACTCGCATCGCCGTGATCGCGTCGGAAGAGATAGCTCCAGACGATGCGCGCGCTCTTGCGTGGGAAGAACTTGAAGACCATCTCGGCGGCGTTGACCGGATCGCGAATCCACTTGCCTTGAAGATAGATGCTACTGCGGCGGCGCACGCGGGCCATCGGCACGAGCGCGAGTAGCTCGGCGAGTAGTTCCGTGTCTTGTGTGTAGAGTCTGTGCGGGGCGATGTCGCAGTCGAAGCCGTGCCACTTGAAACTTCGCGCGAGACCGCCGACTTCAAGTGTCGCCTCGTGAACCTGAAGATCGGGGAAAGAGTTTTTTAGGAAGTGTGCGCTCGCTAAGCCAGCGACGCCCGCGCCGAGTATGCCGATCTTCATGCGTGGATTCTTCGGGATGGCGAGAGTCGTGCGCTACTCGCATGAGTGATCTTCGCTCGCATAATTTTCTTCCGATGTGGTGAGCGGGTCAGAACAACTCCTCGTCCTTAATGTAGCGCGGGCGTGCCTTGACCTCTTTGTAAATCTTGCCGACGTACTCGCCGACCAGACCGAGCGACATGATCTGTACGCCGCCGAGAAAATAGACGGGGATGACGGAGGGGGCCCAGCCCGGCGGCGCGTTGCCGCGCACGCGTTCATAAAGATAGTAGAGCGTCATCACGCCACTGAAGAGGAAGACGAGCGCGCCAAACGCCGTGACGACGCGAAGCGGCACGACGCTGAACGACGTGACGCCGTCGAGCGCAAGCCCCGCGAGCTTACGCAGGCCGTGCTTCGACTGGCCCGCCTCGCGCCGACGCACGTCGAACGTGACGATCTCCGAGCGATAGCCGATATCGACGAAGATGCCGCGCAGGAAGACGTTGTATTCAGGATACTCTGCGACGGCATCGAGCGCCTTGCGCGAGACGAGCCTGTACTCTGAGTGATGCTTGATGATGCGCGAGTCCATCACACGCATCACGCTATAGAATGCGGACGACGCAACGCGCTTCACGATTGAATCGGTCGCGAAGTTGCGGCGCACGCCGTAAACGATCTGTGCGCCGCGCGCGTGTGCGTCGAGAAAGGTTTCGACGGCCCGCTCGTCCTGTTGCAAGTCCGCGTCGATGGTGACGACGCAATCGGCGCGCTCGCGCACGGAGAGCATCCCTGCGAGCAGCGCGTTCTGCGAGCCGAAGTTGCGCGCGAGTCGCAAGCCTTTGACGAACGCACCCGCGCGGTGCATCTCTTCGATTGCCGCCCACGTGCCATCGCGACTGCCATCATCGACAAAATAGATGAAGCTCTCCGCGTCGATCTTGCCGGCATCGATCAAACGTTCGAGCAGCGCGGAGAGTCGCGCGGCGGTCTCGCGCACGACCGGCTCTTCATCGAGACAGGGCACGACGAGGGCCAGCACGGGCGCTCGCTGTGCGCCGCCGTCCGACGCAGTGATGCGTTGCGCGACGCCGCGCGCGGTCGTCCTTGTTTCAGTCGTGCTGTTTGTGATCGTACTCAAGTCTTGTGTGTGGCCGGATCGTCGCCCGCGCTCATGCGACTTTGGCACGCGGCGCGCGAGTCGTTTCCATGCGTCGCACGAGAGCATCGATGACGGGGCTGAGCGCGGCGGGCGTGAAAGCCTCGCGGCGCACGCGCTGCGCTGCGATCACGCACCGTCGCAAGTTCGCATCCGCGCGCGCGAGCCCGTGCGCGAGTCGCGCGATCTCTGCTGGTGTAGCATCCGGTTCATATAACAGACCGGCCTCGCCGAGTGTTTCAGTGACAGCCGTGCCGCGACGCGCGACGACGGGCACGTCGAACCACATCGACTCGACGAGGGGAACGCCGAAGCCTTCATGCTCGCTCGGCGACAAGTATAGGTGCGCCGTGCGGTAGTAAGCCAGCAGCGCGGCATCGGAGACGCGCCCGGTGATGTGAACGCGGCGCGCGAGGCCGAACTGTTCGACGCGTTGGATGATGCGACGCACGAACGGATCGGAGTCGGGCCCCTCGCCCGCGAGGAAGAGTCGTGCGCGCACATCGTGCTTGACGTACTCGGCGAAGATTTCGACGAGCGCGTCCTGTCGCTTGTTCGGCGCACAGCGTCCGACGAAGAGCAGGTTCGTCGCGCCGTCCTGCAACTCTCTCATCAGTCGTTCGTCCGAAGCGATATTCCACCTGTCTGGATCGACAATGATCGGGAGCACGCCGGGCGCGCGAAAGCCCGCCGCTTCGAGTTCCGACGCATTGAACGCGGAGTCGCCGACCGAGCAGGAAAAGTGGCGCGCGAGACGATTCAAAGAAGCGCGTCCCGTTTCGAGCAACCACGCGAAGCCCGGTCTATAGGGCGCGAAAAATTCGGCGGGCGTGACGTTGTGATAGACGAGGCACTTTGGGCCAGCGTGGGCCACGGCCTTCGCCGTCACGTCCGAGCCGATGGAGTGATGATAGATGAGACCAGCCGATGGATCGATGAGGGACTCGTCGATCAATTCCACTTCGCTCGCCAAAATTTTCTCGCGCCGCTTCGCGAAGATGCGCGACTCGAATCCCGCGCCGCGCAGCCACGCGCGGATCGAGAAAGCGTGGTTCGTGATCGCGTCGCCGGAGACGGCGTCGGGGAGAAGTTGATGAACAGCACGCGGGCCGGAAAGTAGAGCGGTCGCACCTATCGAGCGATGTGCGCCTTGCAGATGCGTGCCTTGCGAAGAATGCGTGCCTTGCGGGCGTCGCGCGCGAAAGTTTTTTTCGTCCCCGCTCGGTGCATCGAAGTTTTTTTCGTCCTCGCCCGTTTCGTATAAATCTTTTTCGTCTTCGTCCAACTCGTTAAAGACTTTCTCGTAGCGATCAATCACGCGCTCCCAGTCGGCGTGCTCGCGCGCGTAGGCGTGACCGCGCGCTCCCATCTCGCTCAACTCTTCATCGGTCGCCGTCTCGACGACAGCGAACGCGCGCGCCCACTCCTCTTCAGTCGCGGCGAGCCAGCCACCGCGCGCGCGCTCGACCGATGCGGCGGTCGCGGCGCAGTCGCGATGCGCAGCGACGGGGCGCGCAGAGAGCCACGCCTCCATCAACACGCGCGAAAAACTTTCGCGTTGGCTCGGCTGGAAGAGCGCGCGCGCCGCGCGGAGCAACGCCGACTTCGTCTCTTCAGAGACGACGCCGAGATCGAGGATGCCTGCGTCGCGTGAGTCGAATGACTCTGGCCCTTCGCCCGCGAGCACGAGCTTGAGATCGGAGGAAGGAGAGTCAGCTTTGAATCGACGGAACGCACGCACGAGGAGATCGATGTTCTTCGTTGCGTCGCGCCGACCGAGGTAGAGAATGAAGCGCGCGCCAAGAAGCTCAGAGGGAAGCGCGTCGCGCGCAAGCGGGCCATCGTCGTTGTGCGGCCCGTCGCTTAGTCCAGCAACTCGCGGCGCAAACTCGACGCCCTCGCCGACTGTGCGGCTGCGCGCGTGCGTGCCGGGCCCGTAGAGACGCAGCGCGAGTTCGCGTTCACCTTCGGAGTTGAAGAGGATGCGGCGCGCGCGCCGGAATGCGTCGGCGACGGCGGGCAGATAAGCGTAAGCCTCTTCGTGCAGGCACGGCTGCAAGAGCGCGCGTGCGCGCGCGGCTGCGAGACCGCGCAGCGTCGTGCCGTAGAGGTATGGCAGGAAGATGATCGCGTCGAAGGCCTCTCCCTCTTCACGCAAGAACTCGACGAGCGCGGACGAGTTGATGTTGTGTTCGACGAAAGCGCGCGCCGCATCGTCGGCGACGGGCCTCACGCCGAGTTGCAGATCGGAATCTGTGAGCGCGAGCAGCGCGGCGTTGGCTTCGTCGAAAGCGCGCGCGTCGCGCGGGTCAACGCGGAAGCGTCGGACGGTGAGACCTTCTTCCATCGAGACGCCTTGCGCGTGGTGATCTTCTGACCAGTCGTCGAAGAAGGAGCGCGCACAGGTGGTCAGGACTTCAACGTTGTGCGCGCGCGCGGCGAGTCGCAGAGAGAGTTCGCGCGCCTGTAGCTCCGCGCCGCCGCGAAGTCCCGCGCCGAACCACGGCGTGACGACGGCGACGCGCTTCATCTCGTCTCCATGTCGCCGCCATCTCGCGCGCGCGTGCCGGCAGGCGACGCGCGCTGTTCTTCTTCGTCGCGCACGGGCATCTGCGCGATGCGCGTGGACAGTTTCGCCAGCGCGTCGGCTTGAGCCGAGAGTGCGTCCGCGAACCGGCCCTCGATCTCGGCGAGCGCGACTTTCTGCGCCTCGACGATGGCATGTTGCTCCTGCGTTAAAAACTCCTGCTGCGCATCCATGCGGCGGGCGAAGTGGTCGCGCGCCTCAGCCTGTCGCGCGGCGAGTCCGGCGAGCGCGTCGGAGAGGAGCGAGATGGCTGCGAGGGCTTCCGCGAACGGGCCCTTCTCGTTGAGATGATCGACGATGATCTGCTGCTGCGCGAGCACGTAAGCATCGAACTCGCGCTGGTGACGTTGCGCTAACGGAAGGCGCGCGATCCCGGCGAGCAACTGCCACAAGTAACCGATCACGGGCAGGCTTCGCGCTCTCCGCTTCCAACCGGCCCCTTCGACGCCCTCGACGCGCGCGCGCGCCCCGACACGCGCGCCCTCTTCCGACTCGATCAGGTCTTCGACGATCTCTCGCTTGTCGCGTCGCGCGTCGCGCAGGTCTGCGAGCGTCGCGGACAACTCGTCATGCGTGGGCACTCGACCGAGCGTCGCCGCGTAAGCCGACTCGACGAAGGCGCGGTCGTGAAAGGCGAGCAACTGATCGACGCGGTAGCGAGCGTCCGCGCGCGGTTCGAGCGCGACCTGCAAGCGCAACGGCGCGAACACGCGCGGCTGTGTCGCGCGCGAGTCATCGTGTGTCGTCGTCGCCGTATCTTTCTCCGGGCTCGTCATCTCGTGCGAATCGTTCAAGGGGATTAGTTGAGGATCGTATCGGCGCGCAAGGCTTCGGGCTCGCTCATTAGTTGCGCGTCGCCGCGCGTGTCCGGTCCAACGCGTCGCGCGCTCGCGCGTGCGTTGAGGTTCGCCAGGCCCTCCATCTCGACGGGGCAGGCGACGCGAAAGAAGATGACGCCGTCCATCCAATCGAAGGCCACTCCTTCCGCGCTGTGCGCGGCGACGGAGACGAAGTAATGCTCCTGGCCGAGCCAGCAGTCGAACGCGAACTCTGCTTCGATCACTTCACCTGCGCGTGCCGCGCCGAGCTTGAGCCCGCGCTGCTCCGTGTTCGTGCCATAGACATTGATGCCGTGCCGGTTGCGGATCATGAAGCCGCACACAGGCTGCTCCACGTCGCGTCGAAAGAGGATGCGCATGCGCACTCGCGCAACGTCGCCCGAATCGATCAACTCAACCGGCCCACCCTTCGCGTCGATCAACTCCGCCGAGACGATCTCCGCATCTCGATTGCCGTGACGATAAGTGTAACTGAGCGGCGCACGCGCGACCGCGACAGACGAACTATTCGACGCGCCGACAGCAGGGCTCTCGTTTCTCAACGCGCGGACATCTCCGCTCTCGTCCGCGCCGCGCGCGACAGCATCGTTCATCGCAGACGAGTCAGCGCCATTCGTCGCAGACGAGTCCGCGTCGTTCGTCGAAGCGCGTGCGCCATCGTCGTTGTAAGCCTCTTCGCGCGCCATGATGAGGCGTTGGTAGCGATTGAGCACGTCCACGGGTTCGCCGTCGGCGAGCATACGTCCGGCGTTCAAAAGGATCGCGCGCGAGCAGAGGGCCCGCACGAGCGTCGTGTCGTGCGAGACGAAGAGGACGGTCGTGCCACGCGCCTGCATCTCGCGTATGCGCCGGACGCAGCGATGTTGGAAGACGGTATCGCCGACGGAGAGCGCCTCATCAATGACGAGCACCTCCGGCTCCGTGTTGACCGCGACGGCGAAAGCAAGACGGACATACATCCCCGACGAATAGGTCTTGACGGGCCGATCTATGAAGTCGCCGATCTCCGCGAAGCGTTCTATCTCTTTGAGTCGCCGATCCGTCTCGCGCCGCGAGAGGCCCATCAAAGCGGTATTCATGTAAACGTTTTCGAGACCCGTGAACTCAAGGTTAAAGCCCGCGCCGAGTTCGAGGAGGGCCGCGACGCGACCTTCGACGAAGACCGCGCCGTGCGTCGGCTCAAGCGTGCCCGTGATGATTTGCAAGAGCGTCGATTTGCCGCTCCCGTTCGCGCCGACGATGCCCGTCGTCGTGCCCTTCTCAATCTCGAACGACACTTCACGCAACGCCCAGAACTCGCGATGACGCCGCACGCGCCCGCGCGTCAGCGACTCGACGAGCCGGTCGCTCGGATGTTCGTAGATGCGATACTGCTTCGCGACTCCCTCGACGCGCAGCGCGGTGGTCATGCGTGGGATTCTATGAGCGAGGTTGTCAATTAACAAGGGAAGCTGAATAAAACCCCGAAACTTTGATTCTTAGCATCATGGATGTCGTTATAGCCTTCACTCGGACACCCATCTGAACAATAAAATTTCAACTCCAAGTATTATGGTTGAGATGCGGAGAAACATCGGGTTTGAAGACTAAAACGAAAGCAAAGAGGAAATCACGTGTGATGAGAAAACCTCCCTCACCAAAACCGAAGATAGTTATCAGGGCACTCGAACGCGGCGGCTTCTATGTGCATCACGTGACGGGGAGTCATTACATCTTGAAGAAGGGCGGGGTGAGAGTAACCGTGCCGTATCACGGCAAGGATTTGAAGCCGAGGACGCTGGCGTCCATCGTTGAGCAGTCGGGCCTGTCGGTGGAAGAGTTCTTGGACTTGATGTGAAGGCGTGCGGTTGATCGTTCGAGTCGCGCTCAGGCGAACTCGACGGCGACCTCTTCGGTGATGGAGTTGTCCATGGGGATCGGCTCACCATCCTGCTTGAGACTTTCGAGATAACCTTTGATCGCGTCGGCGGCCATCGCGCGCGCTTCTTCGAGCGTGTCGCCCTCTGTCACCAAGCCGGGCAGCGCAGGGCAAGTGACGACGTAGCCCCCCGTCTCGTCAGGCGTCATCACAACTTTATAGTTCAGGATTCTCATGCGAACCATTATATCACTGAACCGCTCATCCGATCCCGCTTGCCACTGATGACCATTCGTTTACAATCCCGCGCATGATCTCTGCACAGGACGAGAGGCGTTTGGTGTGGCGACCTTTGCGGGAGTTGCTGCGTCGGCGAGAGCTGGTGCGTTCGCTTACGCGCAAGGAGTTGCAGGCGAAGTATCGCGGCTCGGTGCTTGGATTCGCGTGGGCGATGTTGACGCCGGCGGTGATGATCGCGATCTACACCTTTATCTTCGCGGGACTCTTCGGCGCGCGCTTCGGGGCCCGGGGAACGAAGTGGGACTACGCGCTCTATCTGTTCTGTGGGCTGCTGCCGTGGACGGCCTTTCAGGAATCGATGCAGGGCGCATCGAACGTGATCGTCAATCACGCGAATCTCGTCAAGAGGGTTGTCTTCCCGCTCGAAGCTCTGCCGCTCTCGCAGACGCTCGCGGCGCACGTGACGCAGTTGCTCGGGACAGTCGTCCTGCTCGCGGCGGTCTTGCTCGTGAGGCGAGAGTTGCACGCGACGCTGTTATGGTTGCCGTTGCTATTCGTGCCGCAGGTCTTGTTCGTGTTGGGCGCGGCGTGGTTCGTCGCATCGCTCGGCGTCTTCTTGCGCGACACGGCGCAGGTCGTCGCGCTCGTGCTCGTGGCGTGGTTCTTCCTGACACCGATCATCTATCCGGAACAGGTGATTCCCGCGCACTATCAACGACTCGCGAGCCTCAACCCATTCGCGCCGCTCGTGAGAAGTTATCGACGCGTGATCATCGAAGGCGCGCCGCCGGACTGGGCCGGAATGCTCTACTTCGCTGTGGTCGCGCTCGTCGTCTTCCTCTTCGGCTACTGGTGGTTCGCGAGGTCGCGGAAGAATTTTGCCGACGTGATCTAGTCAAACGATGAAGTAGGAACGATGAAGTAAAGACTTCTCCTCTTACTTCATCGTTCCTACTTCATCGTTTGATTCGTGTCTTCTGTGTCTCTGCGGTGAATCTTTTTCAGAATCCTCATCACCATCAACATCAGAAGCGGAACAGCGTGTCGAATTGCAGGCGCGTAGTTGGGCGATTGAGCGAGCCTGCGGGCGTCGTGCCGAATGCGCCGAGCAGGCCATTGGGTCTCTGCGAGACGACGGCTGTGACGGTGAGCGTGATGCGCGGATCGACGGCATAAGACGCGATGAAGCGGTGCGCGCGTACGTCGGTCGGCTGCACGATGTCGGAGAAGTTGAAGGGCGCGAGCACGGCGTCACGCTCGATGCGTAGGAAGGTGTAGTCGAAAAGATAATCGCCGCGCGCGCGCGTCTTGCCGACTTGCAGCTCGGCCCAGAGTCCACGGTTCTCGTGGTTCGAGAGCGCTCCGGTTGATGTGACAACAGCATGCGCCTGCGTGTTGTTGACGAAGTCGAGCAGTGCGGTGACGGGGAAGCGACGGCTTCGCGTCCACTCAAAGCGAGAGATGAGATCGACGAGGTTGTAGCCGGACGACAAGTGTCCATCGCGGTTCGTCGCGTTCGTGCTGCCCACAGAGACGCCGAGGCTGCTGCCGTTGACGAGTAGATCGCGCGGGATACTCACGTTGGTCGTGATGGTCTGCGCGGCGGTCGTAGAGGTTGCGGGGATCGTGAAGGTGATAGGCACTTGCAGGGTCGAGCCGAAGACCTGCGCTGGGATAATGAACTGCGTGCCGTTGAAGTTGAGATCGGCGGCGGAGACGGTGAGCGCGGTGTGCTTCGTCGGCTCTAGCCGTGCGCGCGCCTGTGCGCCGTAGAGCGCGAGGTCTCGACCGGCCCGACGCGAGGCTTCCGCGTCGAGCTTGCCACCCCCGCCGAGGACGAAGCCGGGCGCGCGCTCCAACATCGGGAGCTGCCACGCGACGAAGGTTAAATTCTTGAGCGGGCCGGAACGCTTGAGATCGCGCGAGTAAGTTTCGTTCAGGCCTTCGGGCATGAGATCGGCGTCGATGGTCATCTCTGTGAAGAGCCACGGCGTCTCGAACTTGCCGCCCTGCAAGCGCAGGCCCCGGACGGCGGCGGGCTTGTAAGAGATGAAGGCTTGATCGACTGCAAAGGACTTGCGACCGAAGAAGTCTGTGAGCGTTTGATTGGTGCTCACGATGTCGGGCGTCGTTCCCGTTGCGAGCCGTATGCCCCAGTCGAAACGCTTGCCGATCTCGCCGCGCAGGGCCAGTCGTGCGCGGACGCGTGCGCGGTTGCGATCAGAAAGCTCGTTGCCGACGATTGCGGGGTTCGCCGCATTCGGCAGCGAGTTCAGAAGTCCGAACTGCGTCTCATAGCGCAAACGCACGTCGCCGCTGAAATTGATCGAGCCGAGTTTTGACAGAGACTCACCAGACTTCTTCGACTGATCTTCGAGCGCATGAACGCGCGCCTCGATAGTCTGCCCGGTCTGTGTGTTCTTCGCTGTCGGGCCACCGCTCTGCGTCTGCTGCGCGCGCGTTGCGAGGGCGTCGGTCGCCGCGACGCCATCAATCGTGTAGGTCGCCTCGCGCACGTTCGCCGCGCTGCTCGTCGCTGTTGGTTGTGTGGATCGCGAGAGGAGATCGCTCAGGAGTTTCGCCTGCTCTGTGAGAGTCGCGCGCAGACGCTCGATCTCCGCCTGCTGCTCCTGCAACTGACGGCGCACGGCATCGAGCGAAGATGCATTCGCGTTCGTTGCCTCGGCGGGCGCGGCTTGAGACGCGGTCTTTGCAGCGTCGTCGCTATTCGTCGGGGCCGGACGCGACTGCGCGTGCGTCATCAGAAGAGTCGCGCCGATGGCGACGCAGATCGCGGCGGCGCGCGTGAAGAGTTTGGGCATGGTGATTCCTTCCTGTGATCGGCTTGAAACTTTGAATCAGAGCAGCAAGCGCGTTTGTCGCGGCTCGGATGATAATACGACGCATGATGGATCGCTCGCGCCTGAACACGATATAGCGTCGATGTTAAGAAAGCGTTACATCAAACGTCCGCGATTGATCTGGCGTCGCGCGTGTCGTCGCGTGTTAATATGTGCGCATCGCATTGAATATCCGACTCGAAGGTCAGGCTCGAACGAGGGCGGCGGAAAATTTTATGCTGCGACGCACCTACAAGCGACGGACGAAATCCTTCTGGCGTTTTCAGACACTGCGCGATCTCGTCTCCGACTCGATGGCGATTGACATGGGCTCGGCGAACACGGTCATCAGTGTGCGCGGGCGCGGCATCATTATCGACGAGCCTTCGGTCGTGGCGGTGAGCAAGCAGACGGGCGAGGTGGTAGCCATCGGGCGCGAGGCGCAGGAGATGCAGGGACGCGAGGCGCGCGAACTCTCGCTCGTGTGGCCCGTCGCCGATGGCGTCGTCGCCGATTTCGACAACACGCAGAAGATGCTCGCGCATTTCGTCCGCGCCGCGCGCGGCTCGATCTCGCATTTCAGCCGACGCGCCGTGATGAGCGTCCTCTCAGGCGTCACGCACGTCGAGCATCGCGCGCTGCTGAGCGCGGCGGAGAGCGCGCACATCGGACGTGTGTACATGATCGAGGAAGGACTCGCCGCCGCAATCGGCGCGGGCGTGGACGTGGCGGACAAACGCGCCGTGGCCGTCATCGATCTCGGCGGCGACTCGACGAACATCGCTGTGGTGGCCCTCGGCATGATCGTCTATTCACGCGCAGAGCGCACGGGCAGTCGCGACATCGACCGCGCCATCAGCGAGCGTCTGCGCCGCTTCCGCTCGCTCGCCGTGGGGCCACTCACGGCGGAGCTACTCAAGACCGAACTCGCCTCCGCAACCGAGCCTGCGGACGCGACGCGCAGCATCAGCGTCAAAGGGCGCGACGTGACGACGGGTGGCCCCGGCGCGATCAACGTGACCGCCGAAGAAATCTACGCGGTGGCGCAGCCCGTCCTGCACAAGATCGTCGCGGCGGTGCGCTCCGCGCTCGCGGAACTCCCACCGGAAGTCGCCGCAGATATTTATGATCGCGGTCTCATCATCACCGGCGGCGGCGCGCAGCTCGAAGGCTTGGGCGAATTTTTACAGCGCGAGACGAGCCTCGCGACGCGCGTCGCCGAAGAGCCGCGCTATGCGAGCGTCCGCGGTCTTGCACAACTCTTCGACGAGCCGCTGCTGCTCCGCCGCGTCACGCGCAACGAGCAATCGCTCCTGCTCGACTCGGAAGCGTTTGAAGTAACTTGAGCAATTAGCATTCAGCCGGAATGCTTTTGCTGAGTGCTAACTGCGGAGTGCTGACTGCTCTTATGCGCTTGACCAACATTCTTCACCGGCAGTTGCGCGTCGCGCGGGTCTTCGGCATTCCGGTGCGAATCGACTTCCGTTGGTTCTTCGTCTTCGCGCTTTCGTCGTGGTTGATCGCGGAGAACTTCTATCGCGGCTTCTGGGACGTGGCCCCGCTCGATGCGTTGTCGGCGTGGGCCGTCGGCATCATAACGACGCTGCTGCTCTTCCTCTCCGTCTTCGGTCACGAACTCTCGCACGCGCTCGTCGGAAAGTTCGAGGGCATAGAGATCGAGGAGATCGTGCTGCACCCGTTCGGCGGCCTCGCGCGACTCAAGAGCGAGCCCGATAGCCCGCGCGCGGAGTTTCGCATTGCCATCGCCGGCCCTGCTTCGAGTTTTATCTTCTCGCTCATCGGACTCGTCGCGCTCATCATCACGAACACACTCGACTATCGCGTCGCGCGCGCCGTTTTCGCCATCTTCGCGGGCGGCAACTTCATGCTCGCGCTCTTCAACCTGCTGCCCGGCTACCCGCTTGACGGCGGCCGCGTGCTGCGCGCTTACCTGTGGCACAGGGGCGGGGAACTCAGGCAGGCGACGCGTCGCGTCTCGCAGTTCGGGCAACTGATCGCGGCGGTTATCATCCTGTACGGCCTCTTCATGGCCGCGCGTTACGGCGCATACTTCATGGCGCTCTGGTCTGTGCTCGTCGGCCTCTTCCTCTGGGATGCGGCCCGCGCCGTCTATCGCGCCCACTCAGGCGTCGGCGCGCAACTTGTCTCCCAAGCAATGAGCACGCCGGTCATGGTCGAGCCGGATGCGACGGTGGGCCACCTCGTCGATGCGGTGCTGCCCGTTTATCGACAAGCGGCTTTCGCGGTCGCGCACGCGCGAAGGCTGCACGGCATCGTCACGCTCGAAGATTTGAAACTGCTGCCGCGCGAGCGTTGGCACGCGACGCGCATCAATGAAGTGATGCGACCCGTCGCGCCCGAATTCTTCGTCGCGCCACACTCGTCTCTGCAAGACGCCGACGCCTTGATGAAGCGCAACGGCGCGGGCGCGCTCGGCGTCATCGACGACAAAGGCGAACTCGTCGGCTTTCTCCAGCGCGGCCAGTTGAAGCGCAAGCAGTCGGGCAAGAAATGATTACTTAGATCGTCAAGGGCCATTGGCTTGGCGTCTCAAGCGCACATCGCTCGAAAATATTTAGCTTGTCTCGTTATCATTTTTGAATATAATGCGCGTCAATCGGCACGGGGCTGAATGTCCCATGCCACCGCGCCCGTAACGTGAGGGCGGGCGCGATCTTCACGATTGGTTAGAATCGTGAGAAGGGCGGCGGGATGATGTGAGGCATCCCGCCGCTTCTATTTTCTCTCGTCTTACTTTTCTCACCGCCATGAGCGACGCATAACGCGTCCGCGCTCCGTCTGCGTCGCCGTTGCCTTCGCGCTCGCTCGTACTGCATAATCGGCGCGGAGGCGTGCATTCATACATGACTGCGCGACACAGTAGTTGCTCAACTCTTCCGGGAGGTCGGTGCAACTCCACGTTAATGAGCACGACGACACACGGGCAGGCAAAGTGGAAGGTGAAACTTCAAGGCTCGTGGTGTACCTCAAGTGATGGGCCCGTTAATCACACTGCCGTACACGGAATACTTAGGGCGACTCGGCGAGCCGCGCAACCTGCTCGACCTCGCGCTCGTCTTCCTCATCGTCTATACGGTCTTGAAACTGTTGCGCGGCACGCGCGCCGTCCCGATGGCTGCCGGTCTCGCAGCCTTCGCGCTGCTCTACCTCATCGCCTACCGCTACGATCTCGCTACGCTTGAGTTCATCCTGCGCGGCGCGCTGCTCTATCTCGGCATCGCCATCATCGTCCTCTTCCAGACGGAGATCAGACAGGCCCTCATCACGCTCGGCAACCGCCTGCGCTTCCCCCTGCTCGCGCGTCATCGCGGACAGTTCGGCGAAGGCGTCTATGACGAGATCGTGCTCGCCGCGACGACGCTCGCCTCGACGAAGACCGGCGCGCTCGTCGTCATCGAACGCAACATCACACTGCAAAACGTCATCGACGGCGGCGTCCGCATGGACGCAGAACTTAGTTACGATCTGCTCGTCACCGTCTTCAATCCGGCGACGCCACTGCACGACGGCGCGGTCATCGTCCGCCGCCACCGCGTCGCCGCCGCCGCCTGCTTCCTCCCTTTGACACTGAACCCGCGTCTCTCGAAAGACCTCGGCACGCGCCACCGCGCCGCCATCGGCATCACCGAAGACACGGACGCGGTCGCCGTCGTCGTCTCCGAAGAGACGGGCCTGATCTCCTTCGTTCAAGGCGGCCACATCCGACGCGGTCTCGACGCCACCACCCTCCGCACCCAAATCTTCGACGCCATGCAAGCCCCGAAGCGCGAAGAGACGAGAGACGCGGACGCCGAAGCGGAGACGAACGAAGTGGTCTCAACCTGAAAAGCGGAAGTTAGAGATTAGAGGTTAGAGATCAGTCCAGACTGATTTCACTAACCTCTAACCTCTAACCTCTGACCTCTAGCTTATGACGCTTCGCGACGTGGAAAAAGATGCGGCGGTGATCGTGCGGCGTTGGCTGCACGATCTGTTGTTCGCTGACTGGGGCTTGAAGCTGCTGGCCCTCGCCATCACCTTCGGGCTCTGGCTGGCCGTCACGGGCCAACGTGTGCCCTCGACCGCGCGCCTGCGTCGCGTCCCGCTCCACTTCGTGCTGCCCGCCGAGATGGAGATCGCCAACGAGCCGCGCGAAGAGGTTGACGTGACGTTGCGCGGTGGCAAGCAGGCCCTGAACTCGCTGCGCTCGCAAGACGTGATCGTCACCTACGACGCGAGCAACTTCAGTCCCGGCGAGAGACTCGTGCGTCTCTCTCGCGACAGCGTCACGCTCGAACTTCCAGAAGGCGCGGACTCCGCCGACATCTCGGTCGAACGCGTCGAGCCCGCGACGTTGCCCCTGCGTTTAGAGCGGCGCGTCGAACGCGAGATCGAAGTCGAGCCGCGACTCGAAGGCAAACTTCCTGAAGGCTACGAACTGCTCGGCGCGGAAGCGCGACCAACGCGCGTGCGCGTGAGGGGGCCGGAAAGCCGCATGGACGAACTGCACAAAGCCCCGACCGAGACGATCCTGCTGGATGGCAAGACCGCGAACTTCGTCGCCGCACAGACAGCAGTCGATCTACAGGATCGACGCGTCGTTCCGCTCGACCCGGTCGTTGACGTGCTCGTCCGCATCGGCGAGACGCGCTCGACGCGTCGCATCGAAGGCGTCGCTGTCCGGCTCGCCAACGGCGCGACGGGCACGCCGCGGCCCGCGCGCGTCACAGTCGAACTGCGCGGTGCACGCTCCGTCGTCGATAAACTCCGCGCGGACGATCTCATAATCGTTCTTGATGCCGCTCAAGACGGCACGCCGCACCCGCGCCTCGCGCTCGCCTCCGGCCCCGACGCAAACCTCGAACTGCTCTCGACGCAGCCCGCAAACTTCTCGATCAATAGGTGAGAAGCAATCAGCCGTCAGCGATCAGTCAGATAGTTTGCTGACAGTTGACGTATTCAGAGTTTTAGTCTTATGAGTTCAGTTTTGATCTTATGGTTTTGCTGACTGCTGATTGCTCACTGCTTCGTCATGGAAAAACTTTTCGGCACAGATGGAATGCGCGCTGAGGCGGGCCGTTTCCCGCTCGACGCGGCGACCGTCCGCACGACGGGCCACTCGCTCGCGCGCCACCTCTCAGCAGGAACAGGGCGCAGGCCCTTCATCATCACGGGGCGCGACACGCGCGAGTCGGGCGCGTGGATCGAAGCGGCGTTCGACGCGGGCGCGCGCGAGGGCGGCGCGCGCTGCGAGTCGGCGGGCGTCATCACGACGCCGGGCGTCGCTTATCTCGCGCGCACGCTTCCGGCGGATGCGGGCGTCGTCATCAGCGCGTCGCACAATCCATACGAAGACAACGGCATCAAAATCTTCTCGCCCACAGGTCGCAAGCTCGATGACGCGACCGAGCGACTCATCGAAGCAGACATACATGAGCGGCGCGACTCTCAACCCACTCCGCTCGCCACGACCTCACAAGAACGGATGGACTCAAGCGCAGACGCGGGCGCGGACACACTTGCGCGCGCACATGCCACGCGTTACCTCGATTACCTTGCTGAAGAGATCGGTCGCGATCTCGATCTCGCTGGCCTGCGTGTTGTGGCCGACTGCGCCAACGGCGCGGCGTGCCGCTTCGCGCCCGAACTTTTATCTCGTCTCGGCGCGCAGGTCACGAGCATCAACGATGCGCCCGATGGTCGCAACATCAATCGCGAATGCGGCTCGCTCTTCGTCGAACGTCTGCGTGATCAAGTGCTCGACGCGCACGCAGACCTCGGCGTGGCGTTCGACGGCGACGCCGACCGGGCCCTCTTCGTCGATGCACGCGGCGCGGGTGTAGATGGCGACGCGACGCTCTGGGTCTTAGCCCAATACCTCGACGCGCGCGGGCGTCTCGAAGGTCGCAAAGTTATCGCGACTGTGATGAGCAACCTCGGACTCGAACTCGCGTTGCGCGCGCGAGAGATAGAACTCGTGCGTGCGAGCGTCGGCGACAAGTACGTGCTCGAAGAGTTGCTGCGCACGGGCGCGTCGCTCGGCGGCGAGCAGTCCGGTCATATAATTTTTCCGCGCGTGAGTCTCGTGGGCGATGGGCTCATGACCACGCTCTCTCTGCTGCGCGCGATGCAAGATTCTCAGCAATCACTCGAACAACTCACCGCAGGCTTCACGCGCTATCCGCAGACGCTCGTCAACGTCCGCGTGCGTGAGAAGCGGCCCTTCGAGGAGGTCCCGGAGATCGCTTCGGAGTCGCGGCGCGTCGAAGCAACACTCGCCGGGAAGGGGCGACTTTTGCTGCGCTATTCGGGAACGGAATCGCTGGCGCGCATCATGATCGAGGGACGCGAGCAGGAAAAAATCGAACGACTCGCCGCCGACCTCGCCTCCGTCATCGAGCGCGCACTCGGCGCGGGCTGAGCACTGGCCGGTGAAAACTTTACGCGATTGCTGGTGTAACTCTTACACGAAGCGACCGCATCGAGAGTCGCGGCGGTGAAGGTTCGACGAGTGCGAATCTGCTAAAAGCCGAATAAAAGTTAGTGAGATCGGCAAAATTTTTTTGAGATCACTTGCATGGCATGACCGTTGCGATGTATATTGTGGGGCAAGAGAGACGGTTGGTGGATCCTCCGTCTCAGTGGTTGCTGGGGTGAGGACAGTGACCACAAATTGGAACCGGCGCGGCATTCCCCAAGTTTGCTGCGCCGGTTCTTTATTTGCCCGAACCTCGCTCCGGCCATTCCTCAAAGACCTGATGCCGCGATCCCTCTTCGACCAACTCCAAAAGCCAGCCGCCTCCTTCGTCGTGCTACAATCCGCGTCGCTTAACCGATCCTCTTAGACAGTTAAAAGCGCGCGATCATCCACGCGCGACACACGCATGGAGACGGGCCATTACCGACGCGAGTTCGCGGCTTACAACACCGCGCGAGAGGTCGCGCTCTACGATTTTTACACCGGAGCGACGCCCGACGTGCGACTCGAACCCGCGCGCGAACGCTACAGTGATCTCTGCTCGCGTGAATCAATCGCATGGCTTGAACGCACACGCGAAGAGACACACGCGCAGTTTGAGACAGAGCGGGCCGGTCTGGACGCACTCCTCAGCACGGCGCAACTTTCTTATGCGGACGGGCGCGCACGCGAAGCGGCGACTGAGTTGTCGCATTGCGAATCGGCATCCTCCATCGTTTGGGATGGGGAACGTCTCCGCATTGATGACGCGCGTGCGCGCATCGCCGAAGAGACCGACGCGACGCGGCGGCATGAACTCGCCGCGCGTTGGCTCGACTCTATCATGGCCTGCGACGATCTGCGGGCCACGCGTTTAGAGGCCTTGCGCGACGCCGCGCGCGAACTCGGCTTTGAGACCTACGGCGAACTTTTCGCGCAGGCGACGCACACGAATTACACGAAGCTCATCGCCGACGCCGAAGTCTTGCTCGCGCGCACCGCGCCGGTTTACGAGTCGCGCCTCGCAGCGTGGTCTGCGCGCCGACTCTCCCCAAACACACCGCGCGATCTGAGTTACGCCGACGAGCTTTTCTTCGCGCGTCTCGCAGAGCTTGATCGGTTCTTCATCGCACGAGACGCGCGTGCAACCTTCGAGGGAACGCTCGGCGTCGCTGGCTTGCGCGTCGAACGTCGGGCGAATCTCCGGGTCGAAGAGTCCGCGCGCGACGAAGTCGGCAACGCGCATTGCTTCGGCGTGCGCCCGCCCGCAGATGTGCGTCTCGTCTTTCACGCGCGCGCGGGCGCGGACTTCTATCTAAACTTTTTTTATGAAGCCGCACGCGCCGAGCAACACGCATGGACTTCGAGCGATCTCGCGGCGCGTCATCCAGAATTTATTCACGCGCCCGACCGTGCGACGCGAGCCGGCTTCGGCTTACTGTTCCGCGCACTCTTCTCTGATCGCGCATGGCTCGCGGAGGCACGCGGCGTACGTGCGTCCGAGGCTGAAGAGATCGCGCGTCACTGTGCGCTCGTGGAGTTGCACGACACTCGTCGCTCGTGTGCGCTCGCGCGCGACGAGTTCGAGTTGTTGACGGTGGACGATCCGCGCTCTGAGAGTCTTGCGGAAGTCTGCGCCGGGCGGCGTCGAGAGGCGACGGGCTTTCGACAGTCGAGTGGCCTCTGCCTCTTCGATCTACTTCGCGGCGACGGCGCAAGCGCGGGTGAACACTTGCGCGCCCGACTCTTCGCCGCGTCGATGCTCGAACACTTGCGCGGGCGTCACGGCTCGCGCTGGTGGTCGAGTCGCGCGGCGGGCGGAGAGTTGATTGATCTGTGGAACACCGGCTCGCGTTACGCAGTCGAAGAACTCGCGCGGCTCGCCTGCTCGCTCGCGCCCGACGCGGAACTACTCGCTGCATCGCTCAACGCGGCTGCTGTCATCTGAGCCTTGAGCATCGAGTTCGGAGCGAAAGAAAAATGATGGAGCGGCGTGTGCGCGTGCGCGCGGGAAGCAGAGGCGGCTACGAGATCGTGATCGGCGCGGGCGCGCTCGCGCGACTCGGCGAGGCGGCGCGCGCGTCTCTGCACGCGCGTGCGCGTCGCATCATCATCGTCTCGGACGGGCGCGTGTTTCCGATCTACGGCGCGCGTGCTGTTGAGTCTCTGCGCGCGGAGGGCTACGAGGTCGCGCAGTTTGTCGTGGACGGCGGCGAGCGCAAGAAGACTCTGCGGACGGTGGAGCGCGCGCTCGATTTTTTCGTCGCGCAAAAGTTGGAGCGCACGGACGCGGTCGTTGCGCTCGGCGGCGGCGTGGTCGGCGACATGGCGGGTTTCGCGGCGGCGGTGCACCTGCGCGGGGTGGCCTTCATTCAAGTGCCGACGACATTGCTCGCGCAAGTTGATGCGTCGGTCGGCGGTAAGACCGGCGTGAACACACGCGCGGGCAAGAACCTCGTCGGCGCGTTTCACCGGCCCGCGTGCGTCGTCATCGACACGGAGACGCTGCGCACGCTGCCGCCGCGTGAGATGGCCGCCGGTTGGTGCGAGGCGATCAAGCAGGGCGCGGTCGGCGACGCGAAACTATTCAAGCTCACGTGCGACTTCCTCGCGCGGTTGCGCGAGAATGAGAGTGCGACCGATCAGAATGAGTTTGAACGAGACGACGATGATGACGCCCTCGCCGATCTGATCGCGCGGCAGTGTGCGTTCAAGGCGAAGGTGGTGGCGGCTGATGAGCGGGAGACGATCGGGCACGTGGGCCCTTTGTCGCGGCGCGTGTTGAACTTCGGTCATACGGTCGGGCACGCATTGGAAGTCGTCACGGGTTATCGTCGCTTCCGGCACGGCGAGGCGGTGGGGCACGGGATGCTGGTCGCCGCCGAAATCTCAAAAAGACTAGGCTTGCTCGATGCTTCGGGGATAGAATCTCTGCGGCGCGCCGTCGCGCTCGTCGGGCGGCTGCCTCGCGCGGACGATCTCGACGTTGAAGAGATTTTGAGGGCCACCATCACCGACAAGAAATCGACGGGCGGCGAGGTACAGTGGGTGCTGCTCGAACGCATCGGGCGGGCGCGCATTGTGGGCGGAGGAGAGATTGGTGAGCGCGTGCTGCGCGAATCGATTCGGGCCGGAGTTAGGCCGGCGTGAATCTCAGTTGCGAAGGTTGAAGAGTTGAAGATGAGAGTCTTGTGCGGAAGACGTTCTGGATCGGATGGCGAGCGTGGCGGGGCGCGGCTCAATTTCCTGATCGTGATGGTGATCATCTCCGTCGCAGCTTACGTCGGCTACCAGATCGTGCCGGTCGTCTATCGTGCAGAGTCGTTCCAAACATTCATGCAGGACACGGTCAACAACGCGGCCTACACGGACAAGAATGCGGCGTGGGTCGAGCAGCAGTTGAAGAAGTCTCTCGCCGAATACGACGTGCCTGCGGACGCCGTCATTACGTCGATGATCAACGATAGTCACATCGAGGCGCGGGTGCAGTACACGCGCGCGATCCCGCTCGCCGTCACCGAGTATCGTTATCGCTTCGACAAGACAGTAAAAAGTTCGAGCAGCGTCAACGGAAGTCGTTAAGCGACGCGAGAGTCTGGAAGACGAAAGCGCGCGATCCGTTTCTTGGATCGCGCGCTTTTGATCTTCGCGTGAAGTGATGGGTAGAAATGTTGCCAGCCGAAAATTGACCGACTGAAACTTTTTTTACGCGCTCGCGACGATGACCTTCGCGCCGAGCGACGATTGTAGTTGGACGAGCGCGGGCGCGGCTGAGGCGAGCCACGTCGTCGGGCAGACGCCGCAGCGCGTGCACTGGCTGACCGAAGGACAGGGCGCGGTCGATTTGGCAATCTGCGCGCGCTCGTGCTCCTGTCTGAGAAAAACGCGACCGACGCCCGCATCGACGATCTCCCACGGCAGAAACTCCGCGTAGTCGCGCGCGCGCGAAGTGTGATGGGCCGGATCGATGCCGGTCTCGCGCAGCGCGGCGTTCAAGTCGCCGCTCGTTCGCGTCATCGCATCGATGATGCGCGCGATGCTTCTATCGCCCGAAGAGAAGAGGGCCTGCTCGTGCGCGATGCGCGCGGACATCGAACGCACTTCAACGTTCGGAATGCGCGCGAGCTGTTTCGAGACCCACTTGAGACGCCTCTTCAATTCTTTCTCTTCACAGATCGGCTCCCACTGGAATGGCGTGTTGGGCTTGGGCACGAAGCCGTTGAGGGCCGGAATGATCTTTCCGGCGTGACCGAAACGCCTGCCCGCTTCGAGCATCCTGTCTTTGATGCGCTCGACGAGTGTGACCATCTCTTCGAGGTCTTCATCGGTTTCGGTCGGCAAGCCCACCATGAGGTAGAGCTTGATCGTCAACATCCCACGGTCGAAGACCGCGCCGCAGATGTCCACGATCTCGTCGTTCGTTAAATTCTTGTTGATGACTTTGCGTAATCTGTCCGATCCGGTTTCAGGCGCGACGGCGATCTGCTGATCGCGCGATTCCACGAGCGCGTCCAACAGTTCATCCTCGATCTGATCGAGGCGCAGGGATGAGACAGAGATGCGATAGCCCATCGCGCGCAAGCCGCTCAGTATCTCGCTGATCTCCGGATGATCGCAGACGGCTGTCGAGACGAGACCGATCTTGTCGGTCTTCGCGCGCCACGCTTTCGCCTTCGCGAGAATGTCGCGCGCGGGCACGACGCGTGGGGGCCAGTAGTTATAGCCCGCCCAGCAGAAGCGACACCCTTGCGAGCAGCCGCGCGAAATTTCGATGAGGAAGCGTTCGCCCATCTCGGCGGTCGGAGCCCAGATGACGGTCGAGGGCGCGAACACGTTTTGCGCGCGAAGCTGTTCGGCGATCTCTGTGTCGCCGCGCCTGATTGCGCGCTTCAAAGTTCCTTCCTTCGGGTTCTCTGCCGAGAGCGCACGCCCGACGCGCGTTGGGATGCCGTTAACTTTCGGCACGTAAGGCTCGACCGTGCCGTCCGCGTTGTAGGTCACTTCGTAGAGCGATGGCACGTAGAAGCCGCGACCCTTGCGCGCGAGCGCGACGAGTAGATCATCCTTTGTGCCTTCGTTCTCAAAGATCGCGTCGAGGAGTTGCGGCACTAAAACCTCGCCCTCGCCGACGCCGATCACGTCCGTGAAGTCCGCGATGGGTTCGGGATTAAGGAACGACGCTGCGCCGCCCATGACGATGAGCGGATCGTGATGCGTTCTCTCTCTCGACCACAGGGGCACGCCCGCGAGTCTGAGCATTCGCGCCATGTGGTAATAGTCGGTCTCAAACGAGATCGAGAAGGCCACCACGTCGAAATCGCGCACGGGCGTCTGCGTCTCGTAGGAGATGAGGGGCGTGCGCGTGCGTTCATACTCGCGCATCTCCGCGTCTTCTGGCAGGAAGACGCGCTCGCATGAAACTTCCGGCGTGTTGTTGAAGAGTTCGTAAACGGAATGGAAGCCGAGATTCGCCATCCCGACCGCATAGACGTTCGGGTAACACAGAGCGACGCGCAAACGCGCGCCGTGCTTCACGACATGGCCCTCTTCAGTGGCGAGCTTTCGTCTATAACTTTCTATAATCTTGTTCATTAAAAAGCCGTCAATTCTTTGTCGTTACCTGTCATTTGTGTGATTGAGTTTGATGCCGCCACGCGACTTTAAGAGGCTTTGAAGCGAGGAAAAGCAACGGACGACTGACAATAATAACTGATCAATTATTGCTTCGTGCCCTCTAAAAAAGCCTTCAACTTGCGTGAGCGCGACGGGTGACGAAGTTTCCTGAGAGCCTTCGCCTCGATCTGACGGATGCGCTCGCGTGTGACGGCGAAGTGTTGCCCGACCTCTTCGAGCGTGTGCTCGGAGCCGGTCGTGCCCAAGCCAAAGCGCATCTTGATGACCTTCTCTTCGCGCGGCGTGAGCGTCGCTAAAACTTCGTCGGTGATCTCTCTCAAGTTCGACGCGACGACGGCGTCCGCAGGATTCAGGATCGACTTGTCTTCGATGAAGTCGCCGAGGTGCGAGTCTTCTTCCTCGCCGATGGGCGTTTCGAGCGAGATCGGTTCCTGCGCGATCTTCAAGACCTTGCGAACCTTCGAGACGGGTATCTCCATCTTCTTCGCGATCTCTTCGCTCGTCGGCTCGCGACCGAGTTCTTGCACGAGCGCGCGAGAGGTGCGGATGAGTTTATTGATCGTCTCGATCATGTGGACGGGGATGCGAATAGTGCGAGCTTGATCGGCAATCGCGCGCGTGATGGCCTGACGAATCCACCACGTCGCGTAGGTCGAGAATTTATAGCCGCGCCGCCACTCGAACTTGTCCACGGCTTTCATCAAGCCGATGTTGCCCTCTTGAATGAGATCGAGAAATTGCAGACCGCGATTCGTGTACTTCTTGGCGATGGAGACGACGAGGCGCAGGTTCGCTTCGATCAACTCGCGCTTCGCTTGTCCGGTCTCGTGCTCGCCGATGACGATTGATTGCAGCGCGCGCTTGATCTCGATGGGCGAGATGAGAGTCTCCTGCTCGATCATCTGGAGTCGCTTCTTCGCCGAAGCGATCTGTCGCTTGTACTCGCGCTCGTCCTCCGGCTTGATGCGCTTGCGCCCTAGCTTCTCGGTGTAGCGTTCGATGTCGCGCTCGGCTGATCGCACGTCGAGCGCGACGGAGCGCACGGAGTTGATCAAACGCTGGCGCGCGCGCTCCGTGATGTTCAAACCCTTGTCCGCGCCCGCAGGCGTGCGCGAGCCGGCGATCTGCTGCGCGATCTCAAGCCGCGCGCGGGCCACCTTGCGACGCAGGCGCAAGAGCTTCTTCGACTTCTTGCCGCGCGTCACCTTCAACTCGGCCCGGAGCTTCTCCCAGTCTTTCAGTCCGGCCTTGAAGACGCGGCGGACGTTGTTGATGCCTTCGACCGTCCACTGGTAATACTCTTCCGCCTTATCTTCCTGACCCGTCAACTCAGCTTGATCTGAGAAGCCGACCACATCGCGTATGTTGAGCTTGCCCGCTTCCAACTCGTCGCCGATCTTCATCAGCTCGCAGACCGCGATGGGCGAGCGCGAGATCGACTTCTGCGTCTTCATCTGACCGCGCTCGATCCGCTTGGCGATGGACACCTCGCCCTCGCGCGTCAAGAGCGGCACGACACCCATCTCACGCAAATACAGACGGACGGGATCGTTAGTTTTTTCCAATGCACCGGCGGAGAGATCGAGTTCAACGTCCTCGTCGATCTCTTCGTCGTCGGCTGAGGCGGCGACCGCAGCAGCAGACTCGATCATGCGCTCCTCTGCATCGGCGACGGCGATGTTCGCGCCGTCCAACTTTTGCAGCACGTCCTCGATGTCGTCGGGCGACACCATGTTGTCGGGCAGCTCTCGATTGAGATCGTCGAAGGTGAGGAACTTCTTGTCCGTGCCCAGCTCCAAGAGCCGGGACATCACGTCGTCCTGATCTTTCTCTTCAATGCTCACTTTATTATTCCACCCGCCGAAGAGGAATTAAGGATTGCTGCCGTTTAAACTTGAGCCGCGCGGCATGATCTCGTTGCGTCGCCGCGTCCATTCGAGATTTTCGAGCACGAGCCGGTCGCGCCGCGCATCGTCGCCCGCGCGCTCCGCTTCCGCGATCTCGACTGAGAGGTCTTTCAAACGTCGCTCGACGCGCATCAGTCTGAGCGCGGCGAGACAACTTTCGGCTGCGGCCAGCACGTCGTCCGAAGCCTCGCCCTCTGCGCGCGCTGACTCGGCCATCAACACGACGGGGACGAGATCGGCGGCCACCGGATCGTTTTCCGTGCGTTCGCCGAGCGTCGCGAAATCTACTTCGAGTCCTTCGCGCTCGATCTCTTTCAAAGCCGCGAAGACACGCGCGCTCGGCAACTCCTCATAGTCGGCCTCTTCGAGCTGCGGCAAGATGATCGCGCGCACCTCCGCGTCGTGCGCGAGCAACTCCAACAGACGCTGCTCTGCGACTGTGACGGGCACGCTCTGCGCGCGCGCGATCTGTTGCTCGACGCGCGCCGCGTCCGTCGTCGCGTTCACCGACGTGACCGTGCGCCAGAGTTCTCGTCGCAAGCTCGGCTCCTCGACGCGTAGCACGTCCATCGTCATATCAAAATACTCGCGCCTCTGAATCCTGTTCTTGACGGCCCGCACGAACGGCAGAGACTCCTCGACCGCCGCAGCTTTGTCCGCCGGGCGACGGAGGTTGCGCCCGCTCACAGCTTGATCGAGCACGAATTGAATGTAAGGAAGCGCAGCGCCGCGCCGCTCGTTGTACTCTTCGAGCCCACGCGCGCGAAGAAATTCGTCAGGGTCTAAGCCGTCGGGCAGCACGAGTATTTTGACTTCGAAATCTTCCGGCAGAAGCACCTCGATGGCACGCTTGGCGGCGGCTATCCCGGCGCGGTCACCATCATAGTTGACCACCACGCGACGCGCAAACCGACCCAAGAGCCGCGCCTGCTCCGACGTGAGAGACGTTCCCAAACTCGCCACGCAGTTTCGCACGCCGAACTGAGAGGGAACGATTACGTCGAGATAACCTTCGACGAGAATGACGAACTTCTTGTGTCGAATCTCCTCGCGGCTCTGGTGCAAGCCGTAGAGGTGTCGGCCCTTCGTGTAGGCTGCGGTCTCCGGCGAGTTCAGATACTTCGGCTCGCCCCCGCCCGGAAGCACCCTCGCGCCGAACGCGACCGCGCGACCCTGCGCGTCCAAGACCGGAAAGATGATGCGACCGCGAAAGCGATCATAAAAACCACCCGTCTCTTTCTTGACGACCAAGCCGCTCCGCTCGATCTGCGACGCGGTGGCCCCCTTGCGTTTCAGGTGCGAAGAGATCGCATCCCAACTGTCGGGCGCGAACCCCAGACGAAAAGTTTTGCGCGTCTCGTCCGTGATGCCGCGACTCTCTATATACTCGCGCGCCGCCTTCGCCACTCCCTCTTGATACTGCTGCTCCCACCATTCCAGAGCCCACGTGTTAAGTTCGACAATCTCATCTGCGTCCTTGCGCCTCGTCTCGAACTTCTCGTCGTCGACAAGTTGCGGCAACGTCATGCCCGACTTCTCCGCGACGACCTTGATCGCCTCCGGAAATGACAGGTGTTCCATCTCCATCACGAACGTGATAACGTTGCCGCCCTTCCCGCAGCCGAAGCAATAGAACATCTCCTTCGCCGGGTTCACCGAAAACGACGGCGACTTCTCCTGATGAAACGGGCAGCACGCCATCCAGTTCGCGCCCTTCTTCTTCAGAGACACATAGTCCTGCACCACGCGCACGATGTCCGCCTGCCGCTTGAGATCGTCTAAGAATGTCTGTGGGAAACGCATCGCAGAATCTTTTCAGTCGATTTAACTCGCAAACGCTCTACTGTTTCAACTCGACGACGGTCGCGCCCGCGCCGCCTTGATCGGGTGGGGCCAGTGCGAAGCCAGCGACGTGCGGGTGGCCCCGCAGCAACTCGGCGACGGCGCGGCGCAGCGCGCCAGTGCCGTGACCGTGGATGATGCGGACGTGGGAAAAGCGTTGGAGGAAAGCCTCGTCGAGAAATTTATCGACCGAATCGCTCGCCTCGTCAGTCGTTCTGCCGATGAGATTGATCTCTGCGTCCGCGTCGCGTCGCGAATCACCGAGTCGCACTTCGGTCGTCGGTCGTGCCGCCGCCAACTGTTCAAGTTGCGCGCCGCGCGAGCGTGGCGGCGCGACTTGCTTCGTCGCGGTGCGCTCCATGAGTTCGAGGTTTATAAGTTTCTCGCGCAGACGAATGTTGCCGACTCTCACCTCCGCCTCGCCATCGCGAATGCTCTCGACCACTCCGGTCTTGCCGAACGCGCGCAAACGCACCGCGTCGCCACGCACGATCTCGCGCTGCTCCGAGGCGGGCCGAAACTCAGCCGTGCCGGAAGATGATACTGACGAAGACTGCGCGGACGCGAACGACGAAGACGCAGACTCGTTTGCGCTCGCGTGACGGACGACGCGGACGCCGCCTGCTTGCTCGACGGTCGCGGCCTTCGTCACGGCGCGACTCTTTTGCGCGGCCCTCTGTGCTTCGCGCCGGAGTTCTGCGGCGCGTCGCTCAGCTTCTCGCTCGACGTGGATGCGCTCGGCGCGATCTTCAATCTTCGAGATCAGATCGCGCGAGCGTTGCTCAAACTCGGCCACGCCCGCGCGCAGATCGCGCTCGAACTTCTGTTGACGCTCGCTCTCGCGTCGCGCGGCTTCGCGTTCGAGTGACGCATATTTCTCGGCGACTGCGGCGCGTTCCTCTTCGAGCGCGCGTCGCAGGGCCTCCGCCTCTTCCGACTCGCGCTTGATGCGTCGCAGGTATTCGCTCGCTTGCCTCGACGCATCGTTGACGTGCGACGCAGCCTCGCGCACGAGTGCGGAGGGAAAGCCGAAACGCTCTGCGATCTCAAGTCCCGATGAAGAGCCCGCGATGCCGACGAGCAAACGATAGGTCGGCTGCAAAGTCTTCTCGTCAAACTCGACGCTCGCGTTCACCACGCCCGCGTCGCTCGCCGCGTAGTGCTTCAAGCCACTGTAATGAGTCGTCGCGACGACGTGCGCGCCGCACGCGCGCCGGAAGTGATCGACGACGGCCACTCCGAGGGCCGATCCTTCCTCCGGATCAGTTCCCGTGCCAACTTCGTCGAGAAGGACGAGAGCAGGGCCACTGCTCTTAGCGCACAGCTCGATCATGCGACTGATGTTTCGCACGTGCGCCGTAAACGTCGAGAGGTGCGCGGCGAGCGACTGGCTGTCGCCGATGTCGGCGAGCACAGAGGCGTAGAGCGGCACGGACGCGGATCGCGCGGGCACGTGCAGGCCTGAGAGGGCCATCAGCGCGACGAGCCCTGCGGTCTTCAAGACGACCGTTTTGCCGCCCGCGTTTGATCCGGAAATGATCATCACGGGCCGCTCCGCATCGAGCCGCAGAGAGACGGGCACGACCGCGCCGCCCTCCGCGCGCAAAGTCTCTTCGAGCAGAGGATGACGCGCATCGACGAGTTCGAGCGGGCCGCCTTCGTTGATTTCGGGCTCAACGCAGTCGAACGCGACGGCGAGCGAAGCCTTCGCCGCGATGAAGTCGAGCTCGGCGACCGCCTCGGCCGCGCGCTCGATGGCCGGAAGCTCGCGGCGCATCTCGTCGGCGAGCGTCGCAAGTATCCGCGTGATCTCGCGCCCCTCTGTCTCGCGCAGGTGTTGCAGCTCGTTGTTCGACTCGATGGTTTCCAGAGGCTCGACGAAGATCGTCATGCCTGAAGACGAAGAGCCGTGCGCCACGCCCGCCACGCGACCGCGATGATCCGCGCGCACGGGAACGACGAAGCGATCATTTCTAATCGTGACCAACTCATCTTGGATCGACTCCTCGGCGCGTCGCATCAGAGATTCGAGCGAGCGCGTGATCGTAGAGCGCAGACGATTGATGTCGTGTCGTATGCGCGCGAGTTCGGGGCTGGCGCGGTCGTCGAGTTCGCCGCCCGGCAGGATTTTTGAAGTGACGCGCGCGGCTAAGCTGTAGAGTTCGCGCGGGAGGTCTGCGACCAACTCCCACAGCGCGGGGGCCACCTCACGCTCCGATTGAATGAGCGCGCGCGCCTCGCCCGCCTGATCGCACAGGCGCGCGAGTTCTAAGAGCGCGAGCGGCTCCAAGATCGCGCCCTCGATCTTCAGACGCGCGATCTGCTCCGACGGATCGGCGAGTTCCGAAAAAGACCAGCGCGCGGCCCGACGCCGCAGCTCAAGCGATTCGGTGACGGTCGCGAGCGCACGTCGCACTCCGTCGAGCGACGAGAGCGGCGCGAGTTCACCGGCGCGCGCGCGTCCCATCTCGGTCTGCGCGCCTCGCCGCACGAGCGCGCGCAAGGCATCGTATTCGAGCACCCCGTAGGCTTGTTCGTTCATAAGCAATCAGCACTCAGCAATCAGCTATCAGCCGAACCGCAGTCGCCATGAAAGGAAGTCAGGTGCGCCGGATGGATTGGCTGAATGCTGACGGCTGAGTGCTGCGCGCTATCTTAACATTCGCGCTGCGCCAGCGTGTAAAGGCCGGACGTTCGCTGTCAGCGTCAAGACCTCTTGCGCCGGCGTTCGATGCCGCGCGTGGCGGCGTCGAAGAGGAGCGCGGGATCGAGCAGGGTGATGAGTGAGCCGTGTCGTTCAACCGTGCCGCGCGTGTGCGAGCGCGGATCGGCGGGCGGCTTGATGCGTGCGTGCGCGATCTCAAACTGCTCCTCCGCGCCGTCGCAGGCGAGCGCGAGTTGTTCGTCGCCCGCGAGCGCGACGAAGAGACGTGGGGAAGTTTGAGCGGAGGATGACGAATCGTAGTTCGACGGATCGGAGTCGGGTGAATCGGGGCCAGACTGAGCAGCATCGGGCGCGGCGGGCCCTACATCGTCGGGGAGTCGCGACGGATCGATGACGGTGCGGATGCGACCGCGCAGACTGACGACGCCGAGGACAGCGTGCGGCGCGAAGGGCAGCGGCGTCGGCGTGAGATCGGCGGCGGTCGCCTCAACCTCTTCCGTGAAGACCGCGAAGAGGCGTGGGCCCGCACGCAAGACGAAGAGTTTGCGCGCGGCGGTCGCATTGTTTTGCTCGGTCGCTGCCATGAATTCAGTCGGGTTCTAGCACGCGGGCGCGCGCGCGGTCAACGTGCCCGCGCGCGGCGAGTCAGTCTCGCTTACAAATAAGCGTGCGGGCCTTAGCGATTCTATCGTTCATCATTCCCGCTCCGTTGTTCCGCGTCGCGCCGTGCCCTCGCATGACACTCTCAGGCGCATCGGGTAGAATCGTTTTCGAGTTAACAACCGAGCTATAAGATCAGCGTTGGAAGCGTAACATCGTCGTGCGCGCGTAATCGAGCGTGGCTTGCGCTCGATGCAACGCGCGGGGATAAGGGAGACTTTGTCAGAGTCACAGTCAGGGAACACTTATGCGGGACGACCGACCATGTGCCGCAGTTGCGGCGCGCTTGTCGGCGCGGGCGAGAGTTCTTGCTCGGCGTGCGACGCGCCCGTCGTAGCAGTGCGCGACGAGAGCGCGCGACGCAACCAGCCCGCTTACGATCCTGAGACCATGCGCTTCGCGCGCGCAGTCTTAACGCGCCCCGCCACGTTCACCTTCGTCTTCGTCACCTTCAACGTCTTCGTCTTCCTGCTGATGAGCTTCGCCGTCAAGGGCGGCGGGACGGAAGACCCGAACGTGCTGATGCTCTTCGGCGCGAAGTACAACTCGCTGATCAATCAGGGCCAGTGGTGGCGACTCATCACGCCGGTCTTCATACACATCGGTTGGCTGCACCTCATCGTCAATATGTACAGCCTCTTCATGCTCGGGCCCTACGTCGAGCGTCTGTATGGATCGGCGCGCTTCGTCTTCTTCTGGGTGGCGACAGGCATCGCGGGAGTCGCCGCGAGCTATTTCGCTTCGAGCATCGGCGGCAAGCCGGGCGTCATCGGCCAGTTTCTTTTTCGCGGCGGAGATGGCCCCTCGGCGGGCGCGTCGGGCGCGCTCTTCGGTCTCGTCGGCGTGCTCTTCGTCTTCGGCCTCAAGTATCGACACGAGCTGCCCGAAGGTTTCAAGCGCGCCTTCGGTCTGGGGATGCTGCCGACGATCTTGATCAATCTCTTCATCGGCTACACGATCCCTTTCATCGATAACGCCGCGCACCTCGGCGGGCTCGCCGCCGGAATGCTCTTCGCCCTCTTCGTCGATTACAAGCGGCCCGGCGAGCGCGGCTCGGTGGCCTTCACGTGGCAGGCCCTACAGATCATCTCGCTCGCACTCATCGTCGCGGGCTTTGGCGAAGTCGCGCGCCACTTCGACACGGAGCAGCAACACCTGCGCGCCGTGCAACAGGACGTGTCGCGCGCGCAAGCCACTGAGAACGCGCTCATCGCAGCAGCCAACGCATACATCGACGCGACCAACTCCGGGCAGGAGGCCTTCGCCGCCGCACTCAACAAAGGCGACGCAGATGCCGCAGGGAAGGCCCTTGCCAAGATCGACGCCGCACGCGGTCTCGATGAAGAGAGCAGTCGCATCCTCGGAGAACTGCGCACGCTCGTCGCACGGGCCCAAGCCTTCGCCACACTCGACCCGCGCGAGCGCGCCACACCGCGCGGACAGTTGACGGCAAAGCAACTCGGAGATGACTTCAAGGCGTGGGAGCCGCGCGCGGACAACTGGGTGAAGACCGAGGGCGGAAAGTACAACATCGTGCTGAGCGAAGACGACAAGGACAAGCAGTCGCAAGCGACTAATGAAAAAGACTCGACGCAGAAGAGCAAATAGGCGACACGCTTTCGCGCGAGTGAGTTTCAAGCAATCAAACTTTCATTCAAACAGGAGAGACGGGAAATGGAGATCAAAAAAGTCGGCGTGCTCGGCTGCGGCTTGATGGGCTCAGGCGTCGCGCAGACCGCCGCCAACGCGGGCTTCGACGTGGTCGTGCGCGAAGTGTCGGACGAGTTGTGCGAGCGCGGCTTCGCCGGGATCGATAAGTCGCTCTCGAAGTTCGTCGAGAAGGGAACAATGACGGCGGAGCAGCGGACACAGGTGCGCGGGCGTCTCAAAGGCACGACGAAGTTTGAAGACCTCGCGGACTGCGACATCATCATCGAGGCCATCATCGAGAATCTTGAGACGAAGCGCGACACCTACTCGCAGCTCGATAAGCTCTGCAAGCCGGAGACGATCTTCGCCTCGAACACCTCTTCGCTCTCGATCACGGAGATGATGACGGCGACTTCGCAAGAGAGACAGCGTCGTTTCATCGGCCTGCACTTCTTCAATCCCGTGCCGATCATGAAGCTCGTCGAGGTCGTCCGCACGATCCTGACGGATGCGGAGGTTTACGATCAAGCGGTCGAGTTCGGCAAGCGACTTGGCAAAGTTCCCGTGCGCGCCGGAGATCGTTCGGGCTTCATCGTCAATCGCCTGCTCGTGCCCTATCTCTTGGACGCCATTCGCGCGCTCGAAGAGGGCGCAGGCTCAATCGTTGACATCGACAACGGCATGAGGCTCGGCTGCGGCCACCCGATGGGGCCACTCACCTTGCTCGACTTCGTCGGGCTCGACACCACCTACTACATCTCCGAGATCATGTTCACAGAGTTTCGCGAGCGACGCTTCGCCGCGCCGCCGCTCTTGAAGCGCATGGTCATGGCCGGTCTCTACGGCCGCAAGTCCGGTCGCGGCTTCTATGACTACGCCGATCCGAAAAATCCTGTGCCGATGAATTTGGTGTGAGCCGCACCACCGAAACTCTTGAGCGACGAAATCAAAGTTGAAGAGCGCGGCGCGCTTCTCGTCGTCATGCTCGACCGGCCGTCGAAGCGCAACGCCCTCACGCGCGCGATGCTTGAACACTTACGCGAACTTTTTTCAAACCTACGCGCGTGCGACGAACTGCGCGCAGTGATCCTCACGGGCGCAGGCGACGAAGCATTCTGCGCGGGCACGGACATCAGCGATCTCGTCGCACTCGACGAGGACGGCGCGCGCGCGACTTCGCGACGCGGGCAAGCGGCATGCGACGCAGTAGAGTTGTGCGGCGTGCCTGTCATCGCTGCCGTCAACGGCGTCGCCGCAGGAGGCGGCTGCGAACTCGCGCTCGCGTGTCATCTCCGCGTCGCCGCGCGCGGCGCGACGTTCTCTCTACCGGAAACAAAACTCGGCGTGCTCCCCGCATACGGCGGCACTCAGCGACTCGCGCGCACAGTCGGCACGGGTCGCGCTCTCGCCGTGATGCTCGCGGGCGACGCGCTCTCTGCTGATGAAGCTCTGCGCCTCGGCGTCGTCAACCGCGTCGCCAAACGAGATCAACTGATGACGGAAGCCGAATCGCTTGCGCGCGCCGTCTCAGAGCACGCGCCGCTCGCCGTGCGCGCTTGCCTCGAAGCCGTCACGCGCGGCGCACGCACAACGATGGAAGAGGGACTGGCCCTCGAAGCCGAACTCTTCGCGCGCCTCTTCGCAAGCGAAGACGTGCGCGAAGGCACGCGCGCCTTCCTCGAAAAACGCGCGCCGGTCTTCAAAGGAAAATGATGAAGGATTGACCCATTGGCTCATTGATTCATTGAAGAAATGGATCGATGAAGAAATGGATCAATGAATCAATGGTTAAGAATGAGTCAATCCCTTGCGTTCATCTTTCCTGCTTCATCGTCTCTCCCCCGTCACTTGTCACTTGTCACGTCGTTACCTATACTTCGTCTGTCTTCACACAACACAGTGATCGGAGTCGATTGAAACTATCGTGCAGCCCGTGACGCATCAGGGACGTTTGAACGCGGAGGGCTTTCGCTTCGCCGTCGTGTCGAGTCGTTGGAACGACCTGCTCACGTCGCGGCTGGTCGAGGGCGCGTTCGACGCGCTCGAACGACTCGGCGCGTCAGAAGATCAGGTCGAACATTTCCGCGTGCCCGGCTCGTTCGAGTTGCCGATGCTTGCATCGAAGGTCGCGCATTCGGGGAAGTTCGACGCGGTCATCTGTCTCGGTACTTTGATTCGCGGCGAGACGCCGCACTTCGAGTACATCGCCTCGGAAGCGACGAAGGGCATCGCGCAAGCCGGGATGTCTTCGGGCATTCCGGTCGTGTATGGCGTGGTGACGGCGGACACGGTCGAGCAGGCGATTGATCGGGCCGGTGTGAAGGCGGGCAACAAGGGGTTCGACGCGGCGATGGCCGCCGTCGAGCTAGTCAACCTGTACAGGGAAGCATTCTCCGAACGCGGAACGCGGAAGTCGAAACGATGAAAGTAAGATTTCAATACTTCATCGTTCATCGTTCATCGTTCAGCATTTCTTTCGAGGCTTATGGGTTTAAGGCGTAAGGCGCGCGAGAGCGCCTTGCAGATGCTCTTTGCGGCAGACGTGATCGCGGGGCCGGCGGATCGCCCGAAGGGCGTCGTGCGCCCGGACGAGTTGGTGCGCGACTACTGGACGCAGCTCGGCGAAGAACTCGACGAGCCCGCGCGCGAGTTTGCCACGCGACTCGTGACAGGCACGCTCGCGCACGTCGCGGAGATCGACGAGCGCATCAAGTCGCGCGCGGAGCACTGGCGCATCTCGCGCATGGCGGTCGTGGATCGCAACGTCCTGCGTCTCGCCGTTTACGAATTTACCCACGAGCCCACGCCCCGCACCGTCGCCATCAACGAGGCTTTGGAAGTGGCCCGCCGCTTCTCCACCTACGAAGCCACGCAGTTCATCAACGGCATCCTCGACGCCATCAAGCGCGACCTCGATCAAGAGCAGCCGCAAGCCGAGACAATCGCCTTTGCCGAAGAAGAAGAGGACGAAGCGGCCCCAGAGGATTCAGATGTTGCGCTCGCCGCGACGGACGAGGGCGGCGAAGATGTTGACGATGTCGATGGTGAAAAGAGCGAAGAGAGTGACGAAGAAGACAGCGACAGTCGTCGCGCCTCTGCCTCTTAAAGTCGGCGCGCCTTCGTCGCTTCACATCCGCATCGCAGCAGTCGAAAAATTTTCGTGTCCGAAGTTTTGCGCATCGTCGTAGAAAAGTTTTCTCTTGACTTCGCGCACGAAACTTCGGACTTTGTCTTGTGATGGACGACTCGCCTCCGCACGACTTCCTCGCACGCGCCGAAGAACTGACCGACGCGCTCTACGCAGACATTCAATCGCTGCGCCGCGCCGACGCGCTTCCGGCCCGCGAGCGTCGCGCGCTCGTCGATAAGACCTTCCGCCACGCGCACACCTTCAAAGGCACGGCGGCCACCTTCCCTCAACTCGCCGCCGCCAGTCGCCTCGCACACGAACTTGAAAGTCTCCTTGCAGCCGTCCGCTCCGCACGCATCGCGCCCGGCGAAACCGTGCTCGACGCCTGCGAGGATGCCGCCGACAGCCTCTCGCGCGCGGTAGAAGCCGCCGCTCGCCGCGTGCCCGCGCCCGACGCCACGGAGATCGTCGAACGCTTGCGCCGACTCGCAACCGCGTCCGATCAAGATCGCGGCGAAGATCAGAACGAGTCGCGGAGAGCATCTGACGCTTCATCGCGCGTGAGTGATGCCGCGTCGCGCGCGCCTCTCGATCAGCCGCGCGACGCGCTCAATCAACCACGCGACGCGCGCTTGCTCTTGCCCGAAGAGATCGATGCGTTGCTCAACGCGGACGAGCGTCGCCGCATCGCACAGGCTTGTGCAGAGGGCGCGCATCTCATGCTCTGCGAGGTGGCCTTCGATCTCTCCGACTTCGACGAGAAGTTTCGTCGGCTCACCGATGCGCTCGCCGCCTCCGCCGAGATCGTCTCGACGCTGCCAGCCGGACAGGGTACGACCGCGACCGGACGGATCGGCTTTCGCTTGCTCTGCGCCGCCGACGATCCGCGCAAACTATTCCCGCTCGCGACAGAGTTCGGCGCGCAGCTCACAGAGCTTTCGCCGGAGAACGAAAATCTCAGCACGGCCATCTCAGCAGACGCTTTATCACGCGACGCGTCGCCGCATGACACTGCACCGGACAATCGCGCCGCGAGTCTCGACGACGACGCGCCGCACGTTGAAGCATCAGAAGCTACGCCGTCTTCCTCCTTCGTGCGCGTGCAGCTCTCAGAGTTGGACGATCTGATCTTCGCTGCCAACGAGTTGTTCGACGACGCGATGCGCGCGTTCGACGCGGCGCGCGTGCCGCAGCACTCTATGAACTCAGTCGGCGCAAGCGATCCGTCGAGCACGGGCCACTCAAACGTCGAAGATGCTTCCGCATCAGCCGCAGATTCTTCTTCGACAGCCGCACGCGCTTCCTCGCCAGTCGTTCACGTTTCATCTTCCATCGCTCATCCTTCAGCGTCTCAAGATTCTGCCGCGCGCGTGCGACAGAACCTCGTCGCTTTGGTCGAGCGCGTGATGGCCCTGAGGATGCAGACGCTCGCGCGCACGTTGGAGCGTGCGGCTCGCGCGGCGCGCACGATGGCGCGACGTTCGGGCAAGCGCATCGAGTTCGAGATCGAGGGAAGCGACGCGCGTGTGGATCGCGCCGTCGCGGAGCGACTCGCCGCGCCGCTCGAACATTTACTACGCAACGCCGTCGCGCACGGCATAGAGTCGCCTAGCGAGCGACGCAAGTTGGGTAAGGATACGCGCGGTCACGTGCGCGTCACGGCGGCGACCGAGGGCAGCCGCGTGCGCGTGACGGTAGCGGATGACGGTCGCGGCGTCGATGCGTCGCGCGTCGAAGCATCAGCGCGCGCCGAAGGGATCGTCATTGAAGGCGCGAGGCTGACGGAGGAGCAGGCCCTACGCTTGATCTTCCGTCCCGGCTTTTCGACCGCGAATGAAATCTCGCACGCGGCCGGTCGCGGCGTCGGGCTCGATGCCGTCGAGCACGAGATCGAGAGCGCGGGCGGAGAGGTGCGTGTGCGCACGCTTGCAGGGCACGGCACGACCTTCGAGCTGCGCCTCCCGCTCGCGCTCGCGCTCGTGCACGCCGTCGTCGTCCGCGCGGGCGCGCACGCCTATGCGCTTGACGCGGGCCGCGTCGTCGAGACGTTCACGCGCGAACCGGCGGAAGTTAACCCGGCGGGAACAAGAAGTGGAGAAAGGCGACAGGCGATTCGCTGGCGCGATTCACTCGTGCCGCTCGTCGCGCTCGGCAGCTTGCTCGGTCGTGAAAGGCCGGAGACGAACGACGACGAAGACGCGACGCGCGAAGGCGTGGCGTCACACGTCTTCGTCATCGTGCGCGCCGGAGACTCGCGCGCGTCCGATCTGTTCGACGAGGACGCAGAGCACGGCATCGTGCGCGCACGCGGCGGCAAACATTCGGGCCAGCTCGTTGCCGTCGCAGTCGATCAGTTGCTTGGTCAGCGCGAAGTGCTGGTGCGCACGCTCGGTCGCCACGCGACGCGCTGGCGCGGAGTCGCAGGGGCCATCGATCTGCGCGACGGCACGGTCGCGCTCATGCTCGATCTGTCGCGGCTACTCGAAGGTTGAGTCGATCTGTCGAAAGGGTTGAGTCATTTGCCGCGCGTGAGAAATGCGGCGACGGTGACGAAAGCGAAGAGCGCGACGCCGACGAAGACCTGCGGCCGGCGCATCAGCGTGAGCGCGGCGGCGAAGAGCAGCGCGCAAGTGGCGTTCGCGATCAGACAGAGAAGTTTGATGATGCGATCACGCCCGCCGTCGCGTATGAGCGCGACGTTGAGGAAGCCCGCGAAGACGATTGCCAGTCCGGAGCCGAAGAACCAGAAGGCGCGCATCGAAAACTGATCGTAGTCGTGCAACGTGAAGAGCAAATGCACGCAGCCGAGCGCGACGATGAGCCACGAGCAGATTTTGTAAGCAGTGTTCAGCACGGATAAGAAGTCAAAAGTATGAACGCGGAATGATGAACGATGAAGTAAAACTCTTTGTCTTCACTGCATCGTTCATCGTTCCGACTTCATCGTTTATGCCAGCGTCGGTCGCTTCTTGTGCCAGTCGGTGGCCTGCTGGTAGCGCAGTGTAATGTCGATGAGCGCGTCCTCGCCCCATGCGGGCGCGACGAACTGGATGCCTGTGGGCAGGCCCATCAGACCGAAGCCGTTGGGCACGGAGATGGCCGGCACGCCGACGAGATTTGCCGCGCCGATGGGCGAAGAGGCGGGCGCGGGGGGCCACCCCTGATCGAAACTCTTCGCCACCGGATTTGCCACGGTCGCGCGCGAGGGCGCGATGATGAGATCGTACTTCTTGAACATCTCGCCCCACGCGCGTCGCATCGGCGCACGCATACGCATCGCGTGGAGGTAATCGACCGCCGTCGTGAGCGAAGCGGAGTAGCCGCCGATCCGGCCCGTCGGCGAGGCGAGTTCACGCACGCGGCCCGACTCGATGAGATCGCGGAACGCGCTCGCGCCTTCAGCGTCAACGATTGTCCCGACCGCCGCGCCGTAGGGGAAATCCGGCAGCGTCGCATCCTTCACGATCTCAACATTCGGCATCTTCTTCAACACTTCAAGCGACGCGAGGAAGTTGTCGCGCACAGCGTCCTGCGCCTTCTCGTAAGAGTCTTTGAGTATGCCGAGCCGGAGTCTTCGCGCGCCGCTCTTCGTCGTCGCAGCGTGCGGCGCGTGTGCGAGCGGATAACGGAAGGTCGTGTCGCGCGAAGACGGATCGAGCGGATCACGACCGGCGAGCACGTTTAAGACATGTGCGCAGTCTGCCGCCGAGCGACACATGGGGCCCAGCTTATCGAGCGTCCACGAGAGGGCCATCGCACCGTGACGCGAGATGAAGCCGTAGGTGGGGCGCAAGCCCGTGACGCCGCAGTAAGCCGAAGGCGTGATGATCGAGCCGGATGTTTCGGAGCCGATGGCGAACTGCACGAGCGCGGCGGCGGTCGCCGCGCCGGGGCCGGAAGACGATCCGCCGCTCCAGTATTCCGTGTTCCACGGCGTGCGACCCGCGCCCGTCCACGCGGCGTCCGCCTCGTTGTAGCCCATGCCGCCCGCGAGTTCGACCATCGCGAGCTTGGCGATGAGGATCGCGCCCGCGTTCTTCAAACGTTGCACGACGGTCGCGTCGAAGTCGAACTTCTGATCCTTGTAAGGCGTCGCGCCCCAAGTGGTCGGGGCTTCGCGCGTGGCGAGCAGGTCTTTGACTCCGAACGGGATGCCGTGAAGCGCGCCGCGATAGTGGCCCCCTGTGATCTCTTTCTCGGCAGCGCGCGCATCGCGCATGGCGGGCTCGCGCATGACGTGTGCGACCGCGCCCAACTTCTGACCGTAACGTTCGAGTCGCGCCAGATAGCCTTCCGTCAACTCGACGGGCGAGAGCTTGCGCGCGCGAATCTGCGCTGAGAGTTCGTCGATGGAGGCGAAGAAAATGTCGTCGTTGAGCATGGGTTATTCAGATTTACTGTGGAGTGATTCAACCAACTTCTTTGCGCCTTTGCGTAATCAAACCATCCTCACGCGAAGGCGCAAAGAAATGAAGATCGTTTGACCGTCGCGCGTGCTTACGCACTGAAGACAAAGTCGGGCTCGTCGGAGTTCTGTAGTTTGAAGGCGCGGAGTCGATCAGCCGTGCGCACCTTGCCTTCCATCGCACGTTTGACACGCGTCAGTTCTTCAGGGGAGAGCTTGTCGCCGAAGCGCACGCGGGCCACCTCGCCGTAAGCCTCGCCGAGCGGCGAGGGCTGCTGCGGGGCCGGTCTCTGCGGCGAAGGGCTTGGCTCAGGTTTCGGCGGCGCGATGGGCTCGCGCGTCGAGGGCGGCGTCTGCGCGTGTGCGATGCGCGCGGCGAGCGGCGCAGCGACGAGTACTGTAGCGACGGTCTTCGCAAATCTTCGTCGCGACGTGCGTCGCGAGTCTTCGGGCGGGCGTGTTTCGTCTCTCATCTTCTCTTGATCATTTCGGCGTGGAAGTCGGATTTCGAACGCAAGCTATACCACGGTCGGACTGAATTTCAAAAAGATTTATGCCGCCGCGAAAAGCAGTCGTCGCGCCAACGCATCGCGGCTAAAGTCAGGCGTGTGCAATGGGGCGTGGAAGGTGTTAGGCTATTGTCTAAACAACCGTTTGAGTGAACAGTTCAATCGCGCCGCGCCGCGCATTCGCAGACGAGGCGCGCATCAGGCGCGGACTCCAGTTGAGGTGACAAAACCTTGAGCGCACAGCCCACACAGACAGACCTCTCCGAGATCATCGCCGACAACTTCGGCGCGAACGCCACCTACGTCGAGTCGCTGCTCGAACGCTTCCGCAGCGATCCGGCCCTCGTCGATGACTCTTGGCGCGCTTACTTCACGGAGCTGCTCGGCGACCGGCCCAACGCTGCGACCGGCAACGGCGGCGCAGCGACTCAGACGGCGCGTGCGACCGATCCGCAAACGACTCAGCAAGCTACTCAGCAAAGCGCGACAGCGACGCAGATCGAGATCGCGACGACAGGCACAGGCGCGACCGCGCAACAGCAGGTCTCTCAAACATCAACAGCGCAAGCCGCCGCAGCAACGCAAAGTCCGCGACCGGCGGGCGAGTCGCAGCCGATTCGCGGCGCGGCCCTGAAGATCGTCGAGAACATGGAGACGAGTCTCACTGTTCCGACCGCGACCTCGAACCGGCAGATTCCCGTCAAAGCCCTCGAAGAGAATCGCGCGCTCGTCAATCGCCACCTGAAAGAACGCAGCGCGGGCAAGACTTCGTTCACACACTTCATCGCCTACGCGATCCTTCGCGCGATAGAAAAATTTCCGCAGATGAACGACGGCTTCGCGCTCGCCGAGGGCCACCCTGTCCGCTTGAAGAGATCGGAAGTTAATCTCGGCGTCGCCATCGACATACAGAAGAAGGACGGCACGCGCTCGCTGCTCGTCCCGAACATCAAGAACGCCGCCTCGCTCACGTTCCCGCAGTTCCTCGCCGCATACAACGACGTGATCAAGCGTGCGCGCGAAGGCAAGCTCGGCGTGCCCGACTTTCAGGACACGACCGTCTCGCTGACTAACCCCGGAACCATCGGCACGGTCTCATCGACGCCGCGTCTGATGGCCGGTCAATCCGTCATCATCGCGACCGGCGCGATTGAGTACCCGGCCGAGTATCAGGCGATGACGCCCGCCGCGCTCTCGCAGCTCGGCATCAGCAAGACGATGAACCTGTCTTCGACTTATGATCACCGCGTCATACAGGGCGCGGAGTCCGGCGCATTCCTCGCACATGTCCACGCGCTGTTGCTCGGCGAACACGATTTTTATAATCAGATTTTCCGCGAACTCGACATCGCACTGCCGCCTTTGCGTTGGTCTGTCGATCTCAATCCTGTCCTCTTCGGGGTGGATCAGACGCGCGCGCAGATCACGAAGCAGGCCCGCGTGCTCGAACTGATCAACGCTTATCGCGTGCGGGGCCACCTCGTCGCCGACATCGATCCGTTGCACGCGATGCCTCTGAATAATCATCCGGAACTCGATCCGGAAACTTACGGGCTGACGATCTGGGATTTGGATCGAGAGTTCATCACGGGCGGCTTGGCGGGCAAGGAGAGCGCGCCGTTAAGAGAAATTTTAGACATTCTGCGCCGCGCTTACTGCGGCAAGGTCGGCATCGAGTATCGACACATCCAGAGCAAGGAGCAGAAGCTGTGGATACGCGAGCGCATCCGCGTCGAATTCGTCGAGCCTGAGCCGATCCCGTCAGAGATCAAGAAGGCCCTCTTGTCGAAGCTCGTCGAAGCGGAACAGTTCGAGCGTTTCCTGCACACGAAATTCCTCGGCCAGAAACGCTTTTCACTCGAAGGCTGCGAGACGATCATTCCGCTTCTCGATCAACTCGTCGAGCGCGCGGGCGAGCGCGGCGTCGAAGACATCACTTTGGGGATGGCCCATCGCGGCCGGCTCAACATTCTCGCCAACGTCGTCGGCAGCAATCTCACGGAAAGAATTTTCACGGCGTTCGAGGGATCGGTGCATCCGAGTTTCCCTGCGGACGAGGGCGACGTGAAATATCATCAGGGCGCGAAGGGTGAACGCACGACGAAGTCGGGTCGTGAGGTGAAGATCACTGTCTCGCCGAATCCGAGTCACCTTGAATTCGTCGATGCGGTGGTCGAGGGCATGGTGCGCGCGAAGCAGGATGCTTGGCAGCGCGAAGGCGCGGCGCGTGAGGAAGTGATCGACCGCGCGCTGCCTGTGCTCTTGCACGGCGACGCGGCGTTCGCCGGTCAGGGCATCGTGATGGAGACTTTGAATCTCGCCGACCTGAAAGGCTACCGGACGGGCGGCACGATCCACATCATCATCAACAACCAGATCGGTTTCACCACTTCGCCCGAACACGGTCGCTCGACGATCTATTCGACCGACGTGGCCCGCATGACGCAACTGCCGATCTTTCACATCAACGGCGACGACCCGGAAGCCGCGTATCGCGTGCTTCGCCTCGCATTAGATTTTCGTCAGGAGTTCAACAAGGACGTGGTGCTCGATGTCGTCGGCTTCCGACGCCTCGGTCACAACGAGACGGACGAGCCGAGCTACACGCAGCCTCTGATGTACGCGCGCGTGAAGGCGCATCCGGGCGTGCGCGCGGTTTACGCTGAACGCCTCATGCGCGAGGGCGTCATCACGAAGGAAGAGGCGGAGCAGATGATCCGCGATCAAGTCGCCGAGTATGAGGCGACGCTCGCTCGCGCGAAAGAGATCGCGAAAGAGAATTCGCCCGACGACGAGTTGAAACAACCTTTGACGGAAGAGGACGGATCGAGTTTCGTCGAGACTCCGGCGAGCGAGGGGTCGATCCAAAAAGTCACGCGCGCGATCTCGGTCGTGCCCGAAAACTTCCACGTCAACCCGAAGATGGTCAGCCAACTTGCGCGGCGTGGCAAGATGGGCGAGGGCCAGTTGCCGCTCGATTGGGGCTTCGCCGAATTGTTAGCCTTCGGCACGCTCGCGCTCGAAGGGCGCGTCGTGCGTCTATCGGGACAGGATTCGGGACGCGGCACGTTCTCGCAGCGTCACGCGATCCTCTACGACACGCAGACAGGCCAGCCGTGGGCTCCGCTCTCGGAGATGACGCAGACCGAAGCGGGACGACCGCTCGTCGAAGTCTTCGATAGTTCTCTGAGCGAGCAAGGCGTGATGGGCTTCGAGTATGGCTACTCGGTCGTGGCGCGCGACGCACTCGTCTGTTGGGAAGCGCAGTTCGGCGACTTCTCGAACGGCGCGCAGGTGATCATCGATCAGTTTATCGCGCCCGGCGTCGATAAGTGGCAGCAGCCTTCGCGCCTCGCGCTTCTATTGCCGCACGGCTATGAAGGACAGGGGCCTGAACACTCTTCGGCGCGACTCGAAAGATATTTACAACTCTGCGCCGAGAACAACATGCAGGTCTGCTACCCGACCAGTCCGGCGCAATACTTTCATCTCTTACGCCGTCAGTTGAAGCAGGAGGCAGCGCGCCCGCTCGTCGTGATGACGCCGAAGTCTCTGCTGCGTCTTCCCGCCGCGACTTCCGACATCACGGAGTTGACGACGGGCGGCTTCCAACCCGTGATCGACGATCACGAGATTAAGGATCGCGCGGCGGTGCGACGCATCGTCGTCTGCGCGGGCAAGGTCTATTACGATCTCAACGCCGCGCGTTTGAAGACGGATGATCGTCGCGTCGCCATCATCCGTCTCGAACAGTTCTACCCGTTTCCAGAACACGCCTTGCGCGAACTCTTCAAGACCTACGCGAACGCCTTGCAACTCGTCTGGGCGCAGGAAGAGCCAAAGAACATGGGCGGTTGGACGTTCGTCGAGCCGCGTTTGATGAATCTCTTGCCGAAGTGTGAGCGGCCGAACTTCGCGGGTCGCGCTCCTTCGGCTAGTCCCGCGACCGGATCGTATTCGGTTCACGAGATGGAGCAGCGACAACTCGTCGATCAGGCCCTCACCACGGACGCTGCGATCATTTCAAACGCGAGCACGGACAAGTACGCGGGGCAGGGAGACGGATGAAATTGCGGAATGCGGATTTCGGATTGCGGATTCGAGAGCAAAAAAGAGAACGCGGCTTTGAGTTTTCAAACTCAAAGCCGCGTTTCTTCAATCCGCATTCCGTAATCGTTATTCGGGTTTCTTCGGCGGCGGCTCGCTGGGGAAGTCGTCATCTTCGACGATCTTCACTTCCGCGCCGTACTTCTGATAGCTGCGGAAGCGAATCTCGTTGTGCGACTGATAGACCCGGCCCTGTTGCGCGCTCGTCAGCTCAACGACGGCGAAGACGGGCAGCAGATACTTGCGCTCCGCGATTGTCACCCAGTCGTAGTCAATCGTGTTCGTTGCCGCCGTGATGGGAAAGCCTCCCTGAATTTCAGTCGCGACGTTTTCAAGTCGCAGCACGCGGAACGTCTCTCGATCAACCCACACGCGCCCGCGCGAGCCGACGCGGGCCACCTGCGCGTCGCCCTTGCCGCGAAACGCGAGCGTCTGCTGCGAGTTCTCCAACTTCATCTCATACTCATAGACGAGCGCGCGCCGGTTGCGGATCGTGTCCGTGTCAACGGCGGTGAACTTCGTCTTCGCCTCGTCCGAGAACAACTCCTTGAGCATCGAGACGAACTCGCCCGTTGAAGACGCGCCGCTCTCCTGCTCGTAGTCGCTGCGGTCGTGCGCTTCGGGCGTGGCGGTCGGGACGCCGTTGACCGCGAGTACCTTGTAGCGTTCGCCGCCCTCGCTCTCGCGATAGCTCACGCCGACGGTGAGATGATCGAGCGGCAGCCAGTTCTTCGTCGTGCCGAAGGCGTACTGCCGCGTGATGAGTTGTCGCACGACGAAGTCGGGCATCGCGCCGACAGCCGCGCGCGTCGCCTCGCGCGTGTGCGCGAGCAAGTCAGCCGCCTCCGCCTCGTTCGGTCGCACCGAAGCCGCCGGGTTCTCCCTGCGTCGCGCGGCCTCTTCGAGCGTGCGCCTGAGCAGCGCATCGTTGCCGGACTTCGAGGCGACGACCGAGCGCATTCCTTCGGTCAACTCGAACCCGATCCCGCGTCGCCTGATCTCGGCCACCACCTCGTCGTGCTTCTCCGGATGCTGCGGCAACTGATAGACGAGCCGCACCAGCTCCTGACTCGTCAAAGGCTGATCGTTCTGAGTTTGCGCCGCGACCGAGAGACACGACAACGCGACGAGCAACGCACACATCAACAGCGCGTGAGTAGATTTAAGATTGCTTCGGTTCATAGAAATTAATGCAGGCGTAAAATAAAACTACAGGCAGAACTCTCTAATCGCAAGCGCAAGAACTTCGACGCACCTGTCTAACTCTGCGGTGGGCACGAACTCGCCCGTGCGATGCGCGTTTCTGATGTCGCCCGCGCCGAAGACGACCGTCTCCGCGCCCAACTCGATCAACTGCGGAGCTTCCGTGCCGAAGGCCACCGTGCCCGCCGCGTGTCCCGTCGTCGTCTCCATGAACGAGACGAGCGCGGCATCGGCTGGCGTCTCAACGCCTCCGTCCAAACGTTGCACGTCGATGCGATACTCGAGGCCGGGATCGTCTGCGCGCAAAAGTTCAGCCTCGGCTTTGATGACATCGACGGCGAGAGACGCTGCCTGCCCCGGCACGGGTCGCCATTCCAAAGTGAAACGACAAGAGCCCGCGATGATGTTCTTCGCCGTCCCGCCCTCGATGCGTCCCACGTTTATCGTCGTGAACGGCGGATCGAAAGCCTCGTGCCTCTCCGCTTCGAGTCTCTTCGCAACCTCCTCGATGCGCGAGATGAGACGCGCCGCGCGAAAAATCGCCGACGCTCCTAACGCCGGATACGCGCTATGGCCCTCGCGCCCGCGCACCTCGACTTCGGCGAGGCAATAACCTTTTCCCGCGCGCACGGGCCTGAGCGATGTGGGCTCGCCGACGATGGCCCTTCGCACCTTGAACGCGCGCGCGTCCGCGAGTCGCTTTGCGCCGATGCAGCCCACCTCCTCGTCCGCCGTGAAGACAAGCGCGAGCGGGCGCGCGAGTTTTTTGAGATCGACTTGTTCGACTGCCGCGAGCGCAGCCGCGATGAAAGCCTTCGTGTCGCACGCACCGCGACCGAAAAGTTTCCCGTCGCGCTCGGTGAGCGTCAGAGCCTCCGACCAAGCGGGATCGAATGGCACTGTGTCCATGTGCCCGACGAGCGCGAGTTCTATCTCTTCATCATCAGACGTTGAACGCGGAGCAACTGCGATGAGGTTGAATTTCTTGATGCCCGCGTCGTCAACGTAAGGCAGCAATCGCGCGCAAAGCCCAAGACGTTCGCAGCGCGGCGCGAGGTAGTTGATCATCTCAAGGTTCGTGCGCGACGAGACCGAGTCGATGCCAACGAGTTCGGCGAGCGTGTCTTTGACGTTCATGCGTGCCACCAAGTTTTTAACTCCACAGTCCACGCTGCAACCCGACGAAGCGCGCGACGATCTCTTCCTGCGCGGCGTGCCTTCCGTTCTCCACTACTAAGTGACCACCGACGATAACGTCGCGCACTGCCGCGCGCGTGAGCGAGAAGATGATTGTCGCGAGCAGATCGTCTTCGCCGGCCCCCGCGATTGAAGGATCGTCGAGCGCGACGGTGAAGAAGTCTGCGGCGCGTCTCCGTTCAAGCGCGCCCGCGTCTGCGCCGATGCTCGATGCGCCGCTCAGTGTCGCACATTCGAAGAGGCGCGCGGCGAGCGAAGAGATTTGAGAAGGCGGCTCATCGACATCGTCGTGATCGACATCATCGCGGTTTGTATTGCCTCTGCTTACATCGTCGGGGCCCGCATCGTCACCTTGTTCGTTCAACTCTTCGGGCGCGAGGACGGCGCGCGAGAGTTTGGAGAGCCGCAGGTTGAGTTCGAGTTCGCGCGCGTCTTCGAGGAGATCGATCTGCGCGTGACTGTCAGTGCCGAGCGCGATGCGCGCGCCCGCGTTGAAGAGGAGATCGGCGGGGATGATGCCGTCGCCCAAGTTTCGCTCGGTCGTCGGGCAGGCGCAGACGTGAGCGTGCGCCGTGGCTAGAGCGCGCGCTTCATGCGCCGTGATGTGGATGGCGTGAACCGCCGTGAAGCGTTCATCGAGCAGGCCCTCTTCACTGAGAAGTGAGACGGGCGTGCGACCGTGCTCGACGCGGCATGCTTCAACTTCGGCGGGCTGTTCGGCGACGTGAGCGTGCACCGGCATTCGATGTGCGCGCGCGTAAGTCGCGACTTCTCGCCAATATGGAAGCGGCACGGCGCGGACGCTGTGTGGAGCAATGCCAAGCCAAGCGGTCGCGAGTTGATCACTTTGCGATCCATCTACATGATCGTCCGCGCGCGTGGAAGACTCGCGCGCGAGATCAAGGCGCAGTGCGTCCGTGTGTTTGATGAAGTCTTGCGGATCGCGCGTGATAAAGCGCGACTGTCGTTCGTTCGTTTGAGTGTTGAAGCCGGAGCGCGCATAAGCCGTGCGCAGGAGCGCGATGCGCAAGCCTACGTCGCGTGCGGCGCGGACGACCTGTTTGGCCGGTAGATTCGGATCGTTGTAAGGCCTGCCGTCTACGTTGTGATGAAGGTAGTGAAACTCGCCGACTGTGGTGATGCCGCCGAGGGCCATCTCAAGGAATGCCATGCGCGAGGCGTCGTAGATTTGTTCGGGCGTGAGGCGCGAGGCGGCGGAGTACATCTGCTCGCGCCACGTCCAGAAGGTGTCGCGCGCCGTGGCGGTGCGAAACTCCGTGCGCCCGCGTATGACGCGCTGGAAGGCGTGCGAGTGCGCGTTCGTCATGCCGGGCAACAGCGCGCGACCGTTAAGACGAACGACACGCGCCGCGTCGTGTTCGTTGTTCTGCGAGACTGAGACGATGCGACCCGTCGCGTCATCAGTGACGAGCGCGAGATCGCGTTGGAAGCGGCCGCCGACGAAGATCAGATCGGGCTGCCACGCGGTTCGTCGCGTCGCATCATATCCTGATGGTGTTGATTCGTCGCTCACGAGGTTGCGCGCTTCTTCGCGGCGATCCAGTCGTTGACGTTGCGCTCTAACACGTCGAGTGGAACTGCGCCGGAGCCGAGGACGATCTCGTGGAACTCGCGCACGTCGAATTTATCGCCGAGTGATTGGGCAGCGCGTGCGCGAAGCTCTTTGATCTTGAGTTCGCCGATCTTGTAGGCGAGGGCTTGACCGGGCCAGGCGATGTAGCGGTCGATCTCGTTGACGATGTCGAGTTCGGTCTTGGCGGCGTTCGCCGTGAAATAGTCGATGGCCTGCTGTCGCGTCCAGTGCATCGAGTGGATGCCTGTGTCAACAACTAAGCGAACCGCGCGCCACATCTCGTAGGTCAACTGTCCAAACCTAGAATAGGGATCGTCGTAGAGGCCCATCTCGTCGCCTAAGCTTTCGGCGTAGAGGCCCCAGCCTTCGACGAAGGCCGTGTAGTCGTTCTGGTAGCGGCGAAACTTCGGGACTTCGCCGAGTTCCTGCGCGAGCGCGATCTGCAAGTGATGGCCGGGCACGGACTCGTGGAGCGCGAGGGCCATCATCTCGTACTTCGGTCGCGTCTCAGGCTTGTAGAGATTGACGTAGAAAGTCCCGGCGCGCGATCCATCCGCCGCCCCTTGTTGATAATAGGCCGTGGTCGTGTCGGGCGCGACGTTCATCGGAATGGGCTCGACGCCGTAGGGCTGGCGCGGGAGCGTGCGAAAAACTTTGAGCAGTCGCGGCTCAATGCGCTTGGCTTGCGCGCGATAGGCGTCGAGCAGCTCTTCGGGCGAGTTGTAGTAGAACTTCGGATCGGTGCGTAAGAGTTTGAAGAAGTCTTGCAGCGTGCCCTTGTAGCCGAGCTTATCGAGAACGGACTGCATCTCTGTGCGGATGCGTTTCACTTCGGCGAGTCCGATCTCGTGAATCTGCTGCGGCGTCAGATTCGTCGTCGTGTGGCGACGTGCTTCGTAGGCGTACATCTGCGCGCCGTCGGGCATCTGCCACGCGCCGACTTCGGGGTAAGAAGCGGGGATGTACTCACGCACGAAGAACTCGCGCATCTTCTTAAACGAAGGAACGACGTTTGATGTGATCGCTTCGCGACCGGCCGCGAGGATGCGTTCGCGTTCTGCTTTGCTGAACGAGTCGGGGATGTGTTTGAAGGGCCGGAAGAAGGGACTGTCCTCCGCGCTCGCGACGATCTGCTTGTCGATCTGCGCGGGGATGCGCTCGGAGATGATGCGCGGGTGAACCATCTTCACACGCACGCCCTCGCGCAGAAGCGCGATTGTTCCGGCCATGTGCGCGGGAAACGTGCGCAAGCGCGCGATCCAGTCGTCGTAGTCTTTGACGGTCGTGAAGCGTAGCTGATCGCCGAGATCGTCTTCGGTCTGAATGCCGCCGCGCTGATTGAGCGGGACGAGATACCAGCGATACTTGTGACCTTCGACGTTCGTTTCATAGCCCTGCTTGAAGAGATCGTAATTCAACTGATCGGCAGGCGACAGACGCGCGCGATCTATCGACTTGAGTTGTGAGAGCGCGTCGATGTCGTGCTGGTGGCGACGCTCTATCGCCGCGAGCGAGAGGTCTTCCCAACGGTCGTTGTAACGTCGGTCGCCGAGCGTGGAGGCCCACGTCGGGCTCTCGCGCATGGCGTACTCCCATTCGGCATCGAAGAGCGCGCGTAGCGCGTTGGTCGCGTCGCTCGGTCGAGCAGTTTGCGAGCGGGCAGGTGGGCCGGTCATCAAAAAGAGGATGGTCGCGAACAGAAACGTAAACAGGCTGCGGATGATCAGGCGCATCGAAACCTCCGACCGTGTTTGCGAGAGATCGAATGAAGAGACGCGGCGAGGATACAACAGGGGAAGATAATTTCGGAATGCGGAATGCGGATTAGGGAATTGATTCATTGACTCATTTTTCATTGATTAAATGAGTCAATGAATCAATAGATCAATGAATAAATCTCTTCAATCCGCAATCCGAAATCCGCAATGAACAAAGCGCGGCGTTCGCGCATCTAAGTTTCATTATGAGCACAAGGGTGGGTGAGTTGAAAACTTATGCGGGGTTCGCGCGGCGTTTCGGGCGACGTTTCGTCGAGGAGCGTCTGGCGGAGCGACGTGTCGCAATCGCGCCCGCGCCGCACAAGCCCGATCCGTCGAGTTGGTCTGATGAGAGATTGACGGTCGCGTGGCTCGGTCATGCGACCGTGCTGATCAACTTTTACGGCACGTGGTTGTTGACCGATCCGGCCCTCGGACGAAGAGTCGGCGTGCGGGTCGCACGCGGCGTGACGTTGGGGCCTCGTCGTCTGGTTGAGCCCGCGCTCAAGGTGCGCGAGTTGCCACGACTCGACGCCGTGCTCGTCTCACACGCGCACATGGATCACTGCGATCTCACGACGCTACACTGTCTGCCGCGCGCGATGAGCGCAGTCGTGCAGCGCGGCAACCTCGATCTCGTGCGACGCTTCCGCCGCGCGGATGAGTTGGCGTGGGGCGAGACGACGGAAGTCGCGGGCGCGCGCATCGAGTCGATCGAGGTGAACCACTGGGGCGCGCGTCGGCTTACAGATCGCGGGCGTGGCTACGGAGGATTTCTCGTCGAGAAGCAGGGGCGCGCTCTCGTCTTCGGGGGCGACACGGCGTACACGCGGGCCTTCGGTCGTTTGCGCGAGCGCGACGCGGAGATCGTTTTGGCGATCCTCCCCATCGGGGCCTATGACCCTTACATCAACGCGCACGCGAACCCGGAGCAGGCCTGGGCGATGAGTCGAGAGATGGGTGCGCGCTACGTTCTGCCAATGCACCACGCGACTTTCAAGTTGAGCCGCGAGCCTGTGGGCGAGCCGATCAGCCGGATGATCTCTGCGGCGGGCAAGGAGCGTTGGCGCGTTGCCGTAACTGAGATCGGCGAAACTTGGACGCTGCCGGAGAAATAGAAACGATGAAGTCGGAACGATGAAGGATGAACGGAAGACAACGTGTCTTACACTTCATCGTTCCACATTCATACTTCATCGTTTGCCTCCGTTCTACATCGAGTAAGGTTCGTTCAACAGATCGATCTCTTCGCGTGGCGGCGTGTGTTCGGTGAGCGCAAGGGCCGGTGGTCGCGCGCATTCCTCATCGAGTAAGTTCGCGGCGTCGCTGGCCGGCAGCGGCTTGGAGAAGAGGAAACCCTGACCGTACTTGCACTGGAATGCCTTGAGCTTGTCGTATTGATCTCTCGTCTCGATCCCTTCAGCGACCACGTCCATCTTCAGCTTCGCGGCGAGCGCGATGACGGTCTCGACGATCCCCAGACTCTCCTCGTCTATCGACATCCTGCCGACGAACGACTTGTCGATCTTCAACGCGTTGACGGGAAAGCGGTGCAGGTAACTCAGAGAAGAGTAGCCCGTGCCGAAGTCGTCGATGCTCAACTGAACATTCAGCGATCTCAACTGTCGCAGCATCGCCGTCGCGGCTTCGGCGTCTTCCATGACCATGCTCTCGGTAATTTCAAGTCGCAGGAGTCGCGCATCGAGGCCGGTCTGGTAGAGCGTCTGCTTGATCTGGCTGACGAGATCGGGCTGCTTGAACTGCTTGCCTGAGAGATTGACGCTCATCGTCAGCAACTCGCGCGAAGGATATGCCAACTGCCACGCGCGGGCCTGCCTGCAAGCCTCGCGCAAGACCCATCCGCCTAAGGGGATGATCAACTCTGTGTCCTCCGCGACGGGGATGAAGTCGGCGGGTGAGACGAGCCCGCGCTCCGGGTGTCGCCAACGCACCAGCGCCTCGAAGCCGTAGATGACACCGTCGGCGAGATTGAGGATCGGTTGATAGTGCAACTCGAACTCATCGCGTTCGAGCGCGCGGCGCAGATCAGTCTCTAGTTGCAGACGCGAGATGGCCCGCGCGTGCATCAGCTTGTCGAAGACTTCATAACGCCCCTTGCCCTGCTCCTTCGCGCGATACATCGCCGTGTCTGCGTCGCGCAAAATCTCTTCCGTGCTCGCGTCGCCCGTTGTCGAGAGCGCGATGCCGACGCTCGTGCTCGTGAACACGTCATAGCCGCTCAGACGGAAAGGCGTTTCGACTTCGCGCAGGATGCGCTCCGTCACGGAGAACGCCTCGGTGGAGTGCTTGATGCCGTTCAAGAGGATGGCGAACTCGTCGCCGCCGAAGCGAGAGACGGTGTCCTCCGGCCGCACGCAGCCGACCAACCGGCCCGCGACAGCTTTGAGCAGTTGATCACCGACCGCATGACCCAGACTGTCGTTGATATTCTTGAAGCGGTCGATGTCTAGGAAGAGGACGGCGAAGAGATGATCCTTGTGTTGCGCCGTGCGACTGACGGCGAGTTCGAGATGATCGGAGAAGAGCGCGCGATTGGGCAGGCCCGTGAGCCCGTCGTAGAAAGCCGCGTGGTGCAACTGTGCTTCGGCTTGCTTGCGTTCCGTGATGTCCTGCGCCTGAACGATGAAGTGGGCCGGTCTGCCCTGCGCGTCGGCGACGCTCGACGCGCTGACCGCCGCCCACACCATGTGGCCGTCCTTGTGCACGTAGCGTTTCTCGCGCGTGCTCGTCACCACTTTGCCTGCCAGCATCTGGTACAGATCGGTGAGGTCTGCGCCGAGATCGTCCTGATGCGTGATCGATTGGAAGTTAGTTTGCAGCAACTCTTCTTCGCTATAACCGATCAGCTTGCAGAGCGAATGATTGACGCTTAGATAGTGGCCGTCCGTCGCGACCAGAGCCATCCCGACGGCGGCGTAGTCGAACGCGCTGCGGAAGTGCTCTTCGCTCTCACGCAGAGCCTGACTGATGATGCTCTGCTCTTGGGCGTGCCGTTCGGCTTGCTCGGCCTGCGCGAGCGTGGCATGCAGTTGCTTGCGATACGACTGGTAGGTGAAATAGATGATCGAGATGATCGGAATCAACGCCATGAAAGCGTAGAAGCCGTTGCCGTCGATCAGCTTGGCGGTGATGCCTGCGGCGGACGCGCCCGCGAAGTAGGTGATTGAAGTCCAGAGGTAGTTGGTCTTCCAAGTCTGCACGAAGGGCAGGTCGAGCTTGATGGCCTGTCGCAACGCCGGGATGCCGGAGTTGACGATGAACTGCACGCACCCGATGACGCAGATGGCCGTGACGAAGTTGCCGGAGAACTCTCCGTGGGCCAGCCTGACGGGGGGCCCGAAGAAATAGCTCGTGACGCTGGCTGTGACGAAGGTGGAGATGGCGAGCAGGCCGGCGTTGAAGAGGCGCGTCAGCCAGAGCTTCGAGAAGCGAAAGGAGGAGCAGAACGCTTCGGCGGCGGCGAGCAACACGGCGGCCTCCGTCCCGTAGAGCAGCAGCGTCAGAAAGATGAAGCTGTCGGAGACGGTGATCTGAATTTTATGGCTTGAGAACTCGATGCCGAGCCGCGAGCCGAAACAGAGCGTGACGGCGGCGAGCACGAGGAAGCGCGTGTCGATCTGCGCGGTGGGGAGGCGAAAGACGCAGTAGGCACATATCGCCGCGCCGAGCACGGGTATGAGTCGCAGCAACGACTTGTGGAGGCTCTGCCTGTTCAACGTGGCGCGCTTCATCTCAAATGTGGATGATAGATTTGTTGCTGTGAGTGACGGGGCGAGAGAGAGACGAGACACGACAAGTCTCTAAACGTATTAGCTACCGGCATGCCAGCATGACGCGAAAGTGAGGGCGCGAAAACTACAGGGAAGAGGTCGCCGGAAACCGGCTCGCGACCCGTCGAATATCATAGCACAAACGCTTGAGAGACCAGCCGTTCTTATATTGACTTCAAGTGAGACTGAGGAATTGTCGTCTTGGCCTCCGCCGAGCTGCAACGGAGGGGCGAGATTATTTCACGAGCTTGATCTGGGCCGGATCGCTCAATACGATCTGCGCCTTGCCGTGAAAGTCGGTGAACTTGCCAGTGACGACGATCTCCTTGCCTTCGAGATCGCTCACGTCTGGAAACTTCGCGTAGTCCGCGCTATGCAGCACGGCGGTCAGCGCGGTGCGGAAGTTCGGATCAAAGTCGAGGATGATGAGACTCCCGTCGCGCTGCGCGAACGCCTTGCTCATCGTCCCGCGAAAGGCCCCATCCTTGCCGACGAGCTTCGAGGCCCCTTCGAGATCGTGCGCGTCGAGCGCGCCCTTGTAGATCGCGTCCGTCTTCTCCAACGTCCCGAACTTCACAGTCTTCGACGCAACCTCTTGCTGCGACTGTTGCGACTGTGACTCCTGAGTCGAGATCAGTACCACGCGCGCCGCGACTCGCGTCGAGGCGACGACGCACGAGATCATAACGACAACGATCAACGAAGCGGCAGCCGCCGCCATGCGTTCAAGTTTCATAACGCTCCTCACACGAAAATTTAGAAGCGGGAGAGATTGCCGACGGATGTAGGAACAGAACTCAAAGAGATGCGTCGATGGCTTTGCCTTGCGAGCATCGATAGATAAATGTATTTCTCGTCATTGTCAAACCGCAGGCGGTTAGGTTAAAACAGCAGGTATGTTCAGCCAACTACCCAAAGTCATGGCGATTGTCCTCGCGTCGCCGCTAATGTTAACTTTTCTGACGAGAGATTGCAGTGAGCAAAAGAAGGCCACCTCCGGCCAGTCATCAAAGGTGAATAGAACAATGGAAGGCGCGCGAACAGGCACGTGGGGCGGCGAGCACATCAGCCTCGACGTTAACGCACAGGGCGCACGTGTCGAATATGATTGCGCCCACGGGACTATCGATCAGAAGATCGTCGCAGACGAGCGCGGCCACTTCGATCTTCGTGGCACACACGTTAGAGAACACGGTGGCCCCGTCCGCAAGGATGAAACCGCCGACAGTCATCCGGCGCAGTACGCTGGTCAAATAAAAGGCGACACGATGTCGCTCACCGTCACCGAGAGCGACACGAAAGAAGTGGTCGGGACGTTCACACTGGTTTACGGTCAACAGCCGCGCCTGATGAAATGCAGGTGACTTACGCCGTCGCCTATCGCGTGAATGATTGCGAGATCGGCTAGGCTGAAACGAGACTTTGTTAGAAATGAAGAGAGCCGCACGGTATGGGCCCGTGCGGCTCTCTTCATTAACACCCCTGCCCGAGCTTTGCGGCTTACTGGCAGGTCGAGAGTTTGAAGGACGCGATGCGCGTGCTCCAGTTGAACGTGCCGCTGGTCTTCAGGTATTCGGTCGTGTACCAGAAAGTACAGTCGTCAACCGGATCGACCGTCAGCGCGCTGTAATCGCCCCAACGACTGAGCGTCGCAGTCTGCGAGCCCGTGCCCGCGATGATGCTCGACTCGGCCCTGAGTGTGCCCGCCGCGTCGCCCGGGGCGCGACTCGTGAAGCGGATCGACGGCTGAAGGCCCGTGCCGGAGACGCTGTAACCGAGACCGATGTCGCCGACCTTGTCCATCGCAATCGATCCCATCCAGCGACTGTTCGAGTCGATGGCGTAAGTGCCTTGCTGGAAGACGCTCGGCACGCCGCCGGAGATGCGCAACTCGTACCACCTGACTCCCGAAAGGGGGCCCGTGCCCGGATTGACCGAGTGGTTGACGACCATCGCCTCATGCCCGTCGGCGAAGTGACGATAAGCGAGACGATACATCAGACGGTCGGCGAGCGAGTCGAGTTTCTGCGTCGTGCCCGATTGCGGGATGCACGTCCCGCCAGCGCACGCTTCGCTGAATGCTGCGACCGCAAGAGTGGTGGGGCCCGTCAATGTGGAGTTCGCCGAGTTGACGAAGTCAACGTGCACCTTCCAGACGTTGAGCGAGTTCGATCCGAAGTTGATGAAGTATTCGGGCGAGCCTGCGGGCGGCGCGATGTTGCCGTCGAGGTCTGCGGGCAGCACGCCGCCGAAGCTGGAGCTGAGTTGGAAGCACTGCTCTGCGGCGGCAGCGCCGGTGAGCATCTTGGCGCGGTCGTAGGCGCACAGGCGCGCGCCCGTGAAGGTGTTGCCCGCGAACATATTGTAGGTCGCGTAGTAGCCGTCGGCCCACACGCCGAACTTCGGATAGTCGTTGAAGTTCGGCTCGCGGTAAGCGTAGAGGTTGTATGCGCCCGTCGCATCGGAGGTCTTCGAGACGGCGATGCACTCGTAGAACCCGTTGGTGGCCCCGTTAGTGACGGCGAACTGCGTCAGCACCCAGCGATTGTTCGCCTTGTCATACTGGACGACCGGATCGCCGTCGTTGTTGACCGCGCACGGGTGCGTCGAGCCGAGCGCCGTGAACAACTGGTTGCCGTTGGTCGGGCCAGCGACGCGCGCGCCGGTGGTCTTATCGTAAACGGCGAACGCCTCGTTGACCCATTGGACGTACTGCGTCGCGCCGATGGCTCCGTTCGTGTCGGGCGGCGCGGCGTTCGGTGTGTAGCCGCCGCCGTTACCGAGACCATCGAAGTTGAGCAGCGCGGAAGGCACAGGCGTCGGTGTGGGAGTTGGGCCGGGCGTTGGCGTCGGCGTCGGCGTCGGTGTCGCTGTAGGCGTCGGCGTCGGTGTTGGTGTCGGCGTGCCCGTCGTAGCGTTCAACGTGAAGTCGTCCACTACGAACGAGGTTTGCAGTGAAGAGTCTTCAGTGGCCGTTAAGAAAACCTTGACGGTCTGTCCTTGAAAAGATGAGACGTCGAAAGAGACTTGATGGTAGCCGGTGGCGGCGTTGACGTTCGAGTAGGTGGCAAGCGTGCTGAGCACCGTGTTAGCGGTGTTGCGTATCTGCACCTGAAGTTTGTCGAAGGCGGTCGTGCCGGTCTCCGCCGTGTCGATGTGCAGCCAGAATGAGAGCGTCGCGGTCGCGCCTGCGGGGATCGTCACCTGCTGCGAAAGCGTGTCTGTGTGCGCCGTGCCATAGCCGTCCATCCATGCTTTCCACGAGCCGGAGTGCGCGGCTTCGCCCGTCGAGCTATCGATCACGCCGGATGTGGGAACCCACGGCGCAGGACTGGCTGAGCCATTCTCGAAGCCGGGATTGCCGATCAACTGCGTGGTGGCGGCTGGCAACGCGCCGTCCGTCTGCGGGGCCGACATCAAAGGCGGCGCGTAATTATTTTCCGGGACGGAAGTCTGCACCACTGGATCGATCAGGAAACCGAGTCTGGTGCGGCCGTCCGGGTTGAAGGCGTTGTGGTAGTCCTTGTCAGGCGAGAGGTGTTTGCCTTTGTCCTTACCCTTCGGCATGTGCCGCACTTGGTCGGACACGGCGTGCTCGCCGATCTGCACTTCCGGCCCTGACTGCACCGGCTCAGGGCCACTCTGTGACTGGGTGGTGGTTGGTGAAGTTTTTTTACCGCGCACGATCGCAGGTGAGAACGCTGCGACGCAGACGGTGGTGGCGATAAACAAAGCGAAGACTTTCTTCATGCTTCCTCCGAGGTGTGAGACCGCTGGTGGAGAAGGTGTAACCCGCAGAGAGGTAACCTTCTGGTTGGGGGAAATGGGCGTCATCATGAGACCGCTATTGCTCAAATGAAGGACGGTGAAGATAGGGACAGGCGAGAACTCGCAATTACATCTCGCACTTACTTACACAAGAACTCTGACGCGGACGGCAACATCTACTACCGCAACTCGTATTACAGTTCGCGCTTACTCGAGCTAGAACGCTTCCACTTATTAAATAAGGACTGAAGGTCTGCTGGAATTCGTCTTGAGGATAACGTATAACCGCGCCGACATCTTACAGGAGAAATTAATATAGCATCACCTTGGCCGGTGAAGCAAAACCTACACATAAATATATCTCCCCATCTGAACCGTGAAAAATTTTGCTCCGCCCAAGTTCAAGATCAAGATCAATTATATGCGCGCCTGCGCGCAAAGGTTTAGCCTGCGCACGGCACAAGAGCAACCATGTGATCATAAATATTCATCATCTACATCAGGCGCAAGTGAAAGTATCGGCGCGACGACGGGAATCAGTGGTTTCGATCAAGCGATGGATAACCCGAACGCACTCGAAGGAGATCATGCACGATGCTAGTTAAAACAGTCTCAAGGCTCTTGCTCGTCATCATCACGTCTCTCTGCGTGCTGTCTTCTCAATCGCGCGCAGCAAACGCAACAGTCATCGACGCCATCGCCCGCGATGCAGTCGGCGGATGCGCTATTCCAACAGAAGAAGTGGACGGAGTCGGCGAAGTCTTACGAGGCGATCACGAAGACTGAGCCGACGAACGCTCAGGCGTGGTTCGGACTCGCCATGTCGCTCTATTCGATGGACAAGTTTACGGACGCAGTAGCGGCGTTCGAGAAGGCGAGAGAACTGGGCAAGGGGACGCGTGTGGCCCGTCTCGCGATGTACAACATCGCCGCCAGCTATGCGAGGGCCGGTGACAAAGAGAAGGCGCTCGATAGTCTCAAACGCATGATCACGATCAATCCGCTCTTCGGCATCGGCATCGCATCCGATTCTGATTTCGATTCTCTCAAAGCCGAGCCGCGCTTCAAGGAGCTTGCTACCACTGTTGAGAAAGCGCAGAAGCCTTGTCTGTTCGACGCGGGCTATCGGCAGTTCGACTTCTGGATCGGTGAGTGGGACGTGTACGTGCAGGATCGCAAGGTCGGCACGAGCAACACCAAAGTGCTCCAGAACGGTTGCATCATCGAGGAGAACTGGGCGACGCCGTTCCAGACCGCGCAGAGCTTTAACTTCTACAATCCCGTGACGAAGAAGTGGCATCAGTCATACATGGACAGCAACGGCGGCAACTACATGATGGACGGCGAATACAAGGACGGCGCGTTGCGCTTCGAGGGCCTCATCTATTCGCCGCAGGGCCAGACGCCGGTTCACATGACCTTCTACAACCTCGGGCCTGACAAGATGCGGCAAACATCTGAGACCTCGTCCGATGGTGGCAAGACTTGGGTACAGGGATGGGACGGCCTCTACGTCCGAAGGAAGAGCGGCGTCGAAAGCAAGTGACGAAATAATTGACGAAATACCGGAGGTCGGACTTGAACCGACATGAGCTTGCGCTCGCGAGATTTTGAGTCTCGTGCGTATACCAATTTCGCCACTCCGGCGTGCGAGTCGTGATGATAAATGGCGCGCGGCGAAAGCGTCAACCGTCGCGGCGCGTGAGTCGTCGCAGGATGAGCGACGCGAGATAGCT
>JAVXVG010000019.1:0-23613 GCA_032229975.1 Acidobacteriota bacterium | reverse complement strand
CCTTTTGTGTCTCAGGCCCGACGGGCCAGTCGCGCGCGCTCTATAACTCGTCCTCGTCCTCCTCATCGTCGTCTTCGTCCTCTTCGACGATGTCCAACTCGATTGGGTCGAGCCCGACGATCTCAAGCTCCGTCCCGCAGTCCTCGCAAGCGAGCGTGTCGCCCTTGTCAGAGTCGGTATCGACGTAAACGTCCGCCTCGCATTCCGGGCAGCTTCCTGTTGGCACTTCTCTTATACCTCCGCCGTTTCCGTGAGACGTGAGAGGCGAACCCGCTTCGTCGCGTGTGGAGACCTCCGCCGCCTGAACTACTTTGTTTGAACGCCGACAATCTAACCGCGCCCGCCGTTTTTTGCAACACTCATTTTCCGCGCTACGACGCGCACACGAAATCACACCGCGCTAACGTCTTGACGACAACGTCGCCATTGAAACGACGCGCGAGTTATGATTCGCACAGCAGCATCCCACAGCTTCAGCGCGCCGTCGCCTGTCGCAACGCATCGAGATACTTGCGCGCCTGCGAAGCCTCGCGACTCTGCGGGTAGCGACGCAGAATTTCACGCCACGACGCGCCGTCGTAATGAAACTGCTTCATTGCCGCGTCGAACGTAAATTCGACACCCTGCTTGCGGAAGCGGTCGAGCCCGTTGAAATTGAGGTAGTAACTGCGAAGCGGCGCGGCGTCTGTGGGCAAGCGATCTTCTTCGAGCCGGTTCGACGCAGCGCGCGAGAGCATGACGGCTGACTCTTCCGCCGCCTCGCCGTAAAGAAGCAATACCTCTGATCGCAGCGACGAGCGCGGGAAGAGATCGAGGCAGAGACGCGCTCGCTCGACACGGTCGAACCCACGCGACGATCTGATCAAGTTGAGAAGTCGCGCGTCGTCGCCCGCGCGCGAGGGCGCGGCGAAACTCTCTGACTGCAACCAACCGCGCGTGCGTCGCGTGACGACGACTTGATAGAACGCGACGCCATCAGCCGCGCGCCTTGCGCCCGTCATCGCGACCGCGCGACCGCGACCGAGACGGCGCGTGAGCGGGCCCGAAAGGCCCGGCTCATCTCTCAACGCCGACAGACGCTCGTCAACTACGACGGCCACTCTACCGCCTGCGGGCACGCGTCGCTTCGACTTCGCCGCGACCGGCCCGACAACGATGAAGGCGGACGCGAGCATCGTCAAAACCGTGAAGACAGTTGCTGAGTTGAAGATGACTCTGCGCTTTCGCGCGCACGGCGAGACGAAGAATGGAAGTGATCTCAAGCACGAGCGAAAGAACGAGATGCTTTGGGTGTTGCGTGAGAAAAAGATCGGCATGGTGAGAACCTCCTTCGGTGAGTCGAAGTTTGGAAGAGAACGACGTGCTGCGTCGTGTGAGTCCGAATCGAGGCACGCCTTTGAGTAAGGACGTGCCGCGCGTTTCGCGAGTCGAAAATTGAATCTTTCGTGCTCGACGATCAGCGCGCGGTGCGGCGGCGCGGGGTCGCGGCGAGCAGGGCTTCGAGCTTGGCGCGCGCGGGCGGAGTCTGTCGCCCTTCGCGTGTGGCGCGCGCGGCTGGGTTCGTGTGATGCAGGTGCGTGATGGCGATGGCGAGCGCGTCCGAGGCGTCGTGCGGCTGCGGAATCTCTTTCATCGAGAGCAGCACGCGCACCATCTCCTGCACCTGATGTTTCTCCGCCGCGCCGTAGCCAACGACCGTCGCCTTGATGAGTCGCGGCGCATACTCGCCGATCTCGACTCCCGCGCGCTCAGCCGCGACGAGGATCACGCCGCGCACCTGACCGAGCTTGATCGCCGTCTTCACGTTGACGGCATAGAAAGCATCTTCGACCGCGCACGCATCCGGCGCGAAACGCTTTAAGAGTGCCTCGACCCCGTCGCTGATCTTCACGAGCCGCGCCGCGAACGACTCACGTGTCGAAGCCTTCACAGTTCCGAAGTCAACGAGACGATACTTGCGCGCGTCGCCTTCGACGACGCCCCAGCCCGTCGTCTCGCTCCCCGGATCGATGCCAAGAACTCTCACTTAATGAACTATTGCTTCAAATCTTAGATAATATCTTCGTAATCTGCTCCTCTGTAACTCCTCAGTCCTTTGTCCGTGATTCGAAATGAGGAAGTTGAAGCAGCCTCGATGTCATCTAACTCTGTAAGCAAGTAAAGATCAATCAGCACATCGTGTTCATCTACTGAGGCACCTTCAGCAATTTTCTCCCAGTGTTCATCCTCTAGACTTCCTTCTCTGTCATAGAAGTCAGATAGATATGTAAGAATATGAGTACGAATTTTGCGATGCTTCTCAGCAGTTGCCTCCGATACGATCTTATTTTCTTCAGAGTAGAGAATTCCATCTGGGGTAATCTCGAATGTATAGGAGCTGCCGTAATTTTTAATCAAGCCATACTGTTTCTCCAGTTTTTCGACTGCTGTCCGAAAAGCATTTTTATCCCAGCCTCCCTCCTCTTGCACAGGATCAAGACTGATAATTGTATGTTGTTCCCAAGCGTCGTAGAGAGACTTGAGAATCTGTTGGGCTATAACACGCTGTTCTTGTGCACTCATTTCTTATTGCTCCTTAATCATTTTCAGTTGGGTGCTGATCAATGTGGCGCAATAGCAATTTGCCAAATGCCGTCGCCCTAAATGAGGTAGCTTTTATCTGACCAGTTTTCTCATCGAATTCAGGTACTTTGCCTCTTTCAGGTCTCTTAAAGACTGGCTCTACTAACCCAAGCTCTCTCAACTTATTTCGATAGCTATCTCTTAGTGCCCACTTGTCGATGTTCGCTTGTGGTGCTCCTAGAGAACGTCTGATAGGTACAAACAGCTCCTTATGTAACTCGGCAAACTCCCTTCTCTCAAGGGATGATAACGAGTGATACTTTAATGTTAATACTTCTGCATCATTTAGCTCCCCAAGTAATGCGAGAAGTTTCTTGTTCTCAACATGAGATAGTCTTTCGTTCGTAATGCTGTTCTTGAGTAGTGATGCAAGATAAGACCGCCTTTCATCCGTCATGGCTCTAGAGGCTTGAATCAGTCCATCTTCTAATAAGTCTGTGAATTCTTCAGTCTGCATTTTAAGTTTGACTGTATCCTTTTCCAGATACTTAACCTTGTCGTCCAAAACTTTTGCAAAAGTAACTAACCGATCTAGTTTTTGATTAGGTATGACTAGACTGATAGTCTCAGCAAGAAATGTCCCGACGAATGGGGCTACGCCAACAAGGCTTTTGAAGAAAGTAGCCGCGATGTCCGACTGATTGGAGTCAATACCTACCCTCTCGTCGGCATTTATAATGCTTAGCACATTACTCATGATTTACGCAGATGCCATGTCAGCCTCGCTGATGTCGAAGTTGGCGGAGACTTTCTGCACGTCGTCGTGATCTTCGAGCACTTCCATGAGCTTGAGCATCTGCTTGGCTTCTGCGCCTTCGACCTTCTTGTACTCCTTCGGCAGCAGTTCGACCTCGGCGACCTCCGGCTCAAGACCGGCCTTCTTGACGGCTTCGAGCACCGCGTCGAAATCGTCGGGCGAGGTGATGATCTCGAAGTTGTCTTCGTCGTCTCGCAAATCTTCCGCGCCCGCGTCGGTCACGATCTCGAACAACTCGTCTTCAGGCTTCGCCGATTTCGCGACGACGATGTAACCCTTCTTCTCGAACATCCAGTTGACCGCACCCGACGTTCCGAGGTTGCCGCCGTTCTTCGCGAACATATGACGAATCTCCGCGACCGTGCGATTGCGATTGTCCGTCATCGAATCGACCAACACAGCGACGCCGCCGGGCCCGTAACCCTCGTAAGTGATCTCTTCGTAGCTGACGCCCTCCTCTTCACCCGTGCCGCGACGAATGGCGCGCGCGATAGTGTCGTTCGGCATGTTCGATCCCTTCGCGTCGGAGACGGCTTTACGCAAACGCGCGTTGGCATCGGGGTCGCCGCCGCCTACGCGCGCCGCGACGGTGATCTCCTTGATCAGCTTCGTGAAAACTTTGCCGCGCTTGGCATCGAGCGCGCCCTTCTTGTGCTTGATAGTGTGCCACTTGGAATGTCCAGACATTTTTGAATCGATCCCTCTGATGAGATTCTTGAGTTGAAGCGGCGCGAATATATCACGCGCATTTTCCGCGCCGCAACAACACCTCGCACTCATCATGCAGCGAGCAGCGTGCCCGCGACCGCTTCCTGTAAAAGTTGCAGCAGGACGATGACGATGATCGGCGAGAGGTCGAACATACCGACGGGCGGGATGAGTCGGCGGAAAGGGGCCAGCACAGGCTCTGTCAGCCGGATCAGCAAGAGTAGTAGCGGGTTGATCGAACTCATGATCCACGCGAAGACGATGCGCATGAAGATCAGTAGCGTGTAGAGGGCCAGCATGCCATAGACGAGCGAGCCGACGAGTTGCAACGGCTTCCCCTTCGTGATGCTCTGGATCACGCCGTAGAGCGTGAACCACAGTGTGTTGAAAAATTTGACGCCGAAGTAGCCGAAGATCAGGCTGACGAGAAAGGCGACGAGCGATGCGAGCTTCGGATCGAGCCCCGCGCGCGCCAGCCCGCGCCGCACTGGGTTGATGAGCGGATCGCTCCAGCGTCTCACGTTCAGAGGTAACCAGCCGAACGGATTCATGTCGGCCCTGTTCACGATCTCGCGCAGCAGCACCAGCAGTGCGACGCCGATGATCGCCGCCACCACGACGTACAAAACGACGAGAGAGACAAACATGAAAATCTGGAGCATGGAAATATTTTTCCGATCAGGCCCTCAGCCGCGCGGCTTCTCGCGCGCGCCAAAGATCGCTGTGCCGACGCGCACTATCGTCGCGCCCTCTTCGACCGCCGCCTCATAGTCGTGGCTCATGCCCATCGACAACGCCCCCGCGCCATTCATGAACGCGCCGCGCGCTTCCCACTCGTCGCGCAACTCGCGCAGTCGTCGAAAGTATGTGCGCGACTCTTCGGGGTCTTCCGCGAACGGCGGCATCGTCATCAGCCCCTTGAGTCGCACGCGCGCGCACGCATTGATGCGCTCGACGATCAAGGGTAGCTCGCTCACCTCCGCGCCCGCCTTCGTCGCCTCGCCCGCGAGATTCAACTGCACGAGCACGGGAAGCTCCGCGCGTCTCTCTTCCTCACACAGACGTTCGAGTCGCTCCGCGAGCGCGACCGAATCGACTGTGTGGATCAGATCGAAAAGATTGACGGCACGACGCGCCTTGTTCGATTGCAAGTGACCGATGAAGTGCCAGCGCGCGCTTAGATCACTCGCGCGTGTGATCTCCGCGATCTTCTCCGACGCCTCCTGCACTTTGTTCTCGCCGAGGTCTGTCGCGCCCGCGCGGATCGCTTGAGCGACGAGGCTCGCGGGGTGCGTCTTGCTGACGGAGACGAGCGTGACCTCCTGCGCATCGCGTCCGGCGCGACGTGCGGAGGCGTCGATCCGGTTGCGCACTTCGTCGAGCCGCGCGCTGATACCTTCGAGATTTTCGGCCGCTCTAGTCATCGCATTGTTAAAACCACTCTTAGTGTCGAGCGACTATATCAAGCGTCCGCGCGCATCCGCAACAGCATCACCCTCCGTCCTTTTTCGTTGCATCGCTCGCTCTGTCTTGCGACACACTAGCAGGTGTGAGCGACGATACCGTATCGTGCACGTCCTCGCCTTTTCGTTTTAATTGTTCGGCTTTCTTCCTATACCTAGTATGTCCCTCAGTATGGCACGAGGGTTGTAGCCATTCTGGTTGGCCGTAACGCTCGCCTTCACTTCGGAGGCGCGCTGTTAGAAGTGAGGGAGGGGACATTAAGATGAAAAGCAAGAGTCATGATCTGTTGAAGAGGACGCTTCTGTCGGGGCTCGGATTGGCGATGCTGCTGCCGGTTGCAGCGTCAGCGCAGCAAGGACGCTACGATTCGCGTTGGGGCAATCAACCGCAGTATCAACAAGATCGCGATCAGCGAGATCGAGATCAACGCGACCGCGATCAACGCGACCGCGATCAGCGTGACCGTGATCAAAGAGATCGCGACCAACGCGACCGTGACCAGCGCGACCGCAACGATAATCGTGGGCAGCGACGCGGTCGCAACTGGGATCGTTACGGCAACTACGGCGGCTCTTTCCAACTCCGCCAGACCGCGCTCAATGCCGGTTACAACGAGGGCATCAAGGTGGGTCGTCACGACCGCAATCGTCGCTCGAACAACGATTTCCGCAACAACAGCGCCTATCGTAACGCCGACAAGGACTACAGCTCACGTCTCGGCGACAGAGAGATGTATCGTCGTTACTACCGCGAAGGTTACGAGAACGGCTACTACGACGGCTTAAACGGCAACTAAGCCCGACAGCTTGAGGAGAACGCCGTCGCTCGCACCGGATCATTAACGTAGTTGATGATGCGACGCACGCGCACATTCGTTTAAGGCGACCGGGGAGCAAACGCTCCGGTCGCCTTTTTCATTCGAGTTATACTCGCTTGACACCCCTGCGCGGCGGTTCGTAATATCCTTGCTCCGACTCACGCGGATGTGGCGGAATTGGCAGACGCGCAGGTCTCAGAAGCCTGTGGCCGTGAGGTCGTGGAGGTTCGATCCCTCTCATCCGCATTCTTCACTTCATGAACGACGCCGACTTCTACTGGCTTTGTGGCTTGCTCGAAGGGGAAGGCTCGTTCATGAAGGGGCCCCCTTCGCGCCCTCAGTATCCTGTCCTTTCAATCACAAGCACAGACGAAGACGTTATCCAGCGAGTTGGCTCTCTGCTGGGCGTAAGTTACTGCTCGGTCACAAAACGTAAGACACATTGGAAGCAGTCCTTCAGTCTACGCATTCACGGGAGAAAGGCTGTTGACCTAATGACTAGAATGCGGTCTCACATGAGCACGCGACGGCGCGAGCAGATTGATATAGCTGTCGCTTCTTATGAGGCGCGCCCGAATCACGGCGCAAGCAAAGTGTCTGAGGAACAAATTCGACTGGTCAAGCAACTACTCCGCGACCGGCAAACTATCCGAACTATCGCGAGTCGGTGCAAAGTTTCAATCTGGTGCGTCATGCGGATCAAGAATCACGACGCATTCCCTGACATTATTTAGAGTCGAGTCCTCTCATCCGCATTAATGAAGTTATAAAAGCGAGGGGCGAAAATTCTGACGGGTGGCCGCCAGAACTTTCGCCCTTCGCTTTTCTATCAATGCGCTCTTAGTTGATCGTCTCCGAATCGGAAGATTCATCGGCGACGTGCGACTGGCGTGCGTCGTTGACGACGAGGGGCTGCTCGGCGAAGAGCGTTGAATCGATGAGGGTCTGCACCCAGTAGCGGCCGGGCTCGTGGAAGACGACGTTGACGAAGAAGCTGACGTTGTCGGCGTAGCCGCCCGGCTCGATCTCAAACGCGGCGGGCTGCGAGGCGACGACGAACTGCTTGCGGTCGGGCGTGAGCACGCGCACCTCCGACATATACGTGCCGCCGCCCTGCCAGTGGCTGACGATAGCGAACTTGATGAGCGAGACGGGCAGTTGCTCGACCCCGATGTTCTGGAAGACGCCCATCAGCGAGAGCTTGTTGCCCGCTTCGAGACGCACGTCGTCGCACATGATCGTATAGACGAGTTTCAGCTCGTCCGTTCCTTTGGTTGTATCCATAGTCAGTTCAACTCTTCACTTCAATAATAAACTCTTCACTTCGGGAATCCGAAATTTGAAATCTGAAGTTTGAGATCACCGTCCGCGTTGTGGCTCACGCGCCGAGCATCTCCCTAAACTCCTTCTCGTCGAGCACGCGCACGCCGAGCGAGCGCGCCTTGTCGAGCTTCGAGCCCGCATCCTCGCCCGCGACGACGTAGTCTGTCTTCTTGCTCACCGAAGACGTGACGCGACCGCCACGCGCCTCGACGGCCGCGCCCGCTTCTTCGCGCGTCATCGTCTCCAATCTTCCTGTTAAAACGAACTGCTTGCCCGCGAAACGCTCGTCGTTGCCGATGCCCGCGCCTGCTTCGAGTTCGGTACGCACACCCTCCGCCGCAAGCCGCGCGCACAACTCGCGATTGCCTGAGTCTGCGAACCAATCGTGCACGCTCTCAGCGACCGTGAGACCGATCTCAGGGATCGCGTCCAACTCTTCAATCGTTGCCGCGCCCAAACGATCCAACGTGCGAAACGAGCGCGCGAGGATCGCGGCGGTGCGCTCGCCGACGTGACGTATGCCGAGACCGAAGACGAGGTGCGGCAGATCGCGCGACTTGCTCGCCTGAACTTGCGCGAGCAGATTCGTCGCGGACTTTTCCGCCATGCGTTCGAGCCCCGAAACAGTTTCGAGATCGAGCTTGTAGAGATCGGCCACGTCGCGCACCAACTTCTTCTCGACCAACTGATCGGCGAGCGCATCGCCTAGGCCCTCGATCCTCATCGCACGCCGCGAGGAGAAGTGTAACAGCCGCGCCTTCAGTTGCGCCGCGCAGTCCGCCGCGACGCAACGCGTCACGACTTCCCCTTCCGGTCGAGAGATAACTCCGCCGCAGACCGGGCACGCGGTCGGAAATTTATAACGCTTCTCAGCGCCGTTGCGTTTCGACTCGACGACCTTCAAGACCTTCGGAATGATCTCGCCGCTCTTCTCAATCATCACCCAATCATTGATCTTGATGCCGAGCCGCTTGATCTCATCTTCGTTGTGAAGCGTCGCGCGCGAGACGACCGTGCCCGCAAGTTGCACGGGTTCGAGGAGCGCGACCGGAGTGAGCGCGCCGGTGCGACCGACCTGCACGATGATGTCGTTGACTTTTGTCGTCGCCTGTCGCGCAGGATACTTGTAGGCAATGGCCCAACGCGGCGACTTCGTGGTCGCGCCGAACTCCTCCTGCAACGCAGTCGAGTTTACTTTAACGACGACGCCGTCGATCTCGTATTCGAGCGCGTCGCGCCGCGACTCCATGTCGTTGCAGAACGCGATCACTTCATCAATCGTCGCGCACAGCCTGCGTTCGCTAACGTTGAAGCCAGCAGCGACTAACCATTCGAGCGCGTGCCAGTGCGAGTCGAAAGTTTTGCGCTCGCCTGCGAGCGTGTCGTAGGCGAAGAGATCGAGGCGGCGCGAGCGGACGATCTTCGGATCGAGTTGTCTGATCGTCCCTGCGGCGGCGTTGCGCGGGTTGGCGAAGCGCGGTTCTTCCGCCTCCTCGCGCTCCGAGTTGATCCGCTCAAACTCCTTGCGCGAGAGATAGGCCTCGCCGCGCACTTCGATCTCGTTTGAAGCCGGCTGCTCCTTGAGCTTCAAGGGGACGCTGCGGATCGTGCGGACGTTCTGCGTCACTTCTTCGCCGATGCGACCGTCGCCGCGCGTGACGCCGCGCACGAGCAGGCCCCGGTCGTAGTGAAGCGAGATAGAGAGACCGTCGATCTTTAGTTCGGCGACGTAGTCGAACTCGCGGCCGTCGGCGAGCTTGCGGCAACGCTCGTCGAAGGCGCGCAGGTCTTCGATGTTGTAGCTATTGTCGAGCGAGAGCATCGGGCGACGATGTTCGTACTGCTCGAACTTCTCTGCGGGCCGTCCGCCGACACGCTGCGTCGGGCTGTCGGGCGTCGCAAGCAACGGATGCTCCTCTTCGAGTTGCTGCAAGCTCGACATGAGCGCGTCGTATTCGGCGTCGGAGATTTCGGGGTTGTCGTAAACGTAGTACAACTCCTCGTGATGACGCAGCTTCGCGCGCAACACTTCGATCTCCGCCGCCGCGCCTTTGCTTTTCACTTTGGTCGATGTCTTCGCCATGAGTCTGTGATGAGGACCAAAAAGATTCACCGCAGAGACGCAGAGAACGCAGAGGGAACGCACAGAGTTGAACGCTCAATTCTCTGCGCCATCTCCACGTCCTCTCGTGTCTCTGCGGTGAATCTTAGATCGAATAGCAATCATCTCGCGATCACTTTAACCGATAATCTCACTTGTTGATCTGCACAATATTTTCCGCCATCGTAAATTCCCTCTTATCGTCCTTCGCGATCTGCGCGAGGCTGTGGATGACGCGACCGAAATACTTGATGCCCTGCGCGAAGTCTTCGAGACGGATGTTCTCATCGGGCGCGTGCGGGTTCGATCCCGCATAACTTATCCCGAAGGAGACGACCGGCGTCGGCGGTTGCTGCACGCCGCAGATCGCGCCAACCGGCCCACTCGCCGGATCGAGCGGATAGACGACGGGCGCAACGCCGTAAACGTCCGCCGCCGCATCGATGGCCGCGCGGGCCACAGCCGTCCCCTGCGAAGCCTTCGCGTAGGGCGCGCTCGCGATCTCGACGATCTCTATGTCCTGAAACTTGCGCTCGTCTAAATGTTCGCGCAAGAGTCCGACGACGAGCCCCGGCGTGAGGTCGGGCACGAGTCGAAAGTCCAGACGCGCGCGCGCCATGCCCGGCAGCACGGTCTTCGCGCCCGCCTCGGTGTGCCCCGTGTTGATGCCGCAGATCGTGCAAGTGGGCCCGAAGATCAGTTCCTTCGTTAAATGCTTGCCCGTCATGCCGCGCACCCAGCCGCCGATCTTGAACTCGCGACGCAAACCCGCCTCGTCGATCTCGATTAACTTCAGAGCGCGCGCGTCCTCCTCCGAGATGGGCGCGACGTGCGAAGAGAAACCATCAATCGTGATGACGCCTTTCGGCGAGACGATGGTCGCGAGGGCCTGCACGAGTCGCCACGCAGGGTTCGGCACGATGCCGCCCCACTTCGAGTGCAAGTCGGCGCGCGCGCCGTATGCACGCAGCTCTAGGAACGCGATGCCCTTGAAGCCGAGGCTCACGACGAGTCGCTCCTTCGTGTCCTTGTAGCCGTCGTCCCACACGCAGCCGTCGGCGCGCAGCGCCTCCGCATTCTCTTCCGTGAAGCGATAGAGGCTCGGACTGCCCAAGCCATCTTCGCCTTCAACGATGAAGCGCAGACAGATCGGCAGCTTGCCGAAAGTTTTTTGATAAGCCTCAACCGCCGCGAGCCGCGCGACGAGATCGCCCTTGCTGTTCGACGCCCCGCGCGCGAACAACTTGCCGTCGCGTATCTCCGCCGCGAAGGGGCCGGAAGTCCACTCCGAGAGCTGGCCCACAGGCTGCACGTCGTAATGTCCATAGACGAGGAAGCTGTGCGAACCCGCACCGAACTCGCCATAGACGACGGGGTAGCCCGCGCCGATCTTAAACGTCCTCGTGCCCGCGCCCACCCTCTGCATCAACTGCTCGACGCGCTCCGCCACCGCGCGCATCCCCGTCCCGCGCGCCGCCACCGAAGGCATCCGGCACAACGCCTGCAAACGCTCGACGAAAGCGTTCGCATGTCGCTCGACGTAGCGGTCGTATCGTGTGAACGTCATAAGCTGGTGAAGCGTCAATCGTAAATCGTAAATCGTTCAGACTGATCTCTATTGTTTACGATTGACGATTCACGCTTCACGATAAAAAAGATAACGGGGCCGCGTCGCAGCGCGCTCGAAGCCGGAGCAGATGAGACCGGCGGCAAGCGCGTGTTGAAATTCGCGGCGGACGCGTAGTAGTTCTTCGCTCGCTTGGGCCGGGTCTTCGCGCACGAGTGCGTTCCAGTCAGGCGGAATCTCGACGGTTGTTTCGGGCCGCGCGTCGAGCTTCAACTCTTCGCCGCGCGCGGCGGCTTCTACACGCGGCGATCTCAAATCCCATTCGGCGATGAGGCGGTCGCTGTCGATGCCGTGCGTGCGTGCGAACTCGCCGTCGATGGTCGTGTAGCCCGTGCCGTAAAAGTTCGCGGCGTAAGTTCTCACGACCGCGCCAAGTCTGTTCAGGTTGAAGTGCGCGTTGCGCGCGCGCGCTGGCTCGAACGTCCACTTGATGAAGTCGCGCCCCTCTGTGATCGCGCGCTCGCGCTGCGCCCACTTGAGTCGTGCGCCAAGCCCGCGATTCTGAAACTCCGCATCGACGGCCATCATGTGCGAGTATCCGCCGATGCGGTCGTGTTCGTAGACGGCGATGAGATGGTGCACGAAGCCGACGAGCCTGTGGCCCGCGAACGCGCCGAGCGTCCAGCCGCCCGCGCTGCGCGAGACGATGAGGTGGCGACGCGGCGAGATTTCGATGTCGGGCAACGCGAAGACCTCGCGTTGCAAGCGCACGCACGCATCGTACTCCTCGACCGTCGAGCACTCGCGTATCACAACAACGTCCTTCGCCACGTTCTCTTCTTCCGCACGAGCCGACATGAAAGGCCTGTTCCCTTCGTTGTTCGTCGAGACTGCCCACGCTCTGACGAGTTAGACCCGCGAACTTCAAACGACGATCTCCGTGTCTCAACTTTCAAGCGCGCTCTCGATGTCTCGGAGCCGACGCGAGCGCGCGATGATCTCGCTCTTGAAGTTGACCACAGTGTAATCGCGAATGTTCTTCGACGGAAGAGGAGAATGAAACGATGAAGTATGAACTATGAAGTGAAGGCGAGCTATTCTTACTTCATCGTTCATCGTTCATACTTCATCGTTTCGCTTCGTGCTATGATTCGCGCGTCGCCGAAGGTTGCGTCGCATTGATTCTCAGATGAATGGTCGCTTAAGCGAGAGCCCGCTCGTGGAACTCGTGCGCGAGATCGGCGAGGCGGGTCAGTCGGGCGCGTTGCGCCTCGCGCGCGAGCGCGTCAAAGTCGTCGTCTATGCACAGTCGGGCGCAATCATCTATGCGCGCTCGAACCTGCGCACACACAGGCTCGCGGAGGTCGCGCGCCGCGCGGGCCTGTTGGACGAAGGGAAGCAGTCAACTCTCTTTACGGAGATGATGTCGGACGCGGAGGTGGGCGCGGCGCTCGTCGAGTCGCGCGCGACGACGCGCGAGGGATTGACGCAGTTGCGTCTGCATCAGGTGCTCGACGTGCTGCGGCCGCCCTTGCTCTGGATGGATGGCTCGTGGGAGTTTGATCCGCGCGCGCGACTGGCCACGGAGGACGTGTCAGTCCGCTTCGATCTGTCGGAACTTTTACTCGAAGCCGCGCGCCGTTTGCCACCACGATTCTGCGCGGTGCGCTTCGACAACGACGACGAAATGCTCTCGCCCGTAACCGGCCCGCCCGCGCACCTGCAACTGTCGCCCACAGAGGGCTACGTGCTCTCGCGTGCAGACGGGCCCTCGCGCGTCGGCGATCTCGTCATGCTCTGCGGTCTGCCGGAAACCGAAACGCTGCACGCCGCCTATTGCCTCGCGCTCGCAGGCTTCCTCGCACGCGCGAAATGGGCGCGCGCGCTCACGGGCGCGGCCACCTTTCGAGCGGCGGTCGCGACGACGAACGCGAAGGGCACGGACGATCTGTCAGCGCAGAGCGCAACGACTGAAGAGATCAACGCCGGACATGATAGCGACGCGACGAAGGACGACGCGGCGGCCGAGCCCGATCCGCGTGCAGAGATCGCGGAGCTAATTGCGCGCGCGGGGATCGATAGTCATTACGAAGTGATCGGCGTCGGGCGCAACGCCTCCAACGCGGAGATCAAGCGCGCCTATTACGCACTCGCGCGCCGCTTTCATCCCGACCGATTCCGCCGCACGACCGACGCCGTCACGCTCTCGCAGATCGAAGGCGCGTTCGCGCGGATCGCGCAGGCTTACGAGATGCTGAGCGATGCGCGCACGCGCGCCACCTATGACAGCAAGCAGCCCGCGCGCGTCGCACAGACAACACGCGCTGCAACGCGATCCAGCGCGGCGGACACTACGCCGGACGCACCGCAACGCGCCGAAGATAGTTTCCAACTCGGACTCACGTTGATGCAGAAAGGCGACGCCAAAGGATCGCTCCCGCACTTCGCCGAAGCCGCGCGACTGGCCCCGCAGCAGGCGCGGTATCACGCGCTCTACGGTCGTGCGCTGATGACCGAGACGAACTCGCGACGACAGGCTGAGACGGAGTTGCGCCACGCCGTCACGCTCGATCCGAACAACGCCTCGTATCGCGTCACGCTCGCGCAGCTTTACCTCGCCGTCGGCTTGCAGCACCGCGCCGAGACCGAACTCGAACGGGCCCTCGCGCTCGATCCGCGCAACGCTCCCGCGCGCCAGATGCTCGAAAGGATTAAAGGGAAAGTATGAGGCCGGAACAATGAACGATGAAGTAAGAGCAAATTATCTTTCACTTCATCGTTCATCGTTCCGGCTTCATCGTTGACTCGTATGGTTTCCAGCAGACAACAACCAACGGATGAGGAGCGCGCGGCGCGCGACGTGTTCACGCGGCTCGCGGCGGCGACCGACGAGTTCGAGGGCTATCGACACCCGCATGCCGAACGCATCGCCGCGCTCTGCGACGCGCTCGCCAAGCTCTTCCACATGGGGCGCGCTGATCGCGCGAGCCTTCGCCTCGCCGCGCTCGCGCACGATCTCGGCGAGGCAGCGATGAAGCGCGACTACATCAAGCACGCTGGCGCGCTTGATGTTGAGGAGCGACTCGATCTCGCGCGTCATCCAGTCATCGGCGAGCAAGAGGCTGCGCGTGCGGGCGCGGATCGCGCGGCGCAACTGACCGTGCGCTGGAGTCACGAATGGTGGAACGGCTGCGGCTACCCCGACGCGCTGCGTCGCGAGCAAATACCACTCGCCGCGCGCATCATCCGCGTCGCTGACAGCTATTGCGCGCTCACCGACGACCGGCCCTTCCGGCCCGCCGGCACGGAAGATGAAGCGCGACGCCACCTCGCGCAATGGGCCGGGATCGAGTTCGATCCACGCGTCGTCCGCGCCTTTCTCACGCTTCACGGTCTGCCCGAACTGCGTTCCCACGCGCGTCGCGAAGTTGATGCCGATCAAAACTCACCGCAGCTCGTCGCGTTTGAGACGCACGACTCGTCTGTGCGAGACGCAAACGCGACCGATCAAGTTGTGACCAATGAGCCCGCAGCGACCGGCGATGCCATGAGCAACGACGAGACGAGCGAGCACGGAGACGAAGAGAGATCGCCCGTCGGTCGTGTTGCCGAAGCAGGCGCGGGCCCTCACGTTTCGACGAATGATGAGAGTGCGACTGACAGAGTATCTAACGAAGTCGCTGCGGAAGGGTCGCGCGCAGTTAATGATTCATCGCGCGACGAGGGCCACTTGAGTTGAGGTCTAAAACTTTTTCTGTCGAAGAGTCTTGATGATGAACAGCTATTCCGAAGAGACGCCGCAGGGCTGGCTTGCGTTCGAGTTGAGCGTGCTGCGCCGCTTGCGTTTCCGCACGGTTGCCAACCCGCTCGCGGGCGAGCCCGATCTGGACGTGTACATGAAGCGTTGGGGGGCGCGCGTGGCCGTCAACGATCCGACGCAGTGGGCTTGGGTGCGTGGCGTCGCGCGTGTCGAGAACAACGGCGAGCGTCTGAGTGAAGACGATCTCGACGTGCTGCTCGAAGACGTGTATGTGCCGCACCACGCACCGCGCAATCCGGCCCTTGCGCGCTGGTTCGGCGAGACCGACGCGTGGTGGTTCGACAACTTTCGCGAGAACGCCGAACGACTGGAAGGCGAGATGAAGCAGGCCCTCGCGCTCGATCTCGGCATGATGGTCGGCGACTACGCGCTCTCCTTCGACGCCTCGACGCGCGAGCTGCGCCAGCCCTTCTCGCGCGCGTTGCGTCGCATCTATGAATCGCTGCCCGCGCCCGTTAACAACAATCAGACGAACGTCAGTCGCAACACGGACGCGCGTGCCTTCGTCGCGGATCAGCACGGCGACCTGTTGTTCCTGCGCTTGCCCTCGCCCGGCGCAGCACGCGCGCGACGCAACTCGCTCAAGGCTTGGCGCGAGGAGTGGGTGCGCGGCGGCTCGGACTTCTGGCCGGATCACGATGCGGCGCAGTCGGGCCGCCTCGGCGCGCACGCGCAGACCAAGCAGCAGTATCTACGCTTCGTCGAAGACCTGCTTGAGCGCGCGCGCCACTTCAAGCTCTGCGCTGTCTCCTTCGCCGAAAGCGGCTACTACACGACGCAGGAGCTGGTTGAATTACTCCGGCGACTCCGCAAGGTCGAGACGATCTACACGAAAGATTTTTCAGAGTTGACCGGCGCGCGCGCGGCGATCATCACGGCGAGCAGTTGAGCGGCGTAGCTTGAATTTCTTTGTCATTCAAAATAAAACCGAAGCAATTATTTCTTTCTTGTTAGCCTTGATGATTCAGCCCCGCGCCTTGAGGATGACGATTGTCTGATCGTCGTTGCGCTCCTGCCCGCCCGACCACATCCCGATCTCCAAGAAGATCGCGCGGCACAGTTCTTCCGCCGAAGACTCTCTATTACTGATCGCAAACTCGGTGAGGCGTTTGTCTCCGTACTCCTCGCTTGCCTCGTTGTGCGCCTCCGTGATGCCGTCGGAGAACAGGAGCAGCAGGTCGCCGGGCGAGAGCGTCGCGGATGCTTCTTCGTAGGTGGCCCAATCGAACGCGCCGAGCACCGTGCCGCCGATGTCGAGTCGCTCGATTGTTCCCGAAGCGCGCACGAGCAACGGCGCGTCGTGACCGCAGTTGACGTAGCGCAGGCGTCGCGAGGCGTCGTCGTAGAGCGCGAGGAATGCCGTGGCAAAGCGATTCGAGTCGGTGCTGCGACAGAGTTGTCCGTTGATGCTCGCGGCCATCTGCTCGACGGCGCAGTCCGTGTCGATGCCCGTCACGCCGCACGGCAACTCGATCTCTGCGCCGCCATCGCCCGCGACGGCTGCGCTCGAGAGCGCGCCACTCTCCGCGAGTTTCATGCGCTCACTCAAGATCGTCGTCTGCGCGCGCAGAGAGGCTTGCAGGTTCGACATAACGAGGGCCGCCGAGATGCCCTTGCCCGACACGTCGCCGAGCGCGAAGGCGATGAGGCCGTGCGCGACATCGATGTAATCGTAATAGTCGCCCGCCACGCCACGCGCCGCGCGGCACTCGCCGACGATCTCCGCGCCCGCGAGTTGCGGAATCTCGCGCGGGAAGAGTTGCGCCTGCACCTCGGCCGCGATCTCGATCTCGCGCTCCAGCTTCTCGTGCTCGATCCTCTCTTCGAGCAGAGATTCGATGTCGGCGGACATCTCGTTGAAGGCTTCGGCGAGCTCGCCGAGTTGATCGTGCGAGCGCACGCGGACGCGATGCGAGAAGTCGCCGCGCTTGATGAACCCGGTCGCTTGATAGAGACGATGCACCGTGCCCGTGACGGCGCGCGTCATCCACGCGGCGGAGAAGAGCGCGAGCACTTCGAGGACGAGGAAGAAGGTGGCTACGATCAAGAGTCCGCTTTGCAGGATGCGGCCGGCCGCGCCCTCCGCGAACAGATCGCGCGCGAACCCGACCGCCGAGAACTCGCTCATGAAGGCGACGCGCAGACTCTCGCGCCCGTCCGTCCAGTTCGACGCGGGAAGGATGACGAGCGAGTTCGCACCGACTGAGCGCGCGCCCGCAGTCGTCGGCTCGCCGAACTGATCGCGCCGGATGTCTATGCGCGAGCGACGCGAGGACGAGCCGACGTAGTAGCTATTCGGGTCTTGCGGGTCGCGTCGCTGCGTGCGCTGGTCGCCGATGGTCATGGAACTCATGCCGAGCGCGCCGCTATTGATCCTCACTTCGGTCTCGTCCGATCCGAGGAAGAACGGATGCACGTCGAGTCCCGTGTTCTCGCGCAACCGGCCCATGAAGGCCCGGCTCACAGGCACCACGACGAGCAGCGTCAACGCGCGTCCATCACTCGTGTGTTCGCGCACGAGCGCGCGTAAGGAAGGCGAACCAAACCCGCTCGTCTCGCGCTCCGGCGGCGGAAGATAAGAGAGCCCGTGCCATTCGTCCGCGTCGCGCAGCCACGCGGGCAACGGCGCGGAGACAGGCATGAGTTCGCTCCCGACCGGACGCGACTCCGCGTCCTGCGGCTCGCTCGCGAACTGCGCGGGCTGACTCTCGTCCACCACGCTCGACGTGTCGTCGTTGCTGTTTGCAGACGACTGCGCGCGCGGCATCGAGGTTTGTGGGCGCGCGCGCGGGGCCACCCACACGGCGACGCGCGCGCCGGGCAGAGTGGATTGCATGAGCGCGGTGCGTTCGTCGAGCCATGTCTGGAGCGTGCGCTCGTCGGCCGTCTGCGACAGACGTGCGAAGGAGCGCGCGAGCATTCGCGCCGAAGCGAGGGCCTGCGTCTCCTGCGCGCCGAGGTGAATCTTGACGACGCGCGTCATCACTTGATTGAGCCCGATGAGACCTGTGAGCGCGGCGAGCGCGAAGAGCAGCACGATAGGCGTGAGCCCGATGAACAGGTATGTGATCGCGAGCCTGCGGCGCACGCGCCAGAGCAACTTGTTCTTGAGCCAACGCAAGCCCCGCGCGCCGTAGTAGATCGCCGCAGCATAGACGGCGAGGAATGCAACGTTGAAAAAGATCGCAACTGCGCCGACGCGCTCCAGCTCAAACTGTTTAGCGAGCGTCCACGCGACGAAGACGATCACAGCAACGATAGCCACGCGCGGCATCACGCGACGCAGCCACACGCGCGCTCTCCTACGCGCCTCGGCGAACTTGTCCGTGCCTGCGTCTGTCTCTCTCATCGTAAAACTGTATCTCTGATCACCGCTTTCGCGTGGCAAGACATTCTTACGTCACCAACGAAAGTCGTGTTTCACACTTCGACGGTTAACCGTTCGACTGTTAACCGTCGTGTGAAGAACCGGCGCGGCGTCGCATTCGATCTCGCGCGACGCGCGTGCGGTCGATCAACTCTCGTCTTCTGTGAGCGCGCGGACATGTGCGCGCGCGGTCGCACCGAGAGTCGAGAGGTTGTAGCCGCCTTCGAGGCAAGAGATGAGGCGGCCCTCGCAGGCTTCGCGCGCCCACTGCTTGACGGTGCGCGTCATCGCAGCGAAGTCTTCGTCTTCGAGCATGAGTTGGCCCAGAGGATCGCCCGCGCGCGAGTCGAAGCCGGCTGAGACGATGATGAGATCGGGACGAAACTTCGTGGCGATCTCTGTGATCGCCGAATCGAATGAGCGTCGATGATCGGCGGCGGGCGTCTGCGCGCGAAGGGGCACGTTCAAGGTGTAGCCGCGACCCCGACCGTGGCCCGTCTCGCCGCGCGCGCCCGTGCCCGGATACCACGGATACTGATGCGCGGAGAAGAAGAAGACCGACGGGTCGTCGTAGAAAATTCCCTGCGTGCCGTTGCCGTGATGCACGTCCCAATCGACAATCGCGACGCGCTCGATCTCTTTGTAGCGCGACTGCGCGTAGCGCGCCGCGACTGCCACCGTGTTGAAGAGACAGAAGCCCATCGAGTGTTCCGCGCTCGCATGATGGCCGGGCGGGCGCACGGGCAAGAAGGCGTTTTGCGCTTCACCGCTCATCAGTAGATCGACTGCGCGACACGCGCCACCGGCCGTGTGCAATGCGGCATCAAGCGAGTGAAGCGAAACGACGGTGTCGGCGTCGAGATGTTGCAGACCTTCGCTGACGGCGCGCTCGACGCGCTTGAAGAGTTGCGGCGTGTGCGCGGCCTGTATGACCGTGCGCGTCGTCGCGGGCGCTTCAACTTCGTGAAGACGCGACCACAGTTGCGCGTCTTCGCGAAGCGCACGCATGATGGCCGCGTAGCGTTCGGGCCGTTCGGGATGATAGTCGCCCGTGTCGTGTTGCTCGTAAATTTTGTGATGAACGATGGCGGTCTTCATGCGGCGGATTATGGGAGAGCCGCGCTGGTGAGGTCAAACACCACTCCCAAGATGATGATCGATTAACGCTCCGACGCGCGCGCGAAGCGAACTTGTCGTGACGACTCGCGAGAAGTTTTTGTGAACGCTTACCGCGTGGGCGAAGCACTAATTTAATACGCGTGGCAGCCGCGTTTTGTAGTGAAAAGCGCGCATGCAGCGTCTCGCGGAAGTCGTGATCTCGCCGAGAAAAATGTATATCAGCCTGCGTTTCTTCGTCGTCACTTCCGAGGAGGTCGTCGCGGAATGATGTTTGCACTAGAGTTGAGGTGTCGTAATGCGACTCTCCCGTCTGTAACTTTTTTTTGAACACGAGGAGGCTTTACATGAAACGTTTGACTATGACTTTGACCTGCCTGTTGATGGCGCTGCTGCTTGCCGCGCCCGCGACGTTTGGACAGGAGCGGCATCGCTCGAAGTTCGGGCGCAAGGCGCGCACGGCAGCGATGATCGGCGGCGGCGCGGCGGTCGGTGGTTTGATCGGCGGCAAGAAGGGCGCGGGGATCGGCGCGGGTGGCGCGGGCCTCTACGCGTTTAATCGCAAGGCTGCGCGTCGCCACTTCAAGGGACGCACGCGCACCATCGGCTCGACGGCGAGCGGCGCGGCCCTCGGTGCAGGCGTGGGCGGCGCGGTCGGCCATGGTCGCGGCGCGGCGGCCGGTGCGATTGCCGGCGGCGCGGGCGGCTACCTGACGAAGCGTCACTACGCGCGCAAGCGCAGGTACTAACCGAAGAAGATCGAAAGAGAGCGGTCGCGCGTGACAGCGTGCGACCGCTCTCTTCGATTACTCCGTCTCTAAACGATCGCGCGATCCGTCGCGCTTACAGCCCAACGTTTTTTCTCAAGCACTGATCCTCGCGCTGTCCAAGTTAAAAATTTTCGCCACGAGCAGGAGACTTTACTTTCATGTCATACGACGAAGAGCAGCAACGCAAGAGCCGCGTGGTGATCGACACACCCACAGCGCGACGCGAGGAATACGTGACACAGACGAGACGCACGCCGCCACCGGATCGCGGCGGCTACTCGACGGGCGTCGTCGCCGCCGTCGCGCTCACGGCCATTGCGCTGACCGCGCTGCTCGTCTTCTTCTTCATCAACCGGGGCTCGGATGCGACGCAGACGAACGTCAACGTCGCCACCGCCGCGACCACGCCGATCCCGACGCCCATCGTCATCACGCAGCCGACGCCGATGCCACAGCAGCAACAGCAGCCGATCATCATTCAGGCCCCACCGCAGCAGACGACACAGGCCCCGCCCGTCGTCATCAACCAGAGCGCGCCTTCCAGTGCGGGCCCCGCGAGCGCGCCGCCTGTCGCAGATGATTCGGCAATCGAGGCGCGCGTCAACAAGGCTTTCAACGACGACACGGAACTCTCCGCGCTCGGCATCACCGTCACCGTCATCAACGGCAAGGCGACGCTCAACGGCATCGTCAAGTCAGGCGATCAGAAATCTCACGCCGAACAACTCGCACGCGCCGCACGCGGCGTCAAGTCCGTCGAAAACAAGATCATCGTCGAAGGACAATAAGCGCAAGTCAGAAGTAGGAACGCGGAACGATGAGCTGAAGACAACTAATCTTCAGCTCATCGCTCCGCGTTCATCGTTCCTACTTCTTTCAGTATCCTTCCGTGTGATCGCGCAGCCACTCGTCGATCTCCGCGTCCGTGGGATCGCGACCGAGTTCGTCGCGCAGACGGGTGCGGACGTACTCCTTCTCTTCGCGCGCGGCATCATCGAGCGTGTCGCCGCCGCCGGGCTCGTCGTGAGTGGAATCACCCGCGAAGATCGGAAGCGCGTGCGCGAACGTTGGAGTGTCGGGCGTCGGCATCATGTCTATCATCTGTCCCTCACGTGTGGTTTCGCTTCGCAAAGTCTATTCCTCTTTAACAACAATTTCTCCGGTGTCAATCGATGTCTCGATGACGAGGCCCGACGGGAGCGCATGCGCTCACGGCGGGCCTCCCCCCGCGTTGCGTATGATCGCGGCGAGATGTCGTTCGGTGGGAGGCGCAAGCGGGAGGAAGCGCACGCCGAAGCCCATGTCCTGCTGGCGATACACGATCTCGCCGTGGAGGATGAGCCACCGGCCCTCCGGCGTCTGAACCTGAAAGACGATCCGCTCGCCCACCGTCACCTGCCCCAGCGATTCGATGTAGCAACCGCCCAAGCCGATCTCATCGATGCGCGCCTCGTGCTTACCCGACTGGCCCTCCCAGCGCGCTTCGAGCGGCACGCGCACGCGTGGATACTTGCGCCTCTCCGAGTAATCATCCGACACGTTGAAATCAATCTCCCTTCCGTCAACGCGCGCATGGTACGTGCGACTGCTGCCAAGTAGCAAGAAGTTTGAACTGATGCACGCTCGAACGCGACGGCGTGTGCGCGTTCAAATGCGACGCGGCGCAGGCCTTATTCAACTAGTGCGCTACGCCGTCTCGTCCGTCGCATCTTCATGTGAGCGATCAATTCTGTAACTCAGTAACGCCTTCGCTTTCGATGCGGCGAAGGCGACTGCGAGAAGCGTGCCGACGCCGCCGACGACGACCGAGAGCGGCGCACCGACCGCCGCCGCGAGCAAGCCCGCCTCCATCTCGCCGAGCTGTGGGCCACCCATGAAGAAGATCATGTTGACCGAAGTCATGCGCCCGCGCAGTCGATCCGGCGTCACGAGCTGTCGCACGGTCTGGCGAATGACTGTGCTCACCGTGTCCGCCGCGCCGACGAGGGCCAGCATCGCGCACGAGAGCCAGAATATGCGCGAGAGCCCGAAGCCGAGCGTCGCCGCGCCGTACATCGCAACCGATGCGAGCACGATTGCTCCGGGCTTGCGCGACCAAGCGGCGCGTGTCATCACCACACCCGCAACGACCGATCCGACCGATGCCGAAGCCGCGAGCACGCCGAAGCCTCGCGCGTGCACGTGCAAAATCTGATCTGCGAAGATCGGCAACAGCGCAGTCGCCGACGCGAAGAACGTCGCGACGAAATCCAGAGACATCGACTGCACGATGACAGGCGTGCGCCACACGAAACGCAAGCCTTCGCGCAGAGCCTCAAAGCTCACCTTGCCCGCCTCTTCACCCGCGCCGCGACCCGCCGCGCGCATGGCGACGACCGCCGCCATCACCGCGAGATACGAGACTGCGTTCGACGCATAGACTAGCGCGGGCCCCCGTGCCGCAAGGATGAGACCCGCAAGGAGTGGCCCCGACACGGTCGCGATCTGGAACGCGATGAAGCCGAGGCTGACTGCGTTTGGCAACAGTCGCGCGGGTACGAGCGACGGAAGCAGGGCCTGTCGCGCTGGGTTCTCAAACGCAGTCGCGGCAGACGCGAGAGCCGTCAGCAAGTAGATCACCCAGAGGTGCGTCAATCCCGCAGCCGTTACAGCCGCCAGCGTGCCCGCCGCGACGAGCATGGCCGTCTGCGCGATGAGCATGAGCCGCTTGCGGTCGAAGGCGTCTGCAACGACTCCACCGACGAGCGAGCAGAGGATGATCGGCACCACGCGCACGAGCCCGACGAGTGAGAGCGCGAGCGCGGCGTGCCTTTGCCCGTAGGGTTGCGCCAGCAGATAGACGTGCCAGTTGATCGCCACAAGCTGCATCTGCGAGCCCGTAATCGAAACGAACTGTCCGGCCCACAGCAAACGAAAATCTCTGTAACGCAACGCCGCGAACGAAGACTCACGCACGCGCGCTTCCATCGCCGGAGCTTGCGCGCCGCTCACGTGCACGTCGGCTGTGGTGTGTATGTCGGGTTCTGTTTCGGACACGGCAATAGTATAAGAGATGAGGATAACGGATGAGAGATGAGAGAGTGATCGCTCGATCCAAGCGATCACTCTTTCAATACCAACTCCCACGCTCGTTAAAGTTGATCGCAAAATCGCGCGACCCCGGATCAGATTTCGATCCGGG
>JAVXVG010000018.1:0-77037 GCA_032229975.1 Acidobacteriota bacterium | reverse complement strand
CCTTGAGCCAGAAACGCGCCGATGCCGTCGTGCGTTACCTCGCGGAGACGCATAACGTTCCGCTTCGTCGCATCGTCACGCCGTTCGGCTATGGCGCGGCACAGCCCGTCGCCGACAACAAGACGCGCACCGGTAGAGAGCAGAACCGCCGCGTCGAGGTGAGCGTGCTCGTCAATCGCGGCATCATGTCGCCGACGCCGTCGATGAACCCGTCGAAGCCCGACGCCGCGACGCCGCCGCCCTCGCAGCAGTAAAGGGCCAACTAGCGATCACGTCTCGCCTTTCGAGGCCGGACATTAACTGCGGGCGATGCGCGCTTGAAACCGAAGACTCGGCGCGCGCGTCGCCCGCAAAAACTTTTGGAGCGATGTTGATGAAGTATGACGGTATGCGTGCGCGCAAACTGATCTCGATGAAGATGATCGCGACGGCAACGCTCTTGCTCTTTGTCGCAATGCTCTCGCTTGCGTCGTTCTCCTTCGCGTCTGTCGCTCACGCGCAGGCGAAAGCAATCACGCATCGCACGTCGCGCGCGCGCACCTCGCAAGCGAAAGCAAACGCATCACAATCGCAGACGATTCAGCCCACGCGAGTCCCGCAGTTGCCGCCCGCGCCGCAAGCCACACCGACGCCTCGATCCACGCCCGCACCGGCCCAATCGCCGACTCCCGCGCCACAGCCCGCCGCTCCTATTGACGATGATGAGGTCATCACGGTCACGTCGAACCTCGTCGTCGTGCCCGTCTCCGTGACGAACGAGCGCGGCGAACCCGCGCAAGGGTTGAAGGCTGCGGACTTTCGACTCGAAGAAGAGGGGCGCGCGCAGGAGATCGCGCAGGTCGGCGACGCCGAGCAAGTGCCGCTCGACATTGCGATCCTCTTCGACGTTTCATCGAGCGTCAGTCAGAAAAGTTTCTTCGAGTTTCAGCAGCGCGCGGCGGCGAGTTTCCTGAAAGAAGTCTTGAAGCCGACCGACCGCGCCGCCGTCATCACCATCACGCGCGAGCCGCGCCTCGTGCAATCACTCGCCACGGCGGAGCAAGCATCAGTCAAACTTACGTCGATCCCCGCCGCGACCGCCGCCGAGCCGACGGCCTTCTACGATACCGTGAGCTTCGCGGCGAAGTATCTCGCGCAGAACGCGCCGGGCCGCCACCGCCGTGTCATCCTCGTCATCTCCGACGGCGACGACAACTTCAGCAGCGCGGTACGCGAGCAGACCGTGGCGGAGTATGAGGCGGAGAAGAAGGCTGAAGCGGCGAACGCAGACCCGCAGGCGGTGCGCTCAGCCGCGCGCCGCGATCTTCAAGCGCGACACCAGAGGGCCGTCTCGGCGGTCGAGCGCGATGTGCAACGCGCCGATGCGGTCTTCTACTCGATCAATCCGGGGGGGCCCTCAGTGCGGCTCAACCAGATCGCCTCGCGCGCACAGAACAATATGCAGCAGGTTGCCGAATCGACCGGCGGCACGGCTTACGTGCCTGCGTCCGCCTCTGAGCTTGAAACCGTCTTCCGACAGATCGCCTCAGAACTGCGCGCGCAATACCTGCTCCAATACTATTCAAACAATCAAGCACCCGCCGGAAAGTTTCTCCCTATCAAAGTCCAAGTTCCCGCGCGCACCGAACTCAAGGTGCGCGCGCGACAAGGCTACTACGCGAAGAAGGGCTAAGAGGCATGAATGTCAATCATGAATGGTGATAAGAAAAAGCAGACTCTTTCCTGTCACGATTCACCATTCACCATTCACGATTGACCATCCCCTCACATCTCGACGAGCGCATCCGTCAACTGCCGGACGACTTCGACGAGCGTGAGTCCCGCTTGATTGTACTGGCCCGCAGAGGCTGACGCCTCCGCGTCGGCGGCGCGCTGCGCGGCCGCCTTGATCATGTCGGACTGTTGTTCGAGTCCGGGCGTGAAACGAAACTGCGCGACCAGATCGTCGAGCCCTTCGCGCACGTTGCGCAGGCTTCCCAGAAGCGCAGCCTTGCTTTTCGTCATCGTGTCGGACGACGCGCTCTGCGTGCTCGTCAACTCCAAATCTTTCGAGAGCCGACCGTAGAGATAGAGAAACTGCGAGAGCGCCTTGATGCGGTCGGCGAGCTTGATGCGCGCGGCATTGACCTGCGTCTGATCGGGCTTCGCATTCGTGCCCGCGCGCCGCTTCTGCGCGGACGATGAAGACGTGCGGCGCGTGCGCGACTGCGCGTTCGCCGTAGGCGCGAAGGGCCAGAGCACGAGCAAGAGACAGAGCGCGGCGGCGGTTGTTAGAGATTTCAAGGTGTGGCCTCCTTAACGTGAACGGCGGAAATAAATTCCTGATTGACTCACAAGCTATGCCCGCTTGCGTCGCGCGGTCAAGCTCGCGAGTGCGCGGCGCGCGCTGTTACAATGTGTGCTGTTTGATCCATGCGGGAGAGCTTGACTTGCGATGCCGGAGAGGATGCTGCGGGTTCGCCGCCTCGGACGCCTTGATTACGAGTCGGCGTATCAAATTCAGAAAGAGATCGAGCTGGCTGTGCGTGCGCGCGTGCAGCCCGACACGCTGCTGCTCGTCGAGCACCCGCACGTCGTAACTTTAGGCCGACGCGCGAACGAGTCGTCGGTGCTGGCGACGGCGGACGTGCTCAGTGAGCGCGGCGTCTTGGTCATCGAGTCGAATCGCGGCGGCAAGGCGACGTATCACGGGCCCGGTCAGATCGTCGGTTATCCCGTCATAAACTTGAGCCCTGAACGCGAGGACGTGCATCGCTACGTGCGCGACGTTGAAGAGGCGATCATCGGCGCGCTCGCTGATTTTGGGATCGAGAGTTTTCCGATCAGAGGTCTGACCGGCGTGCACACCACGCGCGGCAAGGTGGCCGCAATCGGCGTCCACCTCGCGCGCTGGGTGACGACGCACGGCTTCGCCTTGAACGTCAACACGGACTTGAGCTACTTCGATCTCATCGTGCCTTGCGAGGGCGAAGCCGTCACTTCGATGAAAGAACTTCTGGGGCGCGACATACCACTGCAGGAAGTTGAAGATCGTTTGATCGCGCACTTCGCTGAAGTGTTCGAGATGAAGCTGGAAGAGAGTCTTGAGTCTCAAGTCTTGAGTCCAGACTCGAAGATAGTGAGAGTGTGACCCCGGCCATCAGTGAATTTGACCTCAGCATTTTGACTCCAGACTTGAGACTCCAGACTTTTTATGCTGAACATCGATCTCATTCACGAAGCGCGCGAGCGCATCTACAGGTTCGTGCATCGCACGCCGGTTATCACATCGCACGCATTCGACGAGCGCGCGGGCTGCTCAGTCTTCTTCAAGTGCGAGAACTTCCAGCGCGCGGGCGCGTTCAAGATGCGCGGGGCGACGAACCGGATTCGCGCGCTTCAGCGTGAAGAGCGCGCGCGCGGAGTCGTGGCCTTCTCGTCGGGCAATCACGCGCAGGCTGTCGCGCTTGCGTCGAAAGATGCGAACGTGCGCGCGACAATCGCGATGCCGAGCGATGCGCCGCGAGCTAAGGTTGAGGCGACGCGTGGGTACGGCGCGGAGATTGTTTTCTATGATCGGCAAAAGGATGATCGCGAACAGGTGGCCCGCTCGCTCGCCGAAGCGAAGGGCTCGGTGATGGTTCCACCGTTTGATGATTATTTCGTCATGGCCGGTCAGGGCACATGCGCGTTGGAGTTGTTCGAAGATGTTAGTGATCTGGATGCGCTCGTCGTGCCCTGCGGCGGCGGCGGGTTGTTCGCGGGCGCGAGCGTCGCGGCGAAAGCGATCAAACCGAGCGTCGCGTGCTTCGCCGTCGAGCCTGCGGCGGGAGACGATGCGCGGCAATCTTTTTTGAAAGGCGAGCGCGTGAAGATCGGGCCGCCTCAGACGATTGCCGATGGCGCGCGCACAGAATCGACGGGCGCGTTGACGTTCCCCTACTTGCAGAAGAATGCGGCAGACGTGTTGACGGTTTCGGAAGAGGAGATCGTCGAAGCAATGAAATTCATGCTGCTCAGGATGAAGATTCTCGTCGAGCCGACGGGCGCGCTCTCCGCCGCCGCGTTGCTCTTCGGAAAAATTCCGTCGTCGCTTCGTCGCGTCGGCGTCGTGCTCTCCGGCGGCAACGTCGACGCGGACGCGCTCGCGCGACTCTTGAGTTCATGATCGCTTTAGCGTTTCTGGTCGAACGACAACGCGATGGTCGAATGGTAAAATGAGCGCGAGATCAAAGCACGCAGGAGTATGTTAGTGGCACGTGAGCTGACAGTCTTAAACACGAATGCGTCCGCGCGACCCGTGGGGCCGAAGCCTGAATGGCTGAAGATTCGTTTGGGCGATCCGACGAATCAGAACGCCGTCTTGAAGCTCATCGAGGGCTTGAACCTGCACACGGTCTGTCAGGAAGCGCGCTGCCCGAACATCTTCGAGTGTTGGACGGATCGCACCGCCACCTTCATGCTCGGCGGCGACACCTGCACGCGTCACTGCGGCTTCTGCGCCGTCAACAAGGGCCAGCCCGACGGACTCGACCCGGAAGAGCCGCGCCACGTCGCCGAAGCCGTGCGTCATCTCGATCTCGCGCACGCTGTCATCACCTCTGTCAACCGCGACGACCTACGGGACGGCGGCGCGTCTCACTGGGCAGAGACGATCCGCGAAGTGCGACGTTTGAATCCTGAGTGCAAAGTTGAAGTCTTGATCCCGGACTTCAACGGCGATGAGGAAGCATTGAACGCCGTGCTCGATGCAGAGCCCGACGTGCTTAATCACAACACCGAAACCATCGCGCGTCTCTATCGTCGAGTCAGGCCCGACGCGAAGTATCAGCAGACGCTCACGCTGTTGAAACGCGCCGCGCGCCGACGCGACGAAGAGAAGCGCGGGATGTTGACGAAGAGCGGCATCATGGCCGGTTTGGGCGAGACGTTCGATGAAGTGGTTGAGTTGATGAAAGACTTGCGCTCGGTCTCGTGCGACATCATGACCATCGGTCAGTATCTGCAACCACACAAGCGCAGGCTTCCGGTCGAACGTTTCGTCACTCCGCAAGAGTTCGCGCGCTGGCGAGAGATCGGCATGGAGATGGGTTTTCATCACGTCGAATCGAGCCCCTTGACGCGCTCGTCTTATCACGCGCGCCAGCAGACCGAAGGCACAGCCGCCCGCCCCGAAGTCCCGAACTAGCCCCGAAGATCATTGACGCGGGGCGTAGTATCGTCTTCATGCCTCTCACCAACGTGCGTTGGCTCGCCTGTCTCCCGCTCTGCTAGAATCCGCGCAACATCTTACAGCAGTCAGCCGGACGAACTAAAAATGAAAGCTGTCATCTTCCGACAACACGGTGGCCCTGAAGTATTGGAGTACGCCGACGCGCCCGATCCAGCGATCAAGGCGAACGAGGTGCTGGTCGAGGTGCGCGCGTGCGCGTTGAATCATCTGGACGTGTGGGCGCGCGGCGGGCTGCCCGGCATCGAGATCAAGCTGCCGCACATTCTGGGGAACGACATCGCCGGTGTCGTGCGTGAAGTGGGCGAGGTGGTCGATTGGGTGCGCGTGGGCGATGAAGTGCTGTTGCAGCCGGGCGTCTCGTGCGGTCATTGCTTCGAGTGTCTGAGCGGGCGCGACAATCTGTGTCCTAGTTACGACATCATCGGCTACAGGCGCGATGGCGGCTACGCCGAACTAGTGGCCGCGCCCGCAGTCAACGTCGTCGCGAAGCCGAAAGGTTTGAGTTTCGAGGAGGCCGCCGCGCTGCCGCTCGTCACCGTCACGGCTTGGCACATGCTCGTCACGCGCGCGGGCCTGCAGCCGGGCGAGGACGTGTTGATCCACGCGGCGGGCAGCGGCGTCGGATCAATCGGCATACAGATCGCGAAACTCAGAGGCGCGCGTGTGATCGCCACCGCAGGCTCTGACGAGAAACTTGAGAAGGCCCGCGAACTCGGCGCGGATGAAGTCGTCAACTACACGCGCACAGACTGGGCGAAAGAAGTCAGGCGACTGACTGCGAAGAAAGGTTGCGAGGTCGTCTTCGAGCACACGGGCGCGGAGACGTGGGCCGGTTCGATCTCGTCGCTCGCGCGTGACGGTCGTCTCGTCACCTGCGGCGCGACGAGCGGCTACGATGCGCGCACCGATCTGCGTCAGGTCTTCTATCGACACGTCTCGCTCCTCGGCTCCTTCATGGGCTCGAAGGCTGAGTTGCTCGAAGCCTTGAAGTTCGTCGAGCGCGGACTCATCCGGCCCGTCATCGACCGCACACTTCCACTCTCGGAAGCACGACACGCACACGAACTCATGCAAGATCGCGCGCAGTTCGGCAAGCTCGTCCTTAAACCTTAAAACGATGAAGCTGGAACGATGAAGTAAGAGCATCATGTCTTCACTTCATCTCTCATCGTTTCCGACTTCATCGTTTACCTGTTCGTGTAGTCCTCGACGGTGAAGCGTTTCGAGAGGGCGTCAAAGTTTTTGGGCTCGAAGTCGAAGTTGGCCCCGGCGATGGCCGTCGTGCCGTCGTCTGTGAGCACCCACGTGGCGACTTCGAGCGGGGTGTTGCGGCGCAGGTAATCCTTGTCGTCAGCCGCGAGCGGCGCGGAGTCTTTGCGGCGGACGACGTAAATCTTGACGTGCGGCGCGCGACGCACGATGTCGAGCTTGCGCTCGAAGTCGGTCTTCTGCGGCGTCGATGCTGTGCGTTGCGACGTGCCCGTGCTGCCGCAAGCAGCGCAGCAGACGATCAAGAGCGCGCAGGTTGAGAGCCACGCGCCCCGTAGAATTTTCCCGCACGACCCGCGCTTCGTCCGCTCACTCTTCACACGTTTACCATTCACACTTTCACTCGCCACGTGCGACGCTGCATTCGTTGCGTCCACGCGCGTTTGATCTCTTCGCGAGTTGCCCGCCGGTCGCGCGTGTGCGTGCGCGCGCGGAGTTGTCGTTGTTGTCGTCGGGCTGATCCGTGTCGTCGCCATCGTTGGAGTCTTTGGCGTTGGGCGGCGGCTGGCCTTTCTCGTCGCGTATGTGGAGCACGGTGCACTTGTCGTCGGAATAGACTTCGTCGAACCAACCACTATCGAGCGCGGCATCCTGAAAATCGTCGTGCACCTCTTCGTTGTCGGTGAAGACGTAGCGCGCGTGGAAGCGTTCGCGGATGAGCGGGGCCGGGTCTTTCTCTTTGCCGAGCGTGATCTGCTCATAGAGTTTCGAGAGTTCGTGATCCTGATCGTAGAGATAGGTCGGATCGAGGCCGGAGACGTAGGCGTGCGTCGGATCGTAGAAGAAGAGCTTGGGGAAGTCGTCCCAGTCGGTGTTGAAAACTATCTCGCCCGCAGGAACGTTTGCGCGAATCCACTCGATACCCGCGCGATAATCTTCGGGCGGCGCGCTGTCTTTGATCTCCGTGCGCCCTTCGATCCAGACGGTGAAGATCGCCGTGACGAAGAGCGCGAGGAAGATGGTGGTCATCGCGCCGCGCGCGAAGCCGCGCACGAACGGATAGATGATAGCGAAGGCGAGAAACGCTGCGGCGGCGACGGCGCGACGCAGACGCAGATCGAGCGGCGCGAACTCGACGAACGCGAAGATTGCGCCGCCAAGCAGGAGACTGATGATCGCGGCTTCGACTTCCGAGCGACGCCACCAACGTTCGCGCGTCGCTTCGTCGTCGCGCGCGTCGCGGTCGAGAAAGGGCCGCAGCTCCGTCAAGACATGTTCGGGGAGTTGGCCGTAGAGCGTGCGCGCGCCGGCCATCAGAGATTGGATGCTGAACGCGGCGAAGAGCACAGCGAAGGGCGGGAAGTATTCGGCGAAGCGACGCCACTTGGCATTGGCGATCAAAAGCAACGTCGAGAAGACGAGGAAGAAGAGCGAATGCATCGCGCGCTTGCGATCCTGCCACTGGAAGGTGACGTAGCCGACGAACATCGCAAGGAACGCGACGAAGCAGTTGCCGAGGAAGACCCAAGAGTCATACGGATACCACTCGTTGCCGACCGAGGGCCTGTCCGCGTCCGCGACGTTGAGCTTCATGACGGCGTGCTCGTAGAACAGGCGAAGGTTGTGCGGGAAGTAAGGATTGATGACGAGACCGGCCACGATGCCGGCCCCGACCCACACGATGGGCCGCCACTCGAAGCGTCGCTCGCTCCATGCAATGACGCACGTCCAGATGACGGCGGCCACGCCGAGCAGCACGAACATGTCATAGGCGAGCGTGAACAGAAACGCGAGCGGCAGCAGCCAGAGATACTTGCGACGAAAGAGCAGGTTGATCCCCGTGACGAGCAGGATGATCGAAAAGCTCATCGCCTTCGTCATGCTCATGCGAAACAGAAACGGCGCGGACGATCCCAAGAGCGCGAAGAGCCACAGGAAAGGGAACGGAACTCCATAACGCACGAGCAGCCAGTAGCACGCGAAGATGGCGAGCGAGGCGAAGAGCCACGCGGATATTTTCGCGCCGAGGATTTCGTTGCCGAACTGCGTGAACGGCGATTGGAGCAGATGAAAGAGGAAGTGATGATCGACGTAGTCGTGCGCGTTGAGCGTGGTTAAAGGCAGCCACTTGAATTGCGGCGGGAAGTGATGTGTGCGTGCGCCTTCCCAGAGCAGTTGACTCCAGCGCGTGTGATAGTAGCCGTCAAAGTCGCCACAGCAGATGGCCGGTGTTGAGAACTGCAAGTAACCGATTGCCAAACCGATGATGAGCGCGCCGACGAACAGGTACGCCGTGCGCGCGCCCAAGACTCCGCGACGAATCTCCGCGCGCGAATCATTGCTCAAGTCTTCATTCGTCGTTCGGCTTGTTGCGTCGCGCTCTTGTTCGTGCGCTTCGCCTCGCGATTCTTCATGCGCGCCGTCAGTTGTGACCGCTTCCTGCTGCTCGATGTTTTCCACTTGATGAATTTGGACGTAGTCGTCTTTAGCCGCGCAAACGTTCGATGAGGGAGATGAGTTCGCGCGGGTTGACGGGTTTCGTGAGGAAGGCGTTGAAGCCGGAGGCGAGCGCGCGGTCGCGGTCGTCATACATGGAGAAGCCCGTGACGGCGATCATTGGAGTGATGCGATAGCGTTCGTTGGCGCGCAGGCTCTCAGCCAATTCATAACCGTTCATGCCGGGCATCCCGATGTCGGAGACGATCACGTCGAACGACTCGCGCCGCGCCGCATCGAGGGCCTGATGGCCCGAATAGACGGTGACGACTTCATAGCCCGCGTACTGCAACAGGAGTGAGAGCATCTCGGTCACGTCCGGCGCATCGTCAACGACGAGCGCGCGCGGCTTGCCCGCGCCTGTCGCTTCGGGGTCGCGCGCTGGTATGAATCCGCCTCGCTCGTCGAAGCCGCCGGAGCCCATGAGCGTGGCGGCGTCTAGTGGTTGAAAGTTTGCGAAGCAAGGCGCGGGCGTCGGGATAAGCGTCATGTTCACTCCCTCGATCCGAAAAACTTCTGCGACGAGGTGAAGCATCGGCGACTGCCTTTGCGATTCCTCGTCAATGCGGTCGCGCTTTCGCGATCACTCCCCGCCGGTCGCGAGTTGGCCCGCGTCATCACATCGCGCGAGCAGTTTCTCGATGGCATCGGCGAGCGTGACGGGCTCGAATGGCTTGGCGAGGTGCGCGTCGAACCCTGCGGCTCGCGCCGCGTTCACATCCGCCTCGGCGGCGTAGCCGGTGAGCGCGAGTGCGGGAACGTGCGCGAGATGCGGCGACTCTTGGCGGAGTCGCCGCAGCAGTTCGTAACCGTCGATGTTTGGCAGTCCGATGTCGGTGACGATTATATCAAAGTGAGCGCGTGAGGCAACGTCCAACGCCTCGGCAGCCTCCGTGCACGCCGTCACCTCGAAGCCGCGCGACGCGAAGAAGCGACATAGCATCTCCAGAGTGTCCGGCGCGTCTTCGACGACGATGGCCCGACGAAGCGATTGCGGACTTCTCGATTGCGAATTGCGGATGGCGGACTTCTCGATTGCGGATTGCGGATCGGAGGCGACGAAATTTTGATCGTCGCTTGATGTTGATGAGGGAGCGGGCACGGCAGGTGCAGACGTTGACGTGTGCTCGGTTGCTGATTCAGACGTGCTTGCTTCTTCAATCCGCAATCCGCATTCAGCATTCTGCAATTCCGCCGCAGGTAGGCGAACGGTGAAGCAGCTGCCGCGACCAAGTCCCGCGCTCTCGGCGCGCACCGTGCCGCCGTGCGCTTCGACGAAGCTGCGGACGAGCGCAAGCCCGATCCCTAGGCCGCCGTAGAGTTTCGTCGTGGACATATCTGCTTGTTGAAAGCGGTCGAAGACTTGCGGCAGAAACTCCGGCGCGATGCCGATGCCTTCATCTTCAACGCGGACGACGAGCGAAGACGTATCGCGCTCGCACGAGACGCGCACCGTGCCGCCGTCGTCTGAGAACTTGACGGCGTTCGTCAACAGATTCCAGCAGACCTGCGTAAGACGCGTGCGGTCGCCGGAGATCAGAGACTGCAAGCCGTCGTCGGTGCATCCCGTCAACTCGATCTTGATGTCGCGCCTGTCCGCCTGCGCGCGCACGGTCTCCACCGCCTCGCGCACCACCTGCCCGACGATGAGGGGCGAGCGGTCGATACGCATCTTGCCATTCAAGATCGCTGACATATCAAGCAGGTCGTTGATGAGACGCGAGAGGGCCTGCGAGTTCTTGTCGATGATGGCGAGCCCGTGCTTGAAATCCGCAGGCTCGATCTGCCCGCCGCCGAGCAGGTGCACCCAACCGACGATGGGCGTCAAAGGCGTGCGCAACTCGTGCGAGAGCGTGGCGAGAAACTCGTCTTTGGCTCGGTTCGCCTCCTGCACGCGCTCGAAGAGACGCGCGTTATCGACGGCCAGCGCGGAGCGTCGGGCCAACTCCTCCACCACGCGCAACTCGCGCTCCGTGTAGTGTTGCCCCGACCCGGCGGCAATGAACGTGATCGCGCCGAGCGTGCGACCACGCGCAGTGAGCGGCACGATCATCGACGAGGTGATGCCAAACTGCTTGAGCGTTTCGATCTGCTCCCGGTTGCTGATCGTGCGCTCGATCATGTCGATGGGGGGATCGGCGTAGAGGAGCGACTCGCCCGTGCGCAGCACGTGCGGGATCGTGTAGTCGGCTGCGGGGTCGAGGGGAAAGCGGCGTTGCATCTCGCGCCATGCTGCTTCGCGCGCCGGGTCTCTGTGCGCGACGATGAGACGCGTGATCGTGCCGTCGTCTTCAAGCAGATCGAAGAGGCAGTAGTCCGCGAGGTGACGCGCAGCCATGTGCGCGACGGCGTCGAGCGTCGAGACGTAGTCGAGCGAAGAGGCGAGCACGGTCGTCGCTTCGCTCAAGAATTTCTGCTCCTCTTCGGCGCGCGTGCGCTCGGTGATGTCGCGTGCGATCTTTGACGCGCCGATGATGCGCCCCTGCGCGTCTTTTACAGGCGAGACGGTGAGCGACACGTCAACGCGCGTGCCGTCTTTACACACGCGCACGGTCTCGTAATGATCCACGCGCTCGCCGCGCTTGATCCGCCCGATGATGCGCGACTCCTCGTCGGGCCGGTCGTGCGGGATCAGCATCGTCACGGACTGGCCCACGGCTTCGGCGGCAGTGTAGCCGTAGAGATGCTCGGCTGCGGGATTCCAACTCTGGATCACGCCTTCCAAGTTCTTGCTGATGATCGCGTCGTCCGAACTCTCGACGATGGCCGCTAACTGGAACTGCTTCGACTCGGCATACTTGCGCTCGGTGATGTCCATCGTCACGCCGCGCATCCCGACCGGCTGGCCGCGCTCGTCGCAGATGGTGACCGACTGCGCTTCGACCTCGATGGCGCGACCGTCCTTCGTCATCCATCGGAAACGGGAAGTGCCGCCTTTGCGCGAGTCGAACTTGGCGCGCGCCTCACGCGCCGCACGCTCTTGATCTTCCGGATGAACAATCGTCAACCAGAAGTTCGGCGTTCGCAGCCAGTCCTCAACTGTGTAGCCGAGCATCGTCTCGACGTAGTCGCTGACGAAGTCCATCCGTTGATTAGCTTCGTCCGGCTCCCCCCAGGCCTCCCAGACGACGCCGGGCACGTTGGCCACCAACTCCTTGATCCGCAGCCGCTCGCTCGCCACCTGCGAGGCCAGCCGCGCACGCTCTGCCTCTGCACGCTTGCGCTCGGTGATGTCGGCGACGAGCGCGAGCACGCCCGCCGGCCCTCCCTCGGCGTCTAAGAGCGGCGCGGTCGTGATCGAGACATCGATGTGTGAGCCGTCCTTGCGCACGCGCACGGTCTCGTAGCTGGAGAAGGGCTTGCCGCGTACCGCTTCATCGTGATTGCGCTGCATCTCCTCGCGCATCTCCGGTGGAACGGTCGGCAAGGGCCGGTCGATAACTTCATCTTCCGTCCAGCCGTAGATGCGTTCGGCTGCCGTGTTCCACGATTTAACGAGACCCGCCGCATCGAGCGTGACGATGGCCAACGGCGACGCTTCGATGATCGCTTCGAGTTTTTGATTCGCCGCGCGCGCATCGGCGAGCGCACGCTCCATGTCGCGACGCAGCTCACTGGACATGGTCTCTAACCTCCCGTTATAACCGCGAAGGACGCCCGCCGACCGAGCGACGCGGACGCCCTCCGTAACGCTTCCTACCTGAAGTATAAAGACGGCGACTGGCCGGAATAGATGATCGTGGGCGGAAGCAAAAAAAAACTACGCCTGCGAGCGTCGGCAAGTCAAGACATACGCCGGAAAAAGAGCGCGACGCGATCTTCGCCCCCTTGCGCTTCACGCACGGTTAGCTACACGACGACGATTCTGATAAAACAGAAGTTAGAGGTTAGAGGTTAGTGATAAACGAACTGCTTTTACTAACCTCTAATCTCTGCCTTTATGTATCCGGTTGGAAATCTTTTCATCCCCGCCGCGCACGGGCGGCTGGAGGCGATCCTTAAAGAGCCGCAAGTCGCGAGACGCGGCGCGGCCCTCGTGCTGCATCCGCACCCTCTGCACGGCGGCACGATGCACAACAAGGTGGCCTATCGCGCCGCACGCGCTCTTACGGAAGCGGGCTGCGCGACCTTGCGCATCAACTTTCGCGGCACGGGCCAGAGCACCGGCACACACGACTACGCGCGCGGCGGCGAGCAGCAAGACGCACAGACCGCGCTTGACTATCTCGCCGGAAAATATCCTGCGTTGCCGATTATCCTCGCGGGCTTCTCCTTCGGCGCGCGTGTCGGTCTCGAAGTCGGTGTGGGCGATCCACGTGTGGTCGCGCTCATCGGCATCGGCACGCCGGTCTCCATCGCCGAGCGCGGCTACGACTTCTCGTTCCTCAACGAGTGCCGCAAGCCTTTGCTCTTCGTCCACGGCGAGCGCGACGAGTTCGGCGATGTTGAGAAGTTGAAAGAGATCGCCGCCGCGCTCCCCGCGCAAGCACGCGCGCGCGTCGAGGTCGTCTCCGGCGCGGGCCACTTCTTCGACGATCAGTTGGATGAGCTGGTGCGCGTGATCAGGGAATGGGCGAATGAAATCTTGAACGAGACTGAGAGGCGCGCGTGATGTGTGTGAACGCCGCGCGCCCGTAGTTGAGTCGTGTTCTGCAAGAAGCCTGCGCCGTAGCTTTGTCCAACAATTCACCTGCCAGCACAAAATGATGGACATAGTTTATCCAGCACACCCAACGTGTGGTAGCTATTTTGAATTGTTGGGCAAGGCTGGCACGCGATGCGTCATTCGCGTCGCGCCGCCTGTGGTGTCTCCGCTTCGGCGTAGATACGCTCGATCACGTCGCGATATTTTTCGTCTACGACTCGTCGCTTGACCTTGAGTGTCGGCGTGAGTTCGCCGCCTTCAATCGTCAGTTCGCGTGGCAGCAGCGCGATGCGCTTGATGCGCTCGAAGCGCGAGAGCTCGGCGCATTGCGTGTCCACCTGTCGCTGCATGAGATCGAGTATGCGTTTGTCGTGACAGAGTTCTTCCGGAGCGCGCGCGCCGATGCCTTTGTATTCAGCGTAGGCGCGCAGTTCCGTCCAATCGGGAACGATGAGGGCCGCAGGAAATTTGCGACCGTTGCCGACGAGCACGACTTGATTGACGAAGCGCGAGCGACCGACGCAACGCTCGACCGCTTGCGGCGCGAGATACTTCCCGCCCGAAGTCTTGAACAACTCCTTCTTGCGATCCGTGATGCGAAGGAAGCCTTGCGCGTCCAACTCGCCGATGTCGCCCGTCTTGAACCATCCGTCTTCGCTTAGAACCGCGCGCGTCTCTTCCGGCTTGTTGTAGTAGCCACGCATCACGTTGGGGCCCCTCACCTCGATCTCTCCATCCGAAGCGATCCGCACTTCGACGTTTTTGATCGGCTTGCCGACCGTGCCGATACGGTTCTCTTCCAGATTGCCCGCCGCGATGACGGGCGACGTTTCAGTCAGCCCGTAGCCCTGCACGATGGGGAGGCCCGCGCCGAGGAACGTGTAACCCAACTCTTCGGGCAGAGCCGCGCCGCCGGAGACGAACAGTCGCATACGACCGCCCAAGCCTGCACGCCACTTCGAGTAGATCACACGAGTCGCGATCTCGTGTTGCAGTTCGACGAGCGGCGGGACTGTCTCGCGCGTCGTCGCGTATCGTGCCCAACGTTTCGACAGATCGATTGACCAAGCCATGATCGACGCGCTCAGTTTGCCCTTCGCGGCGGCGCGCTCACGGATGCGCGCGAGAATCTTCTCGAAGAGACGGGGCACGCAGAGCATCACGGTCGGCCGCACCTCGCGCATATTGTCGCCGATCTTCTCGACCGACTCGGCGTAATAGATGCTCATGCCGTGATGCAGGTACATGTACATCCCCAGCCGCTCAAAGACGTGCGAGAGCGGGAGCACCGACAGCACGATGTCCTTCTCCGAGAACGCGAGATGGCCCGAGCTATCGATCATGTTCGAGACGAGGTTCGACTGCGTGAGCATCACTCCTTTAGGCTCGCCCGTCGTGCCTGAAGTGTAGATGATCGTCGCGAGGTCTTCCGGTTTGACCGCCGACGCAAGCTCATCGATCAGAGTTGGCTGTGCAGTTCTCAAATCACGACCACGCGCCGAGAGTTCTTCGAGCGTCGAAACTTCGCCTGCCCCTTCGGTGTTCGCGCCGTCGAAGAAGATGACGTGTTCGAGCGAGGGACAGACGGCGAGCGCGTCGGCGATGCGGTCGAAAGCCGCCCGGTGCTGGATGAAGAGGACGCGAGAGCCGGAGTTGTTGAGGATATAAGAGACCTGCGCGGGGGCCTGCGTCGGGTAGATAGGCACGTCAACCACGCCTGCGAGCTGACAACCCGCGTCGGTCAGAGTCCAAGACGGGTTGCTCTCCGAGAGGATCGCGACGCGCTCGCCGCGACGCACGCCGAGCGCGTGGAGACCGAGCGCGATGGCCTGCGCCGAGTCGAGCGCGTCGCGCGAAGAGATCGATTGCCACGCGCCGTCGCGCTTGAAGTTGAGCGCGTCGGGCTTTTGATGTACGCGCGCGGCGCGAAGAAAAACTTCAGCGAGCGTCGTCGGCTCGTCAGTCGCGTGAGCCGCGCGTGGCGTCGCGTCGTTCGTCTCAATCGTTGTCGTGGTTGTCGGGGAGTGCGGCATCAGGCGCAGACTCCGTCGAGGATGATGTCGAGCACGGTGTCGGCGAGCGGGGCCAGCTTGTAGCGTCGTTGCGAGAGAATCCAGTTGGTTGCCATCTCGTCGAGCGCGCCGAAGATCACTTTAGCGACGATCTTCGGGTTCAGGTTCGCACGGAAGTGGCCGGAGCGTTGGCCCTGCTCGAACGTCTCGCGGATGAGGCGCAGGTATTCGGCGAGACCGGCGGCGGAGAACTCCTCCATGAACTTTGTCGAGCCGCGCAGCTCAACCTGAAAGACGATAGCCAACTCGCGATTTGCGCCGAGTCGCTCCAGATGCAGGCGCGCGATCTCTCTCAACTTCTCACGCGGATCACTGACTGCACTGATGCGCGCGCTCGCTTCCGACAAAACTTCGCCCACGCCACGATCGAAGATCGAGCGCAGGATTTCTTCCTTGCTCTTGAAGTAGAGATAGACCGTGCCGTCGGCCACACCCGCGACACGTGCCACGTCCGCGACCTTCGAGTTGAAGTAGCCGCTTCCGGCGAAGACCTTCGTGGCCGCGCGCAAGATGGCCTCACGCTTATCGGCGACGGGCGTGCGCTGTTGTTGGTTGAGAGAACGCGCTGAACGCATCGTGGGAATTGTCTTCTCGCTTTCGGTAGAAGCGCATCACGCGGGGCTGAGTGACCGCTCATTCAGTGTCGAATTGAGTGTTAAATTAGCAAAGAAACTTGAAAAGGCAAAGGCGCAAAGATGGAGTTTGTCGAAGCCACGCACTGCTATTGCGCGTCATCGAGTCCGTTAACGTCGCGCGAAGTTCGCTTCACGATCCTCAGACGCATAGTCGTCGGTGTGCACTGAGTTGTCGCCGTCCGTCTCGACGTGGAGTGCGCCGCCGCGAATAGTCAACTCGCGCTGCGGGTTTGGGATTTCGATCTTCGCTGCTTTGAAGAGGCTGAAGATTCGATAGTTGATGTCGCTCTTAATTTTCGCGTGGCGACGCGGGCGATCCGTCCAGACCATCAACCGGAAGTCGTTCGTGAACTCGCCGAAGCCCGTGAACTGCACGCTCGGCCTCGGCTCAGGCAGAACGTGCTCGATGCCCTCGGCGGCGCGCAGGAGCGTGCGCGTGACGAGATCGGGATCGGCGTCAGTCGAGACGCCAATGGGGATCGAGATGCGCGAGCGTTCGTCCGGGTGCGACCAGTTGATGAGATTATGGCTGACGAGTTTCGAGTTGGGGACGATGACAGCGATGCGGTCGTTCGTCATCACGAGCGTCGTGCGCAAGTTTATACTCTTGACCTTACCTTCGATGGTCTTACTATCGACGCCGACGGTGACGAAGTCGCCGACTCTCACGGGCCGCTCGAAGAGCAGGATGAAGCCGGAGGCGATGTCGTTGGCGATGTACTGCAAGCCGAAGCCGATGCCGACCGAGAGGGCCGTGAAGACGACGGCGAGCGACGTAAGGTCTGCGTTGAAGCCGACTCTCAGTGTGAAGAGCAAACCGACGGCGACGACGGCGTAGTGCGTGAGGCGTAGGATCGTGTACTGGAGGCCGGCATCGAGCCGCCGATGCGTGGCGAAGCGCGATTCGAGGAAGCGGCGCAACCAGCGCGAGACGATGAGCGCGCCAAAGAGGATGAGCAGCCCGAAGGAGAGAGACGCGGCTGAGACCTTCAACGTGTCGCCGATGTAGAACTGTCGGTTGATGTAGTCGTGCCAGATGCGCGCGAACCAGTCCACCTTACCCGCCACCGGCGCGTTGGGCTGCGACGCGGGCGCGTTCGATTGTTGTGTTGTTGCAGCCGCGTCCGGCGTCTGCAATAGCCACAGCCATAACAGAGCCACGCGGTTTAGAGCAAACATCCTTCTATCTCCTTCACGCCCTCGCCGTCTCATTTACAGCAGCACGCGACCTCGAAAAGTGAAAAGCCGCCCGCAGCATTATCAAATGGGGGCGGCTTCTCTCAAACGCGATCAACTTCCGAGCGGAGGCGGAGGGACTCGAACCCCCAAGCGCTTTCGCGCGCCAGTTTTCAAGACTGGTGACTTACCAATTAGCCTACGCCTCCGAGTTTACAACGAAAATGATACCCCACGTCCCGCGAGCCCTCAAACCCGGCGCGCTGTCGTGGTCGTCCTATCGGAGTGGAAGAAATATGATCTGACCTTCCCACTCATCTTCGTGGCTGCATTCGGCAAGCAGGAGTATGTCTTCGATGACTTGGGCGATGGGAATTTGTTGACTGACTTCAAAGACTGCGGGCATGGGCAATCCGGCGGCGATGCGCTCGCTAACAGACCGCCACATTGTCGTCACGTCATGCGTGAACAAAACGCGACCTTCGCGCGCAGCCCATTCGAGAACTTCCGCATCACTCTTACCGATGAGTCCGGCATCCTGCACGCGCACGATATCCAGATCGGGCTTGCGGCGCAGCAGGCCGCGTAAGATTCGATTGTTAAAATTTTCATCAGTGGCGAGGCGCAGCATTATCGCTTTCGAGCCAAGAGGCGTTCGCGCAATCCGTGAGGGTCGAAACGAGATTCGATCTCTTTCTTTACTTCACCGCGCTGAACTTTTCTCTGCTCAAGGTACTGCTCCACTTCGGTGCGGTTCTGTAAGTAGTAGCCGATGACGGAATAGATGACGGCGAGATCAAGTGTCGGGAAGTCTTGCGCGATCTCTTCCGGCGTCGCGCCTTCGTTGAAGGCGTGGACGATTGAATCGAGCGACACGCGCGTGCCTGCGACGCGCAAGACGCCTGCTTGATCCATTGATAGCGGTACTGTGTTCGTCGCCTGACTCATCGCCGAAAAGTATAGCTCAAAGAGTTCGAGCTTGACACTGAAATCCGCGCCGTCACGTCGTCAGCCTACGGTAGATGGCGGGCATACGTTCGGGGAGCGAGAGCACGTCGTCGATGATCGTGTAGCCGACTTCGCCGTAGAGATCGCGTAGCTCGGATTCACTGTCGCGGTCGATGGTGATGCAGAAGGGGGTGATGCCGGAGATGCGCGCCTCTCGTAGAGCCGCGCGCGTGTCTTCGCGTGCGTAGCGTGCGTCGCCGTAGTCGTGATCGTAAGGTCGGCCATCGGAGAGGACGATGAGAAGTCGCGTGCGCGCGTTCTGCGCGGCGAGTCTGGAAGCGGCGTGGCGCACGGCGGCTCCGAGGCGCGTGTTGTGCTGGTAGTTGATGCCGCCGATGCGTCGCTCGATCTCTCCGGTGTAGTGCTCGTTGAAATCCTTGACGACGTAGAAGCGGACGTTGCGCCGGCCCTCGGAGGTGAAGCCGTAGATCGAATATGGATCGCCGACGGCTTCCAAAGCCTCGCTCATCAAGACCAGACCCTCTTTCTCGATCTCGATGATGCGCCTGCCCGGATGCGTGTAAGGCTGCAAAGGATGACGACCGATGGTGCGCGCCGTCGAGCTTGATTGATCGAGCAGGAACGCGACCGCCACGTCGCGCTCGCGCCGCAGGCGTTTGACGTAGAGACGTTCGGACTGTTGACCGTCGGCGCGTCGGTCTGCGACATGGTTGATGACCGCGTCGAGATCATAGTCGTCTCCGTCCAGCTCGTTCTTGATGCGCGTGAGGCTCTCAGGCTTCATCATTTGAAACTGATGCCGGATCGAAGAGATGACGCCGCGATAGCGAGCGCGCGTGAGCTCGACGAACGATGCGTCGCCGTGTCGCCCGCGTCGCTCGACGACGCGACACCAGCCCGTGCGCGTGTCCGAGAGATCGCGATCCCACTCGTCGTACACGAAGGTGAGATCGCCCTCCTCCAACTCCTGCTCGAAGGTCTCGCCCTGCGTCCAATGCTCCGCGCCGGTGAGTTGCTGCTGGCCCTCCGCGTCCTGCGTGCTTGAGCGCGCCCATGCGCTGAACAACTCGCGCGGATCGCGTCGCGCGTCTCTCTCCTGCTTGCGTCCTTCCGCGTCTTCTTCCGGCTGGCCCTCACGTCCCTGTTCGATGTTCGACTCCGCGCCGCCCTCCTTGCTCTGACTCTCGCCCGCAATGGACGACTGCGCCGACTCGCCCTCGGCTATCGACTGGAAGAGCGAATAGACGCGCGAGGTGGCTATCAGAGTGTCGGCGACGGACGAAGCGGGAGACGACAGATGATCGGCCACGATCCCTTCGAGTTCAGAGACGAGTTGCGAGTAGAACATTCGCGCATCGTCGAGCGCGCCGCCGCACAGAGCGATCTGAAAGAGCAGCTCGAAGGGCAGCAGCGCGGGCGGCATCGACGCAATGGGCGGGCGACGAGCGCGCAGGTGATCGCGCACGAAATCGAGATCGCGCGCGAGACCGCGATAGGCGCGTCGCAGGCGACGGTCGATGCGCGCGTTCTCTAAAGTCGAGAAGACGCGCGCGGCCAGTTGCGGCAGGGGAAAGAGCGCGAGCGCGTCGCGATAGTCCGCATCGACAGGCATGAGTCTGCGCGCTTCGTCGGCTTCGGCGCGTCGCGCTTCATCTTCGCGCGAGAGCGCGCGCTCCGAAGTTCGCTGCTCGTTAATGTAGCCGTCGAGCGCGAAGGCATCGCGGGCATCGAGTCTCGCGGGATCGTATGTGTCTGCGAGCGCGACGTAGGCGGCCCGAAGATCGTGGTTGATCTCTCTCTGCGTCTCGTCGCCTCCGGCCCGTGCGTGCGTGCCGAACTCGATCTGACCGGCGGCGTGCGCGGCGAGCACTTTGTAGAGACGGAAGTTTAGAGGGCCCTCGCCGAACTCGTTGACGGAGGCGGGCAGTTGGATCGTGCGGCCATCGTTGATGCGCGCCTCTTCCGTGAAGGCAGAGAGCGGCACGACATCGACGGCGCGCCCCGTCAAACCTTCGACGTAGAAGCGCAAGGTCTGCGCCACTTCATCGAGCGCGAGCCCGCGCCGCTCGTCTCCCGCGCCGCGCCTGAGCGCATCGTTGCTGCGACGAGTTTCGAGCGCGTAGTAGCTGCGGCGTCGGCGCGCATCCGAACTTTCAAGCGAGAGCCCTTCGCGCGCCCAACGCTCGAACTGCTCGATGGTAGCCACTGCCAGCGCCGTGTGCGCGGAGCGCAGACAAGAGATGGCCGCCTCTGGATCGAGGCGCGCGATCTCTCGCGTGACACTGATGACGCGCCGCACGATCTGCGAAGAGTCTGCGCGATCAAGGCGGCGCGCGAGCGTGCGCAGGAAGTTTGGCGTGGCGCGCGCAACCGCGACCACCACCGCGTTGCCGTGCTCCGCGATAGCGCGCAGCAGCTCGATCCATTCGGGGAAGACTTCGGGCGCGAGTCGCAACGCCGCGCCGCCCGCGACGAGCACGTGCAACCCAACCGCACCGCCGCGATCCAGAAATTCGCTCGTGCTCTCAACCAGTTCAAGCGACTGCCGCGCGCTTAATCCTTCCGTCGCCGCAGGCATCGACGACCAAGCATCTGAGGCCATCCCACCGGCCCGCGCTGCGAACGCTTCGGCCAGCGCAACCGCCGCGCGCGCAACTTTCGCTGCGTCGCCCGTCATCTGCGCGTCGGTGTCTTGCGCATCGCCTGCTTGATCCGCGTCGCGTCCGGCCTCATCTCCGACGAAACTTTTTTGCTCATCGTCCGCGTCGAAAAGTTTTTGCGCGTCGCGCGCGCCGAAATTTTTACGGAAGTGAGCGAAGACGACGGGCGTCTGCCTGATGAACTCCGAGCTGTGGCGCGCGGAGCGACGCGCGATCTCAGAGGCGGCGCGAAAAACTCCGGCGAGCAGTTCGGCGTCGCCGACCGCTTGGGCCACCTCGCCTGCCGCGCGGAACGTCTCGACCGCGACAGATGTTGAGAGCGACATCTGTCGCGCGCAGGTCTCGAAGATCAGAGCGCGCGCCTCGTGCGGCACTGCGGCGAGATCGCCCGCGCCCACAGCGAAGAACTGCGCGCCCGTCTCTGTGTCAGCCATTGCGAGCCGCCGGCCCAACTCGCCCCAAGCCTTCAACTCTTCGGCATCGAGCACGCGCGCGGCTGCGGGCGCGGCGCGCAAGAACTCAACGCACGCGCGCAGAGACACGGCCGCAAGCTGCGCGCTCACCTCGACGACCGCGCGCGCGCGATCCGTTGGAAGCGACGCGATCTCTCTCGCGAGTCGCGCGAACGTGCGACGCTCCGATGCAGGGCCGACCGCGCTCAGTCGCTCACGCAGAGACTCTTCGACGGAGCGCGCTTCGTCTCCCGCGTTGCTGTTAGTAATTTCTTCGCGGTCGCTCATTACTTTAAGAACGCGGTGCGAGATAAAAGAAAAACTTCACCACAGAGGCACAGAGTTCACAGAGGGGCGCAGAGAGTTGAAGTGCGATTGCGGATCAGCGTGGCTCTCGTCCTTCGGCTGCGGAGGTGTGTCGCATGGACTTGTTGAAAGTCTCTGACTGCGCACGCGGGATGCTGAGCGACTGCCACGCGGCCGACTTGAAGTGCTTCGCGAGAAAGACGATCTGCCCGACGTGATAGGCGTAGTGCGCGAGCTGTCGATTGATGGCCATTAAGACCGTGTGCGGCTCGCCGCGAATCGTGATCTCGCGCGAGACATCTTCCGCACGTAAAGGCTCGATGGCGGCGAAGACCGTGCGCCAGCCCTCTTCCCACCAGCGCAGCACGTCGGCGCGCGTCGTGCCTACGTCGATGATGAACTCAGAGTCGCGTTGGCGATCCGGCTTCTCGCCGTCGGTCGTTAGAAAGTCAGTCCAACGCGAGCGCATGTTCCCGGCGAGGTGCTTGACGTTGAGCGCGACGCTGTTCATCTCCGCATCGAGCGCGCGAAAGATTTCTTCATCGCTCAACTGCTCGATTGCCTTCTCGCCGAGCCGCTTGTAGTTGCGAAAGACCTTGAGCGCATCTTCGAGATAATGTTTCGCGAGTTCATCGTTCATCGTCGTGCCTTCGGCAAGTGATTAGATAACAGTCGTGACGATCTCGCGGATGCTGCGTTGGAGTTCGCGGTCGTCGGTGATGGGGGAGCAGAGGGCCACCTCGGCGGCGGCGATGGGCGCGATGCCGCGCGCGATCATCTGCGCGGCGTAGATGAGCAGGCGCGTGGAGACGCCCTCTTCGAGTCCGTGCCCGCGCAGGTTTCTGACTTTGTGCCCGATGAGAACGAGATCGCGCGCCGTCTCCGCGCTAACATGGCCCTCGCGCGCGACGATCTCCGTTTCAAGTTCGGCGGGCGGGTAGTCGAACTCAAGCGCGACGAAGCGTTGGCGCGTTGACTGCTTGAGGTCTTTGAGGATCGATTGATAGCCGGGGTTGTAGGAGACGACGAGCATGAAGTCGTCGGGCGCGTCGAGGATCGTGCCGCGCTTCTCGATGGGCAGTCGTCTTCGATCATCCGTCAAAGGATGGATGATAACGATGGTGTCCTTGCGCGCTTCGACCACTTCGTCCAAGTAGCAGATCGCGCCGTTGCGAACGGCGGCGGTGAGTGGGCCATCGTGCCAGATCGTCTCCTCACCTTCGAGGAGGAAGCGTCCGACCAAGTCAGTCGAAGATAAATCCTCGTGACACGCAACGGTGATCAAGGGCCGGCGCAGACGCCAAGCCATGTGCTCGACGAAGCGCGTCTTGCCGCAGCCCGTGGGGCCCTTCAACATCACCGGCAGGCGTGCCGCGTGCGCCGCCTCGAACAACTCGATCTCCTGACCGACTCCGAGGTAGTAGGGCTCGTCCGCGACGACGTACTCTTCGATGGCCCGTTCGTTCTTGGTTTTAAGTTCAGACATTATCGATTGCGGTTTCCGTTGTGCTTTGAAATTCGTGCGCGATATTCGAGACACAGTCGGCTGGCTGATGTCGCGCCGTTTCGGGTATCCTAGTTAGTTGAGTCGTCAATCAAATTTTTCGCTTGACGGAGCATCTTAACATTCGCCGCTAAACGGCGGCAAACGGGCGTTTTTAGCGGGTTTTAAAGTGAAATGAAGATCGCGGTGGCAATGAGCGGGGGCGTCGATTCGTCGGCTGCGGCGGCAACGTTGAAGGAGGCGGGGCATGAACTCGTCGGCTTCACGATGCAGTTGTGGAATCAGCGTCGCGGATTAAATCTGGACGAGCACGGCGAGCCTCTGCCGTCGCGTTGTTGTTCGCTCGACGACGTGTACGACGCGCGGCGTGTGGCCGAAGAGTTGGGCTTCCCGTTCTACGTGCTCAATCTTGAAAAAGATTTTGAGCGCGACGTGGTCGAGCCGTTCATCCAGAGTTATCTCGAAGGCGAGACGCCGATCCCTTGTGTCGCATGCAACAGTCGCCTGAAGTTCGCTTCGCTCGACAAGCTGGCGCAGAGTCTCGGATGCGAGAAGGTGGCGACGGGCCACTATGCGCGCGTCGAGTTCGACGAGGCGGCGAACCGCCACAAACTTCTGCGCGGTCTCGATGCGCGAAAAGATCAGTCGTACTTCCTCTGGGAGTTGACGCAAACGCAACTCTCGCGCGTGATCTTCCCTCTGGGTGAGTTGACGAAGACGGACACGCGCGAGATCGCAAGGCGTTGCGGGCTCGCGGTCGCGGAGAAGTCAGAGTCGCAGGAGATTTGCTTCGTGCCCGATGGCGACTACGCGGGCTTCATCGACCGCTACCTCGAAGCGGAAGGACGCACTCAAGAAACTCCGGGCGCGGGCCGGATCGTTGACACGAACGGTCGCGAGTTAGGCGAGCACGCGGGCGTGCATCGTTACACGGTCGGGCAGCGACGCGGGATCGGTGTCTCGGCTGAGAGACCTCTGTATGTCGTGCAGATCGATGCGCGTCGCAACCGCGTCGTGGTCGGCGGCGAAGAAGAGTTGTCGAGGAGCGAGTTCGAAGCAGCGGGCCTGAACTGGATCGCGTTCGATGAACCGCATGGGCCGGTGCGTGCCGAAGTGCGCGTGCGCTATCGTCACCTGCCTGCGCCCGCGACCATTCAGATGATCGGCGAGCGACGCGCGCGCGTCGTGTTCGATGAGCCGCAGCGCGCAATCACGCCGGGGCAGGCGACCGTCTTCTATCGCGGCGACGAAGTTCTGGGCGGCGGCTGGATCGCGCGCGATGATGCGGGCCAATGAGCCGCGCTCACACTAAAACTTTCCGCGCCGCCCGCGCGTAAACATACGAGCCCGCGACTTCCGTTTTCGGAAGTCGCGGGCGACTAAATTTTACAAGGCAGAATTTATCGAAGCTATGTCAATGTCACGCTCACGCAAAGCTGCTCTCTGGATCGTCGGCATCGTCCTCGCGCTCGCATTCGTCTTAGCCGTCTGCGTCGTGGCCTTCTACGCGCTGCTCAACAACGAGCCGAAGGTGAAGGAGAACAGCGTCCTCGTCATAAACGTCGGCGGATCGCTGCCCGATTACGTGGCCGAAGACCCGATGAATCGCTTCCTCGGGCGCGACGAGCGTTCGCTCTCAAGTCTGCTCTTGCAACTGAGGAAGGCGAAGGCCGACACACGCATCAAGGGCGTGCTGCTCGACATCGACTTCATCACGTCGGGCTGGGGCAAGGCCGAAGAGATTCGCGACGCGCTGGCCGACTTTCGCGCGTCGGGCAAGCCCGTCTATGCCTACATGGAGTACGGCGCGAACAAAGAGTATTACGTCGCGACGGCGTGCGATAGGATTTACGTCGCGCCCATCGGCGAGCTGGCCATCGTCGGCCTCGCGGCTGATGTGATGTCGCTCGGCGGCTCGCTCGACAAGCTCGGCATCAAGGCCGACTTCTACCAGATCGGCAAGTATAAGAGCGCGCCCGAAGAGTACACGCGCAAAGAGATGTCGGACGCGCATCGCGAAGTTTTAAACTCGATGCTCGACGACTTATTCAATCGCTTCGTCACAGACGTTGCCGTCGCGCGTCACAAGTCTGAGTCTGACATTCGCGCGTTGATCGACAGTGCGCCCTTGCGCGCGGAGGAAGCGAAGCAGGGGGGCCTGATCGATGACGCGAAGTATCGCGATGAGGTCGAAGGTGAGTTGAAGAAGCGACTCGGCTACAAAGATGACGACAAGCTGAACACGATACGCGAGGCGGAGTATCGACGCGTCGAGCCAGAATCTTTGAAGCTCAACGAGGGCGAGCGCATCGCGATCATCTACGCATCGGGCGCGATCATGTCGGGCGGCTCTTCGGGCGGCGGCGCGTTCGGCGAACAGACCGTCGGATCGGACACGATCTCGAAAGCGATCAAAGACGCGGGCGACGACAAGTCGATCAAGGCGATTGTCTTGCGCGTCGATAGTCCGGGCGGGACGAGCTTCGCGTCCGACATCATCTGGCACGCGGTCGAAGTTGCTAAACGGAAGAAGCCCGTCGTCGTCTCGATGGGCGACGTGGGCGCATCGGGTGGCTACTACATCTCAACCGGCGCACAGAAGATCGTTGCAGAGCCTTCGACCATCACCGGATCAATCGGCGTCTTCGCGGGCAAGCCCGTGATGAAAGGCTTCTATGATTGGATCGGCGTCAACGACGAATACGTCACGCGCGGCAAGTTCGCCGCGATGTACCGCGAGACCGAGCCGTTTACGAAAGAGGAGCGCGCCAAGTTCGAGTCAATGCTCAACGATTTTTACAACAAAGATTTTCTCCCGAAGGTGGCCGCAGGGCGCAAGCGCGACGTGCAGTACATCGACTCCATCGGACAGGGCCACGTCTGGACAGGCGCGCAGGCGAAACAGAACGGACTCATCGACGAGTTCGGCGGACTAGACAAAGCCGTCGAAATCGCCAAGCAACTGGCCCATATCCCCGCCGACAAAAACGTGCGCCGCGTCGTCATGCCCGCACCACGCACCTTCCTCCAACAATACTTCGGCGGCGGCGACGACGAAGCGACCGTCGAGGCACAGAAACAGAATGCCGCACTCGCCGCGCTCCCCGAAGACGTGCGCCGACACCTGCGCTACCTCTCCATCTTCGAGCACATCCAACGCGGCGAGACGATGGCGATGCTGCCTTACGATCTACAGATTAAGTAGAGCCAACAAGCGAGAGTTTGAAGAGTAATGATTTTTCTAATTGAGTACCAACGCTCTATCGGTAAGATCATCTCTTTTGGAAAGTTCGACGCTTCCGAGCGCGAGTCTGCCCAAGATGCGCGCCTCAAATTGGAACTTGATCTCAATCGCCGAGGTGCTGAGCGCGAGGTTGTTCTTTTAGAGGCAGAAACCGAAGAAGCCTTGCGGCGCACCCATCGGCGTTACTTCGAGAGTCTATCTGAACTTGTAGCGTAACCAATGAGAGTCTGTCTCTAATAGTTCTCTCTATTTGAACCTGTTTTGATCTCGTCTAGCATTGCCTGCCTTCAATCCTCTCCAACCCGTTCATGTAATGCTGTAGAACTTCGGGGATGCGGATTGAGCCGTCCGCTTGCTGGTAGTTCTCTAGAATCGCGAGCCACGTGCGACCGACGGCGAGACCGGAGCCGTTGAGGGTGTGGACGTATTCGGGCTTGGAGCCGGCGTCGCGGCGGAAGCGTATCTGCGCGCGGCGGGCTTGGAAGGCTTCGCAGTTGGAGCAGGAGGAGATTTCGCGGAAGGCGGCTTGCGATGGCAACCAGACTTCGATGTCGTAGGTCTTCGCGGCGGAGAAGCCGAGGTCGCCGGTCGAGAGCGCGACGACGCGATAGTGAAGTCCGAGCAGTTGCAGCACGCGCTCGGCGTTGCGCGTGAGGGATTCGAGTTCGTCGTAAGAATCTTCGGGGCGCGTGAGCTTGACGAGTTCGACTTTCTCGAATTGATGTTGACGAATCAGTCCGCGCGTGTCGCGACCATAGCTGCCAGCTTCGGAGCGGAAGCAGGGCGAGTAGGCGACGAACTTCTGCGGGAGCTGCGCGGCGTCGAGTATCTCGTCGCGGTAGATGTTCGTGACGGGGACTTCCGCCGTGGGGATTAAGTAGAGCCCGCGCTCGTCCGTGAGCTTGAAGAGGTCTTGCTCGAACTTCGGGAGTTGGCCCGTGCCGAAGAGCGAGTCGGCGTTGACGATGAAGGGCGGCAACGTCTCCTCGTAGCCGTGCTCGCGCGTGTGCAGGTCGAGCATGAAGTTGACGAGCGCGCGCGAAAGCTGCGCGCCCGCGCCTTTCAGGATCGCGAAGCGCGCGGACGCGATCTTCGCTGCGCGTTCCGTGTCGAGTATGCCGAGCTGCGTTGCGAGATCGACGTGATCCTTCGGCTCAAAGTCGAATGCGGGCGGCGTGCCCCAACGTCTGATCTCTTCGTTCGCCGATTCGTCGCCGCCCACAGGCACGCTCGCGTGCGGGATGTTAGGGAGAGTTGATAACAACTCGCGCATCTTCGCTTCGGCTCCGTCGCGCTTTTGATCAAGCTCCGCGATCCTGTCCTTCAACTCGCCGACGGCTTTGCGTTGCGACTCGGCTTCGTCCTTGCGACCGGACTTCATCAGCGCGCCGATCTCTTTGCTCGCTGTGTTGCGCTCGGCGTTCAACTTGTCGGATTCAGAGATGACGCGCTTGCGCTCCGAGTCTAGTCGCGCAAAGTCTTCGAGCGGTTCGGTCGAGTGACGACGTGCGTCGAGGGCGGCGCGCACGCTGTCCAAGTTGTCGCGGACGAAGTTGAGATCGAGCATTTGCTGCCGTCCTTCGCGGTGTGATAGAAGTTCTACGCTTTCAACAAAGCGTGTCAACGAAAAATTCAACCTAGCCGACGCTTCGCACGAGTGTCAAGCTAGGCAAATTTCAGTTGCTGAGTTGTCGGCATTCAATCAAGACTAAATCGTCTGGCTGAATGCTGAGTGCTTTAGAAAAATCATGCCGCAGAAGATTCGTAAAGCCGTCTTCCCCGCCGCAGGTCTTGGCACGCGCTTCCTACCAGCGACGAAGGCTTCGCCGAAGGAGATGCTGCCACTCGTCGATAAGCCTCTGATCCAGTACGTCGTCGAAGAGGCTGTTGCATCGGGCATCGAGTCGATCATCATCGTCACGGGGCGCGGCAAGACGGCGATTGAGGATCACTTCGACATCTCTTTCGAATTGGAACAACTGCTGCGCGAGCGCGGCAAGGAGCAACAACTAAAAGAGGTGCGCGCGATCTCTGAGATGGCCCACGTCTCTTACGTTCGACAGCGCGAGGCTCTGGGCTTGGGCCACGCCGTGCTTCAAGCGCGCGACTTCGTCGGCGACGAGCCGTTTGCTGTCCTGCTCGCAGACGACATCGTCGATGCGGAAGTGCCCGCGCTCAAACAGATGATGCGTGTTTACGAGGAGACGGGCGCACCGATCTTAGGCACGATGCAAGTCGCTGGCGAAGCGATCTCGCGCTTCGGCGTCATCGACGCGGAACAAGTCTCCGATGGCGTCTTCAAGATCACAGACATGGTCGAGAAGCCCGCGTTCGCCGATGCTCCGTCCGATCTCGCGATCATCGGTCGCTACATTTTAACGCCCGACATCTTCGACGAGATCGAGCGCACGCCGCGCGGCGCGGGTGGCGAGTATCAGATCACGGATGCGATGCGCTCGCTCTTAAAGAAGCGGCCCTTCTACGCCGTCCGCTTCGAAGGCACGCGCCACGACGCGGGCGACAAACTCGGCTTCCTCGTCGCCACGGTCGAGTTCGCTTTGAAGCGGCCCGAACTCGCGCCGCAGTTCAAAGAATATTTGCGCTCGTTGAAATTGAACGACTGAAGAGAACCAGAGATGAGCAGCACGAACGAGAACGCGAAGAGCGAGAATGCGATGAACGCGAACGCGGCGACTCAAGATGAGTCGAAGCCGTTCGCCGGTCGCGCAGCAATCGTCACCGGCGCGACGCGCGGCATCGGTCGTGCCATCGCGCTCGAACTCGCGCGACGCGGCGCGTCCATCGCCTTCAACTACGCGAAGAGCGCCGAAGCCGCCGAAGAGTTGAAGACGGAGCTTGAGCGCATGGGCGTCGGCGCGCTAAGCCTCCAGTGCGACGTGGCGCGCACAGATGCAGCCGCCGAGATGGTCAAGCAAACAAAGGAGGCCTTCGGTCGCATCGACTTCCTCGTCAACAACGCGGGCATCACGCGCGATCAGTTGATCCTACGGATGAAAGAGGAGGACTGGGATGCGGTCGTCGATACGAACCTGAAGGGTGCGTGGAATTTCTCGAAGGCTGCGCTACGCGTGATGCTTAGGCAAGAGGGTGGCGGGTCGGTCTTGAACGTCTCGTCGATTAGCGGGATCGTCGGGATGGCCGGGCAGTCGAACTACTCTGCGTCGAAGGCTGGCATGATCGGTCTGACGAAGGCGCTCGCGAGAGAGGTCGCAAGCCGCAGGGTGACGGTCAACGTCCTCGCGCTCGGTTTGGTCGAGACCGACATGGCGGGCGCGCTCGACGAAACGTACCGCGCGAAACTTCTCGAACAAATTCCGCTCGGTCGCTTCGCCACGCCCACGGAAGTCGCCGAGATCGCCTGCTTCCTCCTGTCGCCCGCCGCGCGATACATCACGGGTCAGGTCATACAAGTCGATGGCGGGCTCGCGATGTGACGCGTCAGATCAGATGTGATAGAACTTGATTCGGTAACAAATTTCTTACGCGCAAAAAGAAAGGAGCCTCGCTAGTTTGGGGACCAGCGAGGCTGAAATTTTGGGAGGCTCGGAGACTCGGGGTGGCGTTGGCTGGGCGCTGGAGATCGTCACATACGGGCGATCCGGTATTTATGGTTGGTGTGTTTGAAGGGCTAGAATAATTGCTTGACCAATAAAACTTGGAACTCGGTCTGTCCCTCAACACCTGCGTCCAGCAGACTTCTTCAAAAATCTATAAAAAGTTAATTGCCTAACTCGTGTGAGAAAGTACACCAAAACTTTGTGAGCTGTCAAGCACAAAATACATTTTTTCTACACAATTTTGCAACACCTCACGGGTCTTGCTCATAAGTCGTTACAAATAGGATAGAAGAGGGACTAAGATTTTTGTGTTTTTGTTTCGAGGATGCGCTCTTGAGTCGTATGGATGGGGCGCGGGGTGAGTTCTTCCGAAGTTCGTTGACCGTAGAGGTCGGTCTCTCCGGCGGGGCGAGTCTTCCAGCGTTTGTGAATCCAGAGCCACTGGTCGGGGTACTTGCGTACCTGCTCTTCGATGGCGGCGGTGAAGCGGGCGGTGTTGATCTGAACGTCGCGCTCGTGATCGCCCGTGCGGACAAGTTCGACGATTGGGCTGCCGTGAAAAACGTAGCGCCCGCGCTCTTCATGCCAAGGGGCGACGACGGGGATGACCGCAGCGTCCGTGCGCAACGCGAGGACTGCGATGCCGCTCGTCGTACAGGCGAGATGGTTGAAGAAGGGGACGAAGACGCCCTCGTGCGGCTGCGTGTTTAAGTCTGCGAGGATGCCGAGCGTGCCGCCCTCGCGTAGTAATTTCAACGCCGAGCGCGCAGCCATCTTCTTGTCGATTGATCGATTGCCGAAGCGCGTGCGAACGCGGTCGATCAACTCTTCGACGCGCGGGTTGTCGAGCCGCCGCACCATGAAGCTGATCGGGTTGTGGAGCGCGGAGTGCGCGAAGGAGAGAACTTCCCACGCGCCGAGATGACAGGTGAGGAAGATGACGCCGCGCCCTCTGGCTTGCGCCTCGTGAAGAATTTCGATGCCGTCGTACTCGACAAGTTTGTGCAAGCGTTCGGGAGTAGCGCGCCGGAACTGGCTGAACTCGCCGAGCTGCCGACCCAAGCCCACCATCGAACGACGCAAGACACGACGACGCTCGTCCGCAGGCATCTCCGGGAAGGCGAGTTCGAGGTTACGCAAGCCCGTGCGGCGCAAGCCTCCCGCAAGCGCGTAAGCGAGATGACCGAGCCCTCGTCCGAACGCGACTGCTGCGCCGCGCGGCAGAAGTCCGAGCCCGCCGAGCAGTGCGCGCGTCGCCGCATATTCCAGATAGGTTTGAGCTGTCCCGCGTTGTTTAGCCATTCCGGTTCAGGCAAGAGAGCGGGAAGTTTAACCGCGCCTCACGTGGCTGGCAAACGCGGGAATAGCAATCAGCCGTCAGCGTTCAGCATTCAGCCAAACCTTTTCTTCATCACGAACGCACACTTGGTTGGTAGAAGGCGGCAGTTGTTAGCTATCATTGCACGCGAAGCAATCAATGTCTCCACGGCTGATTGCTGAACGCTGACGGCTGATTGCTCCTTTATGCCTTCCGGGAAGACACACGACGCGATCACGATGCTGCTGGCTGTGCCGACGCTGGTCGCGGCGTGGGGCGCGACGGGCAGTGTTGCGCTCGCGTGCGTCGTAACGGCGGCGACGCTGTTCGGCGGCTTGATGTTCGGGCCCGATCTAGACATACAGTCGCGGCAGTACGCGCGCTGGGGCCTCTTCCGTTTCCTGTGGCTGCCCTACCGCACTATCTTCCGCCACCGTTCGCGCTGGTCGCACGGCATCATCTTCGGCACATTCATCCGTGTCGTCTATTTCGTCGCTGTGCTCGCGCTACTTTCGTCCATCGTCTTCTACCTCTACATGACTTACATCGTCGGCAAGCCGCCCGACTTCGCCGAATACCTGCGCGCGTGGCAGTCGTTCGAGGCAGGCTTGCGCTGGCGTGGCGCGTTCAGACAGATCACGCTCGCCACGCTCGCCGGCCTCTGGTGGGGCGCAGCGAGCCACACCATCACCGACGTGGCATGGTCGGTACTGCGCAAAGCCTCACAACTGTTTTAGTGAATCGTCAATCGTAAATCGTGAATGGTAGTTGCACCGTCGCAACCGTGAATGACCAAGCTCAAGGTGAGACGGCGACAACTACGATTCACGATTTACGATTGACCATTAACGATCTCTCAATGTCCGCTGCGCGTCTGAACGAGACGATGCGCTTGGCGTCGGACGGCGTCGGAGACGTTGCGGTTCTGAGAGATGGCGTGGAGGTCGCGGGTCTGTATGCGCGGCAGGACGGTGATCGCGGTGCCGAGCGGCGCGCGGGGGTTGCGCGCGAGGTTGTGGATGATGGGATAGACGCGCGCCCACGCGCGATTCAAGCCGATCTGTCGCAGCACGTCCTCGGCGACCGTGCGCATCGCCGCGATGGACTCGACCTCCTTGTCGGTGATGCGCGGGTTGTGGATGACGGCGGTGGCCACCACCTTGTTGCCGTCGCGTATGAGGATGCCGCGCGCCTCGCGGTCGCCCTTCATCGCGAGCTTGATGCGATCCTTGACGCTCATCAACATGATGCGACGGATGAGCGAGACTCGTTCGGGTGCGGCGTCGCCGATCTCTGCGGACGCCTCTGCGATCACGCGTTCGGCGTTTGCCAGACGCTGCTCCTCAGTCTCCGCAAGCAACTCCTCGATGCGCTCTAACGGCAGCCAAGACTCATCCAAGTCTTCGTCCGAAACTTCGACGTGCTGTGCGATGATCCATGCGTCTTCAGTCGTGAGCCCGCCGTCCACGCCGATTGATTCCGCCGACTCGATGAACTCCGCCGCCGCGCTCATCCCGCGCGCGCGCATCTCTTCGGCGATCTGCTGCGCGCCGCGCTCCTTCTCGAAGAACTCTCGACGCGTCTCTCTCGCGCGTCGCTCTGCTTCGGGAGTGCGCGCTGGATTAGCGAGCACGGCGTCGATGATCGAAGGCGCGCGGATCAGTCGCTGCTGGTTGACGGTGATGAGTTCGAGGAGCGATCCGTCCGAAGTGATCGAAGCGAGAGCGACGATGGCCTGATCGGGCGTGCGCGCATTCGAGGCGACCGCCTCGTGCACCGCACGGCCGGAGTCGGCACGCGCGGCGAGATAAGAGAGCACGCGTGGCGAGGCATCGTCGGACGTTGCCGCGCCGATGAAAGAGTCTGCCTGTTGTTCGGCGAGCGACTCTTCGGCGGCTTGCGCGATCTCCGCTTCGTCGTCGCCGCGCAGGTGGACGAGAGCTTCGAGCAGCTCTTCCGCCGCGAGCGGCAGCATCCCGCGCGCCGCCATCAACCGCGCTTGTCTCGGCGCAGTCCCGCCCACAATCGCCTGCACGACCGGATTTGTCGATGTGGTGTTCGCGCTCATTTGGACTATCTAGCGCGGGCTAGAATTAAGTTTTCGGGACGTTAGGTGTCGCCGGGCGACGATCCTTGAAGTCATAGACGATGGTGAAGAACTGCGAGACGGTCAGGTCGTTCCTCACCGCCGGCTTGAATGTAATCCGGCCTGCTGCCATGACCGCCGACTCGGTCAGGCCGTAGCGTGCCGACTGGATAGGAAAGATGTGCTTAACAGATCCGTCCGCCGCCAGCACCAGCCGCAGCCTGACGACGGCGCGCGCGTTAGCTGCGAGGGCTTCGGGTGTATAGGGAGCCGCAGGCACGTCCTTCAACTGGGCGCGCCGATCAACTTCCATAGCTCCGAAGACATTGCGACCACTATCGGGGCTGCTCACAGGCTGTGCGTAGAGGCGTAGCGTCTCAAGCCTCTCGCCCAGAGCGGGCGCGTCGGGCGGGTTAAGCTTCAGCATCTGCTCGACGGTGTCGGCGGCGCGCGCGAAGCGTCGGGCCACTTCGTCCTGCCACTTCCGATCTCTGATCGGCGCGGAGAGGCGTACGCGATTCCTGTAGTCTTGGACGGGTGGCGGGGTCGTCTGATGAGGTGGCGCGGCTGGCATAGCCTCCGGCGTCGGCGACGCGACCGAATGCTGCGCCGTCTGCGGCGCGGCGAACATCTCTTCGATTGCTTTGTACTGCGAATCGAGATGCGCGCGGAGCCGCAGCAGCTCCTTCGCCTCATCGTTCGGACGCGCCTCCTGCGCACTGGCCCACGCCGCGCCCGCGAGAGGCACGACGAGGGTTGCCGCGATCAGTAATCGCGAGAGTGTTGCGCTGCCGAATATCGCTCATCCCTCCTGTCGCGAAAGTCACTTCACGCGCCGCAGCACTTCTTGTACTTCTTGCCGGAGCCGCATGAGCATGGATCGTTTCTGCCGATCTTGGGCTGCGTGCGCGTGATGGTCTTCGATGCGCCCGCCTCTTCACCGGCGGCGGCTGCGCCTTGATTGGGGCCCGTAAACTGCATCGCGGTCGGGCGCGCGCGGCGTCGCTGCTGCAACTGTTCGGGAGCTTGCTCGGCGACGACTTGCAGGTTGAAGAGCGAGCGAATCGTGATCGTGTCGATGCGATCCAGCATCGACTGGAAGAGATCGAAACTCTCTTTCTTGTACTCGACGAGCGGGTCTTTCTGCCCGTAGCCGACAAGTCCGATGCCCTGCTTCAAGTGATCGAGCGCAAGCAAGTGATCCTTCCACTGCGCGTCGATGATGTTGAGCATGATGATGCGCTCGTAGGTACGCATCGCCTCGACGCCGACCTGCGCTTCCTTCTCCGCGTACTTCGCTTTCAACTTCTCCCAGATCGTCTTCTGAACTTCCTGCGAGGTCGCGTGCTCGAAATCGATCCCTTCCGTTTCGGCGTTGAAGTCGTAGATCGATTGCAACTGGATGCGGAAGTTCTCCACGTCCCAATCATCCACGCTCTCGTCCTGATCGATGTACTGCTTGGCAAGGTCGGACAAGAGATCGTACGCCACGCCGCCGTCGCCCAAGAGGAAGTCGCGCTGGTCGGGCTGCTCCATCAACTGCCGGCGCAGGCTGTAGATCGTCTCGCGCTGCCGGTTCATCACGTCGTCGTATTGCAGCAGGTGCTTGCGCGATTCAAAGTTGCGGCCCTCGACAGACTTTTGCGCCGACTCGATCCTCTTCGAGACCATCTTCGATTCGATGGCGACGCCCTCTTCCATGCCGAGTCGCTGCATCAGAGCCTTGACCTTGTCGCCCGCGAAGATGCGCATCAGATCGTCTTCGAGCGAGAGGAAGAACCGAGACGATCCGGGATCGCCCTGACGACCTGAGCGACCGCGCAACTGGTTGTCGATGCGCCGCGCCTCGTGCCTTTCAGTCCCGATGATGTGAAGGCCCCCCGCGCCGACGACCTCCTTGTGCTCCGCTTCGACGATGGGCTTGGCGCGCTGCAAGGCTTCCTCTAACTGTTCGGGTGTCGCTTCGTCCGGATCGATCTCCTCCTGCTTCAAAAACTCGCGCGCCATGAATTCGGGATTGCCGCCGAGAAGGATGTCCGTGCCGCGACCGGCCATGTTCGTCGCAATCGTGACCATGCCCTTCCTGCCTGCTTGCGCGACGATCTCCGCCTCGCGGTCGTGGTGCTTGGCGTTCAGGACGTTGTGCGGGACATGCGCCTTCTGCAATTTGCGCGAAAGCAACTCCGAGTTCTCGACCGAGACCGTGCCGACGAGCGTCGGCTGGCCCTTCTCGTAACACTCCTTGATCTCTTCGACGACGGCGTCCCACTTTTCGCCGACGGTGCGGAAGATCATGTCCGGGTGATCGCGGCGCACCATCGGGCGGTGCGTCGGGATGACGGCCACTTCGAGCTTGTAGGTCGAATCGAACTCGGCTGCTTCGGTGAAGGCCGTGCCGGTCATGCCGGAGAGTTTTTCGTAGAGGCGGAAATAGTTTTGCAAAGTGATCGTCGCGAGCGTCTGATTCTCGCGCTCGATCTTCACTCCTTCTTTCGCCTCGACCGCCTGATGCAGACCGTCCGACCAGCGACGGCCGGGCATCGTGCGTCCCGTGAACTCATCGACGATGATCACTTCGCCGTCTCTAACGATGTACTGGTGATCGTTCTTATAAAGCGTGTGCGCTTTCAACGCCTGCTCGACGCAGTGCAGCATCTCCATGTTTGAAGGATCGTAGAGATTGCCGACGCCGAGCAGTTTTTCAGCGCGATCAACGCCGTCTTCGGTCAGCACCGCCGAGTGCTGTTTCTCATCGACGATGTAGTCGCCGGTGAGCTTCTTCTTCATCGTCCCCGGCTCCGTCTCCTCAGTCCCGCGCTTCAAGTGCGGGATGATCGCGTCCGCCTTGTAATACTTGTCGGTCGCTTCGTCCGAAGGGCCTGAAATGATCAGAGGCGTGCGCGCCTCGTCGATCAAGATCGAATCGACCTCATCCACGATAGCGTGGTAGTGGCCGTGCTGGACGCACGTCGCAAGATCGAACTTCATGTTGTCGCGCAGATAATCGAAGCCGAACTCGTTGTTCGTGCCGTAGGTGATGTCCGCGCTGTATGCGTCCTTGCGCTCCCAATCGTCCATGTCGTTCTGGATGACGCCGACCGAGAGACCGAGGAAGCGATAGATGCGGCCCATCCACTCGGCGTCGCGCGAGGCGAGATAATCGTTGACGGTGACGACGTGGACGCCACGACCCGTCAGAGCATTTAGATAGGCCGGAAGAGTTGCGACGAGTGTCTTGCCTTCGCCCGTTCGCATCTCCGCGATCTTGCCTTGATGCAAGGCGATGCCGCCGATGAGCTGCACATCGAAGTGGCGCATCCCTGTGGCGCGCACAGAAGCCTCGCGCCCGATGGCGAAGGCTTCCGGCAGTATCTCGTCGAGCGCGCGCTGCTCTCTGCGCTTGCGATCTTCGGGGATCGTCACGTCGCCGACTGCTTGAGCGATCCGCTCCTTGAACTCGACGGTGCGCGCGCGCAGTTCGTCGTCAGAAAGTTTTTTAATTGATGGCTCAAGCCCGTTGATCTGATCAACGAGCGGTTGCAGCGTCTTGATGTAACGCTGATTCTGGCTGCCGAAAACTTTAGTGAGAAACTTGTCGATCATTGCTTCATCCTTCCCCGGTAAGAGACGCGCGGCAAACTCTGCCGCCACGACGCACGAACGCGCACACACAGCCGCGAACGTGCAATTTTATGTGAGCGTGGATGCACGGGGCAAGCGAGTCGCTTTTCGAGTAGTGTCCTAATTTGAAAATAAAGGCCAGCAGTTATCGGGCTAAGATTTTCAAATTAGGACACGACCCTTTTCGGCGACCGCGACCGCGCGTGCTTTCAGGGAAGGGCTAAATTCTGAGGCAGGAGATTTCCAGACTGCTCGCGCGACATTCCGGGCGCGTGCGAAAACTGCTTGCCGCTCGAAGAGGCGATGAGATGTGAGAGGGCCTGCGCCGAGAGCGTGTCCGAACGATTAGTGCGCTCGACAGCCACACGCGCGGCGCGCACGTGAACGATGTGTCGCGCGTGCGTCTGCGATTGGAAGACCGAGGAGGCCCGAACGAGCGCGACGCCCGCATACTGAGAGACTGTGCGCGCGGGCGCATTCGCCGCGCCGAGCGTGGCGCAGACGACGAGCGAGCCGACGAGCGCGCTCAAAACGATCTGCGGCGTGGGCGTCGGCGTGCGCGTTTGCTGTCTGTGAGACTTGCCTCTCATCCGTCGTCTAGTTTAACTCACGTCGCGCGGGTTTTGAAATCGCGCGGGTCGTTCTCATTCGATGTGCGGCGCATGGTCTTACTCGCCGGGCGTCGGTGGCGGAGTCTGATTCTTCGCCGTCAGCTTCGTGACGAGTGCGCCCGCGTCGGCGCGTGGCATATCGAAGGTGAGCGTGATCTGTTGCGCGTCGTTTCTGAGCTTGAGGTTTTTGAAGATCGCTTCCTCGTCCTGTCCCTTCTTCTTCATCGCGCCCGCGAGCAGCAGCAGGTTGTATCCATTGGTGAGGCGCGCAGCCTCGTCGGCGGTGGCCGTCTCGGTCAGCACGCGCACCGAAAGCTGTTTGTCGTCGAGCCAAACTTTCAGACGTATGTGTCGCGTGCCTTTGAGTGCGGCAAGGGCCTGACTATCGCTCAGAGCCCCGATGAACGCGCTCGCCAACGCGTGCAACTCCTCGTTGCTCGCCGACTCGCCTGTGATGTGCAGGTTGGCGATGTGGCCGTCGTCCTGCCTGTCGCCTTCGGCTGAGATGTCGAGCGTACCTTTGAGATCGATCTTGCCCGCGTCCTTCTTCTTCTTGGCCTCCGCGAGCAAATCCTCGAAAGGCTTCGTGTTGATCTCTGGGAAGGCCTCGACGTTCGCTTCCTTCGCGAGTCGCTCCGCCTCTTCCGGCGTCTGCGGCTGCGCGGGCGACGCGGCGGGCGATGGCGAAGCATTAGGCTTGGACTTGTCCGAAGTATTCTTCGCAGTCTCTTCCGCCGCGACAGGTGTCGGCGAAGGCGTCGGCTTTACTCTCACGCGCACGGGCCGAGGCGTCGGCGCGGGCTTCGGGTTGACCGCAGCGATGAACTTCGGATCGTCGGGCGACGAGACGACGGGCTGCGACGCATCGAAGAAGCCCGCCGGATAATAGAGTTGCTGCGCGGCGAGATTGATGATCGTCGCGCGCTCGTAAACTTTCGTCTTCTCGTAATCCTTGCTCACGACGCGAAAGCCCGACAGCTCGTTCGCGAGTGAGAATGTATCGTGAAGGACAGGGATATAAACGAACGCCGCGAACAACAGCGCGTGCGCGACGACCGAGCCGCCGAGCCAACGCGTAAACGTGCGCGCGCGTTGTTCAGCGTCAATCCCTAACTCTTCGTGCGTCTGAAAAATATCCGCCATCAACTTTCACCCAACACGCGCCGCACGAAGTTAAAATAAATGAGTGCGGCGTGCGTGCCCTTGCAAAGTATTTAGACGTTCCGGCGTCGCGGAACGTTGCGGGCGCGCCTTGAAAGATATCGCGCCCGTAAAAGTTTCGGCCGTAGCTGTGGTTTAATGATTCCATTATGCCACGCAAAGGAGGCGGGGGACGAGGCAGCGCGAGCGGTGGGCGGCGCGGGCACGGCGGACGCAATGGTAGCAGCGTCGGCGGCGGACGCACGCGTCATCAAGGTGACGCGCGACGCGCCGATGTCCACAACACGCGCGCGCTGTCGAACGACGCGGGCGACTCGGTCGAGCGCACGGCTCTGCGCGCCTTGCGAGGGCGCGACGTGCGTCGCCTGCTCGAAGGCATCGGCACGCCTGAGCCCGCGCCCTTCAAGCCCGATCCCTTTCAACTCGAAGCCCTCGCCGCGCTCGAACACGAAGACGTGTTAGTGACCGCGCCCACGGGAAGCGGCAAGACTTGGATCGCGCGCGAAGAGATCAGACGACTCATCGCCGAAGGAAAACGCGCTTGGTACACGAGCCCCTTGAAGGCTCTGACCAACTCGAAGTATCACGAGTTCTCCGAAGCCTTCGGCCCTGAGAACGTCGGCATCCTCACAGGTGATCGCAAAGAGAACGGCGAAGCCCCGCTCGTCGTCGGCACGACAGAGGTCTATCGCAACCAACTCTTCGACGCGATGCGCGAAGGCAGACAACTCCGTGCCGATCTCGTCATCCTCGACGAAGCGCACTACCTCGCGGACGAAGAACGCGGGCACGTCTGGGAAGAGGCGATCATCTTGACGCCGCCGCGCGTGCGTATGCTTCTGCTCTCAGCGACGGTCGGCAACGCTTCGGAGTTTGCTGCGTGGATGGAAGAGGTGCGCGGCGTGCGCTGCGCGGTCGTCTCTCGCCCCGGCGCGCGACCTGTACCCTTGCGTGCTGCGTTCCTCTATCCGGAAGGACAACTTGCGCCGCTCTACGACGAAGCGGGAAAGTTCAATCACGAGATCGCGAACTTCCTGCAACACGCCAGCGCGCGACGCGATCAATCACACTCGCGCTTCGGCGGCGTGCGACGCGAGACGCGAACGGGCCGGATGAACTTGCCGGAGATGCCGCCCGCCTCCTTGCTCACCGCGCTCGGCGCATACGATCTACTTCCGGCCATCGTCTTTCTGCCAACTCGCAAACGATGCGACGAGGCAGCGACGGAAGCAGGCTTGGGCCGACGCGACAGCGATCCACGACGGCGCGAGGCGCGACGCGCGTTCCTCAGTGAGTTCGTCGAACAACACCCGGAAGTTCGCAAGCACCGTCATCTCGAAGTGGTCGCGCGTGGCGGCGTCGCCTCGCATCACGCGGGCCACCTTCCGGCATGGAAACTCGCCGTCGAAAAGTTGATGGCTGCCGGATTGCTCGATGCGATCTTCGCAACCGCGACCGTTGCCGCCGGAGTAGATTTTCCGGCGCGCACGGTCGTCGTCTCGAACGTTGACGCGCGCACGGGGCGCGGCTGGCGTTCGCTCACTTCGTCGGAGTTGCAGCAGATGACGGGAAGGGCCGGTCGTCGCAGCCGCGACCGCGTCGGCTTCATCGTCGCCGCGCCGGGAATGCATCAAGAGCCGCAGAAGCTCGCCGCGCTCTTGCAGTCGCCGCCCGAACCGCTTGAGAGTCAGTTTAGGGCCACCTACACGACGCTTCTTAATCTGCTCGATGCTTACGGCGACTTCGCGCACGTCCGCGAGATCGTCTCGCGCAGCTTCGCGCACCGCGAAACTCTGGATCGCATCGTGCGCTTGGAGCGCGAGCGCGACGACGCGGAGCGACGCATCGCAGACAAATTGCGCGAGGCGGGCTGTGATCTCTCGCCCGAAGTCGCGCGCGGTCTCGAACGTCTAGCGAGCGCGCGTGATCGATTGCTAACCGGCGTGCCGCACACGCGCTTTGAAGTTTATTTGACGTGGCTCGACGAGACGGTCGTGCCCGGTCGCGTCGTCGGTGTAGGTCGCAACAGCCGACGCCTCGTCTTCGTCACAGAGCGGCGTGAGGGCAGCTTCGTCGGCGTGCGCGAAGATGGCCGGCGCGCGAACGTCTCGCTCGACCGCGTCGGTCGCGTCTATGAAGAAATTTATCCGCGTACGGAGAACGCGCGCGACGCCGCGTTTGCAGACGCGCACGCGGGGCGCGCAACGCTCATGCAGGAGCCGCGACTGAGAGATGCGCGCGCGCAATCCGATGAAGCCGTCACGCTCATCAACGATCTGATGGACGAGTTGACCGGCACGGCGCGCGCGGATGTTGGATCGAGCAAGACCGTCAAGCGAGGCGAGAAGCGCGTCGTATTGAGTGATGCGGAGCGCACGCTTTGTCATGACGCGCTGTGGTCTGTGGTGCAGGAAGCGGCGACGGTCGAACAGATGGAGCGGCGCGCGGAAGTTTTGCGCGGCGAGGTGTGGCGGCCCTTCGAGCGGCGCGCGCTCGTGCTCGCGCGCTTCGGCTATCTCGACTATGCGCGCGAGCGCGTCACGGAGCGCGGTCGCTGGCTCGCCGATCTCAGGCTCGACAGACCGCTCCTTGTCGGCGAGGCGATTGAGAGAAAGTTGTTCGACAAGCTCGACGCGCCGCGCGCCGCCGGAATAGTCGCCGCGCTCGCTGCCGATCCGGATCGCGACTTCGGCCAGTTGGAACTCGATGATGCGCTCGTCGGCGCGCTCTCCGAATTTGAGCGGATCGCGTTCGACGTGGCGAGCGCGGAGTGGGAGCAGGAGCTAGAGCCTGCTGAAGAGTTCAACTTCTCTGCGGCGGCGGCGGTGGCGCGTTGGGCGCGCGGCGAAACTTGGGCGACGCTCGTGCGCGAGACGCGCGCCGAAGAGGGCGATCTCTTCCGCCTGCTCTCGCGCACCGGCGAGTCGCTCTTGCAGATCGGAAACTTGCGCGCGAGCCACACGGCAGCCGCGCGCGTTGCGTCCGAAGCGGCGCGAGGCATCTTGCGCGAGCCCGTGCGAACGGACGAAGTCTTGTAAAAAGGGTTTCTGGCACGTCCGCCTTTGGCGGTTTGGCTCGCGGCTGCGTACAATGTGGAACGCGCGCGGGCGTGCGACCGTATAGTTCAAAGGAGGTTTCGATTTAAATGAACAACGATCCGCGATACAACACGGGCGACAGCCTGAAAGACATCTGGCGTTTCTTCTGCGACGCCTCGTTCGCTATCTTCCCGAAAGATGTGGCGCACCAACTCGGCGAGTTCGAGAAGAACGTCTGGGGCGGCGTGCGCTGCTTCGCCGAGAAGAATCTGGAATGGATCGACGAGGCGCTCGGCGGCGGCGACCACTTGCGCGAAGAATGGCAACGACGACGCGACACAACACACACGACGACCGCCGATGCGACGGCGACCGGCGCAGAGACAATTTAAGAATTGCGGAATGGAGAGGATTGATTCATTGAATCATTATCTCATTGATTCATTGATTTCAAATGAGTCAATGGCTAAATGAATCAATGAGTAAATTCTCTCCTTTCGCAATCGAGGTAATTGATGCAGGTTCTCTTGGCTGAAGAGTACGGGTTCTGCTTTGGCGTCGAGCGCGCAGTGCAGATGGTGGAAGAGGCTCTTCACGAGGGCGCGACCGTGCGCACTCTGGGGCCACTCATTCACAACACGCAAGAGATCGGGCGACTCGCGGCCGGAGGCGTGCGCACCATCGAAGAGCCCGCGCAGGTCGGCGCAGGTGTGACCGCAGTCATACGCGCGCACGGCGTCACGCCCGAAGTGCAGCGCGAGTTAGAAGCACGCGCGGAGCGAGTTGTTGATGCGACCTGCCCGTTCGTGACGAAGGTGCAGAAGCTCGCCGAGCGTGCCGCCGAAGAAGGGCGCGATGTCGTGGTCGTCGGCAACCCCGATCACCCGGAGATGATCGGCGTGAAGGGCTACGCGCCGAACAACACGCATGTCGTGCGCGATGCGTCGGAGGTGGCCGGACTTCCACTGTTGCACGCTCCGCTCGTCGTCTCGCAGACGACCATCAAGCTCTCGACATTTCTTGAAGCGGCTGACGCCGTGCGCGCGCATGCCGATGCAGAGCCGCAGATCATTAACACGATCTGTTCGGCGACGCGCGACCGTCAAGATGCTGCGCGCTCGCTCGCCGGCCACGTCGATGCTTTCTACATCATCGGTGGCAAGCATTCGTCGAACAGCATCAAGCTGCTCTCGGTCTGCGAGGAGCAGTGCACGCGAAGTTTCCTCATCGAGACGCCGGAAGAGATCGACGCAGAGGACGTGCGCGGCGCGCGACGCGTCGGCGTCACCGCCGGAGCATCGACGCCCAACTGGCTCATCGAGCAGGTCGTCGCGCGTCTCAAAGAGATCGGCGCGACACAGGAGACGGAGGCGGTAGCGGTCTGAACGTCGGCGATGATCTAAAGCACAAAGCGAGAGGGGCACGACGCCAAGTCGTGCCCCTCTCACTTTATGTCTTTATGTATCTCGCGCTGCGCGTCGTTAGTTTCATCCGCGCGATTGTTAATCGTCGCCGTCTTCATCCACACGTTCGAGCGTGCTGACGATCCATCGGGCCTCTTCCGAGTCGTAGTCGTCCGCCTGAATTTCGAGTGCGTCGCGTGCGACGAGGGCATCGACCGGATCGCCGAGCAGATCGACGAGGACGGAGACGGGCTTCTGCGCGAGCGCTTCGTGTGCGATGGCGCGCAGGGCCACGTTGTCGTTGCGCGCCAGCTCACAGATTTCACTCGGCGCGAGTCGCAAGGCGAGCGTATCGGCGATCTCGTCAACACGCGCGTAATCGCGCGCGCTCAGGGCCCGGCCCAGAAGCTGCGCGAAGACTTCAGCCGAGCGGGCCTCCGTGCGCAGGACGAAGGCGCACGCGTTAGCCACGCGCACCAACTCGCGCGACTGCTCCGCGCTCAAGATTTGCACGCCCGCCTCGCGCGCGCGCTCGTCTAATGCCGTGAGCAGGCGACTCAACTCCATCTCGGAGCGCGCGTCGTAGCCCGCGCCCTGCGGCGCGCGTGGCGCGTGCGATTGCAAAGCGCGCTCAAGCATCGTGCGCGTCGTCGGACGCAACTCCTGCCACGCGCTTGCCACGCGACCGCCCAACTCCTCGAAACTGTTGCCCGGATTTCTCTCCATAACTTCCGGCGCGACGTAGCCCGCGCCCACGCGCGCGCGTTTACTATACCTGAGTGGGGCGAAAAGACGTAAATCGTGAATCGTGAATGGTCAATGGTCAATCATAAATCGTGAGCGCAAATTGTCGCTCGTGGACGCGAGCAGCTTGTGCGTGCGATTGCTGAATGTGGAATGAAGACGAATGGGAAGAGTCTCAAATTCCAGATTTCAAATCCGCAATCCGAAATCCGCATTCCGCGATCAGTAGAGGTTGTGATCGATGATCTCGCTGATCGTGTCGAAGGTGATCTTGACGACTTCGCCGTCGTCGCGTTGAATCTTGACGCTTGGTTTCGTGAGCGCCTGCGTCGTCTTCATGCTCTTGACGAGACCGCGCACGCGCGTGCCGTCCTTCGTGACGACCTCCACGTTCTCTTTGCCATAGAGCGGTTGCAGGGCTGCGAGGGCTTTCGTAACTTCCACTTGTGGGCGGCACCTTTCGTCGGGATTTGGAGCGCGAGTTTATGTCGGCGCGCGTCAATCTGCAACCGCGACGCCTCGCCCGTCGTATAATTGAGCGCACCAACGACCCGCGAGAAAGTTGCGCCCACGGTTTAAGACGAAGTTAAGGAATCCAAACTCCCATGAGACCCGAAACAGAATACGCTAACCATTCAGAGAGCATGAACACGCACGCGACCGACAACTGCCCCAGTTGCCTCGCCGGACTTTTGCCGGGGATGCGCTTCTGCCGTGCGTGCGGCTTCCGCCTCGGCGAAGGCATCGCCGAGTACACTGAGACCGTGCGGCTCGACGGGATGCCGCTCATGTCCGCAGCGAAGCCCGGCGCGCAGACCTTCGGTATCAACGCACCGGCCACAACCATGCTCTCCGCGAGGGCCACGCGAACAAGTCTACGCGGTCGTCGCGTCTCGCACTGCGGCGGCGCATCGAGCTTGAGTTGGTTCAAGTGGGTGCTCATCGCCTTCATCATCGCGAGCGCATCGGGCGGCGGCGCGGCGATCATGAAGAACGTCAGACGCTCCGTCGCGCTCACGCACATCACGATCCCGCTCGCGTCGCGCTCCTTCATCGGCGTCGATGACTTCGACTACGTGCGCGGCGAGGGCCTGCTGCTCGACGCAGTGCTTCCGGGAACGCCCGCCGAGCGCGCTGGACTACGCGACGGCGATCTCATCCAACGCTTCGACGGCAAGACCATCAACAGCGAAGAGGACATGCGCGACACGCTGCGTCGCACAACCATCGGCAAGACGGTCGAGGTCGTCTATGCGCGCGATGGCGAAGTGCGCACGACGCGGCTGACGACCGTCGCATCCGCCGACTATGATCAGCAGGCGTTCATGCCCCCGGACGGAACGGGCTACTGGGGCATCGATAATCTTGATCGCGTGCCGGTGGAGGGAACGAATCTTTACGGGGTGCAGCTCGGCGGGGTCGTTACAAACAGACCGGCGGACATCGCGGGTCTCAAGCGCGGCGACATCGTCACGGAGTTCGACGGCAATCCTGTCCGCACCGTCGATGGTCTCGCCTCATACATTCATCACGCCGCGCCCGGCAGCATCGTCCGGGTCGCCGTCATTCGCGACGGAGGGCGCGTCGAACTACCTGTGAAGATGGGCAAGAATGATTAAACGATGAAGTCGGAACGATGAGAGATGAAGTGAAGACAGTTTGTTCTTACTTCATCTCTCATCGTTCCGACTTCATCGTTTATTACTCGTCGTTTCTGCTTTCCCCGCTCAATCTCTCTCTCACCTTCTGCTCCAACTCTCGACGCACGTCTTCGCGATCCTCTTCCGGCTCGTCCGCCTCGAACAGCTCGAAGAGCGCGTAGGGTTCGGCGGGGAGGCGCAGCTCCCAAGCCTCGCGACCTCCGGCTGACGGGCGGCGAAACCACATCGCATCAAAGTCCGATTCCTTCACGGGCGCGCCTTCAAAGATCGACTGCGCGCTTTGACTCGATGCGTCGGTCGGCTGCGCGTCGTTGTCGTCGGACGCGACGTGCTGCGCGGCGTGTTCGGTCGATTTAGTTTGCGGCGCGTCGTGAAGTTCGGCGAGCGTCTGCGGGGCCATCAGGGCGCGTGCGAGTTGCCACCCGTGGCTGCGGTAAGTGGCGAGCGTGGCGCGGAATTGTTCGAGTCGATCTGTCACTGGCTGTCACTGGAAATGTTTTAATAATCCGTCACGTCGTCTTTCGTTGATCCCTCGCGCCGACTTTTTTCGCGTTACGATGGGGGACTATCTTTCGTCCGGCGCGGTCTCTGCGGTAGCATACACGAGTCTTCGAGCCGTGCGGAAAAACCGCGACGCCGTGACAGACTCCACACCACCAGCGCGCCCACGACGAGGGCGAATGCGAAAGACGATCAAGACGAACATCCGACAGAACGCACGACAAAGCGACGAGCAGAACGTGCAGCGCGAAGAGGCGGAGCGACTGCGCGCTTCGCCCTTTTACGCCGCGCTCACACGCGCCCTCGCGCGACGCAACATGAGCACGGAAGAGTTGTGCGATCTCCATGATGCGGCGGCGCGACGCCTGCTCGCCGAGTATGGCTCGATCTTTGTCGCCGCCGATTGCGTGCGCGTGCCGCCACGCTGCGTCTTCAAGGACGAGGCAGCGGTCGAGCGTTTCCAGCGCGAGGCTAAACCGCGCGCCGCCACGTTGGGTGGTGCAGAGATCGAGCTGCAACCGGCCGCGCTCGAAGCGATGCTCGCGGCGTGCGAAGAGGCGCACGCGCATGGATTGGAGATCACGCCGCGCGATGGCGCGGAGGCCGCGCGGCGCACCTATGCCGACACCTTGCGACTCTGGGACTCGCGCGTCCGGCCCGCGCTCGAACACTGGTCGGGCCAGTCTTTGTTGGACGCCGAAGAGGTTGAACGAATCCGCAGTCTCGATCCGAGCGCACAGGTCGTCGAAGTCTTGAGACTCGAAGAGCAAGGAATCTTTTTCAGCAAAGATTTCTCCAAGTCGATCCTCTACTCGGTGGCCGCGCCCGGCGCGTCGCAGCATCTCGCGATGCTGGCCTTCGACGCCAAAGAGTTTACAGAGGCGCGCGTGCGCGAACTGCTCGCGCGCCACGGTTGGTTTCAGACCGTGCGCGACGACCTGCCGCACTTTACTTTTCTCGGCGTTCGTGAGACAGACTTACCCGCGCTCGGCTTGCGGCGCGTGGACGAGCGCGGGCAGACCTTTTGGGTTCCCCGTCTCGGCTGAGACGATTATGATGAGTTGTCGTCGTTCGTGCGCGGCGCACGCAACGATGATCACGTCACGTCTTCAATTCTGAACTTTCAACGTACACGGTTAAGGAGAAACGAATGGCAGTCTGTGCGAATTGTGGAACGAGCAACGTCGAAGGGACGAAATTCTGCGTGAGTTGCGGTGCTACACTCGGCGACGCACCGGCCCCCGAGTCTTGGCGCGCATCGAGCGAGCTGGGCACGCCGCCCGCCGCGCCGACCGATCAGAGCGGTGGCCCTGCGAGCGGCTACACGCCCGGCAGCACGACGGGCGATTACACTCCGGGCAGCAGCGCAAGTGGTTATACACCGCAGACGCCGCCTCCGCCGTCGAGCTATCCGGCCTACACGCCGACGCAGAGTCCGCAGAGCTATCAGCCGCAGGGCGCGGGCGGCGCGCAACCGATGCACCCGGCGATTCCGGCGATAGTCAGTTTCTTTTTACCGGGCATCGGGCTGCTCTTCGTGCCCGACAAGCAGAAGCTCGGCTTGATGGTCTTCGGGGCTTGGGTCGCGCTCATCTTCTTGATGATCGTTCTCACCTTCCTCACGCTGGGTCTCGGGGCCTGTCTCTTCCCGCTCCTGTTCATCGCAAACGTCGCCGCCGGCATTCACAGTTGGGACGAAGCGGCGAAGTCGTCGGGCGGACAGTTCCATCCGCTCCTCTTCAAGTAATGCGCGACGCGATTTAACTAACAGCGTCGAGCAGACGACAGAGAGAGGGCCATCTTAATGACCCGATGAAGGCACGCGTTACCGATCCGGCGCGCGTCGGATGTTTCACCGGATGCGTGCGCGAACGTCTAAGTCGTCAGCCGTGCGCGCGAATGTCGAAGGCGTCGTGTGAGGGGCGCGAATGTTTGAGTCGGTCGCGGCAAATTTCTATCGCGCCGTGATGTGGGCGGGCCACCTCGTCTGTCACCAGATGCCCGCACGCTCGCCGCACCTCTTCGGCGTGCAACTCCCGCTCTGCTGGCGTTGCACCGGCATCGCCCTCGGCACGCTCGCGTTCCTCACTTGGCTCTTCGCGAAGAGACGACTCCCCGCGCTCTGGCTCTGCGTCGCGCTCTCGCTCCTCATGCCGCTCGACGTTTTGCAAGCCGTCCTCACACACGGCGACGGCGACAACACGCGCCGCCTCGCGACCGGCACGCTCTTCGGTTTCTTCGCCGCCGCCCTCGCCCTACACTTCTTCACACGTCTCGCCTCGCGCAACAAGCAACCCGACTTGAACACCAGATCGCGCAACGACGTTAACGCATCACGTGACAGCATTGACGCAGCACGCGCCAACACCGCGCACATCGCGAACGCAAACGCGACAACGATATGAGGCCCTCCCATCAATCTCTGTCGAGACTCTCGCGCCAATCTCTCTGGACGGGCTCGATGCCCGGACTCGTCGGCGCGTCGATCCTTGCGTTGCTGGCCCTCTTGCGCGTGCTCGCTTCGGCGACGCCTGAGCGCGTCTCCATTCTCGGTCGAGAGGTCGTTTGGGCCTGCCTCTTCCAACGCGCGTTCGGCGTGCCCTGTCCCCTCTGCGGCATGACGCGCGGCGTGCTGCTCACGCTCGACGGCCACTTGGGTGATGCGCTGCGACTCAATCCCGCCGCGCCCCTCCTCGTCGCGGGCCTCATCCTCTTCGCTGTCGCGCTTATCTTCGTCGCGTTCTATCAACACGCGCACGCTGCGCTCTCCGTCGGCAGACTCCACGCGCGTGTCCGTCGCGCCTCGCGCGCGTATGCCGGTCTGCTCTTCGCCGTCACGCTCGCGCACTGGATCGCGGAGGTTCTGCCCCTCATCGTCAGGGCCATCTGATAACGACTCGAATCGTTCTGCTGTGACGATGCGACGGGCAATCAACTTTTCCTCTTACGTTTTCGCGCGCTTCAATGCTAAACTTCGCGTCGGTCAGGCTTCCGTTTCCAAACGGTTTTCTCCCCGTCGCAAGATAAAAACTTTCTCCTCTCGCCGCTTCCGACTAGAACATCGTCCCCTCCTCGCGTAGATGTCGAAGTCGGTAAGCAGAATCGTCCCTTTCGCACCCCGAAAGAAGGGCCAGACGATGGATGTCCCCCAAGTGATCGCCAATCGTTTCCGCGTCGAGCGTGAGATCGGCAGAGGCGGGATGGGCACGGTTTACCGCGCCACTCACCTCGGTCTCGAACGCACGGTCGCCGTCAAGGTACTCAAGAAAGAGTTCGCGTTAGAACACGGAGTCGCCGAGCGTTTCATGCGCGAGGCGCGCACGATGGCGCGTCTGCGTCACCCGCGCGCCGCGATGATCTTCGACGCAGGCAAACTCCCCGACGGCAGGCCCTTCATCGTGATGGAGTACGTCGAGGGCACGACGCTCGCCGAAGTGCTCGCGCGCGAAGTTCGCTTCGAGCCGGAGCGGGCCGTCAGCGTCGCCTCTGAAATCTGCGACGTGCTCGCCGAAGCGCATCGACTCGGCGTCGTCCATCGTGATCTCAAGCCGTCGAACATCATGCTCAACGAGCGCGGCGTCTGCGTGCTCGACTTCGGCATCGCGAAAGTTCTGGCGGGCGACGATGCGACGAAGACGCATGCGACAACTGAATCGGGCCTCATCATCGGCACGCCGCGCTACATGTCGCCCGAACAGTGCACGGGCCAACCCGTGGGGCCCTCAAGCGATCTCTACAGCGTCGGCGTATTGCTCTACGAAATGCTCTCAGGGTCTCCGCCCTTCACGGATCAACTTCAATCAGCCGTGCTCGTCAAACAGGCCACCACGCCGCCGCCGCCGCTCGTCGCGCGACGGGCCGACGTGCCGCGTCGCCTCGCGCTCGTCGTCCATTCTTTGCTCGCGAAGAGTCCGACTGATAGACCGAAGTCCGCGCGCGAGGCGCGACTGAGTTTAGAGCGCGCGATCATGATCCCCGAATCGATCTCGGAAGCGACGACGCATGTCGTCGCTCCTTTCGCCTCGACAGTTGCCGCGTTGGAAGCGCGCGCCTCGCTCGCCGCGCGTGCCATCACCGCGCTCGCTGTTCTCGCCGTGCTCGGCGGCGCGATGTTCGTCTGGTCACAGTCGAGCGCGTCTTGGCGCGCGAACGCTTCGACCGCGACGGTCGCACTTGCACCGACGACGACTCATCTCAACGCAAGCGACGCCGCAGCATTGCCCGTCGCGCAACGGCAGGTCGCGCATGATGCAACAACCACGTCGGGCTTAAGCGATTCCGCCGCGCGCCAGATCGCTGCGTCGCTCATCTCGCGCGGCACTGTGACGGAGGCGCGTGCGCTGCGCTCGCCTGCGGGTACGCTCATCGCGGCGGTCGAAGAGAATCGACGCGAGGGCGCGACGCGGCTCGTCTTGCTCGAACCGAAGGGCCTCCTCGGCGGCTTTCGCGTCGCGCGCATCGTCGCGCTCGACAAGGAGGATTTCAACGGCGCAAAGTGGGCCACCGAGACTGTGGATGCCGATGCGGACGGCTACGACGAGATCGTCTGCACGGGCTTCGACGCACACAACGACTCCTTCAGTCGCCGCCTCGTGCTCTTCTCCCCGCGCGCGAACGAGAGTTACGCGATGCGCGTCGGCGCGGACAGTCGCGAATCGGGCGCGGTGCGTTTGAAGTGGTCAACGAACGCGGGCGGCGAGCGCGCTAGGCCCTTCCGCAAGACGTTGCGCGAGCGCGCGCTCGCAGACCTGCCGGGCATCAAGCCGTAAAGAACTCAGACTCAAGTTCACCTGAGCACGACGATATAATCGGCCTCGAAAGGAAACTAAACAATGCTCAACTTCAGACGACTTCCTCTCATCGCAGCAGCGATGCTCTTCTGCGCGCTCCCCGCGCTGGCGCAGGGGCAAAGCCGCACCGACACTCCGCCCGTCGCAAGTGATCCGTTCGCGGCGCAGCTCATCCCTCGCAACTCGAAGGTGTACATCGCGCCTTTTAAGAGTGAGAACAAGGAGAAGCCCGTCGAAGGTTTCGAGTCGTACATCGCCGCCGCTTTCCAGAAGAAGGACGTGCCGCTCATCATCGTTAATGATCGCGCGCTGGCTGATTTCGAGATCGGCGGCACGGCGGACAAGAAGGGCGCGGGGACGGCGAAAAAGATTCTGCTCGGCGACTTTCACTCCACCACTTCCGCGTCGATCACCGTGACGAACTTGAGAACAGGCGTCGTCGCATGGGCCGACTCGTCGCACCGCGAGTCGGCAGCGCGCGGGATGCGCTCTTCAGCCGAGAAGCTGGCGAAGTATCTGAAGCGGAAGATCGAAGACGACGAGAAGCGGACAGGGCGACGCGCCGGCAAGTAGCACGCAAGGCGGGCCGGGCGCGCGCGATCTTCACAATGAAGCTCGTGAGATGGAAGGGCGACGGTGTCTTGATGACGAACCGCCGCCCTTCGCTTTGCTCAAAGCCATTTACAACCAAATGCGTACGCGGCCCGTATTGTAAGGCGAGCAACGCAGCGTGTTATGATCGACTCTAAGGTACGCGAATCCAAAGCCAGTCGGTCGTCTCCGGCCATCCCCGCCGCAGTCGTCTCCCACTCGCGGAAGGTCTCGCGCGTCCGAAAAGAGAGATACATGAAGCAGATTTTATCGAAGCGTCTTCTCGCACTCTTACTCGTTATCAGCACGCTCGCGCCTCTGCCACGTCAAGCGCGCGCCGCCACAGAGCAGGCCGCGCCGCAACGCGCGGAGGCCGCCGCCGCGCCCGCGAAGGCTCAGGCCAGTGCGCCGGCCTTTCAGTCCGCGCAGCTCATCAGTCGCGTGCTTGCGAACGGGCTCGAAGTCGTCGTCTTTGAAGATCACTCCGTGCCGATAGTCACGGTCGAGCTGGCCGTGAAGAACGGTTCGTACACGGAGCCTCCCGAATTGAACGGCCTCTCGCACCTCTACGAGCACATGTTCTTCAAGGAGAACAAAGCCTGGCGCGACAAGGCCGACTACCTGATGACCATCGATCAACTCGGCGTCACCTACAACGGCACGACGCGTGAAGAGATCGTCGAGTATTACTACACGACCACGTCGCCGAACTTCGCGGTGGCCATGCGGGCCATGCGCGACGCGGCGCGCTACCCGTCGTTCAACGAGAAGCAGTTTGCGCAGGAGCAGGAGGTCGTCGTCAACGAGCTTGAGCGCAACTCTTCAAATCCTTTCTCGTCGATTCAGGACGAGATGAACAATCGACTGTTCTACAAGTACCCCAGCCGCAAAAATCCCGGCGGCAACCCGAAGACCGTGCGCGCCGCCACGACCGACACGATGCGACTCATCCAGAGTCGCTACTACGTGCCGAACAACTCGGCCATCGTCGTCACCGGCGACGTGAAGGCTGAAGATGTTTTCCGCTCCGCGCAGGAGTTGTACGGCGATTGGGAGCGGAGAGCGAAAGACCCGTTCGTCGAGTTCCCGATGGTCGAGCACCCGCCGCTCGCGAAGAGCGAGGGCGCGCTCATCAATGAGCCGGTGCAGAACGTGATCATTATGCTCGGCTGGCAGGGCCCCTCCATCGGCAAGGACAACGCCTCGACTTACGCGGCGGACGTGTTCTCCTTCATCCTGAGCCAGCCCGACTCGCACTTCCAGCGTGCGCTCGTCGATACCGGACTCGTCACCGGCGTCGGGCTCGGCTACTACACGCAGCGCAACGTCGGGCCCATTAACCTCGTCGCGCAGACGACGCCCGACAAGTCGAAGGCGGCCCTTCGCGCCATCTACAAAGAGATCGCGAGCTTCAACGAGCCCGGCTACTTCACCGACGAGCAGTTGGAATCGGCGAAGGGCCTGCTCGAAGCCGAAGATCTCTACTCGCGCGAGAAGACCGACGACTACACGCACACGGTCGCGTTCTGGTGGGCTTCCACAGGTCTCGAATATTTCCGCGGCTACCTCGGAAATTTGCGTCGCACGTCGCGCGCGGACATTAACCGCTACGTCTCAACCTATATTCAGGGCAAGCCGCACGTCGGTCTCGCCTTGCTCTCGCCAGAATCGCAGAAGCAGTCGCAAGTAACGACGCAGGATTTAATCGGGCAGTAGCAGATCAACGAGTGGACGCAGGGGCTCATAGCCAACAAGAAGATCATGTTGAAGGAAACAGGAAGCTACAAAGTGCCGCGCTCGCTCGAAGCGTTTGCCGCGCGGCTACTAACGACCGCGCTGCTCATCTTCATCGGCATCTCCGGCGCGTCGGCGCAGCAACTGCCGACGCCTGCTGCGCCGAAGGATGCCGCGACGCTCACGACCGATGCGAGGAAGATCGAGCAGGTCGCGGCGACCGCCGAGTCGCTCGTGACAGAGTTCGACGTGAACGGCTTGAAGGTCATCGTCAAGCGTCGCGCCGGGAGTCAGACGGTCGCGGCGGGCCTGTATGTGCGCGGCGGGGCGCGCAACATCACGGCGCAGAACGCAGGGATCGAAGCGTTGATGTGGGATGTGGCGACCGAGGGTAGCCAGAGCTTCCCGCGCGAGTCGCTGCGCAAAGAGATCGCGCGCATGGGCACGAGCCTGACCTACGGCGTCAACTACGACTACTCCGCGCTCGCGCTCGGATCGACGCGACAAAACTTCGACCGCTCTTGGGAGATTTTCACCGATGTCGCCTTGCATCCCGGCTTCACTGCGGAAGACTTCCAGCGCGAGAAGTCGCGCATGATCGTCGCACGCGGCAACATCAACGACGCGCCCGACTCGTTCCTAGAAGTCTTGCAGTCGCGCATCGCTTATGCGAATCATCCATACATCAACGACCCCGACGGGACTTCCGAGACGCTTAGCCGCATCACGGTCGAAGACGTGCGTCGCTTTCATCAACAGTTGATGCAGACCTCGCGTTTGCTCATCGTCGTCGTCGGCGATCTCGATCCGGCCACGGTGCGCGAGCGCGTCGCCGCAACCTTCGGCAAGTTGCCGCGCGGCGACTACAAGCCGGACGCGCCGCCGCAGTTCTCCTACGCGATGCCGACGGTCGATTTCACGCAACGCGATCTGCAGACCAACTACATTCAAGGCGTCTTCGCCGCGCCGCCTTTGACAGACCCGGACATCTATCCGATGCGCATCGCCTCGTCGCTTCTAAACGACCGTATCTTTTCCGAGGTGCGCGTGCGCCGCAATCTCTCTTATGCGCCGAGCGCGTTCCTGCGCGATCAGGGCGCGAACCTCGGCGGCATCTACGTCACCTCCGTCGGCGAGCACACGAACGAGGCGGTCAGTGTCATGCTCTACGAGATCAATCGCTTGCAGCACGAGCCTGCCGATCCATCGGAGCTAACTTCGGAAGTCTCCGGCTACCTGACGAAGTATTACATCGGGCAAGAGACGAACGGGGCGCAAGCGGGCGAGCTGGCGAAGTATGAACTGATCGGCGGCGGCTGGCGCAACTCGATCCACTTCCTCGAACGCCTCCGCGCCGTCACACCGGCGGACGTGCAGCGCGTCGCGCGCAAGTACATAAAAAATCTCCGCTTCGTCGTCCTCGGCGATCCTAAAGGCGTGGACAAAAATTTATTCACAGTTTCAACCTTGGTCGAAGGCAAGTCGGAATAGCTCGGAGATGAGCGGCGGATTAGCGCGACGCCGAAGACACGCCAGACGCACAGACGCGGCGAGATGAGAAGCTGATCTCTCTCGCCGCGTCTGTGCGTCTGGCGTGTCAGTCTTTCTACTTGCCTTTAATCTCGCCCATCAGCTTCGTGTAAAGCTCCGCGTCGAGCGATTGGAGCAGGCGACTCTGCGCGATGGCCGAGGTGCGGTCGCCGATCTCCATGTAGGTCATGCCGAGGTTGTAGAAGGCTTCGGCGAGATCGGGCCGGAGTCGCGCGGCCTGTTTGTAAGCAGAGATAGCTTCGTCGAAGCTGCCCGCATAGTAGTAGGCATCGCCGAGCTTGTTGTAGGTCTCGACGGAGTTGGGACGAAGCCGAAGGGCCTGCCTGTAAGCCTTGATCGCTTCGGCGTTCCGGCCCTGTTTGACCTTGCAGTAGCCGACCTGTATCCAAGCCTCGACGCGGTCGGGATTCTTGTTGGCGGCGTTCTCAAACGATCCGAGCGCGGTGTCGTAGTTGCCAAGCCAGAGCGAGTTCAAGCCGTTGCGATACCACCAGTCGGCGGACGATTCCGTGTTCTGCGGCTCGCGCTCACGCGCGGCGATATCGTCGAAGGAGACGGGCGCGGTTGTCTTGAGAGCATCGAAGCGCGCCGAAGAGATCGCGAGGTTGATGTTCTGGCCGTTCGTCACCTTGATCGTGACGACGCCGACGACCTGACCCTTCATGTTGAAGAGCGGGCTGCCGGAGTTGCCATGCGAGACCGGCGCGGTGATCTGTATGATGCGACCGAGGCTTGGCACTTCGCGCACGGCGGAGACAATGCCGTCCGAGATCGAGCCTTCGAGTCTCAGTGGATTGCCGATGACGAAGACGCGCTCGCCCTCTTCGGGCACAGACGTAGTCAACTCAACAGCGCGTGCGTGCTCGGTTGGAACGTTCACGCCGAGGATCGCAAGGTCGCCTTCCTCGTCGGTCGCGAGCACTCCGTCAACCGAATAAATTCGGCCCTTGCCGTCGAGCGTCTTCACTTCGGCGCGTCGCGCGCCTTCGATGACGTGAAGGTTAGTGACGACCTGTCCGGGGCGTATGAAGAAGCCGCTGCCCGAGAGGAGCGTGTTGCCCTTCGCATCATAGGTGAGGATAGCCACAACCGCAGGCTTGACGCGGCGGACGAGTTCGGGGAGCGAGGCCATAGCGTTAGACGCGTCGGCGCTCGCACCTTCGCTCGCCGTCGCGCTCATGCGCGCGCCCGTGGCGTTCTCGGCGCGCTCCGTCTGTGCGGGCGCGGGCGTGCTCGTCTCTTCCTGCGCGAGTGCGCGCGGGACGCACGCGAAGGCGAAGATGAGCGATAGCAGGAGTGCGAAGGCGTGTGGGCGGCGTGTGGGGGAAATGTTCGGCATCGTGAGATGTCCGTCGCGTCAACGAGCGTGGAGGGCCGGTTGACGTTCGTCGTGCAGGGGGACGAAGGAAGCGTCCGAGCGGGCAGAACCCTGCGCTGTCCGAGGGGCGCGACGCGGGTCGGGGCGGCGCGCCGCGTGATGAATGACTTGTTGAAGATTGACTTGCCGCCGGTGGGCTGGCCTGCGGCGCTGCTTGCGAGAGAGCCGCGAACGCTTGCACGCGCGGGCTTGATTTTCGCGTCTGAGGCGACTCTTGGCCCGCGCCGCACTTTTGCGGCTACAAGGAATATAAGCGCGCGGCGCGCGAGGGGTCAAACATTTTTTGCGGGAAGTACGTTCGCGGCGGGGCGAGCTGCTGCTCGGTCGGGGCTACGCGATGAAATGAAAAGGGCCGGACTTCCTGCGAGGGAGTCCGGCCCTTTCGTCGCGCCCGCGCCGCTCTAGCGAGGGGCGGCAACGGGCAAGTCGATGTCGAGACGATTCGTCTCAAACGGATGTCGAGAGCGTTCGCCTAGCGAATGATCGTCGCGACGACGGGCCCCACGGGCGACGCCAAATCGGTCGCGTCCTCGCTGGTGATGAAGAGACCAAAGTCCGTGAGCGAAGTCTCGCTCTTGATCTCAGCCTCGTTGCGGTTCGCCGTGTTGATGATCTGACCGAGCTTGACGAACTTGTTGTCCGCGCCCACAGCCCAGAGCACGTAACGCTTGCCAGCAGGCGCGTCCTTCAACTGGTGGAAGCGCGCGACGATGGCCGTCGGGCCATCCTTGCGCGGCAGCACGCGGAAGTTGACGCGCGAGCCGGTCATCTCGCCCGCGAGGTTGACCTTGACCTGCGAGTCAACGCCGCGCTTGAAGGTCGGGATGCCGAGCATCGGTATGTTGTAAGCCGGGCTGGTCGTTACGACCGTGCCTGCAGCCGTATTGACTGCCGTCGTCGTGTTAGCAACCGTCTGCCCCGTCGCGTGCATATGCTCGTTGCTCGTGCGCGAGTAAGGGATCACGGCGAGCCCTTCGGGCACTGCGCTGCGGAACAGGATCGGCGTGTTGTCGTCGAAGGCCGAGAGCTGTGCGGCGGGCGAGAGCACGAGCATGAACTTGTCGAGCGGCGTCGTCATCGTCTGTGTGACCGCGCCGTTGGCGACCGTCACGGGCCCAAGGAGCGTGAACTTGCCCATTGGATCGACGGCGTAAACGTTGAAGTTGGTCATGTCGGCGGGCAGGCTCGCGAGATCGAGATTGATGGTCGTCAGGTCGCCGTGGCGCATGACTTTGGCGAGACCGCGTGCGCCCGCGAGCGTCGAGCCCGGCATCAAGTTGACGGTCACTTCTTTATCGACCGGATATTGGACGATGGTGTACGTCCCGTCCGGGTTCTGCACCGCAGCGGTCTGCTGCGTGGTGACGGTGGTGGTGGCCTGCTGGGCGTTCGTGAACGCCGCCGACGCGAATGCGAGGGCGACTCCGCCCGCGATGGAAAGCAAACGTCTGTTCATGGTGAAACTACTCCTCCTGAAATGTTCTATTCCAACTTGGGGCGTCGGTTTACACAAGGGTCAGCACGAGGACAGTTGGCAACAGCCATGCCGCGCGCCGCACACGCGCAGGGATTGACGTTAAGCAGACTTATCTCTCTGCGCGTCGCCTTACGCGCGAAACGTTACAGTACAGGTGTACGGCAACTTGCCGCTTTCGCGCACTCGTCTTTGCCCGCGCGCCGAGCCTTGTTAGAATCGCGTGCGAGCGATGATTAGCCCAAGCGAGAAGATCGATTTCGACGCGAAGGTGAGTTGGTGAAACGCGGAAGTTGTGTTTGTAAGGAGACGTGAAGGAGCGCGATGGCTAGTTACGAACAGTTGCACGAGTGGGGGCTTGCGCCGCGCGAAGCGGTGGAGTTGCAGAAAAGTTTGCGGGAGCGCGTGCGGATCGCGCCGTTGCGGAAAAAGATCAGGACGGTGGCGGGGGCGGACATCTCCTTCAACAAGTTCTCGCCGGTCGTGTGGGCTGGAATAGTGGTGCTGCGTTTGCCGTCGCTCGAAGTCGTTGAAGAGGTGGGCGTGGTGAGCGAGACGCAGTTCCCATATGTGCCGGGCCTGTTGTCGTTTCGCGAGACGCCGAGCGTGCTTGAGGCTTGGGCGAAGTTGAAGACCGAGCCGGACGCTGTGATGTTCGACGGTCAGGGCATCGCGCACCCGCGACGTGTCGGCATCGCATCGCACGTCGGTTTATTGATTAACCGACCGACGTTCGGCTGCGCGAAGTCCGTGCTCGTCGGCAAGTATGAAGAACCGGACGCGGAGCGCGGGAGTTGGTCGCCGATGATCGATCCGAAGAACGACGAGACGGTCGGCGCGGCTCTGCGAACGAAGACGCGCACGCATCCGATCTACGTCTCGCCGGGCCACCTCATCGATCTCGAAGGCGCGATCAAGTTGACGCTCGCGTGTGACGGCGGCTATCGCCAGCCGGAGCCGACGCGGCGCGCGCACCTGTTGGTGAACGCCATGCGTCGCGGCGAGCGCGAGGCGGATCAGGGTCGGCTGTTTTAGATCAACAGGTTCTTGAGTGGAATAAAAACGACGGGCGGCAAGTTTGATGCTTGCCGCCCGTCGCTGTTCATGAGTTTGATCGTGGCTGTCTTACTCGATGACGTTGAACTTCGCCGTCGGCGTGATGGACTGGCCGGAGACGCGGTCGCGTATGCGTACCTGCATCTCGTATTCGCCGGGCGAGAGTCGTTCGGTGGTCAGCAGCTTGGCGAGGGTGAGTCGCTGACCGGCGTCGCTCAGGCCCTTCCAGTCTTCGGTGATCTTGCCGATCTCTTTGCCGCCCTTCATGACGACGTAGTCAACGTCAACGGAGGGCCGCAGCGTCGTCTGATCGATGCCGGCGTTATAGATTTGCAGATAGACGCCGAGCGGTTCGCCGCGACGGTAGTTGCCGGAGAGATTCGGGATGACTTTGAAGTTGCCGATGGTGAACTGCCCGACCGCAGGCTGATCATTAAGGGCCTGCAAGCGCGCGGCGAGCACGAGCGTCGAGGTTGAGAGCTGCTTGGGATCGTACTTCGGAACCTCGAAGCCGAGTCGCTTGATCTGCGTCGCGCCGGAGTTGATGTCGCGCACGACCACGTCCACCTTGTAATGTCCGGGCGGCAGAGGGTACGACTTGCCGTAGGCCGACTTGCGATCCTTGATGGTGACGAGTTCGTCGGAGGTGGCGTTGGCCATCACCACGTCCTCGAAGACGCCGACGCGACGACCGTTGAGCGCGGTGATCCTGCCGAAGATATTCATGCGCGCGGTCTGAATGCCGCTACCGTCGTCTTTGAAGGCGAGGTCTTTGTTCTCGGTCTGGATGGTGAAGGCCGTGATCACGCGCTCGTCCGACTGTCGATAGAAGTCAACGCGCATATCGAAGTTGAGCGGGTTGTCTTCGATAGTTCCGCGGTCGGTCGTGAGGAGATCGGCCATCTCCTTGTTGTGGATGACGGGAGCTTTTTGCAGGTTGGCGAGCGTTTCGAGTCGCGTGAACGGGTTGTCCTGTTCGCGCATCGGGTTGTACGCGCCGATGCCCATCGAGCCGAAGGCGACGCGGTCGGCTTTGTTCTGTAGTCCCAGCTCTTCGGCGAGCGTGAGCCCCGCGCCGGGGACGTTGATGAGCGCATCCTTCTCTTCGGGCGAGCGCGCGATGCGATACTCGCCCGAACCTGTCGGATCGACGAACTCGATCTCGACGCCCGATCCGACGCCCTCGATGTAGCGATAGAACCAACGCTCGAACGGGTAGGTTGAAGTGCCGCCGCCGCCCTCATAACTCTCGCGCTGGTAATTGCCGCCCGAAGGATGCGACTCCTTCTCATCGGGCTTGCCGAACATGATGTAGATGCGGCCACGATCAGTCTTCCATCCCGGAATGCCGGAGGCGAAGTGCTCGTTGGCGTAAGCGATGCGCTCGTAGTATTCGTCCTTGTACTCGTTCTCATCCGTATCGGGATCGGGATCGCGCTTGCGCCAGAAGCCTTCAATGAACTGCTCGCGCTCCTCATCGGTCTGGAGCTTCTTGAAGGCGGCCCGCTCTTCCGGCCGGATGATGTAGGCCACGTCCTGTTCGAGCCAGTCCTTATAGACCTTCTTCATCTCCGGCTTGCGCGTGCGCTGGCGCGACATCACGTCGTCCGGCTGTGACTGCTGGTCGTCCTTCTTTTTTTTGTCTTGTGCGAAGGATGCGGATGGGGTGATGAAGAGGAATGCGAGAGCGACGGCGCTCAGACGAAGCCAGAGAGGGTTGCGACGAGCCATGAATAAAACTCCTGTCGGTTCGGCGTGAAAGACGCGAAACGATCTGTTGCTTTTGCGAGCCGCGCACCTGAAAGGCTTTCGGGGCGGCGGCGTGTGTCGGAGGAACGAGACCCTTCGGATGATTCGACCGGCGGTCGTTAAAACGGCGACGCATTCGTCTCGAACAGCCTCATAAGGCATTGAGCCGAAGCATCGCCCGACTTTCAGACCACGGATTTTAGAGTCTCAGCCGGACAAGGTCAAGATGCGAGGCGCGGGTGCGAAGTTGCCTGAAAAGCCGCAGATTCTGCGTCTTGCGCGTTCGCGGTTCAGCTCACCCTTCACCCGCTCGCCGTCGCCCTGCGCTTCTTGCCAAAGGCCCACGCGATGAAGATCGAGACGACGTAGAGGACGAGCATTGGTGCGGCGAAGAGCATCATGTTGGGCACGTCGTTGGTGGGCGAGAGCACGGCGGCGGCGACGAGGATAACGATGAGCGAAACTTTCCAGACGCGCACGAGCCACCCGGCGGTGACGATGCCGATGCGAGCGAGCACGTAAGTGATCGCGGGCATCTGGAAGACGAGTCCCATGCCGAGCATGATGAGGATGATGAAGTCGAAGTAGTCGTCGGCTTTCAAGAGCAGACGGAAGTCCTGACCGAGTCCGAGCAGGTAGGCGGCCGCCGGGGGAAAGATGACGTAGTAAGCGAACGCCGCACCGATGATGAAGGCGACCGACGAGAGCACGATGAAGGGCAGCGCGTAGGAACGCTCGTGCGGATAGAGGCCGGGCGCGACGAACGCCCAGATTTGCCAGAGCAGGAAGGGAATTGACAGGCCGATCGCCGCATAGAGCGAGACCTTGACGTAGAGCGAGAAAGGCTCGATGGCCGTGTTGACGATGAGGCGATCGTCGATGCCGGGGAGCGCGTCGGGTTTAGCGTTCACATCGAAGGGCAGGCGCACGCCTTTCGGGATGATCGTGTTGCCCGCAAACAGCGGCTCGTCGGTGAAGAGTCCGAGCTGGCCCTGCGCGTCGCGCGTGACACGGGCCATGACGGATGCGCCGACGGGGATGACGCTCGCGCCGAGCTTCGTTGTCTCCGCGAAGACGTAGCGGCCCGTGTCGTTCTCCTTCGCACTGCTGAGCGGCTGGACGGCTTCGTTGCCGGTGAGACCACCGAGCGGAAGTTGGCGACGCTGCGCGTTGGCGAGCGCGACGCGCACCGGGCGCGCGAGGAAGTTGTAGATATAGTCGGAGACCCACCAGCAGAGGAAGAAGGCGACGAAGACGAAGATGGCGGAGCGAATGAGGCGTCGGCGCAGCTCGTCGAGGTGATCGAGGAAAGACATCTGACCGCCGAGCAGCGACTCGCGCTCCTCTCGATCATTCTCACCATCTAAAAGCGTCGAAGCCATTTCAAGCGCGCGAAGAGGAAAACCAGCGAGGGCCAACTCTAGAGCCAGTCGGCTTTGTGCGGCGACTGCGGCGCGATCTCCGTCGTGTCTCGCCGCGCGCTCGCGTCCGTTCCGTTCGTGCCTATCGTAGTTGAGTCAACAGGGGCGAACATCGTCGGCTCGCCCGTGTGATCGCCCGCGCCGCGCGCGATGGTGTTCGCGCCCGTCTGCGCTTCGGGCGCGACCGAAGACGAAGCGATCATGTTACTCGCGTTAATTTCCGCGCGCTGATTCTCCGGCGGCAACATCGCATCACCGACGCGACGCTCGCGCTCTGAAGTTTCAAAGCTGACCTCGCGCTCCCACGTTTGCTTGAACTCATCGGACGCGCGCTTGAACTCACTCAGGCCCTTGCCCAATGAGCGACTCAGTTCCGGCAGCTTGCGTGGCCCGAAGAGGACAAGCGCGGCGATGAGGATCACCAGCAGCTCCGTCGTTCCCACCGATTCGAGAAAAAGTAGTGTCATAAAAGTCCGGAGTCGTAAGTCTGGAGTGCGGAGTCGAATCTCTTGCTAAGGCTTTAGACTCTTGACTCCGGACTGACGACTATTTTTTGTAGTCCGGCGGGTAGTAGATCACTTCGACCACCTGCCCGCCCACGCCCTTCGTGTAGAAAGAGACCGTGCGGTCGCGATGCTCCTTGAGGGCCCGTCCTTCGCGCCGCGCAAACTCTTCCAACTCCTCGCGCGATTCGACGCGCAAACCAAGATGCGGCGGATGCTTCGACGCGGGCGGCAAGAGGGCCAGCCCGAACCCGCGCGGGTCGCGCATCATCGCCCAATCCTCATAGAGCGTTTCGAGCGTGAAGCCGATGCGCTCATACTCGCGCACGTCGCGCGTCAAATCCTCGCAGCGCACCGCCACGTGATCGACCACGCCTCCGAAACGCGACTCAATCTGCTCCGCCATTGATTCAACTCCGAGAACAAACGATGAACGATGAAGTAAAAACTATTTTGTCTCCAGTTCATCGTTCATACTTCATCGTTGCTTTTCCACCCTTCGCCGTAACGCTCGCTATAGACGATGCGCGATAGCTCGAAGCGACCGGGGTAGGGCTTCTCCGCGCCCGCCGCGCGACCGATAGCCAGCAGCCCGACGACCTCCGCCTCTTCCGGCAGCCCGAACTCGCGCTTCACGCCTGCCGCGTCGAAGCCCTCCATCGGCGCGGTGTCGAAGCCGTATGCTTCAGCCGCGATCATCATCGTCGTGAACGCGATCATCGTGTGACGATTAACCCACGTCGGCAAGTGCTGCATCCCTTCAATGAATCCGATCGCGCTATCGCGATAGCCTTCCCACGCATCCATCTTCCCCGCGCCGCGCTCTGCGCCCTCGCGGAAAACTTCATCAGCGCGCTTCTTCCACTCCTGCTTCATGCCGACGAAGATGACAATGACAGGGGCCTGCCCGATCTTCGGCTGATTGAAAGCGACCGACTGGAGTCGCTTTCGATTCTCCGCGCCGCGTACGACGATGAAACGCCACGGCTGCAAATTATACCCGGAGGGGGCCTGCGCGCCGAGTTCGAGGATCGCGTTCAGATATTTCTCCGGCACTTCGTCCGGCAAGAACTCACCCGTCGCACGCCTTTCGAGCAGCACGTCCGTCAAAGGTTTCAACGGCTCGCCGCCGGGCCGTGTCTGCGGCAGATTGGTCGGCTTGTCTCTCAAGATGATCCGTTCCCCTTCTGATTAGTAACGTTCTCGACGAAGACAGTGATTGTACGCGCTGCTGCGACGCCACACAAAGACGCGACGCACGAACACTCTCGAACACGCTCAAGAATTACATTGAGGGCCGCACGACTTCTTGCTCTCCTTGACAGCCCGCCGCGCGCGGGCGAACCTCTCATTCGAGTCCGGAGTCTGAGGTCTGGAGTCGAGAGTCAACTCGTCAAACATCTCCGACTCCAGACTCTTGACTTCAGAGGTTATTGATGAGCACAACGCCGCCACGCATCGTCTCGCTGCTCCCTTCGGCGACCGAGATTGTCTGCGCGCTCGGACTCGCCGATGCGCTCGTCGGCGTTACGCACGAATGCGACTACCCTGCGGAAGTCGTCGGCAAGCCGATCCTCACCGCGAGCCGCATCTCGCATCAGTCGATGACGAGCGCGGAGATCGATCACGCCGTTCGATCACAACTCGACGGTCACGGCTCGATCTACGACTTGGACGAAGAACTCCTGCGCGATCTAAAACCCGATCTCATACTCACGCAAGAACTCTGCGAAGTCTGCGCCGTCAGCTACAAGACGGTCGAGCAAGCTGCGGCGCGAATGTTCGACGCGCAGATCAAAGTCGTCTCGCTTGAGCCGAACACCATCGAAGACATCTTCTCAAACGTCCGCACCGTCGGCTCGCTCACCTCGCGCGACGCCGAAGCCATCAGACTCGTCCGCGATCTCACCACGCGCCTCGACGCGCTCGCACTCGCCTTGACCGAAACGCACACGCGCCCGCGCACGCTCGTCCTCGAATGGCTTGAGCCGCCGTTTCTCCCCGGCCACTGGGTTCCAGAGCAAGTGGCCTTCGCAGGCGGCGAGGCTTCCTTCGGTCGAGCCGGAAAAAATTCCACCACGACAACCGCCGAAGAGTTGCGCGCCTACGATCCGGAAAAGATTATTCTTGCTCCATGCGGCTACTACACAGAGGACACGCTGCGCGCGCTCGCGCAGGCGCGACTACCAGAGGGCTGGCACGATCTCGCAGCGACGAAAGCGAACGAAGTCTGGGCCGCCGATGCCACTTCTTATTTCAGTCGTCCCGGCCCCCGCACAGTGCGCGGCGCGGAGATACTCGCGCGCATACTCCACCCCGAAATTTTCGGTGCGCCCGAAGAGCACGAAGCCGTCCGCGTCGATGTGGCATTGATGAAGACGTAGATCATGGCGCGCGGCAAAAAAGTTTCGGACACGAACAAGACTGACGCAGTTGCGCAGCACGACGACGCGCAGACGCATGCGATGGGCGCGCTCGAAGCGTTCGCGCGCGTGGCTGATACGGTCGCGGCGACGACGAAGAAGTTGGAGAAGGCCCGGCTGCTCGGCGCGTACTTCCATACGCTTGACGATGATGATCTCGTGCGCGCCGCGCGCTGCTTCGCCGGCCATCAGTTCGCTTTGAACGATGCGCGCACGACGAACGTCGGCGGCGGAATGTTGCGCGACGCGATCTCGGAAGTCACGGGTCTTGACGTTGAGAATTTGCGCCCGCGCTACGTGCGCCTCGGCGATTCGGGCGAGGTCGCGCGGGAAGCGTTCGATGAAGTGGGGCGCGGCGAAATCATCAAGCCGACGTTCACGCTTGCCGAAGTCGAGAGTCTGATTGAGAGCTTGAGCGAGACGCGCGGGACGAAGAACAAGAGGGCCGTGCTTGTCGAAGCGTTGCGACGGGCGACGCCGATTGAAGCGAAATATCTCGTCAAGTTCCTCGTCGGCGATCTGCGCATTGGCTTGCAGGAGGGCTTGGTCGAGGATTCGATCGCGCGCGCGTTTGAAAGACCGCTCGCCGACGTGGCGCGCGTCAACATGCTCGTCGGCGACATCGGCGAGGCGGCCCTGCGCGCGCGCCGCGACGATCTCGCCAATGTTTCGATGCGGCTCTTTCATCCGATCAAGTTCATGCTCGCCACAGCCGCAACTGATCTTGCAGACGTTGCACGCACGATGCCCGCCGAGTTCTTCGTCGAAGACAAGTTCGACGGCATACGCGGGCAGGCGCACGTCGAAGGGACGCGCGTCGCGCTCTACACGCGCACGCTCGACGAGGTGACGCATCGCTTCCCCGAACTCGTCGGGCCACTCAAACAACTTTCGACCGACGCGATCCTCGACGGAGAGATTCTGCCCGCGCGCGGCTCTGTGATTCTCCCCTTCGCGGAGATGCAAAAGCGGCTCGGTCGCAAAACGGTGAGTGATGAGATGCTCGCCGGGATTCCCGTCGTCTTCGTCGCCTACGACGTGCTCTACGCCGATGGGCGCGTGCTGTTTGACGAACCTCTGAGCGAGCGTCGCCGCGTGCTTGAAAGTCTCATCGAGAAGATCGACGAAGGGGCCACCGAGAAGAACGTCGGCACGCTGCGACTCTCGGTTGCGAAGCGTATCAATGATGCGAACGAACTCGATGCGGAGTTCGACGCGGCGCGCGCGCGTGGCAACGAAGGCCTGATGATCAAAGACCCGCGCGCGACCTACAAGCCGGGCAAGCGCGGGCGTGAGTGGTTGAAACTCAAGCGCGCGCTCGCCACGCTCGACGTGGTTGTGACGGCGGTCGAGGTCGGGCACGGCAAGCGCAGAAATCTACTTTCGGATTACACCTTCGCCGTGCGTCGCTCCGAGGAGGATGCGGAACTCTTGAACGTCGGCAAAGCCTATTCCGGTTTGACCGACGCGGAGCTAACGGAGTTGACCGAGTGGTTTCGCGCGCACACCTTGCAGGAGTTCGCGCACGGTCGCGTGCGAACAGTTGAACCGAAGATCGTTTTGGAAGTGACCTTCGACCGCGTGCAAGAATCGAAGCGGCACAAGAGCGGCTACGCCCTTCGCTTCCCGCGCATCCTCCGACTGCGCGATGACAAGACTGCCGATGAGATCGACACGCTCGAAGCCGTGCGACGACTCGCCGCAGCGAGCGGCCCGTAGATCAAAATCATTCTCATCCCACGCCCGCATCGACAGAATAAAACAGCATCAAGGCTGCTTCGGCGTCGCGCGGTAGATCGTATGCGCGCCGACGCGCTCGATTGCCGCGAGCATGTAGAAGCGTTCGAGGTTGGCGCGACTGAAGGATTGATCGTCGGAGACGACGACGAAGTTGATTAAAGGTTGCGGAGGTTGTGAGTTCTGTTCGAGCAAGGCGACGTAAGAAGAGTAGGCGCGCTGCTTCGCGGCGATCTCTTCCGGCGTGACGGGATGAAACTCGATGGCGAGGCGCGGGTTGGCGCGCTCCCAGCCGAAGATCGAAAATTGTAGGAAGCCCTGATCGCGTCCCATTGCAGCGAAGTCTCGCGGGGCCACTCCGGCGAAGTGTAGAAATTGGAAGACGCGCTGCTCGTTCTCCGCGCGCGTGAGGCTCGAATAACTGAACATGTGCGGGGCCCACAGCACGGCGCAAGACGAATCGGCGGGGACGTGATCCATGCGAAAGTCATCCGGGTTGAAGACGACCGGATGCGCGCTCTGTCCCGTGCTTGCAGACTCGCGCGCGAGTTCATCAAGTCGTCGTACGACCGCGCGCCAGTCGTCGTGCCTCGCGTTCTGTCGCGCGAAACTCAGCGTGGTTTCCAACGCATCGCACGCGCCCCACGCGAGCGCGCAGAGCGCGACCGTGATCCAAATCTTGTGCGGCACGAGTGGCCGCGCGCGAGTTTCAGCAGGTGGCCGCGCGTCTTCGTCGGAATCTATCGCGAGTTGCGTATCAACGCTCTGCGTGCGCCCTTGCCAGAGCAACGTGCAGACGATGGTGAAGGCGAGAAGCGCGACGTAGTTGCCGACGTATTGCTCGTAGTGCATCGGCTGGAGCGCGAGACCCGTGACGATCTGCTGGTTGAAGACTGCGAGCACGGAGAGCGAGAGCGCGATGGTGAAGACGGCTTCGCGCTCTCGCCAACGGACGAGACCGCGTCGTGCTCCCCATGCAAACAAGATGAGAGTGATCGCGGCGAGCAACTCGACGCCGCGAAAGAGATCGGGCGCGTGCGTGTGCGTGAGGGCCTGCATTTCGTCGGTCGTCGGCGCGCGGTGCGAGATGAGCAAGAGGTAGGGCGCAAGTGAGACGAGCGCGATTGCGCCGATGATGACGAAAGAGGTCGCGGCTGCGCGTCTCTCCTCGCGCGGTCGCGCGGCGAGCCACAGTGGGGCCAGACACGCGACGAGCGCAGCCGCCGCAGTCCAGTGGTAGAAGTATGAATAGATGAGCACGCAGAAGAGCGCGCCCGCAGCGAGCGATGAGACGAGCCGCACGCGTGAAGTTTCGCTCGCGAGTGCGCGCCACGTTGCGCCGCAGAAGAGAAGGAAGAAGACGAGCGGGAGGCCGGGCACGTAGCGACGCAGGAAGGGCAGGAAGATGTAGCCGCTAAAGCCTCCGAGCAGGTTGACGAAGAAGCCTTGACCTGAGACGAGTATGCCGAAGCAGAGCACGACGAAGACCGTCGCGAAACTCGCGCGCTCGTCGCCTGTGATCGAGGCGGCCATCCAGTAGATCGCGAGCGCGCAACCTATTGCGACGAGTGGCATGAGCAGTATGAAGATGGCCGATGCGTCGAGACCGAGTGCGCGTGCGGGGAGCGCGAGCAGGTATGCGGGCGCGAACTGGATCGAGAAGAGAGATTCATTGAGCGGCCTGTTTTGATCCCCGTCATCCGCGCCGGTGTAAGGATCGTTGCGACGCGTTCGCCCGTCGATAAGCGCGTTCAGATATGCGGCGTAGGCTGGCTCGTCGCTGTAGAAGTAAGCGTATGCGCCGTGCCAGTCGTGTCCGCGCGTGAGGCACAGATGCGCCTGCGGGATGAGCGCGACGAGGGCCAGCAGCGCGGCGGCGAGCACGCCGAAACGCCAGCGAAAAGTCTTCTCTCTATGCAGGCAGGGCCACCTCTCCGTCATCAGCGCGGCGTGTGAACGACAACAGCGCGGAGAGTATAACGTCATTTCCATCTCGCGCGAGGTGCGCTGCGGAGGAGCGACGAAAAATCGAGAGTGATCATCAAGCTCACCTCTGATTCACCACAGAGAGCACGAATTAAAATAGGAAGTAGGAATGATGAACGATGAAGTGAAGACAGTTTGTCTTTCATTCACCGTTCATCATTCCTACTTCATACTTCTTCTCTGTCATGAATCTCACCTGCGTTGACAAGGCTCGCGGCGCGGGCGAAGATGCGGCGCGACTGACTTCTAAAGTTTCCACCTTCGCACACGATTTCTAAATGACAACCTCTGCCACACGAAGCGACGAGTACACGCAAGGATCGGTGCGACTGGCCGCGCTGTCTGCGTCGCTGCTGATGTTTGCTGCGCTGGTCGATTCGCAGGTGGTCGCGGCAATCGCGCCGCAGGTTGCCAGAGGGCTCGGCGCTTTGCCTGCGCGCGTGGCGGCCAGTGTGACAGTCTATGCCATCGCTGCGGCCTGCGTCGCGTTGCTGCTCGGAAGGCGCAGGCGAAGCGTGCGACCGGCCTCTTGGTTGCCCGTCGCGGCCATCGTCTTCGTCGCGGCGAACGCGATTGCCGCGCTCGCGCCGGATGTCTCGATCTTCTGGGTGGCCCGCGCGGCGGCGGGACTCGCGGGCGGACTCGTCTCCGCGCTCGTGATCGCCGCGCTCGCCGATGCTTCTACTTACGCGCGACGCGGGCGACAGATGAGCGGCGTGGCTGTGAGTTATTTCCTCGCGCCTGTTATTGGCGTGCCGTTGGGGACGTGGCTCGCAGGGCGCGCGGGCTGGCGCACGGTCTTCGCCGCGACCGCCTTGCTCGTCGCGGTCGCGGGCCTCCTTGTCAGACAGTTCCCCCTCACACGCTCGCGCGAGACGAAGGATGAGATCGACGTTGCGAGTGAGAGCGACGCCGGACGCGCATCGCTGTGGCGACTCATCATGCGGACGCGCTCGACGCGGCGCGGGGTCGCGAGTGCGTTCTTCATCTCCGGTGGTCTCGTATGTTTGACGACCTACCTTGCGACGTGGCTCTCGGATGCGTTTCAGGCGAAGGCGGGCGAGGTGGCCTTCGTCTATGCGGTGGCAGGCGCGGGCGCGGTCTTGGGCGGCGCCCTCGGCGGCGCGCTCGCAGACAAGTTAGGCAAGCGGCGCGTGGCTGTGTGGGCGAGTTTGTGGATGGCCCTCTTCGTGCTGCTCGTCGCGACGTTCAATCGCGGCGCGCTGCTCTTCGCAGTGATCGGTGCGACGGCTTTTCTCGCCGCGCTTCGCATCGCGCCTCTGCAAGCTCTGATTACGGAACTCGTCGCGCCCGTCGAGCGCGCGGCATACGTCGCGCTGCGCAATGCCTCGTCGCAACTCGGTATCGCCGTGGCGGTCGTCGCGGGCGCGCGCGCCTATCAGGGTTGGGGACTCTTCGGCGTGGGCCTCCTCAGCTCCGCGCTCACGCTCTGCGCGTGGCTCAGCCTGCGAAAGATAGAAGACCCGCACACAGCAGCGCGCGACGTGCGACAAGATGATCGCGCGCGCGATGAAGAACAACGCGATGGACTTGAGGAACGACGCGACGTGCGGAGCGCACATGATGAACAAGAAGATGATCGCGCGCGCATCGCACGAGGCGAAGCTGTCGCGCAGCACGTCCTCGTAACTCGCGAGGGAACGCGCGGGCGTCGCATCGTGCGAAAGCTCGCGGGCGCACTGCTGGCCCTGCTGCTCATGGTCTTCCTCGTGCTGCCATGGCTGTTGAGTTTTGCGATCACGAAGGCGCGGACACGACCTGACGAGATCAGACGGACAGACACGCCCGCAGCGCAGGGTGCGCAGTTCGAGGACGTGTCGTTCACTTCGTCGGATGGAATGAAACTTTCGGGCTGGTATCTGCCCGCGCGAACGCATCAACTAACGGTTGTGATGACGCACGGGCTCTTTCGCTCTCGCTACGAAACCCTGGACAGGGGCGTGCGCCTGTGGCGCGAGGGCTACGGCGTGCTGCTCTATGATCTCCGTCGGCACGGTAAGAGCACGGGCGAGTTCTCGTCCATCGGCTACTTCGAGCGGCGCGATGTGGAGGCGGCCCTGAAGTTCACGGAAGCGCGCGAGCCGCAAAATAAGATCGTGCTCTTCGGCGTCTCGATGGGTGCGGCGGCGACGCTGTTAGCCGCCGCCGAGTCGCAAGATGATCCGAGGCTCGCAGGCGTCGTCTCCGAATCGAGTTTCCTATCGTTCGCGGACACGGCGCGTCATCACATCAAGAATCTCACGCCGATCCCCGCTTTCCCCTTTGCGTCGCTGCTGATAAATTTCACGGCGTGGCGCATGGGATTTCGCGTCGCGGACTTCGACGCGCTCGCGGCGGTGAAGAAAATCCGTCAACCGATCTTCTTCATCGGATCGGGCAACGACAGAAGAATGCCGAACGCGACTGTGCTTGAGCCGCTCTACGATGCCGCACAGAATCCGCTCAAGCGCAAACTCATCGTCGCGAATGCGACGCACGGGCGCGCATTCGATGTCGCGCCGGACGAGTACATGAACGCGCTCGCGCAGTTTTTGCAGACGGTCGAAGTTGCGCCGAACGCAGAGCGTTGAAACAGTCGCGCGTTTGAATGATCGCACGTTGAAACAGTGGCGCGTGCGCGCGCGTATCAGAGGGCACGTCGTCGACGAGCGAGGGTCGTGGTTAAAGCGTCGGGTTATATTTTCGAGTTAAACTTTTCAGAGGAGACATCAATCATGTTCAAGGACAAACTCGGAGCGCGGGCTCTCTCAACATTCTTCTTCGTCGCGCTCGTCGCCGCGTGCGCATCGGTCGCTTCGGCGCAGGGCAACATGGGCCAGATGGGTTCGGGCAGCGTCGATAAGCGCAAGTTAACGACCATTCAGACAGCCTCGGCGGACTCTGGCAAGACGAAGAACGCCGTCGAGGTGCGCTACCTGAACCTGCCGTGGGGCGAGGCCACCTTTGGCTACATCGAGACCGGCGTCGATCCGCGCAACAAGGGCTACTACTCTTCGCGCGCGTGGCCCATCGCACACCTGCGTCTGAACGTGCCCGCCACCTACGACGGCAAAAAACTCGCGCCCGGCGATTACGCCTTCATCATCACGCCGCGCAACCCGAAGACGAACACCGGCATGACGCTCGCGCTCGAATCCTTCAAGCCCGCAGAGGCCGGAGGAAGTTTCCTCAAGGCAGGCGACGTGTTTGTCGAGACGCCGAAGGACGCTGTGATCATCACGCAGAAGACGATCAAGTTCGACAAGGGCGGAGCGGTCGCGGATCATTTGGAGATGTCGGTTAATGATCACGGTAAGAACGTGGAGATCAAGTTCCACTACGGCGACCGGACGCATACGGAGAAGTTGAAGCTGAAATAGGAACGACGATGAGAAGCGTTCAGAGTTCAATCTTTAGATTGTTCCTCTTTTGATCGAACAAACTAAAGTTTGAACTCTAAACTAACCTTCCATTCGAGGCGCGGGAGAAATTCGATGGACGAGAAGACACGCGAGGTGAGCGAGGTTGCGTCGGAGGCCACGAGCGGCGCATCGGGCAGCAACGGCGCGCGAAGCGATGCCATGAAGGCGAGAGATGAGGCGACGATGGCGAGGGCCCCTTCGGTCGTGGACGATCAATCGGGCGTGGTGATTCCGGTCGCGGGCGAAGCCGCACCGTCTTCGTACTCGATGCTTGAGCCGCGTATGAAGAAAGTTTACGGCGCGTACTACAAGGAGTTGTACTACACACCGGAGCGTCGCGTGCTTGATCCGAAGGTGCAGGAGTTGATCTCTATCGCAGCATCGCTCGTCGCCAACTGCGAGGGCTGTCTCGACGGTCACATGAAGAAGGCCCTCGCGCTCGGCGCGACAAAGGAAGAGATCAGCGAGACGATCTGCATCGCCGCCGCCATCAACGCCGCCTCGATGATCGACTTGAGCGACCGATCAGCCGCGCGCCTCGGTCTCAACCACTTTCCGACGCATCCCTCGCGACCGGCGGAGTAACGCGCGAGGGCGAAGAGAAAGGATCAACTGAACTTGAAAGATCGCACACGCAGTCTCGCCGACTTGTTCGCGCGAAACATTCACGCAGAGGCTCACGCGCAAACACGCGTGGGCCTTCGCGCATCGCTCGTCGCGCTCACACTCTCAATGGTTTTTGCGCTCGCCGCGTGTGCCTCCGCGCGCGTGCTCACGCACGGCAACGACAATGCGACTCATGGTCAAGCTGCTTCGTCGCAACAGTCGTCGCAACAGTCGTCGCAGCAGCCGCCACAGTCGCAACCGGCTACGACGCAGACCTCCGCGCCGAAGGGCCGCATCGAGTACACGGAGTTTGAATCAGCGTCGCTCGGTCAGAAGGTGCGCTGCGCGATCTCTCTGCCTGCATCTTACGATGCGAAGCAGAAGCAGCGATACCCACTCGTCATCTTCCTGCACGGGCTCAACAACGACGAGCGCAGTTGGGAGAACGAAGGACTGCAGTCGCGACTCGAAGAATTGAGGGCGACGGGTAAGATCGGTGAGTTCATTGTCGCGATGCCTTACGGCGCGAACAGTTTTTATCTGAACGCGAAGGATGGCGCGCGCTATGAGGATGCGGTCGTGAAAGATTTCTTGCCGTTCGTCGATACGCACTATCGCACGACGGCGAAGGCGACGGAGCGCGTTATCGAAGGACTCTCGATGGGCGGCTACGGCGCGCTCTTGATCGCCTTCAAACATCCGGAGTTGTTCGCGGCAGTGGCCGCGCACAGCGCGGCGCTCTTCGACGAGCTGCCAGCGCAGCCCACGGACGCGACCGATAGACGCGCGGGCTATCGTTACCTGCTCGCCACCAAACTCTTCGGCACGCCGCCCGACATGAGTTACTTCCAGATGAATAACCCGCTCCAACTCGCGCGCGCGAACGTCGCGCAGATCAAGCGACTCAAAATCTACTTCGACGTGGGCGACCACGACCGCTACGGCTTTCAAGGCGGCAACCAGAAACTCGACGCCACGCTCGACGAAGCGGGAATCAAGCATGAGTTCGCGCTCGTCCCCGGCGATCACGGCTGGTCGTTCCTCGTCTCGCGCAGCCAGCCCGCGCTCACGTTCGTCTGGTCGGCCCTCGGTCACTAGAGCGCGAAAATTTACAACGAGTAAAAATGAAAGCTCGCGCTTCGCATACGTTGCGAAGCGCGAGCTTCAGTTTTTGATCGTCGCCGCGTCAAGCAGCTTGCGATCCGATCAGCCATCGCGGATCGTGCGGACGCCTTCGACGAGTCGCGCGATCTCCTCTTCGTTCGTATAGACGGCGCAGCCCGCGCGAACAAGTCCGTCCTGCGAGAGACCGAGACGCTCGACGACCGTCTGCGCGTAGAAGTCGCCGTGCGAGACGAAGACGCCGCGTCGCGCGAGCCTACGCGCGACTTCGTCCGAAGGCACGCCTTCGACAGTAAAAGCGACCGTCGGCGTGCGCGGCTCTACGGGCGGGGGCCCGTAGAGTCGCACGCCTTCAATGCTTGAGAGGCCATCCCACAAAGTTTCAACGAGAAGCGACGAGCGCGCGTGCAGCTCTGCGAAGGAGCGCGCGAGACGTTCGCGGCGCGTTGCGGCATCATCGCCACCGCGCGAGAGCGAAGCGAGGAAATCAACCGCCGCCGCCGCGCCGACTATTCCCTCGTGATTGAGCGTGCCGGACTCGGCGTTCTCCGGCGCATAGTCGGGCGCGGGCTGCAGCCTGTGGAATTGCAACTCGTCGAGCAGCGCGCGTCGCGCGTAGAGAATGCCAACGTGTGGCCCATTGAACTTGTAAGCGGAGCAGGCGAGGAAATCACAATCCCACTCGCGCATGTCTGTGAGCGCGTGCGGGACGTAGTGGACGGCGTCGATGAAAGTGAGCGCGCCCGCGTCGCGCGCGAGTTTGATACCTCTACTTACGTCGTTGATCGTGCCGAGCGCATTCGACGCCGCGCCGAAGGCGACGAGTCGTGTGCGCTCATTAACGAGTCTCTGAAACTCTTCCCAGTCGAGCTGGCCCGTCTCAGGGATCAAGCGCACGATGCGGACGTTCAGTGAAAGATCGCGCGCAAGCTCCTTCCACGGATCGACGTTGGCGTGATGATCGAGTTCGGTGACGACGATCTCGTCGCCCGCGTTGAAGGTGCGACCGAGCGCGCGCGAGAGATGGAGCGTGAGCGTCGTCATGTTCGCGCCGAAGACTATTTCAGTGGGCGCGGCGTTGAAGAAGTCCGCGAAGGCGCGTCGCGCATCTTCGAGCGCAGCGTCGGTCTCCGCGCTCGTCGGATATTCCCAGTGCGTGTTCGCGTTGTGATTGTAAAGATAATCGACCACCGCTTCGCCGACGGCGCGCGGAGCCTGCGTGCCGCCGGGGCCATCGAAGTAGGCGATCGGGTGGCCCGCGTGCGTGCGTTCGAGCGCGGGGAAGTGCGATCTGATCTCTTCGGTCGTGGCGACGCGCGCGGCGGGTTGTGTTTGAGTCTGTGTCATTGGATCGTGTTTCGGGTCGAAGCGCGACGCGTGCGCGCGTTGTCGAGATCGCTCGTCGTCCGTAGCGTGTTAGTGCTCCACGAATCTGAGAGCCGTGCCGATGACGATGAACAACACGCCGAGACCGAGGATGATGAACATGAGCTTGCGATTCTGTCTGGCGTAGTGCGCTTGCCACGCGCCGCTTGCGATGCAAGCGACGCCGAAGATCAGTACGAGCCCGAAGAGGCCGAAGATGTAGAGGGCCATCTCAGGGCCGCCCGTGAAGCGCGCGCCCGTGCCCGGCTCGCCCGTGTGATAGATGATGCGCGCCACGTAGTAAGTGATCGTCCCCATGAAGAGGACGAGAAACGAGCCGAGCCCGACTTGCGTCCAGCCGAGCAGTCGCATGGTGCGCGCGCTCGCAACGCGCCCGCCACAATGCGCGCAACGCGCCGCTTCTCCGAACGCCTCTTCGCCGCAACGCTTGCAGACACGCGCATCGTTCGCCAACTTTTGCATCCCGATAAACTCCTCGCCAAAGAGATACCACATCACGACGCGAGACTCGCGCAGAATAATCACGACGCGCCCGTTTGAGCAAGCAGCGCAAAACGATGAAGCAGGAACGTTGAACGATAAGTAATAACTTCGTCTTCACTTCATCGTTCGTCATTCATCGTTCCGACCTCACCGTTTCCCGGTGATCCTTTTTGCCGCGAGACTGCGCGTTGGTTGTGTGAGGGCGCAGAACCGAACACGGCGAGGGTCGCGCTCCATTCATAAACTCAATAGAGAGCGTGGCAGTTTCATCAGTCGTCGCGCACGGAAGGTAAAGGGGTATCGAGATGAACATATCAAGTCAAATCTTCTCCGCGTTTCTCGCAATCGTCATCCTCTGCGGCTCTCTCGCGGCGCAGACGCCCGCAAACGCGCAGGCCCAAACAAACGATCAGCAGTCGGCTGAGACGCAGGAGGCCCCGGCGGTGACTGCTTCGGCGTCCGATGCGGGCGTGCGCTTTGCCGCACCGGGCGAGGTCTTGCAGGTGCGTCTGCAAATCTACTCCAACGCGGGCGCGCTCGTCTTCGATTCGGGCGCGCGCTCCGGCGGCGTCATCGACTGGATGACGACGGACGTTGAGCAGGGCCTGTCCAACGGTTCTTACCTGTGCGTCGTGACGTTGAAAGATTTGCACAACCGCGCGACGCAGAGGCTCGCCGCGATGTCGGTCACGTCAGATCGTGTCACGCTCGAAGCGGCGCGCGAAAATGTTCTCGGGCCCGCGCAGGCGAAGTCTCTCGCGGCGAACAGGCAGTCGCTGAAGATCGACGCATCCGAGTCGGCGGGTTCGATGACGATCATGCGTGAAGGTAAGGATCGCGCCGTCACCGTTGCGACGCATGATGGCCGGGCCGGTGTGGTGTCGAGCACGAGGGGCGGACTCACGTTTAGCACGGGCGACTTCTTCGCGGGCGTGGACGTGGAACGCGTGCGTATCACTGACGACGGTCGCGTCGGCATTGGCACGAGCGATCCGCAGGCGACGCTCGATGTGGCGGGCACGTTACGCGCGCGCGGCGGCATCGTCTTCGATGACGGCACAGTCTTGAAGTCGGCGCAGGGCAATAGTGGCCTGCGCTCGACGGCCATGCCCGGCGGCACGCTCTCGACTGCGGCGGCTGGCACAGGCTCGCAGAACCGGCTCGCGAAGTGGACGGACAACGCGGGCAACCTCGGTGATTCATTGCTGACCGAAGCGGGTGGCGGCGTCGGGCTGCTCTCGTCGAGCGGGGCGGGCGTTGTCCCTTTGCTCATCAATGCGGGCACTGTGTCTAACTTCGCGCAGTTTCAGTTCTACCCTTCGA